>JACDGK010000016.1 GCA_013815345.1 Patescibacteria group bacterium
CGTTCCCGGACCTTGTACACACCGCCCGTCAAGCCATGGAAGCTGGGTGTACCTAAAGTCGGTAACCGCAAGGAGCCGCCTAGGGTAAAACTAGTAACTGGGGCTAAGTCGTAACAAGGTAGCCGTACCGGAAGGTGCGGCTGGAATACCTCCTTTTTAGAGCTAAGACCTGGCTGTTGTTTTCTGTATTCTTTCAAATATTATTTGATTGAAGTTCTTTTATTTATTAAAGCTCGGCAAAAGAGCCTGAAGGCCGCTACCGGCGAGGAGGATCTATAAAGAGGTTACCTAGTCTCGTAGCTCAGGTGGTTAGAGCGCTACACTGATAATGTAGAGGTCCCCAGTTCAAGTCTGGGCGGGACTACACTTTAGTCGTAGGGGTTTTTCCTTACGCTGATATAAACCGGGGGGTTAGCTCAGCTGGCTAGAGCACCTGCCTTGCACGCAGGGGGTCATCGGTTCGACTCCGATATCCTCCACTTTTTTTACCCGGTGGCAGGAGGGAGAGGAAAGAAAGGGTTGTTGTTTTCAGATTAGATTTTAAGGTAAGTTTTTTATAGTTCTTTTATTAGATAGTAAGATGTGGCTGAGAGGCAGCACAAAATGGTTCAAGTCCGTTTACATCACACAGGCCGTTAGCCTCTTTTAGGGGTTATGGTTTTGAAGTTCTTTGACATATTGGGAAAGCAATAATAGTTATTCTGTGTATTTATATGCAGAAAGAACAATAAAAGTAGTAGAAAAGAAGGTAAAAATACCTTTACCGGCGCTAACAGGACTCATTACCTGGCCGGTAAGGATGAAATACAATATTTAAAGCAAATAAGGGCGCATGGCGGATGCCTTGGCACTAAGAGGCGATGAAGGACGTGGTAAGCTGCGATAAGCTGCGGGTAGCTGCATACGAGCGACAAACCGTAGATTTCCGAATGGGACAACCTGGTATACTGAAGGTATATCATCCCGCCGTGAGGCGGGAAGCCAACCTGGAGAACTGAAACATCTAAGTACCCAGAGGAAAAGAAAATAAACTAATGATTCCCCGAGTAGTGGCGAGCGAAAAGGGAAGAGCCCAAACCGGGGGAGCGTGCTCCCCCGGGGTTATAGGACTGCATTTAGAAACTGACATCAAACCGAACCATCTGGAAAGTTGGGCCATAGCAGGTGAAAGCCCTGTAGGTATAAATTGTCAGGGACGAGCGGTATCCTGAGTAGCGCGGGACCGGAGAAATCCTGCGTGAATTTGCCGGCACCATCCGGTAAGGCTAAATACTCCTTAGTGACCGATAGTGAACCAGTACCGTAAGGGAAAGGTGAAAAGTACTGCGAATAGCAGAGTGAAATAGTTCCTGAAACCGTGCGCCTACAAGCGGTCGGAGCCTGAAAGGGTGACGGCGTGCCTTTTGCATAATGAGCCTACGAGTTGCTCCTCACTGGCGAGGTTAAGTTCAAAATTAACGGAGCCGCAGCGAAAGCGAGTCCAAATAGGGCGTTTAGTCAGTGGGGGCAGACGCGAAACTTTGTGATCTATCCATGGGCAGGATGAAGTTGTGGTAACACACAATGGAGGTCCGAACCCATTAGCGTTGAAAAGCTATGGGATGACCTGTGGATAGGGGTGAAAGGCCAATCAAACTGAGAAATAGCTCGTTCTCCCCGAAATGTTTTTAGGAACAGCGTCACATATAAGAAGTATCATAGAGGTAGAGCTACTGATTGGGCTAGGGGGCTTCACCGCCTACCAAACCCTGACAAACTCCGAATGCTATGATATATCTGTGGCAGTGAGGCTGCGGGCGCTAAGGTCCGTGGCCGAGAGGGAAATAACCCAGACTATCATCTAAGGTCCCTAAATCTATGTTAAGTTGATCAAACGAAGTTCGAATCCTAAGACAGCCAGGATGTTGGCTTGGAAGCAGCCATTCATTTAAAGAGTGCGTAACAGCTCACTGGTCGAGGGTTCGGGCACGGAAAATAATCGGGCATCAAACATAGTACCGAAGTTATAGACTCCGTAAGGAGTGGTAGGGGAGCATTCCAAACAGCGTCGAAGGTGTATCGTGAGGTATGCTGGAGCGTTTGGAAAAGAAAATGTAGGCATGAGTAACGATAAATACGGTGAAAAACCGTATCGCCGTAAGACTAAGGGTTCCTGATCAACGTTAATCGGATCAGGGTTAGTCGGGTCCTTAGGCGAACCCGAAAGGGGCAGTTGATGGAAAGCTGGTTAATATTCCAGCACTTCTGATAATTCCGATGGGGTGACGGAGAAGTGAAAGGTCCGCGGGGCAACGGAAGTTCCCGTTAAAGCGAGTAGGTATATTTTCTGTTGGCAAATCCGCAGAGAATGCCGAACGTGATAGTACTCAAGGGTTTCGGCCTGCGAGATAGTGACCCTAAACAAGCTCACGAGAAAAACCTCTAAGGTGTGGTTATCAGAACCCGTACCGTAAACCGACACAGGTAGTCGAGATGAGTATTCTAAGGCGCTCGGGTGAGCCGTGGAGAAGGAACTAGGCAAATTGTAGCTGTAACTTCGGGATAAAGCTATCCCGCCGCAAGGCGGGATTCAATGAAATGGTTCAACCAACTGTTTAGCAAAAACACAGGGCCCTGCAAATTCGAAAGAAGACGTATAGAGCCTGATACCTGCCCGGTGCCGGAAGGTTAAGGGAGCTTGTCAGCCGTAAGGTGAAGCTTGCGACCGAAGCCCCGGTAAACGGCGGCCGTAACTATAACGGTCCTAAGGTAGCGAAATTCCTTGTCGGGTAAGTTCCGACCTGCACGAATGGTCTAATGAGTTGAACGCTGTCTCCTCCACGAGCCCGGTGAAATTGTAGTATCGGTGAAGATGCCGGTTACCCGCCACGGGACGGAAAGACCCCGTGAACCTTCACTACAACTTTGCATTGATTTTGAGTAACAGATGTGTAGCATAGTTGGGAGACTTTGAACCGGTGGCGCCAGCCATCGGGGAGTCAACGTTGAAATACCAACCTTCTGTTGCTTAGAGTCTAATCCAGTGATGGAAACAGTGCATGGTGGGTAGTTTGACTGGGGTGGTCGCCTCCTAAAGTGTAACGGAGGCTCGCAAAGGTACCCTCAGTACGGTTGGTAATCGTACGCAGAGCGCATTAGTAAAAGGGTGCTTGACTGTGAGGCTGACCAGCCGAGCAGGTGCGAAAGCAGGCTAAAGTGATCCGGTGGTTTCCGTATGGAAGGGCCATCGCTCAAAGGATAAAAGGTACTCCGGGGATAACAGGCTGATCTCCCCCAAGAGCTCATATCGACGGGGAGGTTTGGCACCTCGATGTCGGTTCGTCACATCCTGGGGCTGGAGAAGGTCCCAAGGGTTGGGCTGTTCGCCCATTAAAGTGGCACGTGAACTGGGTTCAGAACGTCGCAAGACAGTTCGGTCCCTATCTGTGGTGGGCGCTAGTAAATTGCGAGGACATGCTCTTAGTACGAGAGGACCGGAGCGTATGTGCCGCTGGTGTATCGGTTGTGCCGCCAGGTGCAGTGCCGAGTAGCTATGCACAGTCAGGATAAGCGCTGAAAGCATCTAAGCGCGAAACCTTCCTCAAGATGAGTTTACTTTTAAGGGCCGTCAGAGACTATGACGTTGATAGGCTGCAGGTGTACAGGTGGTAACATCAAAGCCGAGCAGTACTAATTGCCCGTAAGCTTTAATCTTATTTACATTTCTTTTTCTACAACTTCTTATTGTAACGTAATTATCGTTGCTGACTCAATATGTCGATCTTATTAAAACCTTCTGTTCCCCTCCTAAACGAGGGAGAACAACATCCACCTCCCTTCAGGGAGGCCGGGAGGGTTAAAGATCTTATGGTGGTTTTGCCGGGGGTGTTCACCTCTTCCCTTCCCGAACAGAGAAGTTAAGCCCCCCATGGCCGATGGTACTGCACAACAATGCGGGAGAGTAGGTAGCTGCCATATTTATTTTAAAAAAACGCCTCACATCTGTGGGGCGTTTTTGTTTTTAAGCAGTTCTGGTATCTTTA
>JACDGK010000005.1:0-6808 GCA_013815345.1 Patescibacteria group bacterium
CGCCGACACTAATGCATTCCCCCCGCCGAATCCAGAATCCAAAAGGGTTTTCCACGCTCCGCGTGGTTTAAAAAGGAGTGTTCGATCTTTGATTTCAAAGTTCGAACCGACTTTTTTGAACAGATGAAGATTTTCTTCATCTGTTCTGTCGTTTGCCAATTCCACATTGGTAATATTGAGTTTTAGAAATTTTTCTGTAAGTTCGAACCGATTATTCGCTTTTTGTTCAAAAGATGATAATTTTTCCTTGAAAAGCTGCTTTCGATGTACAAGTTTGTTTTTCGTGTCGCGATATTCTTCAAGCGATAACGAGTTATCAAGATACAGCGTCATCAGCTTTTCAGTCTTGTTTTCGATTGAAAAAATTTCATCTTTTGTATTTTGAACAAAAAGCGAAGACGATTGGGCTTCTGATTGCCGATCTTTTGCATTTTCGGCAATCATCCAGTTTGCCCAATCGAGTGGCAAAGAAACTTTTTTGATTTCCTTTTTGATTTGAGAAGTGATGATGTCCTCTCGAACATATCGTTGGTCGCAAGGATTTTTCCTTTTGGTACACCGCAAATAGTTATTTCCTTTCTGTCGTTCGGTGGTGATAAAACATCCGCAAACACAATGGAAAAATCCTCTATACAAATATGGATGTAAACCTTTGCTTTTCGGTTTAGATTTCCTCGTCATCACTTCTTGAACGGAATCAAAAAGTTTCTTTGAAATAATCGGTTCGTGCTTGCCCTCAAAAATCTCTCCGTTATATCTCATTAGCCCCGTGTAAATAGGATTTTTGAGAAGTTTTTGATAATTCGACACCGCAAGTTCCTTTCCGCTTTTTCGTTTCAATCCAAGTCCGTTAAATTTGTCACGAAGCTCTCTCAAAGTGAAGTTTCCTGTTGCATATGCCTCAAATGTCTTTTTGATAAGTGGAGCAGTTGAAATATCAACGACAATTTTTACATTTTCATTTTTATACCCCAATGGAGCCATTTGAGGCCATATTCCGTCTTTCACTTTGTTTCGCTTGCCACGCTTGATATTCTCACCAAGGTTGTCAACATAATACTTGGATTGCGAAAAAGCGATTGAGAGCATGAACTTGCCTTGCGGTGTCGGATCAAACCAAAAAGTTGGGAATTTCATTTCCGAAATTACACCAGTATCAACGAGATAGATGATTTTTCCTCCGTCAACGCTATTTCTTGCAAGTCTATCGGGATGCCACGCCAAAATACCAGTCGCTTCACCTTTTTCCATTCGCTCAATCATTTCGTTAAACACAGGGCGACCTGGTATTTTGGCGGTCTGCTTTTCGACAAAGACATCAACAACATCAAGCTGTTCTTTCAACGCGAGTTCTTTTAACTCACTTAGTTGGTCAGCAATACTGCGGACTTGTCTGTCTTTGTCGTCCGTAGACTTGCGAGTATATATGAAAAACTTTTTGGTTTGATTATTCATAATTGTATTGGCAAACGACGAGCCACGCGGAGCGTGGAAAACCCTTTTGGATTCTGGATTCGGCGGGGGGAATGTATTAGTGTCGCGCCTTCGGCGCGACCCAATTTCGGCTTCAAAAAACGATTTCCAATTTCGGCGGTGTGTATTGGACAAAGTTCGAATGCATTTCGAGCTGAATCCTGATGAGAGCTACTAATCGCACGCTCCGCGTGCGTGGTGGCTCTAAACTGAATCGTACGCTCCAATTGCGCCTCGGGCACGCTCGCGGACTCGCGCGGGCAAAACCCAAAAATTTTCCTTCCTTTCTGATTTAATTCGGCGGGGGGTGTGGGGGGAGCCGACAAAAAATGGAAAGGAAATTTTTGGTTTTGCTTCGCCGTTAGCATAAATCTAGTTTATCACAATATCTAAACTTTGGATATTGAAAATTTAGATAGAACATAGTAGTATATGACTAGGTCAAGACAAACAAAGGAATATGCCTATTTTGTCGAGCGATTGCGGAAAGCTCGAGAAGAGGCAGGATTGACTCAAACCGAGGTGGCAAAGAAATTAAAGCGTCCGCAATCGCATATTTCTAATGTTGAATCGGGACAGCAAAGGGTTGATGTCGTCGAGCTTCAGTTTTTTGCGAGGATTTATAATAAAGATATTAACTACTTTATAAAATAATTTATGAACTGCAAACATTGTAATAACTCTGTTCCAGACGATGCGAAATTTTGTATGAAGTGTGGCAAAGAACAAATTGTGCCACAAGCCAAAGTAGAGGAACCTGTAAAACAGAAGAGCTTTAAGCTCGATATGTCTAAAGAGGCAAACAGGAGAGGATTAATGGGCATAGGATTTTTAATACTTTTGAAAGTTTTGGGACCGTTGGTCGGATCATATCTAATAGCTGGCATAATCTTAGGAGTATTGTTTGCGGTCATAGATTATTCAGCAAAAAAATCATAATTTTATGGATTCAGAAACACCAAAAACAAATAAGCGTTTAATATCAACAGTCGTTATTATTTTATTGATTTTAGTGACTGGATATTTAATTTATAAAAATTCTAATTCTTCCAATACAGCAACCATTCCCGATTATTTTGCAGACTCAACTTCATGGAAAGAGTTTAATTCTGTAGAAGGAAGTTTCAGGGTTACTTTACCAACTCTCCCAAAACATGAATCAAATACAGTAGCAATACCGGGTTCTGATTTGACTGGCACGGTTGACCTTTACTCATCTTCGCAAGGAGATACTTCATATTTTATTCAAGCAATTAGTTATAACAGCGAGATAGATGTTTCCAATCCTCATGCCGTTTTAGAAGGCGCTTTTAATGGCAGAGTGTCCGAAATACCAAACCACAAAATAATCTCATCTGATTTTGGAAACTTTATCTCACATGACGCTCTTGATTATGTAATACAAAGCGATAGCTATTACATATACGGAAAACTTGTTTTGGTGGGTCAAAAACTTTATTCATTTGAAATGGCTTGCGAGTCTAGCAAATGCTCTAATTCAGATTATCAAAAGTTCACTAGTTCGTTTCAATTGCAATAATATCTATACTAAAATAACCACCGAAGGGTGGTTATTTTGAACGAGGCATGCCTTTCTAGCTCTGTTGGTGAATAGCAACAACTCAATCATTTCTCTTTCCCCGCGAGATCTCTATAAGCCAGCAACTTTTGTTCAAGTTAGCCTCTTTTGCTTTTATCAACAACCACTGCGTTTTTCACAACCTTCTTTAAGGCTTCTGCTGCATTTGTCGCTCCTTGCATTCTTTTGTAAGTCTCGGTCGTTGCAATGGTCTTGTTATTTTTTGCTTTAACCGTAACATACAACTCCTTATTTTTTGCTCTATTAATGATTATTTTATTTGTAGCCATATTGATGTTTTTATTAAATAACTTTTCGGTTCGACTAATCCGAATATTTTTATTTTATTCTTATAAAATCTTAATGTCAAGTTTATTAACACCGAGATGTTTGACTTCTTTACATAATTCTATATACTTAAAATATGAGTAATAAATATGTTCAATTCATAAAGACACTTAGAGCTAAGCGTGGTTTTTCGCAGTCAGACCTAGCTATAAAGCTAGGTATTTCTCGTCCGTCATATATTGCAATAGAGCAAGGAAAGAGAGAGCTAACCCTTTCAGAAGCTGAAAAGCTTTCAGAGGTTTTTGGTGTGTCTCTCAAAGAAATGGAAAGTGGCGTATCTGCAAATTATGAGAAATATAAGCAAATGATTCTCGCTTATATTCGAAATGCTGGATCAAAAAAAGACGGTAAAATCACAAAGACTAAGTTGGCTAAACTTGTCTATTTGGCAGATTTTGCGTGGTTCTACAAACATCTTGAGAGTATGAGTGGAATGCAATATAGAAAAATCCAATATGGACCTGTTCCAGATTCTTATTTTCGCGCAATGGATGAGCTTTTTGAGTTGGGGCAAATTGAAATTACTCCGACAGAAGACGGGGCTATGTTAATTTCAGAAACAAGGAATGGAGCCAAAGTTTCTTTGTCTGAAATAAATAACGAGGAGGAAAAGTTAATAAAGAATATCTCTAGCAAATGGATAGGTAAGAACACCCAAGAGATTGTTACATTTACTCATAACCAATTACCGTATGCTATTTGTTCGGACAATGAAATCATTCCGTACGAATTGATAACTCAAGAAAATCCCGAAGATGTCTACTAATTATGAAGTTACTATAGAATCATTTGCCGAAAGGCATTACATCAGAACCTTTGCCAAGAAATACAAAAAGGCATGGGATTTTACACTTTCTGCCTTAGTCCGTGAATTTCAAAGTTTTGATGTAATTTTAGAAAAAACTATTGCTGAAGAAATTACGGACAAAAATGCGGATGTTGTTATTTGCAAAACAGAGTTTAAGATTTCAGGCACACAGGAATCAAGACATGGTTCTGGTAACAGATGTATTGTGGCTAAACATAAGAACACAAATAAAATTTGTGTTCTGCTTGTATATCATAAAAATGATCTAGGCGGAGGCAACGAAACTGCTAATTGGAAAAGGTTTATTAAGGAAAACTATCCCGACTATTCAAACATTTTGTAAGGGAGCAATCCCCGCCGTTTTATAATGTTTCTGCAAAACGGTGGGGATTTGTGCGCGCACAGGGCGGGCGGGGCAAGCACAATGAGAATAGTTGTGCCTAGCACAATCCATATTGATTGAGTCACCACGGTTCGTGACCGAAGCCACAGAGTATCAAGCCACCATCAAACTCAGAGAGGAAGCGTCTCGTCTCGCCGCAAAGACGGAGAAATGAGCGACAAGGTAGAATGATAGGTGATAAAATAGAACTAGCTCATTTTGTAGTCTGTAGCGGCGAAGCAAAACCAAAAATTTCCTTTCCATTTTTTGTCGGCTCCCCCCACACCCCCCGCCGAAGAAAGAGGAAAGGTAAGGAAAATTTTTGGTTTTTGCATTGCGACCGCAGGGAGCGGACGAGGCGCGCAGATTAGTAGCTCTCATCAGGATTCAGCTCGAAATGCATTCGAACTTTGTCCAATACACACCGCAGAAAGAAACTTCCGAATCCGAAAGGTGGGAAGAAGCCCGCGCCGAAGGCGCGGGAGTGGGCAAAAGAGCCCGTCGCTTCGCGACGAATTGGGACGGGACGGGTGTGGCGAACTGGGCGGACTTGTCACGAACCAGCGGGTTCGTTCCGATTTTTTGGACGAACGACTTGATTTGGTACAAATCAGAGGAGGAGGACAAAAAATTGGCTTGTTTCATATCTAAAATCCATTCCCGCAAGGGTTCGACCCAATTGTTTCTTCCGCGTTCAAAATCTTTCTCTTTTTGGCGCAAGCGGCGAGAGAGCGCATGAGAGCGTCCTTTCGCTTGAGATATATTTCCTTTGGCACATCACCATCGAGATAAGTAGAAACCAATTTTTCCATGCGCTCCTCGTTCGCTTTGATTCCACCGGAAAGATTTTGAACCTCGCTTTGCGACGCTCCAATTTCCTCACGCTCCCACAGTTTCACTTTGTCCAACATCCAATCGGTATAGCGATCGCAAAGCGAGATTGTTTGAAGCCGTGCACAGAGTTGCCGCGCAAGCTCGCTTTCTTGCAAATACGCTTGCGAACAATGGCCGCGCTTTTTCGAGCACCGATAATAGCGATAGCGACCACCAGATTTTCCAATCGCCCACTGCGCGGAAATCATAGAGCTACACTCGCCACATCGAAAAAGTCCGGTGAAAGGAAAATCATGCTTGATTTTCCTTTTGCGCGGCCTTTCTTTCGTTTGCAATACTTTCTGCACGGCTTCAAACAATTGCGGAGAAACAATTGGCTCAAAATTTCCATCAAACCATTCCTGTCCATGCTTCACAAAGCCGAGATAGGCACGATGTGTCAGAAGACGTTTGATGGAAATTTTGGCAAGTGGCGTTTTGTTACGAGTCACCACGCCCAAGTCCGCCAAAAATTGTGCGAGCGAAACATACGTGTGCGACCCTTTGGCGTATTCTTGAAAAGCTAAATTCACCACGCGAGCATTTGTCGGATGAGGCTCAATATTTCTCACCTTCGGATTATTGGTGTAGCCAAAGGGAGCAAGATTCAACCATTCGCCTCGTCGCAATTTTTGGCGGATGCCGCGTTTGATATTGTCAGAAAGATTATCGCTATAATATTTCGATTGCCCAAACGCCACTTGCAACATAAAGAGTCCTTGCGGTGTCGGATCAAACCAAAATGTCGGGAAGCGCAAAGACACAACCTTGCGAGTGTCTACGGCGTAAATTACTCGTCCACCGTCAATACTGTTACGCGCGAGGCGGTCGGGATGCCACGCCAATATACCGACACCACCTAACTTTTCGATTTTCGCGAACATGTCACCGAACACCTCGCGCCCCGGACTCTTTGCGCTTTTCGACTCTTGAAATTCCTCAAGAATTTCAAGATTTTCTTTACGCGCCAACTCTCGCAGTTCAAAAAGCTGTGCCTCAATAGACATCACTTGCCGGTCATCATCTTCGGTACTCTTTCGCGCGTATAGAAAATATTTTGGTTTGGACATATAAATAGTTTTTAGATATGAAACAAGGACAAATCCGCCCAGTTCGCCACACCCGTCCCGTCCCAATTCGTCGCGAAGCGACGGGCTCTTTTGCCCACTCCCGCGCCTTCGGCGCGGGCTTCTTCCCACCTTTCGGATTCGGAAGTTTCTTTCTGCGGAGATGTATTAACCTTTGCGCGAACCCACTTCGCACGCGCGGAGCGCGTGGTGGCTTGAAACTGCCTCGTACGCTCTGATTGTGTGGGGAAACGAACCAATGGCGCCTCGGACACGTT
>JACDGK010000005.1:6818-9613 GCA_013815345.1 Patescibacteria group bacterium
TTTCCTTACATTTTCCTCGCGTCTCCTCCCCCCACCCCTCCACCGCGAAGCGGAAAAAGAAATGGAAAGGAATTTTTTGGTTTTGCTTCGCCGTCACCAGTTACATTATATCATATCATTGTGATATACTATACCAATACGATATACTGTGGATAATGCAAAGTGAATCCACAAAATTAGGACTGAACCTGAAAAGGATCAGAACCAAAAAAGGTATATCGCAGGGAGACATCGCCCGAGACTTGGGAGTTAGTCGTGGTTTTATTAGTACGATAGAAAACGGCAAAACGAATCCAACACTTGCGACAATTGCAAAATTGGCGAAAGCGGTCGGGGTTTCGGTTAATGAGCTTTTAAAATAAAGTCATACCGTTATGAAAAATATTTTTACTGAAACAAAAATAGCAACGAAATTCGGAAATTTTAATATTCGAGTTTATGCTGATGTGCAAGGCAAGGAAACTATTGCTCTTTGCACCGAAAAATTGGACACTTCTGTTCCCGTGCTTGTTCGTATACATAGCGAGTGTATGACAGGAGATACTTTTGGTAGCTTACAGTGCGATTGTGGTGAGCAGTTGGAGCAATCACTTGAACAAATTAGCAAAAGTGGAAATAGTGTTTTAATTTATCTACGCCAAGAGGGACGAGGTATTGGATTGTTTGAAAAAATAAAAAGTTATCAGCTTCAAGACAAGGGATATGACACTTTTGAAGCAAACCTTTTGCTCGGTCATCGTCCCGATGAGCGAACTTACGAAAAAGCAAAAATCTCTCTTACTGATTTGGGAGTAAAGCGTATCCGCTTACTCACAAACAATCCATCAAAAGTGTCAGAAATTGCAAAACTTGGTATTGAAGTTGTCGAGCGTGTCCCCTTGATTGTTACATCTAACAAATACAACAAAAAATATTTTGCCTCAAAGCGAGACAAGTTTAAACATTTCTTTAATGACGAGGTAAGTTACTATTTTTATCAATTTCATACCGAAACCCCTGAACAAATAGAACAGATTGGTGAGTTTTTGAAAGATAAAAAACATGACCCACTTTTGAAAATCTGTGTCGGGGTTTCGGCAGACCATTCCGTTCTTGATGATAATGAAAAGATTTCTCGCATAGAAACTCTTTTTCGTACCTGCGATTTTTATGAAGGATTTGTGCCTATTCTCCATTTTTCTTTCAAAAATTCACCCGATTCGCTGAAAGATATTGGCACGATAAAAAAGAAATTACCTTTTGTAAAATACATTCAGACAAATGATGTTCCGTCTCCTGAATTAGACACAATAAAACTTTCATGCCGTTCTTTTCTCGCCGACATTCCACTTTCTGATAGTAATTTTGATTTAGTTCACGATGCAGGTTTTAGAAAATCAATAACGAAATACAAAGCGTTTATCCTTTTAGATAACAGCAAGGGCACAGGAATTCGCGAAACTAAAGAAGCCCTGATGAAAAAGATAGATATTTTATTGAAATACGGCTTGAATGATATAGCGATTTTTGGCGGATTCGGACCCGATGACCTCGATACATATTTTGAACTTCGTCGATATTACAAAATCAATTTTTCTATTGACGCAGAAACGAAACTTAAAACTGATGGGCAAATTGATATTGAAAAGACAAAATTGTATCTTTCTCAGCTTATTCGTTTTGACGATCCAAAAGAAGCTGGCATTGAACAAACGAGGACATTTCTTCAACAGAGCAAACATACCGATTGGGATAAAACCGTCGTGGATGGAAAAGAATTTTCCATCCATCCCGCAGTTTTTAACTCTAGCTCTTTTGCGTCAACCGCATGGTTCGCTTCGGTTGTAAAAGAACAAGTACAAGGACAAAAGGATTTTTGCGAAGTTGGTTGTGGTGCGGGTGTGGAAAGTTGTTTGGTTGCTCTAGCTAATCCAGATATGCACGTTGTCTCAACAGATATAAATCCTTTTGCCAGCGAAAATACAAAATTTAATGCGGATAAACTGGGGGTTGGAGACAGAATTGAAATAACGACTGGAGATGTGCTGGACGGCATAGCTGTCGATAAAAAATTTGATTCTATATTCTGGGCTTTACCTTTTGGTTTTCTTGACCCTGGCACCGAAGTTAGCATGGAAGAAATGCAAGTCTTTGACCCAGGATACAGAGCTTTACGAAAATTTTTTAGCACTGCAAGAAATTTCCTAAAACCAAACGGACAACTTTTGATTGGTTTTTCTTCTGATTTAGGAAATCAAGAACTCCTTGAGGAGCTTGCGAAGCAAGCTGGTCTTAAAATTGATATTGTAGCTGAAAAAGAAATACAAGAAAAAGACACATTGAAGTTTGAATTGCTGAAAGGTATCTATCAGAATTAGTGGGAGCAATCCCCGCCGTTTTATAATTTCTCCTAAAAACGGCGGGGGTTGTTGTGTGCGCACAGGGTGGGTGGGGCAAGCACATACAGATTTGTTTGTGCCTTAGCACAATTCATTTTGTATCTGAGTTACCACGACCCTCCAACGAAGCCACTAGCAAACACACACAACGCCGAAGCAGCCAACGCGAGCGAATGCGAGCGGGCTATGCGTAGGCGTTTGTGTGTGGTTCGCGGAGGTTGGAGCTACCACAGAACGCGGATACGGGAGCGCCTCGGTCGCCGTGGGGCGGAGAAAAGAGCAATCAAAAGTTATAAACTAATAGTGCTCTTTTCGGAGACTGAAACGGCGAAGCAAAACCAAAAAATTCCTTTCCATTTCTTTTTCCGCTTCGCGGTGGAGGGGTGGGGGGAGGAGACGCGAGGAAAATGTAAGGAA
>JACDGK010000005.1:9623-27363 GCA_013815345.1 Patescibacteria group bacterium
TTTTTGGTTTTTGCACACGCGAGTCCGCGAACGTGTCCGAGGCGCCATTGGTTCGTTTCCCCACACAATCAGAGCGTACGAGGCAGTTTCAAGCCACCACGCGCTCCGCGCGTGCGAAGTGGGTTCGCGCAAAGGTTAATACATCTCCGCACCGAAAGCTTGCAGCACATACCGGTTGTTCCAAGACGACCATGCTGTTTAGGCTTACATATGTCAAATAAAAGAGCCGATGCTTTCGCAAGGGCTCTCAGTTCTTCCGAGTTCGCTTTTTACGCGTAACTCGGCTAGTTATTGTTTTTTCATACTCAGCCTGACTCAGTTGGCGCAGGAAAGTCTTTGAAGACCACTGCCGAAGATGCTTCCGATAATTGATACCGGCTGCTTCTACTGCTTGACCCCAAGTGCCAAACAGCCGAACTGCTGAAGCGCAAAGAGGCGGATGGGTTTTACCGATGCCTCTTTTGAAGGAGTGTGGGCCTATACCTCCTTACTGCATATTCCAAAATCGGAAGTAGGAACCGCTTTCTCCGAGATGAGAAGAGTCTTAAAAGATCGTGGTATTTTAGGTTTAGGGCTCATCGAAGGAGACACTGAAGAATACCTTGCAAGTACAAAAATAAGCATGCCTCGATGGTTTAGTTATTACTCAAAAAATGAAATCGAGAGCCTCTTACTAGAGTATGGGTTTGAAGTTCTCTATTTTGAAACGTTTAATCCTGGACGGAGAAATTATCTTAATTTTATTACTAAAAAGCTTTAATACCTTATCCCTATGTCTTTTACCAAACGTACACTTTTTCTTATAGGACTTTTGTGTGTCGCAATCGGAGTCACCTGTCTTTTACTTGTCCATTTTCATTCAAAACCCTTGTCCTATAGTGCTAGCTCCGCATCAAATCTTTCTATTGTTCCTCTCGCACAAGGGACGTCTACATCACCCGTTCTTTCGACACCTTCAGTGCCGCTACAATTCGAGGTGGTAACCTCTCAGGCTGCGCAGGAGAAAGGGCTGGGAGGAAGAGCAGTTATTTCTGATAATTACGCAATGCTCTTTGTATTTCCGCAGGACGGTACCTATAGCTTTTGGATGAAAGGCATGTTGGTCCCTATCGACATGGTTTGGGTATCGGACAATGGATCTATTATTGCTATCAATCCTTCTGTTTCTCCTGCAACGTATCCTGCTTCTTTTTCTCCCCCGCAGCCTGTCCGGTATGTCCTTGAAACGCGTGCAGGATTTGCACAAGAGAAAGGGTGGGTAGTCGGTACGCAAATACCGCTTCCTTCCCCCTACGCCACCTCCTTGCCAGACGAAAAATAAGTTTTCAAGTGTGCTCTGTCCACAGAGACAGATGGGAGCAAGAGAAGTAAAATTATCTCTACGTCGATCCCCTGACGCTTTAGCAATTTCTTCATGCTTCCCTTATGTCAAAAACCGCAAAATCTTCTGTGATGACTCGACCGCTAAAAAAGACTGTAGCTGCAAAAACTCAGAAAAATTCTGAGAGCACTCAGGAAAAAGCTGTTGAGAGCAAGGAGACAAAGCGGTATCGCGAAGCAATCACACAAATCGAGAAACGGGATGGACGTATCGCCCCGTTTTCATTCGAGAAAATTGTTTCGGCAGTGCATAAGGCAATGCTTGCTGCGGCTGAAGGGGACATAGAGGACGCTACGCTCGTAGCACATCAGGTGGCGGGGGAGCTGGCTCGCTTTTCCAAAAAGTATAAGAATTTCCTTCCAACCGTTGAAGGAATTCAAGACTCAGTTGAAAAGCAGCTCATGCTTAATGATTTTACCGGAGCGGCGAAAGCCTACATTTTATACCGTGACAAACGTAACCAACTTCGTTCTGAACAAATAGAAATTCCTGAAGAAGTACGAAAACTCGCCGAGGATAGCAAGAAATATTTTAATGGAAATTCTTTGGGGGAATTTGTGTATCTTCGTACGTATGCCAAATGGATTCCTGAAGCAGGTCGTCGTGAGACCTGGATTGAAACGGTCGATCGCTACATTGCTTTTATGCGAGAAAATCTCGGAGAAAAATTGAAAGACAAAGAATATGCAGAATTGCGTGAAGCTATTCTTCGACAAGAGATCATGCCGTCGATGCGTCTGATGCAATTTGCCGGAGAAGCAGCACGCCGCTGTAATGTCGCTGCCTATAATTGCTCCTACATAGCACCGTCAAAGATCGAGGACTTTGCAGAGATCATGTACATCTCTATGTGCGGTACCGGTGTCGGGTATTCGGTCGAGAGTGCAAACATTCAAGCTTTGCCACAAATTGCTTTTCAGAAGAATGAAAAGCTTCCTACACACGCGGTGGCCGACTCAAAAGATGGATGGTGCGATGCGCTTACGCTCGGACTTCGTACATGGTATGGAGGTAAGGACATTGAATTCGATTTTTCACTTATTCGCCCTGCAGGCGCTCGTCTTAAAACAATGGGTGGCAAAGCATCGGGTCCTGAACCGCTCCGTAGTCTCCTCGCTTTTTCTCGTGATCGCATTCTCGCTCGCCAGGGACGACGTCTCCGCAACATCGATGCGCATGACATGATCTGCAAGATAGGAGAGTGTGTCGTGGCAGGTGGTGTTCGCCGCAGCGCAATGATCTCGCTTTCTGATCTTGATGACGAGCAGGTGCGCGACGCAAAGAAAGGAGAGTTCTGGAACGCTAACCCTCAGCGATCGATCGCGAATAACTCGGCGGTATATCTCGAAAAACCAACCAACGAAGAATTCATGGACGAATGGGTGGCCCTCATGAAGTCAGGAGCGGGCGAGCGGGGCATTTTTAACCGCGGCGGTCTGATGACGCAGCTTCCCCAGCGCCGCATCGATTTTTGGAAAGAGTCAGGATACATAAAAAATGATCGAGTAGTTGAAGGAGCGGGTACAAATCCTTGCGGAGAAATTATTCTGAAGTCAAAACAGTTCTGTAATCTTACGGAAGTGGTTGCGCGCGCAGATGACACAAAAGAGACGTTGATTCGCAAAGCTCGTCTTGCGACGATTCTCGGAACCTATCAGTCGACCCTTACGAAGCTCGGCTATCTCTCGAAAGAATGGACTGAAAACTGCGAGTCGGAACGTCTGCTCGGCGTCTCTATTACGGGTCAGTGGGATTCACGCGCAACTCGTGATGCGGATACGCTTGACGCGATGCGCAAAGAAACGATCAAGGTAAATAAGAAATATGCAGAGCGTTTTGGTGTGAACCAGTCAACCGCGATCACGTGCGTGAAGCCTTCCGGCACGGTTTCTCAAACGTTAGGCGTTGCTTCCGGCATGCATCCACGACATGCACCATACTATATTCGTCGTATTCGTATCAGCGCGACCGATTCG
Source organism: Patescibacteria group bacterium (assembly GCA_013815345.1). Classification (GTDB taxonomy): domain Bacteria; phylum Patescibacteriota; class Minisyncoccia; order Phycocordibacterales; family Phycocordibacteraceae; genus C7867-001. Next base: position 12,981 of record JACDGK010000005.1, read on the forward strand.
CTTTTCAAAATGCTCCGAGATCAAGGAGTGCCGTATCATCCTGAAGTCGGCCAGACGGAAGACGAAGCAAACACGTTTGTGCTCGAGTTCCCGGTAAAGTCTCCTGAAGGCGCAGTTTGCAAAGATGACCTTACCGCGCTCGATCAGCTCGAACACTGGAAGCTCGTAAAAGAAAATTATACTGAACACAATCCCTCGGTAACGATCTCCGTGGGTGAGGATGAATGGATCCGTGTTGCCAACTGGGTGTATCAAAACTGGGATATCGTCGGAGGTCTTTCCTTTCTCCCGCGATCAAATCATGTATATCGACTTGCACCGTATGAACCTATAAGTGCAGAACAGTATGAAGAGATGGCTCACCGTTTTCAACACATCGATTATGGAAAGCTTTATGCGTATGAACGTACCGACGAAACTGAAATGAAAAAGGAATTGGCCTGTGTTTCGGGTACGTGCGAGATTTAGCAATTGAAATCCGGCAGAAGCGCTTTCTCCACTTTTGTGGTATAACACTAGCGACCGGTCTAGACGATCGCTCCTGTTCTAATTGCCGAAAGGTATGCAGAATAGGGGAGGAAAGTCCGAACATCGGCACTCGCGAAAGCGAGTCGCAGAAGAGTAGCGGGTAACACCCGTCCGCCGTAAGGCGCGAGGTGCGAGCAGAGACGGTTCCAACGAAAGGCAGGAACCGTCTCGCGATTCCGAAAGGATTTGCGAGACGAGTCTCCAGGCGACTGGAGGAGTGAAACGGCTAAATCCTTACTTCGATGCAAGATCGTGACCTACGAGAAACGATTCGCAAGAGTCATATTCTGAAAGGTAGTGCCGCTTGAGATGTATGGCAACATATATCCTAGATAAATGATCGTCCACGACAGAATTCGGCTTATCGGACCGGTTACAAAAATGAAAAACACTCGCCTTACCGCGAGTGTTTTTCATTTTACTATCCACTTCTCTTCCTCTTGTATGGGCATGTATACGGTATACTTATCGTATTACTCGAGAGCATTGCAACTGGCACAAATAGAATTCTCATGAACGATATACAATCAACTTCTCCGCGTGCAAAAGCAGCACGAAGGTTTTCATTCGACAGTGCGTCAATCTGGATACTTACCCTAACGTTTGCGCTCGCCGCAGTCGCCTTCATTCCTTCGGTTACGGTACCGTTTCTCTACACTAAGGTATCTATCCTTGCTATTGGTGGTTTGATCGCACTGGTGTTCTATATCCTCGCGCGACTTACCCGCGGCAACTTAATCGTTCCACCACCTGCGCTGCTTGGTGCACTCTGGCTTGTGCCTCTTGCCTATGCACTCTCGTCATTATTCTCCGGTGCGGGTCTCACCGCCTCTTTCTTTGGAGTTGAACTTGAACCCGATACTTTTGGATTCATGTTGCTGCTTGCTGCATTCGCTACGCTTGCCGCCCTCGCGTTTCGTCGCACAGCGCAGTATCGAGTATTTTTCAGCGTAGGTGCCATCGTATTAGCGGTAGCGATTGTCCTCCAACTCCTATTCCTTATTTTGGGACATGCGGCGAATCACACCGTTTCTTCTTCAACCAACCTTCTCGGTTCGTTCATGGATTTCGGTATGCTTGTGGGACTCGGCGTCTCTCTTTCTCTCCTTGCACTGCGTTTCCTCCGTCTTTCGTCTCGGCTACGTATCGTGCTCATGGTCGGCATCGCCGCTGGTCTTATGGCAGTTGCGCTGGTGAATTCAAACACTGTTTGGATACTTATCGCGCTCGTAGCACTTGGTCTTTTCATCGAGTCGATACTCCGTCGTCGTGTCTCAAGTGAAGAGAATGATCTTGAGGGAGCGACACTGCTTTCGGCAGAAGAAGAACATGAGAGTCTTGCTACTACGAGTGACTCGCCGGCATCCTCTCTTTCGCTCGTTGCTCCACTCGTTGCATTAGTCATCGCTCTCTTTTTCCTTATTGGTGGTTCGACCATAGGAAACGCCCTTACGACAACGTTTGGCACAAATGTGCTTGATGTTCGCCCATCTTGGCAGTCAACATTTCAAGTCGGTAGCCACACGTACGCCGCAGCACCTATTTTCGGATCCGGTCCGAATACGTTCGGCCAGCAGTGGCTTAAATTCCGGGACCGTTCTCTGAATAACACCGTATTTTGGAATGTCGATTTCACTTCGGGCATAGGGCTTATTCCGACGTCGTTTGTAACGGTAGGGTTGCTTGGAGCGCTCGCATGGATAGCGTTTATATTCCTTTTCCTTTTCTTTGGGCTCCGCGCATTGCTTTTCCGGGCACCGATTGACCCGTATGCACGATTCACCTCGGTTGCATCGTTTACCGGTACCTTATATGTGCTCGCGCTTATGGTCTTTGCCGTGCCGGGCCCGATGGTACTGATAGCAGGATTCCTTCTTGCGGGTATATTCATCTCCTCTCTTCGCTATGGCGGCGCCCGCCAAGAGTGGGGAATCATTTTTGCGAAGAATCCTCGCGTGGGCTTCCTTGTGGTGTTCGGCCTCACGCTTCTTCTTCTGGCATCAGTGGTTGCCTCCTATGTGGTCATCGAACGATACCTGGCCGACCGCGCGTATGCGCAAGCGTCTGTAGCGCTCTCTAAGGGAGACGTGGCGACTGCAAGCACAAATATAAATCGCTCGATACTGTTTGCTCCTTCTGATCGCGGCTATCAGTTGGCAGCAGAAGCAGGTATATTACAGATGAATAAAATTGCCGGCGACACCACGCTTTCCCCGACTCAGGCACAGCAGCAGTTCCAGTCCGTGCTTTCCACCAGTATCCAAGCTGCCCTCACCGCAACCAAACTCGCACCAAACAATTATCTGAACTGGATCGTACTCGGTAACGTGTATCAGACGGTCGTACCGCTCAACATCGATGGTGCATATCAGAACGCGGTTGCAGCGTACCAGCATGCCATCACCCTCGACCCAACGGATCCGACACTTCCGTACACGCTCGCGCAGCTCGCTATCGTGCATAAAGATGCAGCGGCCGCACAGACGCAGCTGCAGCAAGCAATCTCATTGAAGCCTGATTACACGCAAGCTATCTTCCTGCTCTCGCAGCTCGAAGTGCAGGAAGGAAAGGCGAAAGAGGCGCTCCAAGCTGCTGAAGCTGCCGCGTACTTCTCACCAAACGATCCAAGCATTCAGTTCCAGGTGGGAATTCTTCGTTCTGCAAACGGCGACACCAATGGCGCCATCCAAGCCCTTTCTCAAGCCGTCTCGCTTAACCCACAATATGCAAACGCGCATTACTTCCTCGGCGTGATGTACGCGATACAAGCTCAATACCCGAAGGCGCTTGCAGAGCTTCAGGCGGTCGCGGCGCTTTCAGCCGGTAACTCACAGGCGGTTGCCGCGGACATCGCTATCCTCCAGCAAGGAAAGAATCCATTTCCTCCTTCTCGCCTCGGCGCACTCGGGATTCCGCAGCCGCAATTAAACCAGCCAACCGCAACCAATCCTAGCGCTGCAGCAACAGCAGGTACTACCGGAAAATAACCAAATGGTGCGCGACATTATAAGCAGACTCAGTTCCCCGATACGCGGCCTTCATCAGGCCGCGTATCTGCTTGCGGCGTTGACGCTCGTATCGCAGATATTGGCACTCGTTCGTGACCACATATTCGCGCGCCTGTTCGGAGCAGGAGAGATCCTCGATCTTTACTACGGGGCATTCAAGATTCCTGATCTTGTATTCGCTCTTGTTGCTTCTCTCGTGTCGGCGTACGTGCTTATTCCGAAGATCGCGGAACTTGAGCGGGAGGATGCGAAGAAGCTCATTTCTCAAGCAGCTTCATTTCTTTTGATTGGGGGAGGAGTTATTTGCATCGTGCTCATTATATTCGCGCCGTATTTTCTGTTTCTTATTTATCCAACCTTTGCCCATTCAACCCATGCGGCCAGCTTCGTACTTTTAGCGCGGATTCTGTTGATTCAACCTCTGCTGCTTGGTTTTTCCGGCGTCATTACCAGCGTGACTCAGACGCAACGCAGATTCATTCTTTTTGCGTTATCACCGGTTCTGTACAACATCGGTATTATTATTGGAACGGTGTTTTTGTATCCGCTCTTTGGGCTACCCGGCATCGGTCTTGGGGTAGTGCTTGGTGCTGCGGCGCATGTCTCAATCCATATACCTATCGTCCTACGAGCAAAACTTTTTCCTCACTTTACCTTTCCTACGCCGAAAGCGATGTGGCCCATCGTCAAGGACTCGATTCCTCGCTCGATGGCGCTCGGGATGAGTGCAATAACGACCCTTGTGCTTATTTCGATCATCAGTCGCACGGGAACTGGGGGCGTTTCTGTATTTACCTTTGCTAGTAACCTTGAGTCAGTGCCGCTCTCCCTGATTGCCTCATCGTATGCAACAGCGGCATTTCCGGTCTTGGCGGAACAAATAAGTAAGAAAAAATTTGAAGAGTATAGAGCGACCATAACGACCGCAGCCAGACACATCATTTTCTGGTCAGCGGTGATCACGGTTCTCACGATGGTCTTGCGTGCGCACATTGTGCGTATCGTGCTCGGATCCGGCGCGTTTAATTGGGATGATACTCGTATCACCGCCGCAGTGCTCGCACTTCTTATTCTGGGCTTGCTCGCACAAGGAATTATCCTGCTAGCCTCGCGAGCATTTTATGCCGCTCACCGGTCGTGGAATCCGCTTTTCGTGCAACTCGGAGATGCGGGAGTTTCGGTTGGTGTTGCGCTTCTCATGCTTCGGCTTTCACAAACATATCCCATGTTCCGTTACTTCGTAGAATCACTCTTTCGTGTCTCTGACGTCCCGGGAACGAGCGTGCTCTTTATCGCTATTGGCGCCACCGTAGGTCAGCTTATCTTGTGCGGGGTTGCTCTTGCAACGCTGCGGGTGGTAGCGCCGGGTGTGGCGCACGGCCTCTCTCGCCCAATCTTTGATGGCTTCGGCGCTGCTATCCTCGGAGGAACCGCAGCCTACGGCGCGCTAGCGCTCATGGGGAACCTCGCACCCCTTACCTCCTCGATCACGGTCTTCACGCAGGGTGCGGTGGCTGGTATGGTAGGTCTAGCGGTTGCCGCTGCCGTCCTCAGTCTTCTCGAGAATCAGGAATTTAAAGACCTCTATTCTTCGCTCCAGAAGCTTCGTAACTCACGAGCTCTTACGCCTTTCGGCGCAGTGATAAGCAATTCGTCACAATAGAACGAACAGGAGGGGAAGGTGCAATGCCACTCGGTCATGAACTATGCACATACGTAACTTTTCAATCATCGCCCATATCGATCACGGAAAATCGACACTTGCCGATCGACTTTTGGAATTCACCCACACTATTGAAGCGAGAAAGATGCGCGATCAGGTACTTGATCGTATGGATCTCGAGCGTGAACGAGGCATCACTATAAAAATGCAGCCAGCTCGTATGCAGTACCATGCATCAGATGGTCAAGAATATATTTTGAATCTTATCGATACACCAGGACATATCGATTTTGCCTATGAAGTGTCGCGCGCGCTTTCTGCAGTCGAAGGCGTCATATTACTGGTGGACGCAACGCAAGGAATTCAGGCACAGACCTTAACCACTCTCGGTATGGCAAAATCTGCCGGCTGCATTATCGTGCCGGTCATTTCAAAGATCGATTCACCGTATGCACGACCCGACGAAGTGAGACAGGAAGTTGCAGACCTTCTTTCGGTATCGCCTGATACGGTACTCGCAGTATCAGGACGCACCGGCGAAGGAGTCAGTGAACTCCTTGAAACTATTATCGAGAAAGTACCGGCACCCCGCGCGAGTATGGTACCGACAGGCGCAAATGCGACAAACGAAGCTCGTGCCACCATCTTTGATTTTTCATACTCGACGCACCGTGGTATCGCGGTCTTTGTACGCGTGTTCGATGGGGCACTCAAGAAAGGAATGCCGCTTTCATTTGCGGCTGCTGGCAAGAAATTCGTAGCACTCGAAACGGGTGTCTTTATGCCTGACGAGACTGCCTCAGAAAGCTTATCGGCCGGGGAAATTGGCTATGTGGTGACTGGAATCAAGGAGCCAGGGATTGTAGCGGTGGGAGACACTATCATGGCGGAAAAAGGTGCCTTAAGGCCGCTAGAAGGCTTTGAAAGGCCTCGTCCGGTCGTCTGGGCCTCTATATACCCCGAAAGCCAAGATGACCTCCCGGACTTGCGCCAGGCCCTTGAACGTCTTCGACTTTCCGACTCCTCACTTTCATTCGAGGAAGAATCTTCGGGGGTACTGGGACGCGGTTTTCGCTGTGGTTTTCTCGGCATGCTTCACTTGGAGATCATCAGTGAACGTCTCCGGCGTGAATTCAATCTCAAGCTTATTGTGACCATTCCGACTATCGCGTATGTGGTAACGAGAAAAAATAACAAGCGCGAGACAGTCTACACTCCCTCACGATTTCCCGACTACAGTGACATTCTTTCTATCGAAGAGCCGTGGGTGAAAGTCATACTTATCACACCGCCTGACGCCCTCTCAGGACTAATGCAGCTTTTTCACGATCACGAAGGCACGGTAGGCGCGACCGAAGGGTATACGGACGGTCGCATTGAACTCAGTGCCGAGATGCCGCTCCGTGAACTCATGCGCGGATTCTTTGATCGGGTAAAAAATGTTTCTTCTGGCTACGCGTCCCTTTCCTATGAATTCCTAGATGAGCGACCTGCTGACGTCGTACGACTCGACATGCTCGTTGCTGAAGAAGAAGTACCAGCCTTTGCCCGTATCATTTCACGTCGTCGCGTCGAGGCTGAAGGGGAGCGCATGGTGGAAAAACTTTCTCAAATACTGCCACGCCAGCTTTTTGTTACAAAGATCCAAGCGCAGGCGCTCGGACGTATCATTTCTTCAAAGACACTTTCCGCAATGCGTAAAGATGTTACGGGATACCTCTATGGCGGTGATATTACGCGCAAGATGAAACTTCTTGAAAAACAAAAGAAAGGCAAAAAACGTCGAGCCGTGCACGCAAAAGTGGAGATTCCTGAAGAAGTGTTTATGAAAATGGTCCAGGAGTCGGAGCGTTAGCGCCGTACTTACGCACTTCTTATTCGGGAAGAGTTTGAACAAGTGTGTATTTGCCAGTCACTAGGTTGTAATTCCATACCTCTCTCGCTGAGATGCGATCGTATACTACTGTTTTAGCTATGTCGTTATAGTTAGTTTTTACAAAATATGAGACTAGATTGATAGTACTGTCACTATTCCAAGAATAGGATTCAATAAATGGATTGACTATATCTCGTGGACCAATATTTTGACCCGGATTATTCATCTGACGAGGAGTTTGAATATCTATGACCTTTTTGCTCGTGATGTCGGTCACATTTATACTGAGAGCTGCACAACTTACGCCACATACATTGTCGAATCTAAAGGCAAGATAAGCATTGTTAGGCGAGAAAGCTGGCACTGATACAAGATATCCACTGAACTCTCCAACCTTTGTTCCATTAAGAAGTACATCGTATCCAGGATTTTGACCTCCATCTGGTTGGGGCGTTAGCATCACGCTGTTCTTGGTAACGGAGTTGGTGAACGTTGAGCCATTATCGGCGGGAATTCCAGTGAGCATGCCCGCCGTAGGATCCACTGGCACATTAATGCTAGTAGAAGAAGCCGCTGTGGTTGCTTGGGAATTATTGGGAACTTTAATTACAGGATTAATTGTCGAGGTAGCAGAGGTAGCAACATTGTTACTGACTACAGAAGAATTCGTGGCAGAAAATAAGTTAAATGAATAGTAAGCAATAGCTGTAACTGCAAGAATTATAATTATCAGTAAAACTGCTACTTTGTATTTTTTATTCATCAGTAAAATAATTAATTACATGTTATTAATTTCCTGTCGCTGTGCCCCAGAATTGTCTGGCGCTGTGGACGCTGTAGTTGTGGTTGAAGTATTTTGCTCCGTAGGTAGTGCAACACTTGGTGTAATGGTTGAGTCAGTGGAAGGGGGTGTAACTGATGGACTTGTATTTATTGAAGGAGATTGTTCAAACTGAGCACCTGTGAGCGTAGGCCCTGCTTGAATGGTACGGTCGATAATTCCATCCCCATTGGTGTCTATTTGAATCGTCACCGCCTCTCCATTTCCCGCGAGAAGTTCAGGCTTATTAATACTGTAGGTATGAACTTCGCCAGGAGTAATAGGAATATCGGTAGCACTAAAGATAAGCTCCTGATCGTCATTTTTTATAGTTATATCCAATCCATATGTAGCGATATCTGTTCCTTCTACACGATAATCATAATTATCATTGGGTGCCGCTAATATCTTTGCGAATTTTTCAATTGGATCATATACAGCAAGGGGAAAATCATCTATGCCTTGACCTTTTGTAATTCCAACAGCATTTCCGTTACTATCATGGATACTTAAATCTGCAGGACTATGAAGACTTGCGCATATAGAGTCGTTTCCCGCTGTTTCCATTTTAGGAATGAGAGCCCTTATACTGGTGGTAGTTGCCGTTGGAAAATAATTATTTATTTTGTTTAATTTATTTGCTACCGAACTTACATATCCACAATTACCTCCATTGTAAGCCTCTGTCGTAAGTATGTCTTGTCGGTCAGCCGCGCTGTAAGTCGTAGTTCCAATGGTTACGCTTCCTGCAATACCCGTGTACAAATCATATTTGCTTTCAAGAGTCTCCATGCCGTCTTTTACGTTGGCATAAATGGACTGGGATGTATTTGTATAATATTTATATATTGGATTACCACTAATCCCGCCATATGGTTGATATGTTTTTGTGTGCGTTGAATCTTTTAATCCACCGTAGGTGTAGCAATTGGCATAGAGTTCACTATCATTACTGGTGCAGGGGTAAATTGTTATTCCGCTTGCAAAACCTCGATTATCTCCAGATTTTTTAGTCCAGTTTCCCGTAGATAGAGGCTCGTGCGCATACACATGGAAAGGTGTAATTTGCATGACCCCATGCCCATAGTCGTATGAAATAGTCTCGTTATCGAAATTATAGGTCGATCCTCCCGTTTCTTGGGCAGCAATGCCAGGGATAATTTCTTCAGGGTACCCACCAATCTTTAAAGCTGAGATGTCATTACTCGCCCCATCACTGTTATAAAGTGAGTGACCGGAACTGGCGTTATTATAGTAATAATCAAAGGCCCCCATGATTTTATTGGCTCGATCAGTGCTCGTCACTAATCGAGTGGTTGAAGTTGCTTGAAAATTGATTCCGTGGAACTACTGTATGAAAGATATTGGATCGTGTTACTTGCGTCAGATCCAGGCATCCAACCCGTTATGCCGTCTGAAGGGTCGGTTACACCGTACCAGTCGTATCCGTTAGCGACGATTGGATTATAGTTTGAGTCGGTTTTGGTACCTACATACAAAACCCATTTCTTTGGAAGTGTTTTAATTTGATTGCTTGAAGTGCTTGTTGCATCGTATATAGTCCCACTGTTCTCGTTACTAATTTGAGCGTAGTAGTATCCTGCTCCTGGTGCTACTGGGTTGCCTGAAGCATCGAATTGTAAGTAGTTGGTATATTGGTTTATATCTGTATAGCTTGGAACACTTGTTTGCGTCGGTGCTGCAAGTACAACAAGTACAAAAGGTGCAGAGAAAAAAGTGAAATGGTCAGGATTATACAAAAGACAACCCTATAAGAAGAAAGGTTGTGATGAGATTTCTCTAACCATCGAAAATAGGTTGAGGTGTAAAAGTCTGCGAGCGATTTTTCATAGCCTAACAATATCATATTTGTTTAATGGTTAACCACTTACTTATTTAAGTAATCCACAATCTAGATCTGATTCATTTAAGACTTTTCAATATTGTCCAGTGTATAAAATACAGCTTTTAGCTTGCTATACTGAACGCATGGTACGACGCCCCACAAAACGCCGAGTGCAGGATTACGTGGTTGCGGCAGCTCTTTCTTTCTTACTCGTCTGGCTTCTGTATCTTAATTTCAATATAGCTCGTAAAGAAGAGCTTGCTCGGGCAGCTGCTCATACTACTGCGGCACAGCTGAACACTCTTCAAGCTCGTCAGACTGTTCTCGAGAAGAATATCAACGAACTCTCGACTGCCCGCGGACAGGAGGCGACCCTCCGAGAAACATTCGGGGTTGCTCGGCCTGGCGAGGGCGTTATCATCATAGTGCCGCCAAAGGTGGCGAGCACCACTCCTCCCGTTTCTTTCTGGCAGAAGTGGTTCGGCTGGGTGCTTTTCTGGCAGAAGAAGTAAAAAATCACAACACCGAGCGGGTATAGTTTAGTGGCAAAATGCGACCTTCCCAAGGTTGAGATCGGGGTTCGATTCCCCGTACCCGCACCTTACTAATGAGCAAAGGATGAAGAAGTATTTTCTATCCACAGTGTACGAAAGAGAAAATGCTATAATTAAAGAGAACTAATTAATTGATTTTATGCCTACCGAAGAAAAAAATGTTGCCATATACAGCACACCTACCTGCCACTTTTGCCAGCTCAGTAAAGAGTTTTTCAAAGAAAACGGCGTAGCATACCAGGAGTACAACGTTGCTGCCGATATGGAAAAGCGCAATGAGATGATGGAAAAAAGTGGTGGTTTAGCCGTACCGGTTATTGTGGTTAACGACGAAGTCATTGTCGGATTTGATAAAGAAAAGCTTACGAAAGCGTTAGGTATTGGTGCGTAAGTAGAAGAAGGAAACAGCGGCCCCGAAGGGCCGCTGTTTTTGTGATAATCTCTCCTTAAACCGCCCTCATAGTTCAATGGATAGAACTCCACACTCCTAACGTGGAAATCCAGGTTCGACTCCTGGTGAGGGCACATGATTGCTTGTGTCGTGGTGCTATAATTGGGTTATATCATCTAATATCCTTATCTGACCTATGATTACGGTTATCAATCGGGCGAGCCGATTCTTCTATAATCGCTCGTTCGGCCTCTTGCTCATCCGGGTCGCCATTGGTGTGCTCTTCTTTACCCATGGCCTTTCCAAAGTCCAGTCTCTCTCGATGGTTTCCGCTATGTTTGTTCATTTCGGTTTCTTCCCGTGGATTGGTTTTCTCATCGCATGGCTTGAAGTGATCGGTGGACTCGCGCTTATTCTCGGCGTTGCAACGCGTGTTTTTGCCGTTCTCTTTGGTATCGAAATGCTCGTCGCAACGCTTCTCATTGGTTTCAGTCGGGGACTCGGTATTGAATTCACTCTTATGTTGGTGTCATTTGGACTTGCTCTCACGGGATCTGGCCGGTTCTCGATCTTTAAAATGGAATGTAATGAATGCGGCGGCTTGCTTTGTGATGGGAGAACGGGAGTCTGTGTACCTGTAGAGTAAAGATCGTTGTTTTAGTATGGAAACCGACACTAGCTCACCGAGTGCAACTGAATTGCACAACCTCCTTACAGAGAATCTTAAAGTTGCAAATGAAAACAATCATATCCTTCACCGGATGCAGTATTGGGGACGTGTTGCGTTCTGGGCAAAGGTGCTTATTTGGGTGGTCGTTCTCGCTCTTCCGTTTCTTCTATACACCAGATTTGCTCCCTTTCTAAATATTCTTCCTGGTGGCATAGGAGGAAGCACGAATGCAAGCAGCACCAGTCTTTTTGGTTTTCCTTCGCCTACTGAATTCCAAAAGACCATTCACCCTGGGTCGTAAGTGGGTCGAAAGACAAGGTGATATAGATGAAAGGCTATGATAGTATGGCCTCACTTGCCGAGGTAGCTCAGTTGGTAGAGCATTTCCCTGAAGAGGAAGGGGTCGCCGGTTCGAGCCCGGCCCTCGGCACCGTATACTAGAAGCATCGTGAATCGGCTTCGAACATTTCTCGCGTGGGTTCAAAAGAATGAACGACACCTTTCGGCGCCAGTGTTCGTCAGCGGTTTTATTTTTGACCTCTTTACCGTGGGTCGGCTTTCGCTGTCCCACGCAGTAGTATTGTACGGATCGTATGTAGTGGCTGCGGCCCTTACAACCATTGGTGCCCACTATCTGTATGTTCACAGCGAACATGAAGGCTGGTTTTTTCGCACGCTTCGAACACTTCTCTCACTTGCCGCCCAGTTCACTACGGGCGGTCTTTTAAGTGGATGTCTTATCTTTTATACAAAAAGTGCCGCGTTAGCGGCAAGCTGGCCGTTTGTGCTTCTGCTCATCATAATATTTATTGGAAATGAAGCATTCCGGCATTACCGAGAACGGTTAGCCTTTAGAAGCGTTCTCTTCTTTTTTACATTGTATGCATATGCTATATTTGCGCTTCCTACCGTACTAAAGACGCTTGATATCAAAACATTTATTGAGAGTACCGCGGTTGCGGTTATCGGCTTTCTTATTTTCCTCTTGATTCTGGCGGCCACTGGTTGGAAACGTCTCAAAAGTAGTCTTAAAGAAATCACTATTGCCGTCGTTTTTGTCGCGGCACTGGTAAATGTCTCATATTTCACTGGCATCATTCCGCCTCTTCCGCTAGCGCTTCGAGATGCGGGAGTGTATCACTCGGTAACACACACCAGCCAAGGATACGAAGTCACGGGAGAAGGAGATACGTATGCATGGTGGGATGTTGCCCATATTCGGTCAACAATTGTCCACTACACGCCTGGCACCCCTCTTTCTGTCTATAGTGCCGTTTTCGCTCCCATCTCACTCTCTACCGGCATAGTGCATACCTGGGAATGGTATGACGTATCATCGCATCGCTGGATTTTGAAATCAGAGATTGCTTTTCCTATCCAAGGAGGACGCGATGGAGGCTATCGAGGATACTCAACTCTTAGTAATCTCGCCGCAGGTCGTTACCGCGTTTCTATAGAAACGCTCTCCGGGCAAGCCATAGGGCGTATATATTTCAACCTTGAAAACGTCACCACGGAACCCGTGCTCTATACGGTAGTGAAATAAAATGTAAAACCGTTTTTATCCTGCCTTGATGCGAAGCTTGGTCTGGCGCGCCTTATCAAGCTTTGGAAGGATGAGGGTCAAAAGACCGTCTTTAGCACCGGCAGAAGAGTTCTCCACGTCAACTTCTTGCGGAAGAAGAATGGTACGGGAAAATGAGCCCCAGAAAAGTTCATGATGAAAATAATCGTTTTCAGGCACTGAGGCGCGTTCTTCACGGGAGCCCTCGATGACCACCATATCGCGGCTTATGGAAACATTCATTTCGTCAGGACGCACGCCCGCAATAAAAGTACGAATCACTATCTCGCTCGCTGTCTGGTAGACATCCACTGGAAGCTGGCCTTCACTTGGCTCATCATCCAGCATAAGCGGCGTATGTTGCGGAGATTGAGGTTGTACTGATTGAATGGAATTTTGTGGCATTCCATTGTGCTGAGGAGGAAGCACGCGCCGCGCCGGCGTCTGGGGAAGGAAATCCTCATCAAACGTCTCGTAGTCGTCTCCAGCGGGAACAGAGCCGGAAAGTCGTTCGAAGAAAGATCGTTTTTTTATTGCCATACGGAAAGGTTAGTAAGTATATTAGCACGTGTTTGCGGGCACATTGCGATAACGGAAATATTTCAATACCTCAAAGAGCGCAAAGAAGACGACGGCTCCGGTCCATACAACGAAAAATGCAAGCACGGTTTGTGAGCCGTTCTCATTGATTATAAAAAAATTAAACAAGGTATGCAATGTTACCGCGAGGATAAGTCCCAGCGCAGCGGCCGCTGTCCGGACTAGACGTGCTGCTTTGAATGAAAAGGCGAGCGAGAAGCCGATTGCTGAGGAAGCGATAACATGCAGAAGGGTGGAGCCGACAAATCGCAGGTTTCCGGTGATAAGGGCGCTGGAAACATCGCCATGAGTGAAAGGAGTGATGAGAAAAAGAGTATTTTCAAGCGCTGCAAAGCCAAGCGCCACCGTGAGCATATAAATGACCAGATCGATCGGATCATCCACTTCACTTCGCCAGAGTATGAGAAGTGCAGCAAATACATATTTAAGGGTTTCTTCGATAACCGCCCATCCCACAATCACCGGTAGCCCGTTTGCCAGATGGGCCAGCGCATAGCTTTCAAATGGAATAACGATCGGCACCGCAAACATGCCAGCGATGAACGCCATCAAGATAAGCGTGCCTGGTTCCGGACAACGTGCGCTTTCCCGCAAAAGAAAATATAACCATATCAAGGGCGGCACGATGCCACCCAAGACGGCGTACCCGATGGTTTGGACAGAGAACACCTCCATGGGTTCTAGTATACGGTATGCAAAAAGAGTTATGACGGCCAAGAAGCAATCATGAGGTATTCTGACTCGTTTTTATTTTCCGGAATGCTTTGCCATATTTCTTCCGTGACGAAGGGCATGAAGGGATGAAGGAGTTTGAGAAGTTCGGTATGAAGTTTTCGGAGGAGCGCAAGACGCGACTGCGAAGC
>JACDGK010000005.1:27373-67179 GCA_013815345.1 Patescibacteria group bacterium
CTGCGAAGCAGTCGCGTCTTGCGTGTTTGCAAAAAGCTTTTTTGAATCTTCAATAATCTCATCAGCGAGACGATGCCAGGCGTAGTGATAGAGCTTTTCCGCGGCCATATACACGCGATACTCTTCGAGGTCGAGCGTTACGTCTTTCGCAAGGGAAGTGAATTCCATCCAGAGTGCCGCATCAGCTTCGTTCGGTATTGAGTGCATGTCGACTCCTTCAGTGTTGTCGAGAATAAAACGTGTAATATTCCAAAGCTTATTCGCGAAATGCTTGTAGCCTTTGACTTTGTCTTCATCAAAACGAATGTCATTACCGATTGCGGTGCCCACGAGCAAACCCATACGAAGAGCGTCTGCGCCATATTTCTCGATCATATCGATTGGGTCAATGCCGTTTCCGATCGACTTGCTAAATTTACGTCCTTGCTTATCACGCACTAACCCGTGAATTAAAACTGTCTTAAAGGGAACCTGGCCAAGATGAAAACCACTCATGAGAATCATGCGGGATATCCAAAGTTGGAGAAGCTCATACGCAGGGGACATAAAGGATGTCGGATGAAATGTAGCAAGGTCTGATGTTTGCTCCGGCCAACCGAGCGTTGAAAACGTCCACAGGGCTGAAGAAAACCACGTATCAAGCACATCGGATTCCTGTGCCCATCCGTCTCCTTCAGATGCTGCAATGCCGCAATAGATTTCCTCTCCGCGATACCAGATAGGAATGCGATGGCCGAACCAGATTTGTCGGCTTATGCACCAGTCATGCAGATTACTGATCCAGTGAAAATACGTTTTTCTAAATCCCTCTTGCTCCATGGTGATGTTCCCGCTCTCTACGGCAGTGCGCATAAGCGTTTTGAGCGTTGTGGTGCTGCCGCTTTCAATGCCGGTAATCTCTGAATGAGGAATTTTAAATGGAGTATCCACTCCCACGAACCACTGAAGTTTTGGAAGTGGTTCAATAATGCCGCCAGTGCGCTCTGCAGTAGAAACGTTTTGTTGAACATCTTCCTCTTTTTCGAGAAGTCCTTCCGCACGAAGCCACTCTGCAACTATCTCCCGAGCGTCGGTTACTTTTAGTCCTTCGAGGCGACCGTTCACCGTCATCTTTGCGTATTCATTAATGACGATCCTATCTTTCGGAAGATCATGACGTTCTGCAATATACCAGTCGATCTGGCTATGTGCGGGAGTTACGCCGAGCGCACCTGTGCCGAATTCTGGATCCACTTCTTTGTCCGCGATGATCGTTATGTGGAGCGGCACGTCGCAGAAGACCGCATCATATTCTTTGCCTACGAATTCTTTGTACCGCGCATCCTCTGGGTGCACCGCCACAGCAACATCGCCGACTTTCGTCTCCAGACGAGTCGTCGCGATAGGAATAGGAAAGTCCTTACTGTATCTAAAAGTGTAAAGTTTCGCCGTACGTTCTTCATGCACGATCTCATCGTCTGAAATAGTCGTTTGACCTTTCGGGTCCCAGTTCACGATGCGATTGCCTCGATAAATAAGTCCGGCAGCATACATTCGTTCAAAAGCCGTGAAAACTGCGTTATTGCGAGCATCGTCAAGTGTGTAGGCATACCGCGACCAATCAAGTGAAGCGCCAAGACGGCGCACCTGACTTAGAATCGTGCTCTCGCTATCTTTAGCAAACTTCGACACACGCTGCACCAATTCTTCTCGTCCAAGGTCATGACGGCTTTTGCCTTCCTCTTTTTGTATATTCTTTTCAACACGTGCTTGAGTCGCAATGGCTGCTGAATCGGTGCCCGGAACCCACAACGCTTTTTTTCCACGCATACGCTGGTAGCGGATGACGGTGTCTTGAAGCGCGTCCTCGTAGGCATGCCCGATGTGAAGCACACCGGTCACGTTCGGTGGTGGAAGAGTAATGGTGAAGCTCTCGGTGCGAGTTCCCGGCAAATTGTCAGGATTGAAATACCCGCTTTCTTCCCATGCACTATAGATGCGAGGCTCCGTCTCGGCGGAGTCATAGGGTTTAGAAAACTTCTCGAATTCTTGATGAGCCATTCTTTAAAATATAGCAAAAGACGCTCTACTTTGCTCGTTGCGGGAGAGGCGCAGCAAGAGAAAGATTTCCGTCAGCCATCAGAGTGCCAGCTTCGACAAATTCAGTGTGGAGAAAACGATAGAAGCCTGCGAGACCGATCATAATCGCATTGTCGCCGGTAAGGCCGTCGGGAGGATACCGAAGATCAATATATGGTAAATCATTTTTCAATTTTTCTTCAAAACGTCGCCGAATATGAATGTTTGCTGAAACACCGCCGCCGATGGCGAGAGTTTGCGCTCGTGTCTCTTCGAGAGCCTTTACAGTCTTTGCGATCAGCACATCGGCGGCGGCGTCCTCAAACGCCCGTGCGAGTTGTTCTTTCTCCCGTTCCGACACCAGTGTCTTTTCTTTCAGTAAATTTTTCAGGGTGTACAACACCGCAGTCTTAAGTCCTGAAAATGAAAAATAATAATCCGGACTATCGATCATCGGCCGTGGAAGTTTGAAGGAATTAGTCGAGGAATCTTCTCGATCCCGTTCCGCGAGTTTTGAAACCTCCGGTCCCCCAGGATAGGGAAGGTCGAGCATGCGGCCCACTTTATCAAATGCCTCACCCACCGCATCGTCACGAGTTTGTCCGAGCAGACGATAGGAAAGCCAGTTCTCCATGAGATCGAGCTCGGTGTGACCACCCGAAATAAGCAGACCGAGAATGGGTGTCTGCACATTCTCGATTGAGAGTAGGTTCTCCTCCACATCACGTTTTGCAAGCGCGATCATAAAATGCCCTTCCATATGATTCACTGGCACCAGCGGAATATTCCACGCGAGCGAGAGTGCCTGTGCGAAATTAACGCCGACCCAAAGCGCAGGAGCAAGTCCAGGGCCATAGGTAACGGCGATCGCATCGATTGGTGGGCGCTCGACTCCTTCTATAAAATGTACGAAATGTTCTGTTAATCCCTCCTCTCGAAAAAGAAAATCACCAACTTTTACATACATATCGGGAGGAAATATTTGCGAATCTTCATGAAGCATCTCGGCTTCTTCTAGAGCTGAGTAAAGTAAGGGAACAAGATTCTTTGCATGTTCTCTTTTTGCCACCGCCGGAAACACGCCACCGAACTCGCGATGGATTTCTATTTGTGAAAGAAGTGCATGCGATAGTACCTTAAAAGTAGCTGACTGTTCATCACCATCGCATTCGAGTATCGCTATGGCTGTTTCGTCGCAGGAAGTTTCAATCGCCAATATTTTCATTTTCTATTATTTTCCACGGCATCTCTACATCTAGGGGTATTTGAAATCCTGCTGAAGCCGAGTGTCCATTTCCTCCATATTTTCGAGCAATTTCTGCTACATCTACTGTCCCATCACTTCGGATAGAAACGCCGTATCCTTCAGGGTGCGCTGACACTACAAGTGCGATAGGTGGTTTTTCTTTATAGAGTACTTCCGCGACTGTGGATTTAAGGGTAATAAGCGGATGAGAATTGGCAAAGTAACATTCATAGCCTTCAAACGCTACAAGATTTGCTTTGCTTGCTGCATATTTTGCAAGAAGGCCGAAGTATTCCATATACACTCGAGCCTTGATAAAAAACTCTTCACGCCCTTTTCGATCTTCCAATTGCTGCACTAATTGATCCCACGCTTCGAATTCATAGGGATTAACGATGAGATAGGCGAGTACCGCACGAGTGTCAGGAAGAGCGAAACGGTATATATCATCGTCTTCGACAAAAAGAAGAAGAGCTGGTACGGGAGTATCGGGATGAAAATAGCGCCACGCTATGGTCGCACCAGAGTGATTATTATCAAATACGAATTCTGGCATGCTCTCGGTTACTGCTCGCACTCCAAGGTGATGATCAAGTACCGTCACTGATTTTGCTTCGGCAACAATCTGATCCATAACCTCTTTCTCATAGCAGAAATCGACGAAAAATAGATGTGCTCCAGACAAGTCTTCTGGTACCGGTCTTCCGTATTTTACGGGAAGATATTCAGCAGTATCGGCGAATTTTTTCCACGCGGCATAAGCGCCACCAAATCCATCAGGGCAGTTAGCGTGGTACAGAATCATCGTACGTTCCATCTCTCTGTTATAGCGTATTTGAGGACTTGAGGCGAGGAAAGGAATATCGCCGCGGCATGCCGCGGCGATTAGTCGAACGTGAATCCCTCATTTGCGCTCTTTGTGTGTCTGCAACACAGCACGTACTCCAAAGAGTATCAACATCGGCCCAACGACTCCAAAAACGAGTACGGCAAAGCCGTTTTTTGGGTCTTCATTAAACCATGCGAGAAAAGAGTGAATTACTCCCATCGGAATATACCTCCTGGTTTCTAGCGTAAATGGTACCACTTCATAAAAATGAATTTCATCTTCTGCACCTTTAGTGCACCCCAAGGGTACTGGATTTTCTAAGCCGCTTCGCTCCTAACAAAATCTGGTGCGCGGTGAGGAATTCGAATCCCCGACCTTCTCAACGTCAATGAGACGCTCTAACCAGCTGAGCTAACCGCGCATGAGCGAACCCTCGCAGGATAGCGTGTTTGAAGATACTATTCAATATATGGAGATCGTACGGATTTCAGATACCTCGATACAGCACGCCGCCCAAAGGGCGGCGTCGGCTATGGCCGCTGGTTCACTCATTGTGTATCCGACCGATACGCTCTATGGAATCGGGGTCGATCCTGCGAATCCTCAAGCACTCGCCCGAGTGTGGGCGTTAAAAGTGAGACAATCTAAAAAGCCAATTTCGATCATTGTTCCCGACATTGAGTCCATTGAACAGTATGCAGTTCTCAGTGATACGGCACATGCGTTTGCACAAAGATTTCTTCCGGGGGCACTAACACTCGTGCTACCTGCAAAATCTACCGTTCCGAATGAAATCACCTTTAACAACTCAATTGGCATTCGCATTCCCAATGATGCATTTTGTCTTGAGCTCTCGCGAGCATTTGGCAAGCCTTTCACCGCCACAAGTGCAAACAGAAGCGGTCATCAAACAGCAACGAATCCACGCCTCATATTGGAGCAATTCGGGCCTCAGATGGAAGAAATTACGCTCGCCGTCGAAGACGGCGAGCGTTCCGGCACTATTCCTTCAACCGTCGTCTCTTTTATTAATGACGTCCCCTACATTTTGCGTGAAGGTGCTATCACTCGTGAAGAACTGGGTTTCTAATTTAGGTTGCTGTATCCATCAGCTCCCACAAATACCAGCAAGCCACAGTACGATACGGTCGCCAATGCTTTGATAGCTGCTCCATTTTCTTTGCAACAGGCGGATTTTTCATCTTAAACAATTTTTGAAAACCTTTCTGTATAGCAAGGTCGCCGGTAGGAAGCACGTCGGGGCGGTAGAGCGTAAACATAAGAAACATATCCGCTGTCCATCGTCCGACGCCTTTGACGACGATCAAATGCTCTCGAATTTTTTCGTCAGTCATGTTTTTGAAATTGCTCGGGTCGATAGTGCCATCTAAGAAACGCCGAGCAAGGTCACGAAGGTAGCTCATCTTTTGTGACGAGAGACCCACTTTCCGAAGTTGGGTATCTTTTAATGTGAGTACTTCTTTTGGCGTAGGGTAGCGACTATCGGGAAAAAGCGTGAGAAACCGAGAAAGAATCGTTCCAGCAGCCTTTCCCGAAAGTTGTTGATAGATTATGGAACGAATAAGGGAGTGGAAAGGATCAGCAGGGCGCTTGAAAGGCGGCCCTTTCTCGGTGAGCGCAATCATCGCAAGTCGTGGATCTTTCCGTAGATAAGCCAACGATTCCTCATAGAGTTTCTTCTTCATGCGCTGATTGTCTCATAAGAAAGCTCTTCATGCCCATTTCGTATACAATACCCACATCACTCTTTCGTATGAGCATCTCATCAACTATTCCTCCGTATGTCGTGCTCCACAAGAAGCGGGGCGAAACGCCCCTCGAGACACTGGAAGCGTGGAAGTCACAGCATTCCGCTCTCGCAGGTATTCCTACGTCATACGCGGGTCGGCTTGATCCTATGGCGGAAGGGAAGCTGCTGGTGTTGCTGGGAGATGAGTGCAAAAAACAAGACCAATATACGAAGCTCGATAAAGAGTATGAAATTGAGGTGCTACTTGATATGAAAACTGACACGGGAGATGTGTTAGGAATAGGAGAGTACGGCGGGAAGGTAACGTTCCCGGATCGGGCCGCTTTGCGGCCCGTCCTCTCTCACGAGCTCGGTCCTCGCTCACATCGCTACCCGATCTTTTCTTCGAAAACCGTAAATGGCAAGCCCCTTTTTCTGTATGCGCTTGAAGGAACCTTGAGTGAGATAACAATTCCCGAGCATATTGAAACCATCTATCGAATCATTCATGAGAATTCATATCGTCTCTCCACGATCGAGCTTAAGAAACGCCTTGATGAATTACTTGCGCACATTCCTCGCAGTGACGAGCCATCAAAGATTCTTGGCGCAGACTTTAGGCAAGATGCAGTGCGCGCTCGCTGGAACGAAATTTTTAAAACACTTCCGAATCGTCAGTTTGAAATCCTAAAACTTCGCGTGATCTGCGCTTCTGGCTCATACATGCGTACGCTTGCTGAACGCATCGGCACCTCGCTGGGCACTACGGGTCTCGCTCTCTCAATCAATCGAACAAAAATAGGGAAGTTCACGTCACTAGGCCCCGTCAATTTTTGGTCAAAACAATATACCGCTTAGAAAATTAGAAATAATATAAAATGAAACCCCGCAACCAAATGGTGCGGGGTTCTCGATTTAAGGTTAGATCGAGTAAACCTTTGTGTTGATGCTTTACGTGCTCAGAGGAGTGAACTTGCCGAGCGTGTTGATCTTATCGGTGTGAACCGAATAGACCAGCATCTTGCCGGACGCGTCGACGCCCTTCACCGCCACATAGGTGCCTTCATTGAGTCCAGCCGTTCGTGCCTCGCGGATTTTGTCCATGGAGCCGTAGAGCTGCACTTCGAAGGCAGCGTTATCCATCTCGATGAAAGTGCTCCCAATCGGGCGCACGGCCACGGCAGTGGATACGGCCGTCTTCGGCCTTTCGGCGGTGACGAATGCCGCGAAACCCTTTGAGGGATTCCTGCCGCGTTCCTTCGTGACCTTGAAGGATTCGATCGGAGTTCCGATCTCGCCCTTTGCCCCGATGGAGTCGACGACGACGACGTGGACGCCGTTCGAGCACGAGGGCCACTCGGATTCGAGCAGCGGTATGCCGTACCGCTTTTGACCGTCTGCCGTGAAGCAGGTGATCTGACCTCGCGCCAGCATGGTGCGGACTCGCAGCTCACGTGCGGCCGCACGGACTTCAGCCGCCGCCGCTTGAGCAGCTTCCTGCTCGGCACGCAGACGGGCTTTGTCGGCCAGTGCGATTTTTTCCTCCGTGGAGGAAAGATGGCACTCCCGACCGAGGTAGTCCGCGGCGGCCCTTTTGAGACGAATGGTCTCTCGAAGGCCGATTTGCTGCGAGCCTGCGAGCTTGGAGAACGGAATGACCCGCTCCACCTTGCCGCACCTGCCTGAGCCGGTGAGCGCGATGACGGGATTGTCGCCCGCCATCGCGAGCACGCCGACGCCGAAGAAGCTTTCCTGTCGAAACGTCCAAAGAATCTTATCCTTCGGGTCCAGAACCTTGGCGACCACGAAGGGCAGATGATTGAACTTCGTGCTCCTGATCATCTCGAGGGTGAAGACGGCACCGGCCGCCTGAATCGTGCCCCTTTCCACTTCGTGGGTCGGGGTATCCAGGATCGCCATGCTGACGAAACCCGAAAAGGGCAATATGCCGCTAAAGGCTATACATTATTGAAAAATAAAAGTCAAGTGACCCCACGGGGAATCGAACCCCGATTTCAGCCGTGAAAGGGCCGCGTCCTAACCGTTAGACGATGGGGCCTTCTAAAAGGCACGCACTAGGCCATCCTAGCATTTTTATACGCAGAAATGCTAGGATGGCTCTACTGGAGAGGTGGCAGAGTGGTCGAATGCACCGGTTTCGAAAACCGGCGTGCCGCAAGGTACCGGGAGTTCGAATCTCCCCCTCTCCGCCCGAGTATATTTATGGTTAAAATTTACCTAGCTCGACACGGACAAGACGAAGACAATGCTGCTGGCATTTTAAATGGTCGTAGAGACGCTCCGCTTACACCTCTTGGTCTTGAGCAAGCAAAAGTTTTAGCGCAAACGATACAAGATCGTAATCTTGATATAACAAAAATATATAGTTCTCCCCTCCAGAGAGCTTATGAAACTGCAGTAATAGTCGCCGATACGTTACAGATTGAGATACCTCAAAAGACTGATCTCCTCATTGAAAGGGATTTCGGAATAATGACTGGAAAACACATTACTGAAATTGAGACGCTTTGCAGTTCTGAAATAATAAAATCAGATCCGATAATTTATTTTCTTTCGCCACAAGAAGCGGAAACATTTCCGCTACTCATTGAGAGAGCAAAAAAGATTCTAACGTGGCTTAATGAAATTAATACTGACAAAAACATCCTGTTGGTCTGTCATGGTGATATTGGCAAGATGTTGTATGCCACTTTTTATAACCTACACTGGAAGGACATTTTAATTGAATTTCACTTTGGCAATTCAGAAATACTTTTGCTTTCGGAAAACACACCAATCGAGGAACGCCATGTACATAAAGTAGAGCAACATAATCATTAAATATAGTATGTTTGCTCTACCAAAACCGAAGAGCTGTGAGGAGTGTGGGTACGAAGCGATATTTCACCGATCTACCTATATCTCTTTGTTCATCGATGAAATTGTAGGATCGATATTTAAATCCAGGAAAAGTGAAGGAAGGGTGGCGCAGAATTTGTATAGACTTGAGGAGTGGTTTTCGTCGCGTTTTTTACTATTTTCTGTAGCAATAGGGTGGACAAGGATACAAAGAATGCCTGATGAGAACACATTTCTTCTTGCGCGGTGTATGTGGGATGAAGCTACGAAGCGGAGGATTGAGATGCAGGAACTGCGACCTTTTGGAGTGGCTCGCAATATTTTTAAGGCAAAACTGCCCGCAGGAAAAACAATTACCTTTCAAGGTATTCCGGCTGCTCAGTATGAAAGTGAGTGCGTGTCGTGGATAAGTGATAAATCACGACTTAAAAAAGAATTGGTAAAGCTTGGCATGCCCGTCGCAAAGGGAGGTGCCGTTCGTACAAAAGATGAAGCTGCGGCACTTTTTCGCGCGCTCGTGCCGCCGGTGATCGTAAAGCCGCATCAGGGTTCCGGATCGCGGCATACCATTCTTCATATAAAGACTGAAAACGAATTGTCGCTCGCATTCATCATAGCTAAGCAAGTTTCGCCGATGGTGGTAATCGAAGAAGAGCTTGTCGGGTCGGTATACCGAGCCACGCTCGTAGGTGGAAAATTAATAGCCGTGCTACGTCGCGATCCGCCGCAAGTGATGGGAGACGGCGTGCATACTATTTTTGAACTTATCGAAGAGGAAAATAAACATCCTGCGAGAAGTGGTCCATATTTTGCGAAGATTCAGCTAGATGAAAGAGCCCGTGAGGAACTTGCACGGCAAGAATATGAAATGGATAGCGTGCCACTGGAGGAGGCACGCGTCTCATTGCATCAGAAAGTACACTGGAGTGCGGGTGGCACGAGTGTGGATGTGACAGACGAAGTGCATCCTGACAACGTGACTATTTTCGAACAGATCGCACGTGAGTTGCGAGCTCCCGTCGTAGGTATTGATTTCATCATCAGTGATATACGTCGATCGTGGAAAGAAGAAAAGCGATGCGGTATTTTGGAATGTAACTCCATGCCATTTATAGACAAGCATCATTTTCCGTTTGAGGGAAAACCGCGGAATGTAGCAGGAGCAATATGGGACATGGTTATGACACACTATATATAAAAGTTTTCCTTTGACGCGTTTCTTTTTGTGGATTACCGTATAACGAGGAGCATTTCGCTCTTGTTTTTATTGGGGGACGACAGAATGTCGTGTAACAAAAAAGATACGCACAGTTCTTTTTATATGGAAGTGAACCGGCCTACTTCCGCTGAAATTCGAAAGAAAAGGCTGGCCGAGCTTGCGCAAGAGCAAGCTCGGAGAAACTGCAAGACGGGCGAGGTAGTCGTTTTTGGGGAAAGTCTGATCGATTCTCCCTGTACGGCCCACGAAGAGTTTCAAAACGTTTTACAACGCCTGAATGGAACTCAGATGTTCGTGGTATACGTCACCATGTGCGAGTCACCGGACACTATTGCCCAGTATTTATTCCGGGCAAAAGGGGGCGGCGCGCGCAGTGCGCATATGTTCATTGAACTCAGTTTATTCTCACCAGACCCGAACGAGATTTTGGAATTGCTGAGAGACTATGAGCAACGGGGCTCGAACATTACCCCCTTCAATGCGGCGGCTTAGCCACTTCGACTTACGTTCGATCCAAGCGATTCCTTTTTTGGGATCGCTTTTTTATTTCTACTATTTACGAACTTTTTTCTTTAACCAAAGATAGATATCTTCAAGAGCTTTCACGGCGTCCCCGGCGGCAATGTTGTTTTGATGATAGAGCTCATCGGTGCAGTCACCGGCAGCCCATATTCCTTCAACACTCGTGTGTTGATTTTTTGGATCGGCAATGATTCGGTTGAAATTGTCGAGCGCAACGGTATCTTTTGCAAAGCTTGTGTTCGGGAGCACGCCAATTTCTACGAAAATACCCGTAACCGCAAGCTCACGCTGTTCACCCGTCTTGCTATTTTTAATAACTAATCCGCTCACAAATTTATCACCCCTGACCTCCACGGGATTGGTCTCGGTGAGGATCGTCATCTTTGGATTGTTCCGAACCTGTTCTACGGTGATTGGATCAGCTTTAAAATCGGGAGAACGATTTATGAGTGTGACTGATTTTGTGTATGCCAAAAGCTGAAGTGCTGACTCAAAGCCGGCGTTTCCACCGCCAACGACGACGACATCAGCTCCGGAAAAAAGGGGACCATCGCATGAGGCGCAATACGTGAGGCCTTTGTTTTCAAAAATGTCGGCGCCGGAAACGGGAAGTTTACGTCTTCCGGCGCCTGAAGCGATAAGCACGGCACGTGCTGTGTGCGTGACACCAGCCTTTGTAGTTATTTTAAATGTGCCATCTTCACTTTTCTCCAGTTTTTCGACTCGATCACCTTCATGTACTTGCACTACTTCGCCTTTATATGCATCGAGGTGCGCGTGCAGAGCTTTGCCCAGCTCGATGCCTGAGATCTTCGGAGTGCCGATCCAGTTTTCCACACCTTCTGACACCGTACTCTGACCGCCAAATTCTTCCGTGATGAGGGCCGTCTTTAGTTGTTTACGAGCAGCGTACACACCGGCAGCAACTCCTGCAGGACCACCACCTATAATTATCAAATCATGCATATTCCTTTAGTATACCAAACTAAAAAAACCCGTGCGATTTTGGGTATAGTCACGAAACGAAGAAGGACTCAAACGATTTTAGGGGCTCTCGGTTAGTCACAAAGCGAGGAAAGACAGAGATGATTTTGGGGACTCACGGAGCGCGACGGCGCGAGTGGGAGCAAATTTTTAGCAAAAAATTATGCGTATCCTAAAATCGTCTCTGTCTTTCCGAGCTACTTTTTATGTCGTCGTAGAAAACTTGGAATCGCGCCCCACGTCTCATCTTCTTCATCAACCGAAGGCGGCTTCATGATTTCATTATCGATACGACGCTGCGGTTGCGCGGTAACGATTGGTTCAACACGCTCATTTTTTGTTGCTGGTACAGGAGTTTCTTCAGCCACATCTACGGGAGCTTCTTCACGGCCGCCGAATACCTTACTGCGGACCTCCTGCTGTTCTTTTGGCGGCATAGCAAAAAGGGAACGTTCGCTGCCCATACTCTCTAAAACATTGTCAGGAAATCCCGTCGCAATAACGATAATACGGATCTGACCTTTCTTAAGCTTTTCATCACGCATGATACCGAAGATGACCTTAGCATTTTTATCAACTGATTCATTAATAACCTTAGCGGCGTCTTGCACCTCGAGGATTCCGAGGTCATCAGACCCCGCAACGACGAAGAGAATTCCTTTCGCACCATTTATCGAAACATCGAGAAGTGGGGAATTAACGGCTTGGGCAGCTGCATCGCGTGCGCGGTTATCACCATCAGCAACGCCGATACCCATGAGCGCTGGACCGGCATTCTCCATGATAGTCTTGATGTCATTAAAGTCAGTGTTGATCTCACCGGGAGTGGTGATGATGTCGGAAACGCCTTCAACTGCCTGACGGAGTATTTCATCCGCAAGCGCGAAGGCGTTCTTTGCGGACGTCTGTGCCTCGACAATAGAAAGAAGTTTATCGTTTGGAATAATGAGAAATGCATCAACTTCTTTTTTAAGTTCGGCGAGTCCTCTTTCTGCAATCTCGCTGCGCTGCGCACCTTCGAAAGCAAATGGTTTGGTGACGACGGCAATCGTAAGAGCGCCAAGCTCTTTGGAAATTTTAGCGACGGTCGGGGCGCCGCCGGTTCCGGTGCCGCCACCCATACCGCAGGTGATGAAAACCATATCGGAGCCCTGAAGCGCCTCCTGGATCTCCTGACGAGTCTCTTCAGCAGCGCGACGACCGAGATCAGGATTCATTCCCGCACCAAGTCCGCGGGTGAGATTCTTGCCGATGTGGATTTTTCGTTTGGCAAGGGATCGGTGGAGGTCCTGAGCGTCAGTATTTACGGCAATAAATTCAACCCCTTTGACTTTGGAGTCTATCATGTGGTTTATGGCATTGCAGCCAGAACCACCTACTCCGACAACCCTGATACGGGCGAATGTTTCGACTTCGGGGGTAACGCGCTTAGACATAGGGAGATGCTGGTAAAATACTCAGTAATAAATAGCTTAATACATGCACACGGAAATATGCCGATATAACATCCGTATCATACCAGAGACGTCAAGTATGCAAATATTGACAAGAATGCCTGCCGTGCTGATCTAAAATCGCGTTTATGGCAGGAATTGCTGGATAAAACGGGTAAAAAAACTGCGTATCTCTTTCAAGGAAAATCCTGATAGCTTGCTCGGTGTTTCGGTATCTCCGGTGAGACCCCATAGTGCGAGCCCGTATGCTACAGCCCAGGTCGCGTCGCGCACTTTCGTATCTGAAGATATTTTAAGATCGGCAATTCGTGCCGGCAGATTGAGTGCGCCTTTTGCAATGTCGCTGATGGAGCCTTGCCCCGCGCCGCCGCCCGACAGAACAATTCCTGCGGGCAATGTGCCGCGTTTACCGATAGCACGTAAATGTTTATCGATGAGATCGAATAAATTCCGAAATCGAAGCGTAATGATCTCGTCTACTTTTTTACGCGGATACATGGCGCCGCCAAGTCGGCCAAGCTTAATACGTTCAGCATCCTCGAGCGAGATCTTAAAACCGAGCGCGAGATCGTCGGTAATGTTAGTGGAGCCAGAAGGGAACACTTTCAATGAAATAGGTACTCCTTCGTCATATACCACAATGGACACGGTTTCAGCTCCTATATTGGCCAATACGCAGCCTTTTATCTTCTGGTCTTTGTTGAGGGTCACGTATGAGCCTGCTAGCGGTGAAGCCATCTGATCAACGACTTCAATATCCGCTGCTTCCACTACGGCCGCGAGACCTTCTGCATGCTGAGAAAGACAGGTGATGAAAAGATAATCAATCTCAAGTCGGGTTCCTTTCATGCCAAGGGGTTCGCCGAATGTTTTAGCGCCATCAACCCGGTATTCCAAAGGAATCTCATGGAGAATACGGCGATTGATAAAATTAGCTTTTGCAGCTTCTTTTGCCGTCTCACGCGTTTTATCGAGATCAAGTTCGGTCACTTCCTGGTCGGCACGCGATATGACCGTGTCGCCAGTGGCGCGTGTTTCTTCGAGCGAGATGCCTCCAATGGCGAGAAAGGCGTTTTTCAGTGGCAAGTGCGTCATGCTCTCTGCCTGTGCTTTTGCAGCACGTATCGAAGCCGTCGCGTCTGCAGCGTCCACGACATACCCATGCCGCAATCCCTGGGTCTCTGAGAGGCCGGTACCGATGATATGAAGTGATGGACCATCTGGTCCTACAATCTCTTCCACGACCACTATCTTCGTTTGGTGCGTGCCGATATCAATGCCCGTTGCGATGCGTCGTGCCATAGGTTACGGTCTCGCCGGTGAAGCGTTTGAGGAGGGAGCGTTCATGTCGTTCCATTGTAGTGCCGTGTGCCTTTCCTTTCAAATGCAGTAAACCGTGGATAAAAAGGAAAATCACAAAATGAGGATAGGATACGCCATATGATGACGATTGTTTCTTCGCGATCTCGAGACAGATTATGATCTCGCCCGACTTCTTTCCGAGAGAATACGATAAAACATTCGGAATGTAGGTTTTACCTCGAAGTGATTTGTTAAGAGATTGCGCTCGTTTCGTACCAGCGAACACGAGTGAAATGTTCCAACCGGGAAGAATTGCTTTCGCGATCTTTTCATGCGCAAAAACCGGCGCGGAGCGCCGGGTGAGGGTACGTACGTCGACCTGCTTCAGGACGGTACGCATTAGAGTTGCAAAAACTGAACGGCGACTAACGTCCTCCGCGGCGATTGGTACGCGCAGCAGGATCGATCTTGCCCAGCTTTACGAGTTCTGCGTAATTCTTGCGGCGTTCGAGAGAGACGAGCGCACGCTTATGATTCACATTGTCCGACTTCAAGCGTTCGTAGTAGCGGCGTTTGCGCATTGCACGCACGAGGCCGAGTCCCATCGCGCGACGGGAGAAACGACGAATAAGCGAGGTTGAGCTCTCGTTTTTGCTGCGACGAACCTCTACGCGAGTTGCGTTTACCATGTAGGCCGACAATAGCACAGATAGGCGTTTTCTGTCCAGGCAATCACCATTTGTTACGCGACAAGACGGAGTTGGTCGATGAGACTATCGAAGGGAATGAAGGTCTCGGTGTGGGTTGCGCGCTCGCGAAGGATGACGGAACGCTCGAGTGCTTCTTTGCGGCCCATGATGATGAGGTACTGAGGATTGAGTATTTCCGCGAAGCGCATTTGTTCGGAAAGGGACTGCACGCCAATGGCTTGAGTCATAGGGATACGTGCCTTACGAAGCGCATCGGTCATCTTCATGCTTTCGCGTTTTGCTTCGTCGCCGATGTGTACGAAGACGAATCGTGCTGCGGGACGGGTTTTGAGGGGAGCGATGTCGCTGTGTCCCTCTATGTTGATACGAATAAGCGCTCCGATTGAAGGAAGCGGTGTTTTGAAAAAATGTCGGGCGAGTTCGTTATAGCGGGAACCCCAGGCGGTGAGGTGATTTTCTGTGGTGATTTCGAAACACGTTTCGGTCCAGGCGGTGCCTCTTGAGAGAAGGTCAGGGGCGAGCTCGTAGGGTGTGTCGGTCGCTTCTAAATATTCGAGAAGACATTCAAAGTGCTTGCGGCTCGCTTCAGAGAGATGATCGGTCGGAGAGGGAAGCTCATCACGCATGTCGCCTTTCGATACGAGCTCAGCTGCTTCAAAGACGTCGCGTTTTGAGCACGCAACACAGTCGGGGGGAAGGGTTGTGCTTTGTTTACGGAAATACACGCCCAGCTCACGAGCGAAGCGGCTCCGTGTTTCTTTATCGCCCATGCTATTGATACGGAGCTGCGGTTCGTCTTTTCCGAAGTCTTGCATGAACGCACGAATGGCACGAATCAGCACTGCGTCTGCGATCGCATGCTCAACACCGAGTGCATGGAACTGTATAAGAATCTGTTTTGGCGCAGGCCGTCCCGCAGCAGCGTTTGTATGCCATAAGAAAAGTGGTTGAGTGGCAGAGGGAACAAGGCCGGCATCGCGAACTTGCTTTAAAAATCCGGCAACCTCACGAGCGTTTGGATCAAGCGAGTCAAGAACGAGGTTTTCAGGATAGGGTGCGCGAGCGCTCGCGCGCTTCGCTGCTGCGGCAGAAGAGAAAGACGTAAAGCCGTAGTAGTTACCTATCGCATGTGCACGCTTGAGAATATCATCAGGACGAAGTGCATGAATGTTGCTCATTGAGGTTGGATTGTCTTGCCCGGAAGCACTCCTACTTCAGAAGCAGGAAGGAGACGCAGGAAGACGCGTCCCAGAATGTTCTCTTTCGGAAGCGGTCCCCATACACGAGAGTCGGAACTTTCAGGTCGATTGTCACCCATGACAAAGTACTGATCCGCACCGAGTGTGGTGTTTAAGGTATAGGTGGCGTCTTCTATAACCGCGTAGGGCTCGGTGAGGGTCAAACTTGTGCCATCGGTTTTGGTAATCATCACCTTACCGCTGCTTATGTGGACGGTTTCACTCGGAAGACCGATGATACGCTTAATATAAAAGATTTTAGGGTTGCCGGGATAGCGAAAAACGATGACATCGCCGCGCTGTGGAGCGCTAAAATGATAGGTAAGCTCGTCAATAATGAGATAATCGCTGCTTTCAAACGTGGGGTGCATTGATTCGCCCTCCACGACGAAGGGTTGCGCGACGAAAATCCGCACGGGGAGGACGATGATGACGGCGAGCACGATGAAGATAAAGATTTCTTTCAACGCATGCTCTAAGAACTTCATGCCGGTATTGTATGCTTAGTTTTTGGCACGTCAACAGTGACGCTCACCGCGCAGATAAAACGATTTTGTGGCACGCATAATTTTCTGCTGAAAATTTGCTCCACTCCCGCCGTCGCAGTGCGTGAGGCCTCAAAATCGTTTTATCTGCGCGTCTCGCTTAGTGACTAAAATTTATTTATGTGATTTATTCACGCTGCTGATATACTGGAAGGAATGGCGTACGTGATTATTGGGCTTGGGAATCCAGGGAATGAATATGTGAAGACGCGACACAATGCGGGGCGTATGGTGGTAGAGCTTCTTGCAAAAAAAGAAAGCTTTGATGAATTCGCGCTGCGAAAGACTGCAAAGGCCTCAGTCGCAGAAGGGGAGATCGAAGGCGAGAAAGTAGTCGCCGTGCTTCCCGAAGTGGCGATGAATCTTTCGGGAAAAGTTGCGCCGAATTTCGTAAAAAGTGTGAAAGCCGCCCAAAAACTTTTAGTAATACGAGATGATCTCGACTTGCCACTTGGCGTTATCAAGATGACGATGTATGGAAGAGGATCGGGAGGCCACAAGGGTGTTGAAAGTATTATGCGTGCACTCAAGACCAAAGATTTTATACAAATGAAAATCGGCATTTCAAACGCGACTCCTAAAGGAAAAATAAAGAAACCATCAGGAGAAGATAAGGTGATCACACACGTGATAGGAAAGTTTTCACCAAAAGAGGAACCTCTGCTAAAGAAGACGCTTGCACGCGCGGCTTCTGCCGCGCGTCTCTTCGTCGCCGAAGGTGTCGAGAAAGCAATGATGGAGGTAAACACGCGCTAGTTTTACAGACTCTTCTTTTGCGGGTAGTATCCGACAAGAATCGTTCTGGGAGGAAGGTTAATGCTTAATGGTTTTAAAAAACCGCTGGTGCTCGCGTGGCACGCGCCGGAAATAATAGCTCGCCACGAGCGTATGGGCTATCGACTGTTTTCTGGATTTGGAATCTACGTTCGGTTTTCTCGAATCAAACAATCCGGAAAACCGAAGTCTAAATCAAGAAAGAGAAATGACATCGCGGGAGAGGAAATCTTTCGAATCGATCTCTCCTCACCGGATGATTTTCCTCCGTCAAAGAAAGGTCCGCGAACAGTGCGAGTAATTCGTGATTGGGATGCAGACCTGCGACTACGCGAAATCCTTTATGCGGCGATCATGCTGAAGTGCGTCCCTCTCGATATATCACACCGTCTGCAGGTAAGGGTGGGGTCTTCTATTCGAGACATGCACATTGTTCGCCGAAAGCTCTCTGTGCTGAACTAAATAAATGAGGCCGTCCGAAAGGACGGCCTCATTTTCTTTTACATTTTTGATTTTTATTTCTTCACACCTTTCTTCGGACCGATATATGCCAGCGTCATACGCTGATCTTTTGGCTCAAAAAGAGTAATGGTGAAAGGATAGCTTTTGCCGAGCTCGAGCGTCTCACGAAGCTCTGCTGGGGTTGCGAACTCGCTGATGTGTACGAGACCTGCAACGCCTTCTTCGATAGATGCGAGCGCACCGTGCTTGTTGTATTTTATGATAACGCCCGATACTTCTTTACCTTTTTCATATCGCTCGCTCGCGCTCTTCCAAGGGTTTTCCTTCAGTGCTTTTATCGAGAGAGATACTTTGCCATCTTTAATCTCAATAACTTTTACCTTAGTCGATTCGCCAACTTTGAAGAGGGTGCGCGGATCCTCCACGAGACCCCAGTCGAGTTCGCTGATATGCACGAGTCCCTCGAGACCGCTTTCAAGCTTCACGAAGACGCCGAAGTCAACCGCGCCAGTGACTTCACCTTCCACGACATCACCGACTTGGTACTTATCGATAAGGGAGGTTTTCTCCTCGTCTTCCGAACCAGTGCGTTCTGAGAAGATAAGTTTACCTTCTTTTGGATCAGCGGTAATCACACGAACCGCGAGACTTTGGCCAGCAAGTTTTTGGAGTTCACCGAATATTTTTTCTTTATCGCCTTCAGGTACGCGAGGATAGTGCTCTTTTGAAAGCTGTGAAGCTGGCAAGAATCCTTGGATGCCTTGCCAGGAAAGAATCAAACCACCCTTATTCGCTTCTTCAACCGTAAGGTTGTAGATGGTACCAGCAACGATAGCTTGCTCAGCCTCGCCCCAAATAGCTGCCTGACGGGCTTCTTTGAGCGAAAGCTCGATATAGCCCTCAATTCCCGAAGGATCGACGACTTTCGCCGTGATGGTGTCGCCTGGATTTGATTTTCGGAGAACGTCTGCCGCGTTCAAATATTCGCGTCCGTAAATAATACCAGCCCCGAATGGAGGCAAGTCGACATACAGACGTCCGCGGACGAGTTCAATAATAGTGCCTTCGACTAAGTCTCCCGCACGAGGCGGGGTAGCGATGGAATCGGCAAGATGGGCCATCGGGTGGTCGGCATCAACGACATATGCTGGAGCAATGACTGCTGCAGCCTTTTTTTCTTCAAGCATGACAAAAATTAGGCAAGCGCGCTTGCACGACGGGTACTCTCCCTACCGGCTAAGTGCCGATATAAGGATGAGGGTTAGCCCGAAGCGGCTTATGTGCACACGCTCGCGACATGAGGACTATAACAGATTGTCCAAAATAAAGAAAGGCAAAAAAAACAAAAGACCCTTACCGAAAGTGGTAGAGGGTCTTGCGATAAAGAGCAAAATGAAAGAGGTTGCCGACCCCGGTGAGTTTCCCAAGAACCTTTGGGCAAGGAAGGGAATTCCCACCGGGGCCGACGGTGCGCGACTGGAACGGGGGGATCCCAGCCGTACCTGCTTAACATACCACCATTCTTTTGTTTTGCAACTCTCTCAATCTCTCTCATTTCTTAGCGAGTACTCATGCTGCTTCTACAGACGAGTACCAAAAATTCACCATTCACGATATAATGAGCAGAATGGTTATCACGCATCATGGCGGACAGTGTTTTAAGGTGACGTTTGGAGACTTGACCCTCGTATTTGACCCTATCTCAAAAAATGGCACGCTCCCTGGTATTCGTTTTGGAGCTGACATCGCACTTATTTCGCGGAATCATCCAGACATGAATGGCAGCAGCGAAATTTCATCGGGAGGGAAGGAGCTCTTTGTCATTTCTGGTCCGGGGGAATACGAACGCGGCGGCGTCACCGTGCAGGGTTTTTTTACGAAAAGCGAATATGGCTTACCAAAGGGAGAAACAGAGGCAGCTAATACTGTGTACGCCGTGAAGCTGGAAGGTATGACGCTCGTGCATCTCGGTGCCCTTGCTGAACCAGCCCTCTCTCAAGAAGCGCGAGAAGCGATCGATGATATAGATATCCTTTTTGTTCCGGTCGGAGGGGACGGCGTGCTTGATGCAGCGGATGCGGCAAAACTTTCCACGATTCTTGAACCGAAGATAATTATTCCTATGCACTGGCATGGGATGGGTGAGCCTAAGTCACTCGAAGCCTATATAAAAGAAGAAGGCGGAACGGCAGAAACGGTCGACAAACTCACCATAAAGAAGAAAGATACTACGGATAAAGATGGTGCTATCATGGTATTAACCGCATAAGGATATGGATAAAAACACCGCAATTGATTTTGTTGAAAGACTTCGGACTAAACCGGAACACGTGCGTCGTCGTATTGCGTTTGGTACGACACTGGGTGTTACAGGGCTTGCCGCACTCGGTTGGTTTTTCGCGCTTGTGTTTTCGGGAAGTCTCTCGCTTACGCCAAATCCATCCTCAACACAGGGAGGTACGCTTGCTGCAGACGGCACTGTGGTAGGAGGACAAGCACAAACGGCCGTTACTCAAACGAAGTCCGGCTTTTCACAACTACTCGGCGCCGCTGGTCTTGGGGGAGCAAGCGCTGCTCCTACGGCATTAAGGATTGTCGATGCTCCCACGAGCACTCCCATCTCTACGGAAAATCAATCGCCCACCGGCGGAGATCAAACCATCATTCCTTTTTAGTATTCGTTCCTAGTATTCTCATTCAGTAATTTTGTATGGCAAAGAAAGAACCCGAGAGTGAAGTAGTCCCGCGCGTCAATGTGATCGATCAGTCGATCACGAGCGAAATGCGTTCGTCGTATCTGGACTACGCCATGTCGGTGATCACTTCGCGTGCCTTGCCGGATGTACGCGATGGTCTAAAACCTGTCCATCGCCGCATCCTGTATGCCATGCGTCAGACGGGACTCACTCCCACTGCAAAGTTTCGTAAGTCGGCCACCGTGGTAGGAGAGGTGCTTGGTTCGTATCATCCGCACGGCGAAACCTCAGTGTATGACGCGATGGTAAAACTTGCGCAGGATTTCTCCACACGATATTTGCTGGTACAAGGACAGGGTAATTTTGGATCGATCGATGGTGATCCGCCTGCTGCGTATCGCTATACGGAGGCAAAGATGTCGCGTCTTGCCGATGAGCTTCTTCGTGATCTCGAAAAAGATACCGTCGAATGGATCCCGAATTTTGACGGCAGCAAACAAGAGCCAACCGTGCTTCCTGCGGCAGTGCCAAATCTTCTTTTAAATGGCGCGCTTGGTATTGCTGTGGGTGTGGCAACGAATATTCCACCACACAACCTTCGTGAGGTGGTGGATGCGACCGCACACCTTATCGATAATCCTGAGGCGACCACTGATGATCTTTTGGAGTTTGTAAAAGGTCCCGATTTTCCTCTGGGCGGCATCGCATTCAATCAGACCGATATTAAGCATGCGTACACGAGTGGCAGAGGTGGTGTGGTCGTGCGTGGCGTCGCGGAGATAGTGGAAGAAAAGAAAGGCACCTCGATCATCATTACTTCCATTCCGTATCGCGTAAACAAAGCCGATCTTATTGTACGAATCGCTGATCTAGTGCGCGACAAAAAAATAGAAGGTATTAAGGATCTTCGGGATGAATCAGCAGAAGATATTCGTGTGGTTGTAGAGCTGAAAGGCACCGCGCACCCCCAAGCAGTTCTCAATAATCTTTTCAAACACACGGAACTCGAAAGCACCTTCCACTACAACATGCTTGCGCTCGTTGATGGAGTGCCGCAGACTCTTTCTCTGAAAGGAATGCTTGAAGAATTTGTAAAGCACCGCCGAATCGTGGTGAAGCGTCGCACGGAATATGATCTACGCAAAGCAGAAGAGCGGGAACATATTTTGCTCGGTCTTGCCAAAGCACTCGATCACATCGATGAAGTCATCGCGATCATTCGCAAGGCGGCTGATGTGCCCTCTGCAAGTCTCGCGCTCCAAAAGAAATTTGCGTTTACCCCAATCCAAGCACAAGCCATTCTCGACATGCGGCTCCAGAAGCTTGCAGGACTCGAACGCAAAAAGATTGAAGGCGAGCTCACCGAGGTGCAGGCCCTCATCACAAGCTTGAAAAAGATTCTTGCCACTGAGAAGAGCATTTTGAAAGTGGTTCGCGCTGAGCTGACAGAGCTTGGGGATAAATTTGGGGATGACCGGCGCACGAAGATCGTGAAAGGCGGCGTAAAGAATATTTCTGTGGAAGATTTGGTGCCCGACGAGGAATCGGTGCTGGTGCTTACGCAGGGCGGCTACGTAAAACGCACGAATCCCGACGAATATAAAATACAAAAACGTGGCGGCGTGGGTGTTATCGATATGTCCACGAAAGAGGAAGACGTGGTGACGCATTTCTTAAAGGCATCAGCGCACTCAGATCTGCTCTTCTTTACTGACTACGGCAAGGCCTACCAAATGAAAATGTATGAGCTTCCTGAAGGTCGGCGTGCCACGAAAGGAAAATCGATTATGAATTTCTTGCAGCTTGCAGGAGAGGAGAAGGTTACTTCCGTACTAGCGGTGCCTAAAGGTGCCGCACGCGACGCGCTCTCTGTTTTCTTTGTCACTACCGAGGGCGTGGTAAAGAAAGTAGAAGCGAAGAATTTCTCCGATGTACGACGTTCTGGCATTATCGCGATCAGTTTGAAAGGAGGAGATAAATTAGTTGCCGCACACCTCGCAGCACAAGGTGAAAGTATTTCAATAGTAACAGCGAAAGGCCAATCAATCCGTTTTGACGAAGGAGACGTGCGCGCGATGGGACGTACTGCAGGAGGCGTGCGGGGTATGCTCGTGAAAAAAGATGACCGCATAGTTTCTGCAGAAATGGTCTCCGCGACCTCGCAAAAAGCATCACTCCTCGTCATTATGAGCAAAGGATACGGAAAGCAAACGGCCTTCAGCGAATACAAAGTACAAGGACGTGGTGGCTCAGGCATCAAAACCGCGGATGTGACGGCGAAAACGGGTGAAATTATCGGTGCAAAGGTACTTGTCGGCGACGATATTAAAGAAGAAGAAATTGTGGTGATATCGAAAAAAGGCCAAGTCATTCGTGTTTCCGCTCACGAAATCCCGTCGCTCTCGCGCGCAACGCAAGGTGTCAGAATAATGAAAATGAGGGAGGGCGACAGTATCGCCTCAATGGTCGCATTATAGTTAACGTATCGGGCGGGAGAGACGCAATATGCATAAATAGCGCCTCACGCAGCGCGTCGGCGCGAGTGGAGCAAATTTTCAGCAGAAAATTATGCGTGCGCTATTTATGCATATTGCGTCTATGCCCGCTGTTGCATACACATGGTATCTTTATGATAATGAACTTTAGCGACCCGAAATCGAACGTCTTGCAGATGGGACTTCGTGAGGGAATGAAAGTAGCTGATCTCGGGTCGGGAAGCGGACACTATACACTCGCAGCGTCGGGAATTGTTGGGTCAACGGGTCGGGTGTATGCCATCGATATTCAGGAAGATATTTTAAAAAACGTTCAGAATGCAGCGCATAGTGCAGGACGCAGGAATATTGAAACCATATGGGGAAATTTCGAAAAGGCGGGAGGCACAAAGCTGCGAGACCACTCGGTAGATGCCATTATTCTCTCAAATGTGCTCTTTCAGCTTGAACATGTCGAAGAAGCCATACACGAGATAAAACGCATACTCAAACCCCAAGGAATTCTTTTAGTGACGGACTGGGCAGGGGCGTATGAGGGAATGGGACCAGCGCCAGAACAGGTGGTCTCCGAACACAAAGCAGAGGAACTTTTTATCACCGGCGGCTTTTACAAAGTAAAAGATTTTCGAGCAGGCCCCCATCACTATAGTATTGTATTTACGGCACCCTAATCTATGAATTCACTCAAAAAACTCAGTCCATTTCAGATCATCATCATTGTCGTTTTTGTACTGCTTGCATTCGGAGGGCTCTACCTTTTCGCTAACTTTACCGGCAACAACGCGGCGAACAAAATCGGGGCGGTGGTCATTTGGGGAACACTTCCTGAGACCGTCATGACCCAAGAATTAGGCACCCTTTCTAACGTTGATAATTCATATACCAAGGTGACGTACGTTCAGATCCCAGCGGCAAGTTTCGATGCTGACCTTGCTAATGCGATCGCTTCAGGAAATAGTCCCGATCTCATTCTTATTTCGCAAGAACAGCTTTTGACTGAAGAGAACAAATTAAGCATTATTCCTTTTTCTTCAATCTCGCAGCGCTCATTTATAGATACCTATCTTCCCGAGAACGAAATGTACCTGACCGCGAATGGTACATACGGTATTCCCTTTGTGCTCGATCCACTCGTGCTGTATTACAACAAAACCATTCTTGCGTCGGCCGGGGTACCGCTTCCGCCGACAACGTGGGAGAAGGTGACGGGACTTACACCTCCTTTGACTCGACTTAATCCGGACCAATCGATTGCCCAAAGTACGGTTTCCTTCGGTCTCTATAATAATGTCGAGAATGCCCGCGCAATACTTTCACTCTTGCTTTTGCAGTCGGGAAGTACGATCACCGAGACGAGCTCCATCGGCGTGCGCTCGACGCTTGCTCGCGATGATCAAAATGCAAGCGGAGCCTCCTCTGCTACCTCAGCGCTTAATTTCTATACCCAGTTTGCCGATCCGTCGCGTACCGTCTATTCATGGAATGCAAATTTTGGCAGTGCACTCCAAACATTTATTGCCGGAAATCTCGCTTTCTACCTCGGCTACGCATCCCAAGAAGCTTCGCTTAAAGCCCAGAATCCAAATCTTAATTTTGATATGGCGCAGATTCCCCAGCCACAAACAGCTTCGAGTGCCACTGATTATGGGCTTGCGTACGCCTTCGCAATTCCGAAAGCCTCCAAGAACCCTTCGGGATCTTTTGCTACCGCGCTCGCGCTCGGAGGGAATAGCGTTCTTCCGGCAGCAGCGCACGCGCTCTCGATGGCACCTTCCCAACGTGCGCTACTCACTGTTTCTCCCACCGATACATTTGAACCCATCTATTACCCCGAAGCACTCGTAGCCAGAGGATGGCTATCCCCAGCGCCCGCGACAACGGATGCCATCTTCTCCGCTATGATTAGCAACATAACCAGCGGACGATACCAAACGCATGAAGCGATTCCGGTCGCTGACCAAGCCCTCAACGCTGCACTTCCTTCTTCTCCATGATTCTCACCCGAAAGATTCTATCGATGTTTTTCATTCTATTTCTCTTTCTATCGATTGCGCCGGTTGCTCATGCAGGAAACATCCCCGTCGGAAGCGCCTGTCCTTCCGGTAGTAGTCTTGACTGCGAAGGAACGAGTCTCTGCGTAAATAACATTTGCCAACACGCCAGTGATGTTACGAATGGAACCTATGGCTTTCCACAAACCACCAACCCAGGTGGTGTGCCGCAAGTTACGAATCCTGGAACTCCAGGTACATCCGCACTAAATAATCCTCTTAACTCCTCAACTCTTACCGACCTTCTTAATAAAGTACTGACGTATGTGGTACAGCTCGGAGCTATATTTCTTACGATTATGCTCGTATATGTCGGGTTCCTTTTTGTGTCAGCGCGCGGAAATGAAGAAGGAATCAAAAAAGCTCGTTCCGCGCTTCTCTGGACCGTCGTCGGAGGACTTTTGCTGCTTGGAGCGAAAGCTCTGAGTGATGTGATTACCGCTACCGTGCAAGGTCTATGAAAACATCGAAACGTTTTACCTCTCGTTCCACAATTGCCACGATATTCTTCGTTCTTAGTCCTTTTCTTGTTCACGCACAAACTCCTCCCGCCACCGGTATAACGTTTGCGGCATTGGTTGGTAAGTTGGTTACTCTCGTAAATACTTCGGTTCTCCCATTACTGTATGCGCTCGCGTTTGTATTTTTCCTCTTCGGTCTTGTACGTTTCTTTTTCATAGGAGGAGAGGAGGGACGGGAGAAAGGAAAACAGCTCATGCTATATGGGCTTATCGGACTTTTTGTCCTTTTTTCCGTATGGGGTATCGTCAATGTGCTCCTTACTGTTTTCGGTACACTTGGCACCACTCACTAAAATAAGCGTGTATAACTCCCTACATATCAATACTAAACTGTTACTCTTATATCTATGAAAATAAAAACATCTTCCTTTCTTGCCGCAGGAGCCGTGTTTCTCTTTCCGCTTTTAGCCGCCGCACAAGTGGGTGGATACGGCGGATATCCTCCAAGCTCTGGTTCCGGGAGCACCTGTAAATTTACTGATCTCGCGAGTGCTTTCAGTTGTGGCCTTACTATACTCAATAGCTATGTCGTCCCGGTAATCTTTGCCGTTGCATTTGTCGTTTTCTTGATAGGCATCTATCGGTATTTCATAGCCGGAGGCGGAAGTGACGAAAAAGTAAAAGAGGGAAGACAATTCCTGCTTTGGAGCATTATCGGTTTCGTCGTCATGTTCTCGGTGTGGGGCATTATCAATATCTTTGTAGGAACATTCGGATTCAATAATTCGACTCGACCCCCTATTCCTACTTTTAATAACACCACGTCGGGTTCGCAAACTACTACAGGGTTACCGATTGCACCGCCTGCTCCGAATGGTTCCTCTTACGGTGGCAGTACTCCTCCACCAAGCACTCCACCACCAGCGGCAGGAGTGAATGCTAACCCGTATGGCAGTGGCGCGGCTCGTTATTAAAGGGCGAATTCTTTTCCCCATGCCAACTCGTATCCTCATTGACGCATGTTCTATAACGTCTATGCTTAGCTAGGTAACACAGCGTTACGCTATAATCACTCTCTATGATGAAAAAACTTGCCTACATCGGCACCTCGTTCGCACTTCCGTTTTTTGCTCTCGCTCAAACAACCGTAAATAGTGCCCAAAGTTTGGGTGCGTTTATTATCACGTTCATCAACACGGTGGCGGTCCCCGTCATCTTTGCCATCGCTTTCATCGTATTCGTCTTCGGTGTCTTCCAGTATTTCATTTTTGGACGCGGAAATGAAGAAGCCGCAAAACAAGGCCGTAGTCTCATGCTGTACGGACTCATAGGATTCTTTCTTATGGTCTCTGTATGGGGACTCGTGAACATTCTTGTTGGTTCTATTGGCCTTGATCGTAACGTGCCTACCTATCCCCACGCTCCTACCCGATAAGCTTCAGTAAGTGTCGATAAGTGCAAGTAAATAACGGCGGCCCGCTTTTCTCCACGCCAGAAACCCGCACTTCAGTGCGGGTTTCTGCTATTATAAATCTATGTATCCTCCCAGTACGAGCACGAATGCGCCGCTCAACGATTTTATTACCAAGGCCGAAACACAAATACTCACTCCTCTCATCACGCTTCTTGCGCTTGCAGCATTTGTGATTTTTATTTGGGGAGTGATTACCTACATCCGCAACGCTGATAATGACGAGAAGCGCAAAGAGGGAACTCGACATATGCTCTGGGGCGTTATCGGTTTGACCATTATTTTCGGCGCAAGTGCTATCGTGACAATTATAGGAAATACCGCAAACTCGCTTTTTAAGTAAAGTGAGAAGAGTTCAGGAAAAAGAAAAGGCGCGGTACTCCCGAAGGAATACCGCGCCATTGTTGTTGCCCTTGACGTACTGTCTTAGGCAGTCTTTGCGGGAGCGAAGCGGTAGATGACCGGTCCGTCATCTCCCTCCGTCCGTAGGAACTGGGCTGCGTCGCCGCCCTCTGTGGAATGACAGATGTCATCCTTTGGATCAGTTGGCCACTCCGTTGAAAGGGTGCCGATCTTGTGGCACCTCATCATGAATTGGCCACCCTCCTGAGTTTTCAAAGTCATTAGGGTATAGCCCGGAGGAATTTTGATGGTCTCTGACCACTTTTGTTCCCTATAGCCTTTCGCCTTATCTTCCGCGAATGCAAGGACTGTTTGCCAGTCCTCCGAGACGATAGTCGCCGCCGGTGGTATTGGCGGCTGAACCGTCTTGGCCGGTGAGGCCTGAATAGTCTCCGGCGATTGGGGAGTCTGCGAGACCCTGCCAAAAGCATGGGATCCGTATTCCGCCACCATCGCGCTGTGCCAAAAGCCTACGACGATTTTTACAACGACGAGAAGCACCACGAGACAGACCGCAGCCAGAATTAACGAACCGACAACGGAAAGAACTTTTTTGCCGCTGGCGTTCGCGCCACTGAGCAAGCCCTTAGATGAACTCGCCTTTGGTGCGGGCGACGTCACCGGTTGAGGGTTATTCGTTTGAGCCGCGGGTGTGGATCCCCGTCTCGCACGATTGGCGCGAGAATGTGACCAGAGAATCGCCAGTGCACCCGCAACAATCGCGAGCAACACAATGAGGATTCCGAGCACGCCCCATGCCACGGCGTTGGCTAATGATTCCATTACTTGTCCTCCAGTAGCTTCTTGAACGCTTCCGGCGTCGTGATGCCGAGAGAATTGAGAAGTGGCGCAAGGCCGGTTTGAGAGATAAGCGGGTTGTTAGCCCAGATAATCGTTTTGCCTTCTCCGTTGGCTTGCATGGCGTCGAGTTGAGCGAGTAGTGCTCCCGTCTCGCCATGAGCTTCCATCACTTTCAGTCGAGCAGCGAGCGATTTCGCCTCAGCCTTGCCTTTTTTAAGAATGACATAGGCGTCAGCTTTACCGCGGTTTTGCGTGGCCAGCGCTTCTTGCTCGGACGTATACCTGTCCAAGGTCGTCCGCTCATGCTCAGCCGCGGCAGCGCCGGTCAGATCCACGTCAAGCAGATCCGCCGTTCGAATGGATGTGCCATATCGTTCGGCAAGTCCGCTCGAAACGCCTTCGCCGTCATCTGGGAGTTTTCCCGTAAGTTGGATGATCGGCGTGGAAAAGTTCCGCGTTACGTCTGGATGATCACCCGGAGATCCTGACGTCGCGCCAAGTTCCGAATTGATCATGGAAAACGTGCGAGAACCGATGAAGTCCCGCCCCCGACGATCGGACCCGGCAGTCACCTGCTTGAGCCAATCTTCGGTCTTGAAGAGTGCGCGGTATGGATTGTTCGTCCAGGTGGTAAGCAGATAGGTGACGTCGACCGGTAGAGGGTCGATGGTCTTTATGCTTCTCATCTGGATGGCATATGGAAAATCCTTAACGTAGATGAAGTTTGTGCGCTCCTTACGTGACTTCACGCACTCATCTCCCGCCGAATTAACGCTGAACTCCTTCCATTCGAACGGATACGTGTAGACCGTTCGAAGATTCGGAATTCCAACCCAATGAAGGCCGAGCCACCGAACCAGAGGATGGCGATCATCGTAGTGCTCCGCGGACTCAGTGTCGGGCAGCACCTCCCAATCGGGTTTACGGGGATCGTGCAGCCGCTTCTTTCGCGGGTCGTTGAGATGATAGTTTTTGAACGCCATCACGAAGTGGTCGAAGTCCTCGCCCCGCATGATAGCTTTCGCGGTGCCTTCTTGAACCGTGGTGAACAAAATATCACCGTCGGCAAGTTCACGCAAAATGAAAGGAAGACCCAAGCCAAGGGCGATGAGACCTCCTAGCACAAACGCGAAAAGCGTGAGCAGTAGCGGATAGTTGTGAGCCATCTAATTCTCCTTTGAATGGCAAAGATCAATTAAGCTGAATATAGTATACTAAAACAATAGGTAATGTCAAGCCTCTCTCTATTGCCAGAGTTCTTTATTTACTCGTTTATTTAAATGTGCCCAGGAGAGGACTTGAACCTCCACCCCCGAAGGGACCTGCTCCTAAGGCAAGCGTGTATACCAATTTCACCACCTGGGCGTCTCACTACTGTATCGTGTTTTTTTAAATTTGTCCGCCTGCCTGGATTCGAACCAGGGACCATCTCCTTAAGAGGGAGTTGCTCTACCAACTGAGCTACAGGCGGTGAGTGAGGTCAAACCATATAGTTCTTACTATATGGTTTTGCGCCGAGCGAGCCGCTGGTATGTAATCATACAGGCGGTAGCGACGACGTGAGGAAATCATATAAGAAATGCTGGTACTTTTCAATCTATTCCACGATACGTTTCAAGTGTTGAGGAATGTGCACGAGGATGACATACGGTGTGGTTCTAGAAAGTTCGGCCATCTTCTCCACGGAATTGATGTCAGAAGAGTTTCGACTGATGACGGTCACGACGTCGCCAGGGGCGACGTCGTGAACATGCGTCACCTCAATACTACTCATATTCATACTCACACGACCCGCAATGGCGCAGGACTGTCCTCGCACCTGCATCGCGCCCACATTCGAAAGTTGGCGATCAACACCTTCAAAATAGCCTGCGGGAACCGTCGCTATTTTTGAAGTTTGCGTCGCAGTATGGGTTGCGTTGTACCCAACTGATTCGCCACTTTGAATTTCACGTACTGAACTTATCAATGAGCGCATTTCAAGTACGGGCATAAGCGGCAAATCACCATGCAGAGACGTATCGAAACCATACAAGCCGATGCCAAGTCGGATAACATTGACGTTCATTTCCCCACTTAAGGGGATACCTTTAGTGGCCGGCATATGACGGTACTCAGTAGTGGGAAACGCATCGGCAACTCGTGGAAGAATTTTCTTCCACACAGCGATTTGTTTTTGGGTGAACGATTGATCAGAATTCTCTGCATCAGCAAAATGTGAACAAATTCCCACAACGCTCAAATGAGAATTTGATTTGATG
The DNA here is from genome assembly GCA_013815345.1 of Patescibacteria group bacterium. Classification (GTDB taxonomy): domain Bacteria; phylum Patescibacteriota; class Minisyncoccia; order Phycocordibacterales; family Phycocordibacteraceae; genus C7867-001. The sequence continues at coordinate 57,964 of JACDGK010000005.1, forward strand.
AGCACAATTGCTTTCTCAAGATCTTGAGGAAGTATTCCTTGACGATGCATGCCGGTGTCGATTTTCAAATGGATTCGTATGGGCTTTGTAGCTATCCGCACCAAATCCTGAAGTTGGATAATATCTATGATGCCGTAGTCGACGCTTTGGAGACGATTGTTATTTATTTCCTCGGGACGGACGTATCCGATGATAAGGATGCGGGATTGAATGCCCGCACGCCGGAGCGTGCGGGCTTCATAAAATGAATCAACGGCAAAAAATGCAATGTTCTCTTTATCGAGGAGCTCAGCAATAACGCAAAGTCCGTGACCGTACGCATTGCTTTTGAGTACGGGAGCAAAGGCGACGTCGGGGTATCGTTCCCGATACGTTCGTAGGTTATGCAGGAGATTGGCTCGGGAAATGCCGACCTCCACAATCGGACGATGCGTTTCGAATTTCCTGCGAATTTTTCTCGCGATACTGCGAATGGTTTTCTGCATGGTGTCGGGAGTGGGAGTCGAACCCACACGGCATTTCTGCCAGGGGATTTTAAGTCCCCGCTGTCTACCATTCCATCATCCCGACTACTTTACTATTGTAGTCGTTTTTCTACCTATTTCGCAATGGACATTTATTATGGAGGCCTGAGCGGGAATCGCACCCGCGCGTAGAGGATTTGCAGTCCCCCGCGTTTCTACTTCGCCATCAGGCCCGTTCGATAATACTAACTCGGGTCGGTCTCGGACGCTACGCTTGAATCAGATATCTCATTGCTGATCTCATCGAGGCGCTGCCGGTTCTGTTCACCGTAGTCGAATTCGAACTTGATAAAGGGAAGTATGGCAAAACGGCCGTGTTGTTTTAAGTATTGGCGAAAAGGATCACGATGACGCGCCAGGAACGTTACCGCGTGTTCTCGTTCTTGGTCAGGAAAAACACTTACGAAAATAGTGGCGTTTTTGCGATCGGGACTAATATCAGCGCGTGTGGGAGTGATGAGAGTCGTTCGACCGGCTTCAAGCGCGATATATTGTGCTGCAAGGTGGAGAAGGTTCGATGCCGCTTTGTCACTTCGTATGCGGTCAGGCTTCATGACTCAACGATGCGGAAGAAGGTGATGGTATCACCACCGGCTACTTCGGCTTTGGTTTCTATTTGACCGCCAAACTCACCTTCGGTGCGAATCTCTTTTACATCGGCCCGTGCTTGCTGGAGATTGGTGATTTTACCGCTGCCGAGGTCCAAACCGCGCCGGTTAATCTTAACAAGATTGCCCACGGCAACAGCACCCGAATCCAGGCGGGCACCGATAACTTGTTTACTGCCGGTTGCATTAAAAACTTTTAAAATCTTCGCTTCACCCAAAATCTCTTCGACGCGCACCTTCGGTGCGCGTGCTAACAAAAGCTCGCCTACTTTCTTTTCGAGATCGTAGATAATATCAAACGTTTCGATTTGAACACCGGCGCGTTCAGCGAGCTCTCGAGCACTTTGATCAGTTCCCACATGAAAAGCGATAATTGTCGCACCACCCGCCTGTGCCGTTTTTACATCACCTTCCGAAACACTCCCTACCCCCTCGTGCACTATCTGCAGTGCTGCTCGATCATGCGTTGCTTTAGAAAGCTCGTGGATGATGGCTTCAATGCTCCCCGTAACATCGGCTTTAATGATGATCGGAAGAAGCTCTTTGCCTTCCGCAGTTGCGTCTTCTCGAATACGGGAAGCATTTGTCGGCTGCACACCGCTCGCCATAATCTTCTCTGCTTCTTTTTTGTTCGCCACAATACTAAACGGAGTACCAGCCGCAGGAAGACCGTTCCACCCTGAAATTGATACAGGCTGTGATGCTTTTCCCTCGGGAATTCGTTTGCCAAGAAAGTTCTCAATAAAACGAACGGGTGTGCTTGCTTGTCCTGCAACTGCCACAGAACCTGTCGTCAAGGTGCCGTCCTTAATGATGAGGGTCGCACTAACGCCTCGCTTTGGATCTTGTGATGATTCGAGCACGAATCCTGTAGCGGGAAGTGTCGCATCTGCCGTGAGTTCGGCAAGATCAGCGGTGAGAAGCACAAGGTCGAGAAGTCCCGGTATACCCTCACCGGTTTTCGAAGAAACCGGCACATAGGGAATCGAACCGCCAAGTCCCTCGAGATATATGCCGTTTTCTATAACCGATGCCTTGGCGCGTTCGATGTCTGCACCGTTTTTGTCCATTTTAGTAAAGGCAATGACATAGGGAATGCCGGCTTCTTCGATAGCCTCATGGGCCTCTTTTGTTTGCGGTTTTACTGCTTCGTCAGCAGCAACGACGAGAATAGCAACATCAGCAACTTGTGCACCGCGCGCGCGGAGCGCGCGGAAAGCTTCATGGCCAGGCGTATCGAGAAAGGTAATAGTACGCAGTACGCCTTCATGCGCGTGCTCTGCTTCATAGGCAGATACATGCTGCGTAATGCCGCCGGCTTCGCCGGCGGTCACGTTGCTTTTGCGGATATAGTCCAGCAACGACGATTTTCCATGGTCGATGTGACCCATAACGGCGACAATAGGGGGACGAGGAGTACGTGCCATATCAAATGAGTACACCACAGCACTTGCATAAATGCAATTAGCAGTACACTTTAAGAAGCATGAATCTGTTTACGAATAAAAAAGCACGAGTATACCTTGACTGGGCTTCTGCTGCACCGATTTCTAAATCTGTTCAGCAATTGTTCTTGGATTGTCTTACCGAGTACGGAAATCCTTCCTCTCCTCATGCAGAAGGCGAGCGAGCGAGAATCATGCTTGAGGATGCTCGAAGTACTATCGCGCGACTCGTCGAAGTAAAGCCCGAAACCGTACTCTTTACGTCAGGAGCTACTGAAGCAAATGCGATTGCGATACAAGGCCACATTCGTGCACTTATAGCGAAAGGGAAAAAACCCGACGATCTCCATGTGCTCTATCTGCCAACGGCACACGCATCAGTTATTGAAAATATGAAAGCGATTGCAAAAGAAGGCGTTCTCATCGAGGCCTTGAAGTTGGGTGAAGGCGCTATTGATCTTGCGATGTTAAAAAAACAAATTCGACCGGAGACGGTACTTGTCTCGATGGACCACGTGTGTGGGGAAACGGGGACGATCTATAAAACTCGGGACGTCAGGAGGGTTTTAGATGCAGTGCAGAATGGTCAAGAGAAAAAGGGCCGTGCGCGTATTCTTCTGCATGTCGATGCGAGTCAGGCGCCTTTGATAGAATCTATCGAGCATACCCGTCTTGGCGCAGACCTTCTTACGCTGGATGCACAAAAGATAGGTGGCATTCGGGGTATCGGTGCTCTCATACGAGCGAACGTACAGATCCCACTCGAACCTCTCATGTACGGCGGTGGGCAAGAGCAAGGAATGCGGCCGGGAACGGAAAATCCAGCTCTGGCAGCTGCGTTTGCTCAAGCGCTATCTGAAGCACAAAAGGGAAGGGAAGTTTTTTTGGAACACGCGCGCGAAGCGCGCGTGTTCCTTTTGGAAATTCTTTCAAAAGAATTTCCAGACATGTTGCTGAACGCCGGAAAGATTTCTGCACCTCATATCCTCAATATTTCCTTTCCGGGACGCAATACCGATTATGCCGTTATGTTGTTTTCGGAGGCAGGCTACGCCGTATCGACAAAAAGTGCGTGCGAAACAAATGAAGAAGGTTCTCGAGCGGTGCTCATTCTTACGGGAGATCGAGAGCGAGCGATTTCAACCCTCCGAATTTCGTGGGGTCCCTCTACCCGCAACTCAGAACTCGAACGTTTTGCGCAAGAACTTATTCGTACCATCCGATTTCTCGACATGAATCAGATATAAATGTCGTATACTATACCTATGAATATTGAGGATCTTTCGAAGGCACAGCTTTTATTGCTTATGCTTCTCGTAAATTTTATTACGTCAATCGCGACGGCAGTGTTGACCGTGTCTCTCCTTGACCAAGCTCCGGCGAATGTAACGCAAACCGTAAATCGAATCGTTGACCATACGATCGAAACTATTGGTACTACTTCGCCACTTGCCACTATCATCTCGCCTCCTGTTCCGGCACCGAAACCAGTCATTCAGAACAATGACCAGCTTTTGATCAGCGCGATAAGTGCCGAAAAGGCACGCATGGTGAGTGTGTACGGTAGCTTGGGTACGTCGACACCAGTCATCGCGACAGGTACCTATTTACCAAAAACGCGCGCTGTCATTCTCGCGACGCAGCCTGGACTACCTTCCACCGTCACGATTTTATTTTCTGATGGATCTAAGCAGCTCGCCTCGACTTCTCATCTGGGTGCCACTATTACGATCTACGGCTTCTCCGATACTGCCGTATTACCAAGTGCTCCCACTCCACTCATTATCGACCACGCCACCTTAAAACAAGGTCAGTCAGTGGTCGCTCTCGCTGCAGATGACAGCGCGGTTACCGGCATCATTTCCAAGGTAGATGATCTGGGAGTGCACACTAATTTACCTGCTATCCCAGCAGGAAGCGCTGCGGTGGATAACGCGGGAAATATTGTGGGTATATCAAGCGGCACTGCAGGACTTTTCCTTCCTGCCGACAAAATAACGACGCTTCTCACCGCAACATCTACTCCTACTGGCCCGTAATACTATATAGGAGTAAAATCTATATATGCCGCCATTTAAGAACTTCACGACCAAAGCAAAAGAAGCCATAAAGAAAGCACATGAACTCGCTATTGAGCGGGGGCAAAACCATGTCAGCCCGCTGCATCTTTTGACGGCCCTCGTCCATCAGGAAGAAAGTCTCGTATTTTCGGTCTTAGACCGTCTCGATATCGATACACTTTTGCTTTCCGATACGCTGCTTGAACTTCTCGAAACACCTGAAAATGCTTCAGTGCTCTCTCCTTCCTATCAGATCTTCCTTACACCGGAATTAGCCCAAGTGCTTGAAGACGTCGGAAAGATCGCTGCACGCATGAACGATTCATTTATTGGCACGGAACATCTTTTTGTGGGAGTGCTCGAACATCCTGGTCCTGCTGCAGACGTGCTCGCGCGTTTTAAAATAGAAGAAGAAACCGTGCTGCAAGTGTTAAAGGAATTAAAAACTTCCAAGGAAGGTCATGTCGCAGAACCGAAACGATTTCGCGCGCTGGCTAAATACACGAGAAATCTCACGAAACTCGCCGCCGAGAATAGCCTCGATCCCGTCATCGGAAGGGATCAAGAAATCAATCGTGTCATTCAGATACTTTCAAGGCGAACAAAAAACAATCCCGTGCTTATCGGCGAAGCCGGCGTGGGGAAAACCGCGATCGCGGAAGGTCTCGCGACGCGCTTTTATCAAGGAGATGTTCCTGAATCACTGAAAGGAAAAGAACTTCTTTCTTTGGATCTCGGACTATTGATCGCGGGTACAAAATATCGCGGTGAGTTCGAGGAGCGCATGAAGAATGTAATGAAAGAGGTCGAGAAAGCCGAAGGCAAAGTGATTCTTTTCGTCGATGAACTTCATACGCTCGTTGGCGCAGGGGCCGCAGAGGGTTCAATGGACGCAACAAACATGCTAAAACCAGCGCTTGCCCGTGGCGAGATCCGCATGATCGGCGCAACGACCCTCAAAGAATATCAGCAGCACATCGAAAAGGATGCTGCACTTACAAGGCGTTTTCAGCCGGTCTATGTGAACGAACCAAGCCTTGAAGACGCGGTCGCTATTCTCCGTGGACTCCGCGACAAATACGAGCTATTTCATGGGGTCCGCATCACCGATGGCGCGATTGTGAATGCTGTTGAACTTTCCTCGCGATACATTTCTGATCGTTTTCTTCCTGACAAAGCCATCGATCTCATCGACGAAGCCGCTTCTGGTTTACGTATTGCGCTTGAAAATAAACCACCAATACTAGAAGAGACTGATCGCAAGATTCGTCGTCTGGAAATCGAAAGGGAGGCGCTTCGGAAGGATGAAGAGGGAAGTAATGGAAAAGAATTACGCGAACGAATAAAGGTAATTGATTCGGAGATTGCCGACTTACGCGAAAAGACAAGCGAGATAGAGCTTAAGTGGAAGAATGAAAAAGAAGTACTTACAAGCATTCGCGCCATAAAAGCTGAGCTCGAAAGACTGCGAGTGTCTGCCGACAATGCTGAAGCCACTGCCGATCTGGGCATGGCTGCTGAAATTCGCTATGGAAAAATCCCGCTTCTCCAGAAGGAGCTTGAAATCAAAACGAAGCGCTTGAAGCAGCTTCAAAAGTCACGCCGTATTCTTCATGAGGAAGTGACCGAGCATGAAATTGCTGGGGTAGTTTCGCGCTGGACTGGCATTCCGGTTTCTCGAATGCTTGAAGAGGAAGCACTCAAGCTTGCGCGTATGGACGAAGCGTTAAAGAGCGCGGTAATGGGACAAGCTCCGGCGGTAAAGATCGTCACCGACGCTGTAAAGCGTTCTCGAGTGGGCATCGCTGATCCTAATCGCCCTATTGGCTCATTTCTTTTTCTCGGTCCTACCGGCGTCGGAAAGACCGAGCTCTCTCGGCGACTTGCTGAATTCATGTTCAATGATCCCGACGCGCTCGTGCGCATCGACATGAGTGAATTTATGGAAAAGCACTCGACCGCAAAGCTCATCGGTGCTCCTCCCGGCTACGTGGGGTATGAAGAAGCAGGATCTCTCACCGAACGCATTCGCCATCGACCGTATGCGGTGGTGCTCTTCGATGAAATCGAAAAGGCTCACCCTGAAGTTTTCAATATTCTGTTGCAAGTCCTCGACAGCGGTCACCTCACCGACGGAAAGGGGCGTAAGGTCAATTTCAAGAACACGATTATCATTCTCACCTCGAACATCGGTGCAGAATATATCGATCGCATGGCTCGGATCGGGTTTGGCCACAGCAGTGCAGAAACAACCGCGCAATACGAGGAGGTAAAAGAACGCGTGATGGGTTCGCTCAAAGATCATTTCCGTCCTGAATTTTTGAATCGTCTCGACGATATCGTTATCTTCGACGTGCTCTCGAAAGAAGCACTGGCTGAAATTGTAGAAAAACAAGTACAAGAAGTTGTGTCCCGACTTTTTGGCAAGCGCATCACCCTTTCCATCAGTCCTGAAGTGCGTTCCTGGCTTGCGGAGAAAGGATACAACCCGCAGTACGGAGCGCGACCATTAAAACGCGTCATTCAGGATAAGATTCTCACTCCAATAGCTTCTCTCATGATCGATCAGGGCATCATGGATGGAGGCGCTGTAGCAGTCACTCTAAAAAGTGGCGAACCAGTGTTTGAGGTTCGGAAGTCTGGCGCGCGGGGAAGAGCAAAAAATACTTTTAAAGATACTCGCAACGCGAAAAGCACCTCTAAACGTGCGGTTGCAGCAGGAGCGTAAATCTGCTAAATTGCCTTTATATGTCACAAGATCGACTCCAGAAAATGCGCTCCGAATCCGGGCACACTATTTACACTCGTAAAAACAAAAAGAAAGTCGAACGTAAGCTTGAACTTACAAAATTCGACCCTAACACTAGGAAGCGAGAAGTTTTTAAAGAAGTGAAGAAATAAAATCAAAATAATACATAGATTAAATGATATTCCTCTTACTCCTTCTTTTCGTCTTTATAGTGCTGGTACTCCTCTCCATTCGTATTGTGAAGGAATACGATCGAGGCGTCGTGTTTTTTCTCGGAAGATTTCGTGACGTGCGTGGCCCCGGGCTCATCTTACTGATACCGCTTCTCGAGCAAATGACGCGCATCACCCTTCGCACGATTACGATGCAGATACCTTCGCAAAAGATCATCACTAAAGACAATGTATCCATCGACATTGCGGCAGTGGCCTATTACCTCATTGTCGATCCAGCAAAATCAGTTATTGCCATCGAAAATATAACCTCGGCGATCAACCAGATCAGCCAGACAACCGTTCGAAATGTGGTCGGGCAATTCAGTCTTGATCAACTACTTTCTCAGACGCCGGATATTAATCAAAAGATCAAAGATGTGATCGACACTCACACCGAGCCTTGGGGCGCCAAAGTCACCGCTGTAGAGATAAAAGACATCACACTTCCCGATAATATGCAGCGGGCGATGGCAAAAGAAGCTGAAGCTGAACGTGAACGCCGCGCCAAGATCGTTGCAGCAGAAGGCGAGTTCCAGGCGGCAGTAAAGCTTGGTCAAGCAGCAGATATCATATCGGCCCATCCAGTAGCGCTTCAACTCCGCACGCTTCAAACCATGGCTGAGATTTCTACCGAAAAGAATTCCACCATTATTTTCCCGGCTCAGTTTATGACCACGGTACAAGAAGCAATAAAAACGCTTAAAATCGATTCATCTAAATCCTAATTTTTTTAACTGCCGTACGAGAAATAGGCTGAGTGGATAAGGACTTTGAATGCCTCAAGTCCGACATCGTGAAGTGAGAAGTCTCCATTGTCTCCCGGTGCATCAAAGTATATGATGGCTTTCATTTGCGGCATTTGCGTAGGAATATCCTGCTGCATACCTTGGAAATATGCCGGTTGATCTACGGCATATGCGCCCGTTGAACCAACCATCATGGGTTTACCGCGTCCTACCCACTGATTGTAGAAATCTCCAAATACACCGACGAAAGTTGATGCATTTGGCTTTTCTCGATTAAAACCATCTGCGGCAATCCAGTCCACATAATTATTTCCCGGATAATACTGCCTAGTGTATTGATTATTCGCACTTGGACACCAGACAAATGCAACATTTGTTGCGCCTACTTGTGTGAAAATGTCTTTTATATGTCGCCACGCAGCCATAAAGTTAGCGCCATTATTATACGCATCACAGTTTCGCCCGGTATGAGCAACGTCGTTCTTATTCATTTCCCAGTACCACCGCAGCATGATTGGCCTAGCAAAGGTCTTAAGTGATTGTGCCTCGGCAGTGATCGCCGCATCATCTACTCCTGACGTTACCTCTTCAAGGTTCGCACAGCCTAAATCAACGAGAGGTATAGAACCATTCTGTTCAAAGGCGGCAAGGGTTGTTAAAGGAATGGCTGCGGTGAAGGGTACAAATACCGGCAAAATCGCTACCGTTTTTCCAAGGGCTGCGTTAAAAGCGGGTAATTGTGCGAGTTCGTTAGTGCCATAAGGATCATTGTCTCCATTTTTAACATTTCCTGGGTTTACGCGAGCCCCCAGATAAAGACCTGAAGACGGTATTGAGGGAGGAACTAATGGAGGAGGCGGAGGAGGTGG
>JACDGK010000017.1 GCA_013815345.1 Patescibacteria group bacterium
TGGGGATACAGTCTGTTGAACTAGGAGGCATGGAGCTAAAACGCTGAAACAGTTGCTATGACTATATTTTAGCCCGTTTCCTGTCTCATTTTTCCAGGGTTTGTGAGAAATGCGGGTGCAGCGATCGCCTTTGCCAAAGGGTTTTATGAGGCACTCGGACATAAATGTCCGATTGAGCAATCCTATGGTTTCGGCTGTAATGCTATTCAAATAGAAATTTCCGGCAGTTCGGTTTCTCGTTCGGCTGTTTCTGAAGAGGAGCGCAAGCTTGAGGTCGTTAACGTAGTTGAACAAACAGTTATCCCAGAACACCTAAAACCAATTCTCAAAAAGAAAGCAAATCCAACCAGGGGAAACGCATCTAAATTCGCTTGACAAGTGGACGTTTTTCTGGGTCATTAAACCTCCTTTGTAGTTTCTAACTCAACCGTAAGCTCAGATTTGGATGCAGCTAAAACGGATTGGGAAGTGATCACAAACCTCCGACTCATCATGGGCATAAGCTAGCAATACCTCTAATAACCGCTTAGCTCGCTTTTTAGCTTGAGGACCATAGTTCGGTCTTGTCATTGGTACTTCCCAAAAGTTCTAAAAGAGTTAGGGGAATCCCCTAAGTCGAACAACTTCCCCCAACTACTTTTTGATGATTTTAAAGGATTTTGCCCCGCTAAAACATCATGCTTGCTTAGAGAACATTACCCTTTTTACTCTATTGATTAAGTTCAGTCAGAACCTAATTGACCGAGCAGGGTAAGCGCAAGAAAAATGGCGGCGCAATATGCTATTGAGGTAGGGCAGCAGAGAGAACCTGGAGCATGTAGTTGCAGTCCATCGCTGCCCGTTTCGCCTTTTGCCGGAGGCTGCGCTTGGTCGAGGTTTCCTGATTGAGTAGGCTAATGGCCATGCGCCGCAAAAGAGTAAAGTTTTCAGGACTATGACCGTTGCGAATGCGGGATGCATCCTCTCCAAAAGAGACATCCAGGACCCAATGGAGTTGGTTCTCAATGCCCCAGTGTTGACGAATGGCACGACCGATACGCAGAGCATCGCTAGGCAGAGAACTTAGGTAAAACTGCACCTCCCGCGTCGTCTTGTTCCAGAGGTGCCGAATTCTGACCACCATGACGACGGTTTGCAATCCCAACCATTGATGCTGTTCATAAAGCCCACCCATTTGGGCAACGCGGACCGCCCAGATTTGTCGAATTTCCCGGCGATGATGGCCGGCTTCGACCCGGTGGTCATGAGTGTGTTCAATGCCCTCAAAGCCTCGCAATTGAGCTGCCTCGAACCATGCTTTCACCTGTGCGCATAAGGTGGGATGGTTGGCTTTGAGACTCAAGATGTAATCTGCTCCTTTGGCAATAATCTGCCGAGCTATCTCGGTTTGGGTGCCCATGGCATCGATAGTGATGATGCACCCCGTAATCTCCAGTAATTCCAGTAACGCTGGAATCGCCTTGATCTCGTTGGTCTTATTCTCCACCTTTACCTGCCCTAGCATAAGCCGATGCGAACTTGCCCAGGCACTTACCACATGCAAGGCCGATTGCTTCTTGTTCCGGTCATAGGAGCCTTTTACGCACTTGCCGTCAATGGGAATCACCTGAGCTCCAGTTTGTTCAACCACCAGGGCCACCCAACCCAGAAAACAGCATTGCAGTGCCTCTGGATTTACTCGCTCAAACACGCGTCGGTAGGTGTCCGCATGGGGCACTCCATTGCGCAAGTCCAAAAAGGTGCCTAGCCATGGCTGATGACTCACCGCATACAGTTCGATGTCGTCCCATCCCGTCGCCCCACCGATGGCAGCCAGAATGGCGATGAGTAAAATGCTCACAAAGGCATGTTCCTGGCCTTGCAGCCCTCGCGGGTCTTCCAACTCCTGAAACTGGGATACCCACTGCTGTTGGACTTGCTCCGCATTGACGGCAGCTTTGCTCCCACTGGGCTTGGCTGGGCGGTGAGTGGACTGGGAAGGGGTGCTAAAACCTTTTGTCATGGAAGAGCTACAGAATTGTTTGCTTTAATTTCCCCTAGCACATTACGTCACTCTTTTTCTTGCGCTGCCCCTGTATTCTGCTGTAGTTACCGCCTTCTCGGATTTGATACAGCAACTGCTGACGGAAACAGAAGAGCAGCTTAAACTATGGCGAGAGAAGCTATTAGCAGCTTTCGGTGCTAACGGTCAGGTAATTATTGATCTTATACCCAGGTGGAATTAATTGTGGGAAAACAACTAGAGGTGCCAAAACTATCTCCGCCGGAAGCACAAAATCGCTTTAAACTGGTATTTCAAAACTTAATTCGAGTTTTTACCAAGCCAGAACATCCGCTAGTACTTTTTCTAGATGATTTACAGTGGGCTGATGCAGCCTCTCTGCAACTGATGCAGCTTCTGCTTACCGATTCTAATAGTCAATATCTATTTTTAATTGGAGCGTATCGAGATAACGAAGTTAATAATGCTCATCCGTTGTTATGGAGCTTGGAGCAGATCCGTAAAGGCAAAACAGTTATTAATCATGTTTCTCTTTCACCTTTAGATTTGTCTACTATTAATCAGCTACTATTAGAAACATTTAAATGTTCTTTGGAAGAAGTAAAGCCGCTAGCAGCATTAATACTAGATAAAACTGATGGTAATCCATTCTTTGTAAATGAGTTTTTAAAATCACTCTATAACGATAAAATATTGGAATTTGTTTCTAGTCAAGGCAGGTGGCGATGGAATTTAAAGCAAATTCAAGCAAGAAATTTAACTGATAATGTTATCGAACTGATGGCAGGTAAGATTCAGAAGCTGAGTACACTGACGCAACAGGTGCTGCAGCGCTCGGCATGTATCGGCAATCAGTTTGAACTCCAGACGCTAGCAGTTGTATCAGAAAAATCTCCCAAAAAAACACACGCCGAACTACGGGAAGCGATCTTAGAAGGTTTGGTCTTGCCCCTTAGTGATAACTATAAGTCGATTGAGCTAGATGTGCCGCAGCCAGCGGCTGGGTTAAAAGTTGAATACAAATTTGCCCATGATCGGATTCAACAAGCAGCTTATTCCCTAATTCCTGCAGAGGAAAGGCAAACTGTTCACCGAAAAATAGGGCAGTTGTTGCTGCAAAATACTGAACCAGAAAAGCGAGCCGGAAAAATTTTTGATATCGTTAATCAACTGAACTTAGGCATTAAGTTAATTAACAAACAGTCTCACAAGAATGAACTAGCCCAATTAAATTTAATTGCTGGCAAGAAAGCGAAGGCGACAGCAGCGTATAAATCTGCCCTCAATTACTTTATGGTTGGCGTAAGTTTGTTGTCGGAAAATAGCTGGCAAGAACAATATGAGCTGACGCTAGCCTTGTATGTGAAAGCGACTGAGGCAGCGTATCTATGCACCTACTTTGACAAGGTGGACAAATACGCTGAGGTGGTGCTGCAACAAGCCAACACGCTGTTGGACAAAGTGAAAGTATACGAGATCAAAATTCAAGCCTGTAAAGCGCAGAACCAGATGCTCCAAGCAGTCAAGACTGCGCTAGCTGTTCTGAAGCTGTTGGGAGTGAGGTTTCCTGAAAAACCTAACAAACTGAATATTTTGCTTGGTTTTTTGAGCACAAAGCTAGCTTTGGCAGGCAGGGGCAGCGCAAGAAGAAGAGTGACGTAATGTGCTAGGGGAAATTAAAGCAAACAATTCTGTAGCTCTTCCATGACAAAAGGTTTTAGCACCCCTTCCCAGTCCACTCACCGCCCAGCCAAGCCCAGTGGGAG
>JACDGK010000018.1 GCA_013815345.1 Patescibacteria group bacterium
TCCTGACTTGCGCCTATATGCAGCAGGCGATCGCCGTAAGTTAGTACCTCAAAGCAGGCACACAGCAAAAAACCCGTCTTTCCAGAACGGGCTAGTAAAAGAGGTTATTTAGTTTGGAGCGAATTTTTAATTTCACACTTGCCGCAGATCAGCCACTTAAGAGCGCGAGAAAGTTGTATTTCTGTACTCGACTATGGCTTTGGGCGGCGATGCATCATCCTGGCTTTTCAGAATTTGAGATTACATTCAACTGGCTTTACCCCGAACTTCGGATTCACTTTGACGGCTATCAATCAAAGGTATTGGTGGTAAGCGTACGAGTGAGTAAGCCGTCATTTGACATTTATCTCCCGTGGTCTGCGGTTAACTTTTTTATCTCTCAAAGAGTTAAAAAGGAACCAAGAGTCATGGAGATATTGCACTGCGTGGTAACTCTACTTTAGTTACCACGCAAACAACTGGAAAAAGACTTGGAACGGGAAGGACTAATTCAAAACCCAGACCAAGTTAGGAACAAAAGCCAGACCAAGTTAGAAACAAAACTCAGTCTACTTAATTGTAGGCATTTTTGCCCATTTAAGGAATGTTTGAAATGACTAATTCAGAAGTGCGTTTTGGCACTAATCAATCAGAATTTATCCCTTCTAATATTGATATAGAAGAAGCGGTGCTAGGCGTGGTTTTGTTTTCTCCACAAGCAATTACAAGGATTTGCGATCGCCTTCCACCCGAAGCATTTCTACTTGATTGTCACCGTATCATTTATCAAGCCTGTATAGCTCTTAACAAAAAAGGAAAGACTTGTGACACGATGTCAGTTCACGAGTATCTTAAAACATCCGGCAAACTCAACGCGATCGGAGGCAGACTCAAACTTGCACAATTAGTATCATCAACCGTCGGTAACGGTCCTCTTGAGGAATACGCCGAATTGCTTGTTTCTAAACATGTCCGACGACAAATAATACACCTCGGGCAGGAAATTACAGAGCTAGGATACGAGTCGCGAAATGATTGTCCGGATATTCTGAGTCACATAGAAGAAAAAGTGGCTCTAATTACAAAGTCTCCTTTAAGCAAAGACAAGGATGAATTTATGAAACATCAATACAACGTCTTGATAGACAAAGTACGAGAGATTGAATTGCGCTCTAGAGATCCGGGTTTTCGGCTTTTCAAAATGCAAAACCTAGCTCGTGAGGTAAAAAAATCTACCAGGGAGTTGGAAGACATTTACTACAAGTCCTTAGTGGCTAGCGAAAACGGTCAAGTAGCGGACTGGGAACTTGTCAATGCGCTTTTTGGGAAAGACTCAAGAGAATGGCTGATGAACGGATTCCTACCAAAAGGGAAAGTAATTCTGCTTCACGCTAAAGGGGGCGTCGGAAAAACTCGACTTGCCTACGAGTTCGCTTACCGTCTCGGAATGGGTGAGTCTTGGAGCGGGTTCCCGGTTAACGGAAAATACAAGGTATTGATCGTCCAGACGGATGAGAGTCCTAATGATATGCTGCGCGTCCTGCATGATCGCGGGTTTGGTCCACATGTGGATGTTCACTACAAGAATTCCTGGACGGTCGATCACCTTGAGGGACTTCTGGACGACATGAGGGAATGGGAGCCGGACTTTGTCCTGATCGACTCCTTGTCTTCCGTTAGTCGAAACTCCACTTACAGCGAGAATGACGTAGAGTATGCGCGTCCGATTCTCAAATTAAAAGATATGGCGCAAGAGACGGGAGCTTCGATTATGCTGATCCACCACAGCAGTTCCCAGGGGACATCAAGGGGATCTACAGCGATCTTCAACTCGGTATCCGAAGTCTGGAAGCTGGATCACGATCTTTCCCAAAGTACAGACGGACTCGAAAGATTACTCAAGATTGAAAAAACGAGATCTAGAGCACCTGCCACCTACCGATTACGATTCAACCCAGAAGATAAGTCCTGGGATTGCATCGGCAAGGAACTAGACGATCAGAATATTTCATTCCTCACTATCAAAGAAAAGATCGTTGACTTCCTCAGTAGAAATAGAGGAACGATTTTCGAGGTAGAGGAGATCAGGAATAGCATCGGCGGCGTCGCCGATAGCGTAAGGCGATCCGCATACCAGCTTGCCGAAGACGGCGTTATCTACAGAAAAGATTCGTTAGGCATCAAGGGAAGCCCGATGAAATACTACTTACCTGAGTATGGATCGAATCATTCACTCCCAAGTAATCGTCCCAAAAATAGCGATCACCTACCCGATCTTCCTGGGTTTTCCGATCCACCTCGTGAAGGTCGATCCCACCCGGCGATCCCACCTTGTGATCACAATATAATCCAACAACCACAAGGCTTAGACTACTTTCCTGATCATGATCAGGAAAACACACCGGAAAATTTTTCAAAAATCCCGAAAAAAGTTTTAGAAAACGAAGGATCAGGATCAGAAAACATAAAGAACGTAGACATACAGCGACTTTCAGGCGATAAATTTTCTGATCATAGTTTCCGATCCATTCCTGATCACCCCGAAAACAACGACAATGATCAGAAAAATAGCCGATCACTAGAAATAGACGTGATCGATGATCAGAAAGACCCAGAACCCGCGCCACACAAGCCAAATTATGCGATTACAGTCGATAGCCTACTGGGAGAGTGGAAAGTCACACTTTCACAGGACAGAGTCTTCAAAGACGGCTCCGGATCGCGAGTCATCCTCGAATTTTTCTCACCCAGTGGCGATCGCCGGAAGAAGACAAAAGTTAAAGTAGCCAACCGCCACAAAGCAGAGGAATTCGCCCGGAAGGAAATTCCTTTACTGACTGAGGCACTCGCTACCGAGGTAGGAATAACTTACAAAGTCATCCAGATAGTGGACAAAGAAGGCGAGCCAGATTTTATCTGGGTTACTGGTTGCCAGTTGATCAAAATACCCTCAACCCCGCTCAATGCCTGGTACGAATTCCGATCACCCTCAGGCGATCTGATTCGAGTTGCCGGAAGAGACGAATTTCAACTGGAAAATTGAAAAATGAAAATCAAACTCAAAATAGATGTTTCACAGAGTTCACCTGAAAACAGAGGAGATGTGTCACGTCGCAAAGCCGGAGATGTCCTCCACGTGGACTTTGAGACGACCAGAAGAAGCTTGATCAAAGATGTAAGTGAGTGGACTTTTTACAGCAATGCGGACGTTAGCGTTTGCGACATCTTTCACTCTTACCAAGTAGCAGTCGTCTACCTAACAGCAGAAGAGAAGGTTCAGATACCGGAGGAGGCTTTTGATGGTGTATCGTTCGACGTGCAATTTGACGGCAATTGATCGAAATACCCTCAACTCCGCTCAATGCCTGGGACACATTCAGGTATCACCATCGGGCGATCCAATCCGGGTTGCCAGGAGAGAAAAGTTTGAATTGGAAGTTTAAATAGCAATGAGAATACAGCTTCGGATCGAAAATCCACTAGACATACCCGTTCGTGGTGGTGTGATAAGAATTTTTCAGGACACTACCATACCTGTACACCCTTTCCCATATGAATTACTTTCACGTCCACCACGTATGCCGAAAGAGTGGCTGTGTTGTCAACACGGAATTCCATTCTTAGTCGTCCACACTCGCAACATATCAATTCTCTATTTATCGGAATGCGAGAGGTCAATGATTCCTGATTCACTTTTTGCAACCGCTCCCTTTGAGGTGATAACAGTCAAGTGACGGACATAGATTCAAGAATTTCTCAGGCGAACGGACG
>JACDGK010000019.1 GCA_013815345.1 Patescibacteria group bacterium
GGGGTGTGTTTAACAAACGTGCAACGAGGGGTCACTTGGTTAATGTGAGATGAGTAAGACACTCAGCGAGTACACTATCGGAGGTGGCGAGTTTTGATGTAGGAGTTCAAGCCGGAGATAGAACCGTATTGCAGGTGGTGGGTCGAGATGTGCCTTGCAGATACACCTAAGTGTAGCAATTCCACGATGCGTTGACGATCGGTATCATAGATGCTGGCTTGAAGTGTCCCTTTTGGCTTGCCAAGGGAAATGCCCAAGGCTTTTTTAGCAGCGAGGGCCTCCTTGGTACGACGGCTAATCATGATCCGTTCCATCTCGGTAAACAAGGACAACAGGGTAATGAGCGTCAGCGACTGTAAATCGTCCTGAGTACGATCCAAGATCAGATTATGTTTGATGACAATGATGCGGATACCCAGTTGCACAAACCGATCAATCAGCGTGATAACCTGACCTGTACTACGCCCTAATCGACTTAATTCGGTAACCAGCAAAGTGTCACCCGGGAGCAGACGCTCCATGAGTTCGTCAATACGCCGCTCATGGGGCGTTTGTCGTGATGACATACTGATGGTGATGAAGTCGACTATGGTCAGTCCATGCAAACGAGCATAGTCCAAGATTTCCAGACGCTGATTGTTCAAATCTTGTTTGTCGGTAGAGGTGCGCAGATAGGCAATGACCTGGTTCATGGATTGCTGTCCGAAGATAACGCTCAAACAAGCCTAATAAAGTTCATTATAGTGCAGGTTACAGTAGGTTATATGCGGTAAGTATGCACGAATACAACGGACGTTTTCGTCGGTCACCCCAAATTAGCCGGCTAGTGGAATGCGTTGAGCCATATCCAAATCAAAGCGACCATAAGGATTCACATGCAAGTAAAATAAGGGGGTTAACCCGCGCCAATCGGCCTCGGTCATCCGATCATACCACTTCGGTTCAGTCAAGACTTCCTGAACCATCAGGGTGTTGACATAAACCAAGCAGGCTTGCAGCAAATGCATCGAGAGGATAGCAATTTCTTGGGCATCAACATCATTGCTGCTAATTTCGCCCCGGTTACCATAAAAAATGAAGTCGTTGGCACTATTCCAGTTCTCGATCACATTCAGACCTTCATGAATCTCGATCCGAATATCCTCATCGGTCAGGTAATTGCAGAGGAAAATCGTCTTAATAGCGCGTCCCAATTCCGAGAAGGCTTTGTAGGTGGGGTGTTGGTGGTTGTTTCGGCTGAAACGTTGCAGGATGGCTTCGGTGTCGGCGGTACCCAGACGCAAGGCTGTGGCATATTTGACCATTTCATCATATTCGTGTTCGATCAGTACCCAATCGATAACACCCTGCACGATCCACTTGAGATTACCCAACTGAGTGACCAGTCTTTTGTCAGGTAATGACAACTTTTGCTCGTGCAGATTTTTGAAACGAGGCATCAGTTGAAAGCCCAATAAATGACAGAAGGCAAAAGCCACCTCGCTCTGTCCATGGGTATCGACATAATTGCGATCGATCTGCATAGCCGTACAATGGCGCAGCACCCCCTCAATCATGGAGGATACTTCTGAGGAGGATGGCGCTTTGAGCTGCGAGTAGATGCAGATCGACTGCTGGGCGACATGCCAGTAGACCATCACACCGGCCTGACGATAGCGTTTGTGCCACTGAGTCCGCAGGTTCTGACTCCACGCACCAAACTGCTGAGAGTCAGAAGCACACCAGGTGGCTGTTTCACCCCAGATGGAGGGTGACTTGATGGCTAAGGTTGCATCTATCACTTGCCCAATCGCGCACCGGAGTTCATCTTTACCGATAAAGCGCCGACGTGTGTACTGCAAATGAGCGTAACTGCCCCCTTGATCACCCATGCTGACACTGCTTAATCCAGTGTTCGTGCCCAGTCCGAAAAGGCAAAGCAGCAGGCGGCGTTGTAATTCAGCCTGAGGCAATCGTTGTTGACCGGTGAGACTAGGTTGTGTTGACATTTGAGGGCAACATGTAAAATAGCGGCATGACAGACATTAACCTCACTGACGAACAATGGACAAAGATAGAGGATTTCCTGAGACAAGAGCCGAATGCCTATCTTGGAAAAGACGAGCAAGCGTGTCGCCGCTTTGTGGAAGCGGTGAAATGGATGAGCCGGAGTGGATCACAATGGCGTTTGCTGCCTGCTGAGTATGGGAATTGGAATAGTATCTATAAACGCTTCGTGCGCTGGTGTAAAGCCGGTGTTTGGGAACGCATGCTCGGTCATTTCGCCGAGGATGCTGATATGGAAAATGGGATGATTGACAGTACGGTTGTGCGGGCACATCCCTGTGCTGCTGGCGCACAAAAAAAGTGGTGAGCAAGCTCTGGGGCGTAGTCGCGGCGGCTTCAGTTGCAAAATCCACGTTACGGTGGATGGGTTGGGGAATCCTTTGCGGTTGTGTTTGACAGGCGGGCAACGCCACGATAGTACCCAAGCCAAGGCTCTGCTGGACGGTTTTGATTTTGAGCGATTGATTGCTGATCGTGGCTATGCAGCCGAGAATTTTATCGATTATCTGCTGGAGCGCGGTATCCAAGCGGTCATTCCGCCGCATCAACGGGCCAAAGTCTTGAGGGACTATGATCGATGGCTTTATCGAGAACGCCATTTGGTGGAATGTTTTATCAACAAAATCAAGCATTTTCGTCGTATCTTTTCGCGCTTTGAGAAATTGGATCGCTCTTATCTTGGCTTTTTGCACTTTGTCAGTGCTTTAATTTGGTTGCCCTCAAATGTCAACACAACCTAGCAAAACTGTTGGTGAAGCCCACCCGCAAATCGACTTCTTTAAGGACATCCAGCAAATCGGTCATCCACCAGCGTTGTTTGATATGGCCTTTAAGGTAGCGTAGATTGAGCGGCTCCGCTTGCCTATCATAGGGCCGAACTTTGATCCATCCACCCGCTTTAGACAGAATTTCAACAGCCTCATTGTCGGGCAGCGTATCGTTTAATGTTTGCAACATCTGCCGCATCTGCTCCTTGAGATGCTTCACAAATTCTCTTCCGCTTAGGGGGAGCTTGAGTGCTTCGTAATACAGTTGTCGTTTAGCACTGAAATCAGCCGGCAGGTCTTCCAGCGGATTGCGATAGCGGTCAGCGCCTTCAATCCAGATTTCTTTGCAGCGTAGTCTATCGCCTAGCGTTTGCAGGACACAGACCTCATAGCGAGAACGTCGAATATGGGGTGCGCCTCTCTCATCTGCCTGATAGACCCATTCCTGCCACTGTTTTGGGATGACATCATCCAAGGGCAGGTTGAGTTTCTTGGGGTAATAGGCGCTTTTTCGGGGCATATACTGTTTGATGAGGGTCAACGCATCCAGAAGGGGTTGGTACTGTTCGTTATTCGAACGAAAACGCAGTACTTCCAGTAAAGGAGGCAGGATTTGTCGGTAATGGTAGCTGTATGAAGCCGTGACTCGTATTTGTACCGATTGTTGATATACCCCTGTGTTCTTAGCTTCTTCAACCAGTGCTCGTAACCGGGCTTCACCAATCACGGGATAGAGTACTTCGCTGATGATGCCATCCGGGTTCTCCAGCATGGCTGCGGCCAGACGGAACAACAATTGCTGTTTGCCGTTCACACGAATGAAGTCGTTGAGTAAGTGTTTTTCTTCAT
>JACDGK010000006.1 GCA_013815345.1 Patescibacteria group bacterium
CCCCCGCTACCACACCCGCAAAACCCGCAACAACCGAAAGAAGTATCACGAGAGGTACGAATGACATTACAAACATATTTGCCGGAATAGCCCACACACCAAGCTGGCCAGTCTGCCACCAGATGAGTGGAAATACAGCAACTTGTGCAATAGTGCTTATCGCTACTATTTCCCTCAGCATCGCAGACTTAATCCACAATAAACGCATTTCCAAAAGAGGAGTTCCAAATATAAGCGCTGGTGTAACAATCACCGAAAGTTGAAAACCTTGATCGTAGGCGAGAAGAAACGGATTCCAGAGCAATACAATAATAAGCGTCGCCGAGAGCGCGCGAATCGAGTCATAGGTACGACCAGTACCCTGTGCAAAAAGCGCGAATGCCGCCATGACACTTCCGCGGAGTGAGGGGGCGCTCGCGCCCGTTGCAAAAACGATTGCTGCAATCACGGCGCCGGCAACAAGTAGCGCAACCCTTTTTGGCAAGAATGCGAATACCCACAGAATCCCCTCTGCAATAAGCGTAATATGATATCCAGCTAACACTACTACCCAAATAAGACCTGAGAGGGCGAGTGTAGTGACAAGCGAGTCACCTAGCCCATGCTGATCTCCGGTGAGTAGTCCGGTTGCAAGTTGTCCGTAGGGATCAGGAAGGGCACGGGTAAGTCCAGCGACAAAGGCGTGTTTGATCGAGAACAAAGTATCAACTACGATGTTTAAAAATCCATGTGGAGGAGCAACGGCAGAAACCTGTGCGAGAGGAAGCAATGCAAATATTCCTTTCTTTACAAGAAAGTGATCGTAGCGGAACACGCGACCGCCCTCGGACTCAAAAGGAGTCGGCGCGGTAAGAATTCCCGAAATGGTCACCCGCTCGCCATACAGAAAGTTTTGATATAAAGGAGCAAATACAAGAATGCGCGTTGAATCGATCCCCTTTCTAACCTCGACCACTACTTGCTGATTCTTTTGGCGAAGGTCGGGATCAGCAACGACGGTTCCAGTGAATGAAACTTGCTGGTCGAAAAGCGGTGCAAAAACGGTTGGGACCGTCGCAGGTGCGACCGCAGCCCGCACAATGCCGGCAGCGAGCATCAGACATGTCACACAAAGTACAGCAACGACTACTCGGCGCTCGAAAAGGTAAAATGCTAAACCAAGAAAGCCGAAAAATAAAACAAGACTGATGAATGTAGGTGAAATGACAAAGAATGTTCGCCAAAGAACACCAAAAGCGAAAGCGCCAGTACCAATAAAAAATAATTTCCCGCGCATGCGGGAATCTTATCTACCGCGAGCTGAAAATTATATAAGAAAGTTCTATGGAAAATATCAACTACCACGATCCATCGCTGCATTTGCCAACGCATCAGCTTCTTTATTTTGCTCGCGATAGACGTGTGCAAACGAAACCGATTTAAATTGCCGTATCAACTCTTGTACGCGCGCTGCAAGAGGAGTGAGATTGGGGTGTTTAATGCGATACTCTCCTTTCATTTGCTTCACGACCAACATACTGTCCATCTTTACGACGACTTCCGTTTCGGAAGCCTGATCTCCTATATACTCGAGAAGTTTTTCGAGCGCCCGGAGTATGCCGGTATACTCCGCGACATTATTCGTCGTATGACCGAGGAATTCTGACACTTCAGCGATTATCATTCCCTTTTCGTCACGCACGATCGCTCCCGCGCCGGCTGGGCCGGGGTTCCCTCGAGCTCCTCCGTCAGCAAAAATAGTGAATTGCATAAAAGTATAAAAATTAGGCAATGGATACGATTCGTAAGCGTACCGGCTGGCCTCGTGAGAATTGATCCCGTTCGAGGGTTGCGAGAATCGTCGCATGCGCACCTACGGCAATCCTCTCACATACCGCTCCAAGCTCACGTTTCGCATAAAAGGATATTGCCTCGAGCGCATCGGTATCAACACTAAGTTCATCAGCAGCAAGCCGTAACCGCAAATGCTCATTGCTTTTCCCAAACCAAAACAATTGCCTTATCGCTATGTCTCGTAGGACGAACACTGGCTTCGGATTTCCCATACCAAACGGCGCAAGACGTTCAAGACGGCTTAGGAACTGCTTGGTTGCTTCAGGAAGAATAATTTCACTATCCGCTCGTTCTGTTTCACTAAGCGCAACGAACGAAAGCGATGCATATGCTTTATTTAAGGTATCTTCAAGAAAATAGATAGCGTCCTCACGTACAGAAAAGCCACCCGAAGCACGATGGCCGCCAAACTCTACGAAGGTATCAGTCGCCGCTTGCATAAGCTCGAGAAGATGAACGTCAGGACGTCCTGCGCGACAGGATCCTTTAAGAATGTTACTTCCCTCCCTTCCCCACAGAAATACCGGCCGTTGATGTTCCTCTGAAATACCGTTGGCGACGAGACCGAGCAGTCCTGGCCGCCACTCCGGATCCCCCATAACAATAACGTCGGGAAGTACACCTTGCGCGAGACGTTCAGCGAGACGCTCATGTACTTGTTTCGTCACTGCGCCGCTTGACGCACGTCTGCTTCGATTTGTCGCCTCAAGTTTCTTCGCTAGCATATCGGCTTCCACTTCATCTTCCGTAGTAAAAAGTCGAAAAGCATCAATCGCATCACCCATACGCGAAGCAGCATTGACGCGCGGTGCAATCATAAAACCGACATCATCCTCCGTCAGTACACGCTGGTTCACTCGCGCACCTTTACACAGTTTCTGAAAACCTATGCGCGGCGACTTACGCATTACCATCAATCCGTAGTAGGCGATGACGCGATTCTCACCAGTCAACGGCACCATATCAGCAATCGTGGAAAGTCCGGCCATATCGAGAAGCCATTTCTCCCATCCGGGCTTAATATTTTCTCTACCGGTAAAACCGAT
Organism: Patescibacteria group bacterium; assembly: GCA_013815345.1. GTDB lineage: Bacteria > Patescibacteriota > Minisyncoccia > Phycocordibacterales > Phycocordibacteraceae > C7867-001. The sequence goes on from JACDGK010000006.1 coordinate 2,880, forward strand.
GGCGAGCATCGCACACACAAGTTTCCAGGCAAGACCGCCACCGCAAAAATCCTTATAAGGATATGTTTCGCCTTCCTGTTTTGGATCCACGATAGCGAACGCTGCAGGCAGGGTTACTCCGGGAAGGTGATGATCGGTAATGAGTACCTCTATCCCGAGAGAATTGGCATACGCGACGGCTGCAACATCCGAAATGCCACAATCAACCGTAATGATCAATGAAACGTTATCGACCTTAAGTGTATCAATGCCTTTTTCATTCAATCCGAATCCTTCTTCGTGACGATGCGGAATGTAATTACAAAAATTCGCGTCGATCTTTTTGAAAAAGTCGTGAAGCACCACACCGCCCGGAATACCATCGCAGTCATAGTCGCTCCACACGGCAATACGTTCTTTCGCTTCGATAGCTTTTGCGATACGTTCGGCTGCCTTTTTCATGTCTTTAATCAGAAGAGGGTCGCCGAGGTGCTGGTCATATGAGGGCGCGAGAAATGCCTCTGCTTCTTTTGAGGTCATTACTCCCCGGCGCGCGAGAAGCGCAGCAGTTAAATCATCATAACGGTGAAGTTCCGTACGGAGAGCTTCATCTAAAGGATCGTGGAGCGAGAACATTGATCGATTGTATCAGAAAGCCTCTCTGCGGTAGACATTGCTCACTTATGAGTCATCGAATTAGTGAGCAAGAAATGCCCTTGTGGTACGCTTTAGAAATGAATCACGAAAAAGAGGAGACTATTTTCGATAAGATTCTGCGACGCGAAATTCCAGCGAACGTTGTATATGAGGACAATCAGACCTTTGCGTTTCTCGATATTAACCCCGTAAATCCTGGGCACGTACTGGTCATTCCCAAGAATCCCTCAAGAAATATTTTAGATATTGACGAGAAAAATTGGCTTGCGCTGATGGGGACGGTGCGAAAACTTGCGCGAGCAGTAAAAGAGGCAATGGGTGCTGATGGTATTAATATCGATATTAATAATGAACCTGCGGCAGGTCAGATAATCTTTTATACGCATATCCACATCGTTCCGCGTTTTGCCGGAGATGCACACATAATACGACCTCACAAAAACTACGCCGAAGGTGAAGCAAATAAAGTCGCAGAAAAGATCAAATCGAGACTCGCTTCGTAACTACCATAATACCGAAAGTCCAGGCAGTGTTCCTTTCGCAAGAAAATCGAGCATTGCGCCGCCGCCCGTGGAAACAAAAGAAATATGATCCGATGCGCCGAGGTCTTCTATGGCAGCAACGGTATCTCCTCCCCCAACCAGTGAGTACGAATCGCTTTCAGCAATTGCTTTAGCGAGTGCGAACGTACTATCGGTATAGCCATTCTCATAATTTCCAGCGGGACCATTCCAAAGAATAGTTTTGGCATTCTGAATAAGATTGATGAGCATCGCCGTCGTTTGAGGCCCCTCATCCAATATCGCTTTGTCAGCAGGAATAGAGTCGAGGCGGCATACGTCTGCGTCTGTTCGTTTGTTTCCAAGTGTTCCCACAATCGCATCGAGCGGCACTGCGAGTTTGCGATTGGCTAAAAGACTCTTAATGGCTTTCGGATCAGCATTTGAAACGAGTGATGTCCCCACGCTATGTCCCATCGCCATTACGAAATCATTGCCAAGTGCGCCCCCAACGAAAACGCGATCATACAACTCGAGGAGCTTGGTAAGCACGGGTTCTTTTGTGGAAAACTTTGAGCCGCCAATGAGTGCGAGGGCAGGATGCTTTGGCGCAAGTGCTTTGGAAAGCTCGCGGACTTCTTCCTCTACTAAAAGACCTGCATACGAGGGAAGAAGCTGCGGCACTCCAACGACTGACGCATGCGCGCGATGGCAAACGTCAAAGGAATCTTCCACGAATACATCCGCGAGCTCCGCGAGAGCGGTGGCAAACTTTTTATCGTTCGTGACTTCCCCTCGATCACGACGAAGGTTCTCCAACATCAAGACACCCCCCGGCGGAAGGTCGCGAACTGCCGCACGTGCTGCTTCGCCGATCGTGACAGGACTGAACTGCAGCTCTGGTAAAAGTTTCTTAAGGGCTTCGTACACTGGCTGCAATGTTTCAGTGCCCGCCTCACCGATATGACCTATTAAAATAACGCGAGCATTTTTCTTACGAAGAAATTCAATAGTCGGAAGCGCTTTGCGTAGACGAAAAGTATTAGTAACTTTTCCATTCTCAACGGGAACGTTAAGAGCAGCCCGCACCACCATCGGAATAGAGTCATATACCGGAATGTCGCGGATTGTTTTCATCTTTTCACCCGATTATCGCACTGCTTTTACCAGCCCCGTGAAAATATCACTATCGACGCTTGCATGACCGGCCAAAAATCCATCGATGCCTGTCTCTTCCGTAAGAGCTTTTACATTTGAAGGTTCCACCGAGCCCCCATAAATGACGCTCACCTTAGAGGATCCGGTACCGGGAATATATGCCCCTATTACTTTCCGTATATAGAGCATCATTTCAGTGAGATCGTTCGGTGTGATCGCCTCCTCGGCAGTTTTTCCGATAGCCCAGATGGGTTCATACGCGACAATGATCTGAAACTTTTCTTTTGCTGAAAGAATAGAGAAGATCGCATGTAATTGCGTTCGTAAAAACGTCAGGTATTTACCATCAGCGTCTCGTTCTCTTTCTCCTACACAGAGTATGGGTATAATCTTGTTCGAAAACGCTTGTCGTACCTTTTCTGAAACAATCGCATCAGTTTCTCCGAGTGCGCGGCGCTCCGAATGTCCGAGTATTACATGCGTCACTCCGAGACTCCGAAGCATGCTGCTGGTAATTTCTCCTGTTGCTGCACCTCCCGAAACGGTGGAGAGGTCTTGCGCGGCAATACCGACCTTAGAACGATTTCCGGGAGCAAGCAGCCCGAGATAGGGAGCTGATGGCGCCAATACTATGTCGATATCAGGATACGTCGCAAGGCGTTTTGCAGTGGCAAAGAGTTTTTTCGCTTTCTCGGCAGAATCTACGTACGCTTTCCAATTTGCGACAATGAGCATTCCTCTATTCTAACATCTCATGCTAAAACTATTCCTGCCGCCAATCGACGAATTGATAGGTGGTAGAAACAGTGGGCGTGAAAGGCGGTGCGTTCGTTGAAAGACCACGATCAAACGCATCGACGCGCGTCTGATATCCTGCATCGCCCGATCCACAACCTCCGAACCATTTCGTACCGGTACGTTTATTAGAAACGGTCGTGCCATGAATCGTGAGCATAGTTCGCGGCTCATAACTATTCGGGCAACCACTGGAACCGTAATAATTTCTTCCAAATGCTCCTCCCTGCGCGATAAATATGCCGTTCAATGTCATTGTTTGCGGTGAATCCGGCGTTATCAATATATCGTTCGCGCTGATCACGGTGAGTCCTGAAATACCGCTGGCGTTGCTGTAGGTAATGTTATCGGGAAGCATGACGTTGGGGGTCACCCCAGCAGTTACAACATTCGCAGCGACAACCGTAATCTGACTCGGTACGGTACCTTCGATCCAGGTATTATCCTCTACAAAAATAAGTCCGCATGAAGTCGATACGGTATAGGTACCAAGAGTCGTTTCAGTATTGATAAGCGTGTAATCAGGCTGTGTCGTCTGAATAGTTTGATTGTCGACCGGGAGCGACGGTACATTAGTTTCTTTCGTCACTTTTTTTACCGTGACCGTACCGTTACTATTAAAAATCAGATGGTAGCCTTTGTTGGCATTATTTCCACTACTACCCGAACTGATTCGGGCGAAATACAGTCCTGATGATTGGGCTGTTGATTTGAGGGTAGAAAAATTAGCGGCAATCGCCGTGAAATCGATCTGCGGGCTCGGATAACTCCACAGTGTTTGATTTGGACCTGCACCGAAAACCCCTGGCTCAGTCTGCGTGGGTGAACAACCAAACGAAGAGGTACAGGACCACGATGAGAGCGAACTCGTAACAGGTGAATTTGCTGTTCCATCCATGCGAATGCCGCCGTTCGAGTGATAGGGTCCTAAAATAGTACGGTCTGCTCCCGCCCACACACTGTCGTTTACGATGTAGGAATATCCTGCAACGGTTGGGAGCGCGTACCGTGCGTCTATTGTTGCGAAACTTGCTGGATTATCCAACGGAGTGCCTTTCGACTTTATATCGACTGACGTGAGTTTGTTACACGCAGTATTCCCGGTTATGGAAAGTGAAATAGTACCCGTCTGGCCACCTTCGGGATCATTATAGGGAAGCGAGTAAGGGCCTGGCTGCCCGGTGCCATTTTGAATATCAGTCGGGAAGTGCGCCAAGTGCCAGCGGTAGTATTCAAGGCCTGCTTCCGCAATACCGAGACCTTTGCTCTGTCCCATAGTCGCCGTTTCAAGTCTATTTTGCGAGAGAACGAATCCGGAAAGTGCGCCGAGCACGGTGAGAAATATTGCTCCAAATACAAGCGCGAGGAGCATGAGATAGCCGCGCGGCTCCGCCGCGCGGTATTTTATTTTTAATGATTCACCTAGATGCTTTTTCATAAAATTAATGGCCCACGTTCCTGAGAGTCGCACTTCCTATAAGAGTATAAGGGCTCGGCGAGCGATTCTGATCCACATCGATCTGGAGGGTTGTTTGTATGGAAGCGATTTGGGAAACGTTTATAGGGGTAGTGAGAAGACTTGCTGAGCTGTCATAATACAAAAAGATAGGGTTCGATGCTGCATTCACCACATAAGTTCCGACAATGCTCGTCTTTTCCGGTTGTCCCGTATAGGAAGGAGGAGTACCTGCGGAATACGTTATGCCTTGATACAGTGTACGATTTTGCAAATAGTAACGCACCTTGTCTACGTTTCCATTACCATTCACATCAGCATAAAAAGTGATGGACGACGTTCCTACTGTGCTTATCGGATACGATCCGTCATCGCCATATGAAGCTTCGCGTAGATCCTGTATCGACGTGGCGAGTCCTTGCTGCGCACTTTGTACCGCGACCCCTTCTTGAAGAACATAGTTGTTGGTTCGATAGAAGTATTGAAGAATACTGGTGAGAGCACCGCCCACCACCACTAAGAGAGAGACGACGACGATCGTTTCGATAAGGGTAAAGGCTCTTTTGAAAGCCTTATCCGATGTTTTGTTAGAAGGAATCAGCATAGAAAGTTTGTCCGGTGACCGAAACGCCACTTACGGTATTTGTTGTGTATCCGCTTTTTGTAATAGTTATCGAATAGTCCGAGGCAGCGCTGAGACTTCCAAAATAGGCGGCGCCGCACGCTGAAGAAGTTACGACTTTTGAATACCCTGGTCGTGAGAGCGTAACGGACACACCTGAAACGACATCTCCTAAACTATCCGCGACCGAAACCAGGAGCGCGTTTGTCGAATGCGTAGAAAGAATGAGTGATTCGTTTACCGCGGCGGCCGGCGCAAGTGCGTAGGGAGGAACGGTACACGCGTCAATAATGTCATAGCTCGGCACTGAGAGAGAATACAAATCCCATTCGAGCGTGAGCAGGTTAGTTCCTGTCGCACTGGTCGTAGCATTTACCGTCGTCTTGTAGATAGGTGCGCCGCCGCCGGTTGAACCTATCGTTTTCTTGCCGGTCAGTGTAAATGAGACGTTCGGTAGTGGAGTAGGTCCCGACTGATAGGAAAGTCCCCAATTAGTAATAGAAGGTGTCGTGCTCGTCGCCGTTGTTGAAAGTGAAGCTGAAAGCGCCAAAGCGGGATAGGTTGTGGTAGAAATGCCGTAAAGATTTACCGTTGAAATAAATCCTGCTGCATTTCCGGCAAGCACTGAGTCAGGAAGAAGTGTTCCTGTGCCGTCCACGATATGGAAGCTTACCGTGGTGCCCGCTGGCACACTCTGGGTCGAGCTCGCAACCCCCCACATTATGAGATACGCTGGTGCCGATGTGGTGGAAATCGCGCTGCCACTCGCTGCATAGTTACCCACGCCTCCGGAAAGTGAAAGAGCTCCTCCTGACGCTACTGTGCTGGTAAGAGACGTAAGTTTCGAAGCATTTGCGAAAGAATCACTAAATGTACTGGTTGCTATTGGTGAAAAAGTCATTACGTTCATCGAGCCGAGAGCATCGATAGCGAACGTGCTACTGGTCGTTTGATTTTTCACCACCGTAAGATATCCCGGTGTGGGATTTTGATTATTCGAATCGCGCACATATGTCTGAGCGGTGGAATACCCTGTTTTCGTAACCGACACTGCGTATTGCGTCGAGGTAGCGGCACCGGGAAGATAGACGGTGCCAGTTGAGTCCGAAAACGTGGTGAGGTTTACGGTGGGCGCGGTGCTCGCATTCGTTATAGTGACACTGGCACCGGCAAGTGGCGTACCTGCAGCGTTCACTACATTTATTTGAAGCGTTCCTCCTCCCGCCGTAGTTTCAATACCGAGCGGTGCGTAATTTGAAACCAGGATAAATTGACGAGGTTTTCCTCCCGCCGTATAGAAGACCGTTACTTTAATTCTTTTGTAGTCAGTGGTTATTCCGTTTGTATCGCCTGCTCCCGTTCCATCAGAGGGGCTGTCGTAGTAATCAATAAAGGTACGCACATTGTATCCGACACCATCTTCCGTTGTAGTCGCATTTTGCGCGATAAGTCCTGCGGGAATACCTCCAAGCGTCCCTACGGAGTCATACGGCAGCGAACGAATATATTCGACTTGGTTATTCGCTATTGAGGTCGCGGTCGCTTCGCTTTTTACATAGGCAGAAAGCAAGATCGACGCCCGCAAGATTCCAAACAGCGCGAGAAAAATGATAAGGACCAGTGCCGTGCCGATGACAACGTCGATTAATGACATTCCGCGCGGCGCATGCATGGTCTTATGATACCTCACTCATCAAGCCGCAGATCACCATATCGGCGGTGTGGATCAGATCGATGAAGACAGCGAGTAGATAGGAGCAATCATGGCGACCGCAAAGATTCCAACGAAAAGTCCGATAAAGAGCATGAGGACGGGCTCGATAATAGTGGAAAGGTCTTTCGTGCGGTCCTCCACGTCGGTCTCATAATACTGAGCAACCTGTCCCAACATTTCCGAAACTTTTCCTGTCTCTTCTCCCACGGCGATCATATCCGAAAAGAATATTGGGTACAGTTTTGGATGCTCTAAAAATGCTACTGAAAGTGCTTCGCCTTTCCGCACTCGTACTTCTGATTCTCCGACAATTTTTCCGAACACATTCCCGCCCACGACCTCTTCGGTAATGGAAAGCGCCGTAAGCATTTCGACGCCTGAGGAAAGGAGCGAGGAGATAGTGCGCGCTGCGCGCGCACTAAACGTCTCTTTTACGAGCTCACCTATTATAGGAGCGCGGAGCGCCACGAAAAGAACGGTAGCCGCTCCAATTTTCGACCGTAAAAAAAGAGTCCCTCCCACTGCGAGCACGAACAATCCGATGAAAACGATAATAAAATGACTACTCATAAAATTCGAAATTCCCAAAATGATCCGGGTTGCCAGAGGAAGCTTCGCGCCGAGCTGCGAAAAGGTCGCTGAAAGCGTTGGCACCACGAACATAAGCATGAGGATACCTATAATAAGTATCGCGACGAGAATAATGATGGGATAGATCATTGCCCCTTTCACTTTTTTCGTAAGTTGAGAGGAACGTTCCATTTGTTGAGCGACAATCTTGAGCGTATCAGAAAGCGATCCACCCTCCTCACCCGCCTTCGTCATGGCAATGAATAGTTTTGGAAAGACATTTGCGTGATCCGCGAGAGCTTCATGAAAAGACGTACCTGCTTTAATCTTTTCCTGAATATCATTCACTATTTTCTTAAATGCTTTATTCGCCGATTGACGTTCTATGACTGACAAGGCGCGTGAGAGTGTAAGGCCTGCAGAAAGCATCGCCGCCAGATTTTTTGTAAAGGTAATCTTAGTCTCTAGTTTAACGCCTGTGCCTATCGTGAGACTGGTCCACGCAGGCATCGCAAATCCTCCCCCTTCTTCCAAAGAAACAATGCTTTCTCCATTTTTTTCTACCTGCGAGTACACCGCGAAACGTGAGTCCGCTTCAATAGTGCGAGGCTCCTCACTACCATCGGTCTTCCTCACCATTACCCGGAATTTCATGAAAAAAGTGTAGCACGTGCACGTCGCACGTTATTCAGCAACCGCTCGTAGTACTTCCTCGAGAGACGTAACGCCACGTGTTGCTTTATAGAGTCCATCTTCAAACATGGTCAACATGCCTTCTTTGCGTGCTTGGCCTTCTATCGCATCCGTAATTCCTCCATGGAGAATGAGGTCGCGCACCGCTGACGAGACCGAAAGGATTTCATGGATGCCGATGCGACTGTGATAACCATCGTCTGATTCGGCTGAAGGTTTTGGGTGATAAAAAGGAAGAGAGTCGATTTTTGTGGCCGGCTTTTCTAACTTTTCGTCGATAAGATCTTTCAACACCGCTTCAAAATGATCCTTTGTTGCGATCTTTTCGCGTTCCGCGGCATCGAGCGTATACTGCTCTTTACTGTCAGTGAGACGGCGCACGAGACGCTGGCCCACAATAACTCTAAGCGTCGACACGAGAAGAAATGGTTCGACTCCCATATCCATGAGTCGCGGAATGGCGCCCGCAGCACTGTTCGTATGAATAGTTGAGAGTACCAGGTGGCCCGTAAGTGCGGCATTTATCGCAAGCGCAGCCGTTTCGCTATCTCGAATCTCTCCTACCATGATGATGTTTGGGTCCTGTCGCAGAAGTGCGCGGAGTCCATTTGCAAACGTAAAACCGATTGCTGGATTCACCTGTGTTTGATTCACTCTTTTCATCTGATATTCGATAGGGTCCTCGACGGTAGATATGTTCACGTCTGGCGTATTTAAAATATCGAGCACAGTATAAAGCGTCGTCGTCTTTCCCGAACCAGTCGGTCCTGAAATGAGAATGATTCCTGTCGTCTGCTTCATAGCCGAATGCATGCGCTCGAGACTCTCCCCGTGGAAGCCAAGCGCTTCAAGGGTGAATCCCTCACCGGTCTCACGCAAAAGACGCATAACGACCTTTTCACCGAAATACACCGGCAAGAGCGAGACGCGGAACGAAACTTTATCGCTTTCGGTTTCCATCTTGAAGCGACCGTCTTGCGGCAAGCGTTTCTCATCGAGCTTCAGATTTGCCAACACTTTGATACGTGCGGTGATACCGGGTGCTGCTTGTTTCGGAAGCGTCATCGCGTCCCGCAAAATGCCGTCGATACGGTAACGCACGAGTACCTCTTCTTCCATGGGTTCGATATGAATGTCAGAAGCGGATTGTGTTATGGCGTGGCGTAAAAGAGTATCCACAATGCGTACGATCGGCAGATCCTCTGCCATTTTTTTCAGAGCGTCTCCCGTGATCTCCTCACCATCAGAATCTTTTACCAGCTTTATTTTTCCGGCTTCCGTCGAAATGAGGTCACCAAATTCCTCTTTGAGTGATTTCTGATACTGCAAAAGTGCGTGTTTTATAGAGTCGTCATCGGTGAGACGAGGAAGGATCTTCAGTCCGGTCTTCTTGCGAACCGAGTCAATGGCGGGAAGGTCTTCGGTATCGAGCATCGCGACTTCAAGCGAGTCAGCGCTCTTTTTGAACGCGATAATATTGTGCGTGCGTGCGATAGGTTCGGGAATGAGCGAAAGCACCTCAAATGGTATCTTGCCGTCCTTCAGATTTACGAATTGCATCCCAAGCACATAGGCGGTAATGCGTCGAAGTGCGTCACTTGATATCTGACCATCTGACACGAGAATATCGCCAACCGATTGCTTTTGCGCAGTAGCTTTTACTTCTGCAGCATCAATATCCTTTCGGGCGACGAGTCCCGAATCCATTATGAATCTTTTTAGTTCGCTTTCAGAGACTTGCATGCGTGGTTACTTTCTTAAGTATAACGCGCCGAAGCCTTAACCTATCAACAGGAAGCCTTCCTAAGGTGCATTTGTAATGTTAAGTTTACTTAACATTACAAATAGTACCGATTTTCGTATGAACACAAAATGGATTATGGGCGGAGTTGTGGCGTTAGCGGTTCTTGGGTTTGGTTATTATGCGATTTCTCCTCTTTTTAGAAACATAGGAGCAGACGACGCTCTTCCGCAAAACAGCACCGAGCTCTCTACGAACTCGACGATTGCCACGACCGCTACTAGTTCAGCAGGCGAAGCGGCCATGACTCATGAGGGTGCGGCGATGAAAGACGAGAATCCGACTCCGGTTACGGGAACGGTTGGTCATCCAGCCTCTGGCACGGTCCGCGTCGTAACCACCGACGGCAAAAACTATATCCGCTATGAGAACTTCAAGACGATTAACGGCCCTGATATCTATGTGTACCTTTCGAAAGACTTGGGCGCAAAAGAGTATATCAGTCTTGGTAAAGTTACGGCGACCGACGGCAATATAAACTACGAAATTCCCGCCGGTGTAAATCCAGAAGATTACAAATACGTTTTAACGTGGTGTAAGACCTTTGGCGTGCTGTTTAATTCCGCTCAAATTAACTAGGTAAGGAAAATTGACCGGTCGTACCTATATATGGTACATTTTGGGTACCTGAGATGTCCGCCCCCGCGGGCATTTCTTTTAAGAGACATTCGCTTTTACCTACAGTGCGACAATTAAATAGCAGACTTATGTTGGATCTAAAAACAATACACTCAGTGCTCGGAGAATTCGAAGATCGCGGTATCACCCGTGAAATTATGATCGAAGCCATCGAATCAGCTATGGCGACCGCGTATAAGCGCGAGTACGGCAAGCGCGGACAGATTGTGCGAGCGATGCTCGACATGAATACTGGCACCGTCTCCTTTGAACAAGTAAAAACTATCGTAGACGACACAATGGTGCGCTTCCCGACGCCCGATGAAGAAGAAGTAGAGATGCATCATCATGAACACGAAGAAACTCTCGAAGGCGAACTTCCCCGCTTTGACACCGAAAAGCACATACTTATCGAAGATGCGCGTCGCATCAAGCGCGATGCAGAGCTTGGCGGTGAACTCGTCTTCCCGCTCGAGCCCCAAGACGATTTTGGTCGTATCGCTGCGCAGACGGCAAAGCAGGTCATCATTCAAAAAATTCGTGAGGCTGAAAAGCTTTCCGTGCTTGATGAATTCGGCACGAAGAAGAACGAGATCGTATCCGGCATCGTTCAGCGCATGGAACGTGGCGCCATTTTCATCGATCTCGGTCGCGCGACCGGCATCATTCCGTACGAAGAGCAGATTCCGAGCGAGCGTTTCCGGGCCGGTGAACGCATTCAGGCATACCTTTATTCAGTCGATGAAGGTTTTCGTGGCGTATACCTTCGTCTTTCTCGTTCCCATCCTCGCTTCCTCGTGAAGCTCTTTGAGATGGAAGTACCCGAGCTTGCCTCAGGCGCTCTTGAGGTCAAAGGCATTGCACGCGAACCAGGCAGCCGTACAAAAATTGCTATCGCATCGCTTGATCCGCATGTAGACCCTGTGGGTTCTCTCGTCGGGCAGCGCGGCGTACGTGTGTCTACCGTGATGGCAGCGCTTGGCGGTGAACGCATCGACATCATCGAGTGGTCAGAAGACCAGTCGGCATTCATCAAAGAGTCCCTTTCGCCTGCAAGCGTGCTTGAGGTAAAGCTCGACGAAGAAAATCATCGTGCAACGGTTACGGTGACCGAAGACCAGCAATCACTCGCAATCGGCCGTGGCGGACAAAATGTGCGTCTCGCCGCGAAGCTCACCGGCTGGAACATCGACATCATCTCGATGGGCGGTCAGAATGTCGCCGAATCTGATGGTGAAGGAGTATCTATTAAGGACGAGTCTTCTAAATCTGAAAAATCTATGTCTACTAAAAATCCTGTAGAACCAACCGCAGACGATGAAAGTATCGACGAAGGAGCCGTAGAGATGGCGCAAGCCATGTCTGATACGAGCGTCGAAGACGACCAGCCGCAGGTGGAAGGCGTTGAAGGTATCACCGAACAGAATATGATGGTTGCCGAAGAAGATCCTGAAACATCGACGCTCGTCGCTGAGGAAGAAACAAACTTCACCGACAATGGTCCAGTCGCTGATGCAGAAGAGTCGCGAGATGAAACGAGCGCCTCAATTCGGGATGGATCATAATTTTTACGAGATTGTAACTATACTGTACGTATGAACCTCCTTCACGATATTGCTCCCGGCTCCAAAGAAAAGATGAATGTCATCATTGAGATCCAGCGCGGCTCAATGAATAAATATGAAATTGATAAAGAAACGGGTCTCATCGCACTCGACCGCGTATCTCATACCGCGCAAGCGTATCCTTTTGACTACGGCTTCGTGCCGCAGACACTTTGGGATGATGGTGATGCGCTCGATGTGATCCTCCTTACGACCGCGCCGCTTCTGCCAGGAATTCTCGTGCACGCACGTCCTGTTGGATTACTTCCTATGGTAGATGGTGGCGACCGCGATGAAAAAATACTTGCCGTGCCGGCTGGTGATCCACGCTTTGCTGATATCAATGATCTTTCGGATGTAAACACGCACACGCTCAAAGAGATCGCGCACTTCTTCCTCACCTACAAACAGCTTCAGAGCAAAGAAGTGACGCTTGCCGACTGGCAGGACAAAAAAGCTGCAGAAGAGGCCTTTGACCGCGGCTGCAAAATGTATTTAGAAAAGAAGTAGGTGCCAAAAAAGCAGTTCTGTACCACAAGGGCACTTCCAAATTCCTAGCTCACATAGCTCATAAGGAATTTTGGTCGTATACTGGTGGTATGGACACGACACCAACTCCTGAAAAGACCTCTCCGAATCCTCCCTCACCGCACAAAAACGCGTCGTGGGGAGCCATACTCTCGATTGTAGTTATTCTCGCTATGATCGTTATCGGCGCTTTTTATGCCTGGGGCAAACGCATAGCTGAAGAACACCCTCTGCAGCAGCCAAATTCAGACACAGGACCAGTCAGCTACTAAATCCCTCAACGTTTTATCCGAATATACATCTTTCTATGAATACAAAAAATCAACTTCCCCGTGCATCGATGCTTGTTCCAATGGTGATCGAAAAATCGCAGTTCGGCGAACGTGCCTACGACATCTATTCGCGACTTCTTCGCGAGCGCATCGTTTTCCTTGGTGGTGCGATTGATGACGACGTTGCGAATCTCATCATCTCGCAGCTCCTTTTCCTTGAGTCTGAAGATCCAAAAAAAGATATTTATCTCTACGTGAACACGCCCGGTGGTCATGTGCACTCTGGTCTCGCTATTGTCGACGCGATGAATCATGTGAAGCCGGATGTTTCAACGGTTGCCGTCGGTATGGCAGCGAGCATGGGTTCTATCATTCTTGCTTCGGGTGCTAAGGGAAAGCGCTTTGCGCTCCCAAATGCTGACATCATGATTCATCAACCCCATGGCGGTGCTGAGGGCCAGGCGAGCGACATAGAAATAAGTGCCCGCCGTATCCTCTCGCTCCGTGAACGACTTAATAAAATGCTTGCGAAGGCAACCGGTCAGACTCTCGAGAAAATCGAACGCGACGTAGATCGCGACTTCTTCATGACCGCCGACGAAGCAAAAAAGTACGGCCTCATCGACCAGGTGTATAAGACGAAATAGTGTGTTATTTTGCTTGCATACCGCAACGACCGATTTTCCTGATTATTTACTGATTTCCTGCTTTTCTGACCCCGACTCAGTCATTTTGGTTCACTAAACCGCTTTAGATTCAGGTGCGCAAAATACCGGGCGATGAAGCAGGCTCACGCAATCCTGTATGTCCATCACACTTGTTTTAAGCCTTCTGGCGTTTTCCGGCCTTGCCGGTATTGCCCTCGGATATGTGCTTCGACTTTTGATAGCGCTTGGACAGCGTGGATCTTTGGAATTGGAAGTGAGACAAAAACTCATCGAGGCACGCGAACGTGCAGATCGCATTATCAAAAATGCTGAGGAAGAGGCGGAGAAACTAGAAGCAGAACGACTCGACCCCATACACGAACGTGAAGAAAAACTCGAAAAGATCGAGGAGCGCGTATTGAAGCGCGAAGAATTTCTTGATGAAAGTGCCCGCAAGCTAAGCGAGCAATCCGAGAGTGTTCGTGCTCGAGAAAACGAAGTTGCAAATTTACGCAAAGAAGCTGAAAAGCTTATCGCTGAAGAACGCGTGCAGCTTGAGCGGGTAGCAAATCTTTCAGAAGAAGAAGCACGCAAAAGACTTCTCGAACAATTGGAAAAAACCCAAGAGGGTGCGCTTTTGGCACGCATTCAGAAGCTTGAGACCCATGGCAGAAAGCAGCTCGAGGAAAAAGCCCGTACGATTCTTCTCTCAGCTATACATCGCATGGGCAATGCAGTAAATAGCGAAATAATGACACTTTCGGTCGCAATTCCGTCCGAAGAAATAAAAGGCAAGATCATCGGCAAAGAGGGCCGAAATATAAAAGCATTTGAACGCGCCACTGGCGTGGATGTCATTATTGACGACGCTCCTGATAAAATTACTCTTTCATCATTTGACCCTTTGCGCCGTCACATAGCAAAAGTCGCGCTTGAAAAGCTTATTACCGATGGTCGTATTCAACCCGCCAAGATAGAGGAAACAGTCCAAAAAACTAAAGAAGAAGTGGATGAATTGATTAAACAAAAAGGCGAAGAAGCAGCCTATGAAGTAGGACTCGTCGGACTCGATCCGCGCCTCATTAGCCTTATCGGCCGATTGTATTTCCGCACAAGCTATGGTCAGAACGTATTGCAGCATTCAGTGGAGATGGCACACATTGCAGGTATTCTCGCGAGCGAGCTTGGCGCTGATGCAGAAGTTGCACGGGCTGGTTCTCTGCTTCACGACATAGGCAAAGCTATAGACCATGAGGTGCAGGGCACGCATGTTGAAATCGGTCGTCGCATTCTTGAAAAATTTGGCGTGGATCGACGCGTCATTCAAGCCATGCAAGCCCATCATGAAGAATATCCCTTTGAAACACCTGAATCGATTATTGTGCAGGTGGCAGACGCTATCTCCGCAGGACGTCCTGGTGCCCGCCATGACACCGTAGAGCGATATCTCGAGCGCCTAGGAGACCTCGAGCGCATTGCCGGAGGGTTCCCAGGAGTTGAAAAGAGTTACGCGATACAGGCAGGCCGCGAAATACGCATTTTCGTGAATCCCGGCAAGGTTTCTGATCTCGCCATGCATAAGATGGCGCGCGAAATAGCTGAGCGTGTACACCAGGAACTTAAATATCCTGGAGAGATAAAGGTAAATGTTATACGCGAGAATCGCGTCGTTGAATTTGCTCGTTAAAATTCTCTAAATCGCTGAAAATACGCTATCCCCGCACTCTTTTTAGGGGACTTGCATAATATGGCGCATTTCCTATACTTTCACCGTAACCCTCCCCAAGAGGATTTAGCCCTAATTAGACTCTTATTCCTATGAATAAAGCAGACATCGTAGCAAAGGTTCAAGAAGTACTCGGCGGCACGCGCGCTGATGCAGATCGTGCAGTTGAGTCAGTCATTGAATCGATTATGGGAGGCCTTAAGTCTGGCGACGAAGTTTCTATCGCTGGTCTCGGTATCTTTACCGCAAAGGCTCGCCCTGCTCGAATCGGCCGCAATCCTCGCACTGGTGAGAGCATCAAGATCGCGGCAACCCGCACTCCTAAATTCCGCGCAGCAAAAGCGCTCAAGGACGCAGTCAAATAATAAAGAAGGTTTGATAAAGAAGGAGGCCGTTCCCCTAGGGGAACGGCCTTTTTCGTTTGCCTCACTATGCAAGCTAATGCCCGAAGAATCCTCGAGCAACCTTATCAGGCAGAGTAATGAGCGTAATGCCCAGCTTCTCTACCCGAGCGGCCACAGCCTCATCTCGTTCTGAACCGGTGGTAGCAAAGATTTTATAGATACCACCTCGATGAAGCGCATCTATGCCATCGATAAAAGGAAAGAACGAATCGCTTACCGCTACCGCCCCAGCACGTCCCCGCAGAGGTGCGCAGTATTGACGTAAGGCTTCCTGGCAGGCACCGACTCGATCCTGGCCACCTACCGCATTCGCCCAGATGGCGCCGTCCGCAGCGATAGTGATGGTGTTGCTTCGACTGGTCCGACACACTGCATCTGCGAGGGCTATATCTCGGTAGTATGTCCCGAGATTATCGGCTGGCCCCCGAATCCGAATGCGATTGTCGGTAAAGTCGAGCACGTACGGATCAGGATTTTCAATAATTTCCAGATCAAGAATATCGAGTGACTTCCGCGAAGGAATCACTGGCAAGTGCGCACGATTAAGCGTTGCGAGCTCAGCGTTCTCGAACGTGAGAAAGGGGCGACTCGTCCGTTTGAGAACGTCATACGCGGCTGTATCGACGTGGGGAGCCGCAACACCGGCAATAATCCGCTTACCCGCAGGAAATTTATACCGGCTCAAAAGTCGCGCTTCGACTTCCCCAATCGGGAATGTGGCAATCACGAGAGCTCCGAAAAGACCAGAGGGATTGCCTTCGATCATTCGCTTAAGCGCTTGCTCCGGAGTATCTCCTACTCCCGCTCCACAGGCGTTACCATGCTTTACACCCACGGCAACGCAAGGAGAGTTTTTGAAATTCAATTCAAAGGCGGCTCTGATCTGGATGGCCGTTCGGAGGGCCGCCTGCAGATCAGTGAACGCAATCGCGCTTATGTCAGCAGCTTCTTTGACCTTGCGGCCAAATTTGCCGTTCGTCTTCCACTGTCTCCAGGATAGAGGATGGTCGATGCCTCTTCGCTCATACAGTTCAGCTTCCGTTCGAGGATTTTCTCCGTATTTCAAGAACCCCACAAAGCGAAGCGCGATGTTCAGAAGCGGTTGATGGGTGATGCTTTTACGATTGTTTCTATGACGATGCATATGTTGTTCCTAATGTTCATGGATGATCTACATTCACCCTAGCAAAGTGAGCATGTACTGGCAAAATTTGCTACATTTTTTATATGTGTTATTGTGAAATCTGGCAATCAGAAAGGAACCCATGGGCAAGCTCATCGTGATACCCCAGACCGGTTCCGAACGAGTCGATCAAGCGACTCAGACAGAACTGGATAGACTTCTTCTCGATCCTCACCTTCCTCCAAGGAGCAAGAGGGATCAGCTACGCATCATGCGCGGATTATTGAATAAAAAAAGCCGGTCGTAGAGACTCCGCTGTTCATTATCGTTCTTCGTTCGGCAGCATTAAAAAGAGGCGCCCCTATGTTTTAGGGAGCGCCTCTTCTTCTTTATAAATTACGCGGCTTCTCGTTCGTCGCGTATCACCTGTTGAGCTTCTGCATCTGATTTTACGTTTCGAATGACACTTCCATCCTGACCAACCACAAGAATACTTGGGTCGCCTGAATGCATTTGTATCTCCGCTTCTAATCCTTTTTTAAGCTTTCCATCTACTGCTTCTGTATCTGAAAAACTCTCCTCTGTGAATGGTTTTCCAGCTACTTCCGCAGCGCGCATTGCACGAATCGATCCTCCTCGTATATCAACTTCAGAAGCGTCTGGGGCAATCTTTCTCGCTTCTGCCATTACCATTTCCAATAATGTTTCGTCTGGTTTGTATTCTTTATCTCTCGATGTACCTGGATTCTCGAATGAATTACTCATATTTTTATTCTTTATATTATTAGCCGCTTCTTTATATTCTCGCATTTCCGTTCCTAAAAACAACTAGTAGGTTGAATTTACTCAAAATATCTCTTTTTCTTCAACTTATCCGGTAAATAGCTTTCTTCGTCATATTTCTTGTACCCCTTGCCGTAGTCGAGTTCTTTCATGAGTTTTGTGGGTGCGTTGCGAATCTTCTTCGGGACTGGCAAGTTACCAAATGCCTCCACATCTGCTTGAGCTAAACCTAGTGCGTTATACGATGAGCGATCTTTCTGCGCTTTTGCTAGGTACGCCACGCCATGTGCCAAGTTTATCGAGCATTCAGGATAGCCGATCGTTTCGCATGCTCGGAAGACAGCGTTAGCTACCACCAAAGCGGTGGGCTGCGCGAGTCCAATGTCTTCAGATGCGAACACGACCATTCTTCGCGCGATAAAGAGAGGATCTTCTCCTGCTTCCACCATACGGGCAAGATAATATATGGCAGCATCTGGCTGCGATGCCCGCATGCTTTTTATAAACGCACTAATGGTGTCGTAGTGCTCCTCGCCTTTCTTGTCATATCGCAGGTGTGGAGACTCGAGCGCTTTGTTCAAGTTCGCAACAGTGACCTTCTTTCCATAAAGCGCCTGCGCACCTTCGAGAATACCGAGAGCCCGGCGTGCGTCCCCATTGGCGTACCCCAGAAGCCACGCAAAGGTATCCTCAGAGAGTTTGATGCCGGCACGCGACACAATGGCCCGCAGAGATTCTTCGGAAAGCGGCTCGAGCACGAAGACCCGCGCACGTGAAAGGAGCGCAGGAATGACTTCAAAAGACGGATTCTCGGTAGTGGCACCAATCAACGTCAACTTTCCTGATTCCACATAGGGCAAAAGAAAGTCCTGTTGGCTTTTATTAAAACGATGGATCTCGTCCAGAAAAAGTACTTTTGGCTTATCGGGTATCAACAACTCTTGTGAGCTAAAGGGCTCTGCTTTTCTCGCAAGCCTTCCTTTCTTTTCTCCCTCAACAATAGTGCGTATGTCTTCCTTGCCTGCCGAAACTGCTGAGAGCTCGTAGAGTTCAGCATCAAGAGCGCGCGCATAAATGCGCGCGATTGTCGTCTTCCCGGTCCCCGGAGGCCCCCAGAGAATAAAGGAAAAGAGATGTTTCTTTTCAATAGCCACGCGCAGTGGTTTGCCAGAACCGGCCAAATGCTCCTGCCCCACCACCTCTTCAATGATTGTTGGCCGTATGCGCGCAGCGAGAGGTTCCATCACCCAAGCCTACTCCTTAGCAGCAAAGACGACTAGCTTTTACAATACTTTACAATTACCTTACAATGAATTACAATCCCTAAATGAGTACTCGGTCAGAAATTATAGCGAATTTCATAACTAAACATGGAAGTGTGACTTCAGCCGATGTCGCTGCTATGTTAAAAATGTCGCGTCAGCAAGCACATGCTATTTTGCGTGGGCAGGTACAAACCGGAGGACTTATAAAGATTGGCCACACCCGTGGTACCCGCTATGTGCGATCAGAGAGTACCCTTCCAGCCAAAGACCAGTTCAGCCTTGATCTAAAAAATCTCAACCTTAGAGAGCACGAGGTGCTTATAGAGATACGAGATCGATTTCTTCCCTTAAAACTTGCGTCTGAAAATGTGCAAAGTATTTTCGATTATACCTTTTCAGAAATGCTCAATAACGCCATCGACCATTCTGAATCCGAAAAGATTTCCGTATCAGTTTTTACCACCGGAGACGCGTCGCGTGGTGAACCTACAAGACTTTCTTTTGTTATACGTGACTGGGGTATTGGTGTTTTTCGAAATGTTATGCGAGGACAAAAACTAAGTTCCGAACTCGAAGCAATGCAGGATCTTCTAAAAGGAAAAATTACCACCGCCCCTGAGGCACATTCTGGTCAGGGTATATTTTTTACTTCACGTGTTGCTGACCTTTTTTCGCTTCGCAGCTATGGGTGGGAAATGAGAATCGATAATCAACTTCCTGATATATTTTTTCTTCCTAATGAAAATGTCGTTCAGGGTACCGAGGTGCGTTTTAGTCTGACCTATCGTTCAAAAAAACATCTCATTGATGTTTTCCGTGCATTTGAATCAGAAGATGGTTTGCAGGATTTCGATCGAACCGAAGTACATGTCCGACTTTTTATCCACGGAACCATCCATGTTTCGCGTTCACAAGCACGACGGGTTCTTACGGGCCTGGAACGATTCAAAAGAATAACCCTTGATTTTGAGCGCGTGCCAACAATAGGACAAGCATTTGCTGATGAAATATTCCGGGTGTTCCAAACTCGCTATCCAGGCATTCACATTGAAATCCTCAACGCCAACGAAGCAGTGCAATTTATGATTAACCGCGTTGACCACAAAGTATCCTGACTACCGTAGCCAAATATTAATGGATGGTTCTTTCAGGTTCGTGCACTCGTACCTTGTCGAGAAGTTTCTGAAGCGCCGCTTCGTCCCTAATATCAATACTCTGATCTGCGGGAGCAAGAGCTGGATCAATTTTAAAAGCCCGAAAACGCCTTGAGAGAGAATCTCTCACTTCCTCGCCTTCAAGCCACTTGTCCATTGGGTCTGCTTCATTCGGGAAAGCTTGCCTTGCAAGCATCACTTGTACACGTGGATCGTTCAGGGGTAGTGGGGGTAACGACTCACGCTTCATTTTACGTACCAAATCTTCCCCGCTTTCTATATGACTTCCTTCGAGTGACATAGGTAAATCATACACCAACGCTGTGCGGGATAGGAGAATCGAACTCCTGCTATCAGTTTGGAAAACTGATGTTCTACCATTAAACTAACCCCGCGCTGAGATTTTCTTAGCGTTATCCCAGCTTAGAAAATCCACATGTGGTCGTGTCTTCACGAGCCACCTTCGAACCGAGAATACCATACTTCATCATAGTCTGCTTTATTTCCTTCACTGTATTTTTAGGCAGAGAAAGCGTAGCATAGAGGTATGCGCCCATTTGCTTGGTTCAAGAATGTCAAAAATATCGCCCTCGTTCTTGCGATAGTAGTATTCGGAGCGACGGCGGCGTATGCTTTTCTCCACTCCTCTACTCTCTCTCCACACCTCTCTTCGAACAAAGTACCGTCACCAACTCTTCCCCACACTACTCTTCTCGCAAGTCCTCAGGCTGCAACATCGAGCAGCACTCTGCCAAGCGCTACCACTACTAAGCCAGCTGTCGCTGCGAGCTCTAGCAATTCCGTCCTACAAAAGGTAGCGACTTCCACTCAAAACACGCCTTTAGCTCCCTCCAGTTCGACGGTAGCAGCGCGCCAACTTACTGCTTCAGGAGGAGCGCTTCTACACTCCCTCGTAAACATCGTTTGTCTTTCTTCCGACAGATCCATTCCTTCTATTTCGGGAACGGGGGTTATCGTCGATTCGCGCGGCATCATTCTCACCGCTGCACACGTGGCGCAATTTTTCCTCCTTCAGAATTATCTCGGATCAAATAGAGTTGAGTGTCTTATCCGTACCGGCAGTCCTGCGCGAAGAGCTTACACAGCAGCAGCCGTGTATGTTTCACCAAGTTGGATCGCTGAGAATCCTGCGACATTACGGATGAGTAGTCCAAAAGGTACCGGACAAAATGATTTTGCTTTCCTCGCAATTACTGGCACTGCGACGTCGACTCCTCTCGCGAGCTCGTTTCCTGCCATACCGCTTTCTCAGGGTGATCCACAAGCAAATGAAGCTGTTGCAATCGGTTCGTATGGTGCGCAATATTTAACGAGCTCGGAACTAAATTATTCTCTGTATCCTATTTTAGTATTCGGCACAATTCAGAATCGTTATACATTTCAAAAAAATACCGTTGATCTTGTTTCCGTCCAAGGCAGCGCCGCCTCGCAAGAAGGCTCTTCCGGAGGAGGTATGGTCAATGCTGCGGGAGAGCTCATAGGAACGATCACCACAAGCTCTATCAGTGGTGATATAAGCACGAGGGCGCTGAACGCCATCACCATCGATCATATGCGTCGCAGCTATTTCGCTGACACCGGAAATGATCTCGACTCAACGCTTCGCACAGAAAGTCTCGCAACCCTTATTTCAAACTTTAAAGCCAAAGGCGACCTGCTTGCGGCACTTTTAGCGCAAGGTTTGTAACACAGAAGTCCTAATTATTGACGTGTCTATAAATTTAGTTCGATTCCTACAGGCCGATGATCAGAGCCGTGTCTTAGTATCTCTACCCATGCCTTTTGTACCGCAAGATTCTTCGACACTAAAATGTGATCGAGTTGTGAGTTAGAAAAAGGATGAGTAATCTGGCCGCGGAGTGGATTCAGGAGACCCTTTTCTGCAAAAAGTTTTTCAGCAGCAGTACGTTCTGAGTACCATGGCAAACCCTGAGAGAATGGAGAGCCGAGTAACCAGTTACCGATTTTTAAAACAGGACGCTCGATGATGTTGAAGTCTCCGACAATAATAGTTGGAATATTTTCATCAATTTTTTTAAATGCAGCATCAAATTCCTGCAACCGGTTCATGGGCCCGAGCAGGGTGAGATGGAGTGAAAATACGCGAACTACTCCGGCTGTAGTCATTACATCCACATATATCCCTCTTTTTTCAATAAGTGGCAACCATCCATAAAAATACATTGAGCGCACAAAAAGTCGGGTTCGCAGTGGAGCAGAAGGAATTGGTATCGCAAAATCTTGCGATTGTACAATAGGAAGACGAGAAAGAATTACATTTTGATACGCTGTCCCACTTTCGTCTTGCGTATCTGCAGTATAAACGACTCCAATTTCTAACGTTTTTAATTTTGTAAGAAGAGCCGAAGGAACTTCCTGCAAACCTATAACGTCAAAATCCAGTTTTTCAATAAATTCAAAAGCTTGAGCAATTTTCTTATTGTTAAACTTTACATTCCACGAATACACTTTCATGTCGGGGTGCGGAGAATCGAACTCCGTCTAACTGGTCCCAAACCAGTCGTACTACCGGTATACGACACCCCGAGTTACTCTTTGCTTCGCGCAGTCAGAACGTGTCTCCTTGCTGCGTTTTAGACATACTATCAGTTTTTGTAATTTTGGCAGCTTTTCCATTTCAGTATGAATTTAGAGTATTTGAGGGAGGTACCGCACATGAGCAAGTCCGTCGCCTTCTCTCAACCAGACGAGCGCACCATCGATCTGGGATTCCCCTTCCCAGTCGTTGTTAGCCATATACCACTCGCTCGTCCTCGCAACTTTACGGATTTTTAACGCGTGAAGATTTGCCGCCGGGTCATATTCGTCACGAAGCCCCTTAAATAACGGAAACTCTTTACACAAAATTGTTTTCACTTCCACAAAATGAAGTACTTCATTTCTTTTCGCAATAATGTCTATCTCGCCGGTTTTTCGTGCCACATTCCGATCAACAATGGTAAAACCCTTTCGTCGAAGGTATTCAGTAGCCACTCTTTCACCGAGCATCCCGATGTCCTTTCGAGTTTTTCCGACTAACTTCATGGCTTTTAATAAAATAGCCTATTTGCTTAATATTTTAATGATTAATTTATAAAATAAAGCTGAAGTTAGTGTCCTTTATCCCCACTATACACATGTTTATCCACTTTCTGAAAAAGCTCTGTCCTAAAAAATGTTGAGCTTTTATGGCGTTATTTGCCGTGGGAAGTAAAAATTCCGTGAAAGCATGGTTTTTAACCTTCTAGCCTTTTGTGGATTATGTTCGAGAACGAAGCGGCTCGTAAATGGTAGTACGTATTGACGCTCGAGCTCAAATTGAAGTTGACTACCTGACATTTCTGCTTTATATGCTTTATCTATAAGACCTGAGAGGATTTTTCCTATACGTACCGTAATAACGTGGTCCCCCAAAATAGTGAGGTGATTGCTCCTTGGGAAATAAGGGACGTCCCGAGCATCAATTTGCAGATACTCATTCTGATACTGCCTTTTAAACTCCTTGTCTGCTGAAGACTCTCCTCCCACGGTAAAGAAGGCGTGGAGACGGGATTTTGCAAAATGCCCATAATAGGCACTTTCACTCTCCTTCCGGTCCGGCAGATACACCCAAAAGTTGTGGGGGTTGTAGAAGAAGATCTGCCCATCCCTTTCATATTCTTCAAGCTGTAAAACGATTGTTTTCCAGAAGGTATCCAAATGATTCATCGAGGTAAAAGAGTAACTCATGCGTTCCCCGGGTGAGAGCTGTGGGACCATATTTGAGACTAGCTTACTTCTCATCTCCCGTACCCACTCCTCATTGACTCGAACAACCTTACCCACCTTCAAGAGCACTCCCGCATCAATAAGATTACCCACGACCTTATAGACCGCTCGTAAGCTGAGGCTCCGATCGTCACCTACGAGCTTCTCGTGGAGTTTTTTTATCTGGTACGGAGAGGAAACGAGGAGCTGAGTAATGTGATCCTCGAGCTTTAAATCACGACTATAGAGCATATCAAAATAATATCAGTTTTTGAACTAAAAGTGCAAATACTATCTCAATGAGCAATAAAATGAGGCGTTTGAAAATTGTTTTTTATAATGACTTCGGATCGATTTGATTCGATGTTAAAGGAGAATCATATGTCTCCAAGTGGCTTTAGCGCCCGAGCAATCAAAGGACTACTCATCTATACGGAGGCTTGCTACGAGGAGCTTGAGCAAGAAATGCTATCGGGAAAACATGCTGACTATAAGGCAGCTATCCGGCACGAACGCTGTCAGATCCAAAAAGCGCTTGATGAGCTTCACATAAACGAGGAGGGTAAGCTAGTTAAGAGACCTAAATAGGCCCCGTGTATCAGACAGTCTTGAGTGACTGTCTGATTTTTATTTGTATATTTGAGCTGTCTAATGAAGCACGTACGCTGTGCGGATAGGGAGAATCGGACTCCCGCCTCGTCCTTGGCAAGGACGCGTTCTACCACTAAACCATATCCGCTTCGTGGAGAATCATAACATGCGGCACATTACTCTATCCAGTCTCACCATATACGATCTCTACAATTTTGTGCCCCCGCCAGGACTCGAACCTGGAACGGCTGATCCGAAGTCAGCAATGATATCCATTTCACCACAGGGGCAGCCTATAAAGATACTACGGCAGAGCTAGGAGAAAGGCTAATGCCATACTAGTATTTTATTGATGAACTTCCCTATTCCTGATCAAGTACGCTCAGTTGCCGAGGGATTGCGAAATGGAGGCTTTGAGGCATACCTTGTAGGTGGCTGTGTTCGTGACCTTTTTCTCAAGCGGATACCTAAAGACTGGGACATCACAACTAACGCGAAGCCCGAAGATATCCAACGCATTTTCCCGGACTCCTATTACACCAATGATTTTGGAACCGTTGGAGTACTCCGCGAGACCGAAAATGAAAGTCTTAAAGTCATCGAAGTTACTCCGTATCGCACAGAATCAGGCTATTCTGATAAGCGTCGACCGGATGTTGTTCAGTTTGGAGACAGCCTTGAAGAAGATTTGGCACGACGCGATTTCACTATAAACGCCATTGCTCTCGATGAATCTAAAGGACATATTGTTGATCCTCATCAAGGACAAAAGGACATTGAGCGGCATGTGCTCCGAACGGTGGGCGATCCGGAACAGCGCTTTGAAGAAGATGGCTTGCGGCTCATGCGTGCGGTGCGGCTAGTAGCTGAGCTTAATTTTGCACTTGATTCCGAAACTGCGGCCGCAATCCAAAAGAAAACAACTAATTTAAAGCATATTTCAAAAGAACGAATTAGGGATGAGTTTATTCGTATCCTTAATTCGGATCAGCCTATGATGGCTCTCGTCCTAGCTCAGCAACTAGGAATCCTGGAATATATAGCGCCCGCTTTAATTCGAGGAATTGGTATCGAACAAAATCAAGCCCATAGTTATGATGTTTTTGGGCATCTCATGAGAGCGGTCCAACACGCAGCAGATAAGGGGTGGGATTTTGATACACGCTTAGCTGCCCTTTTTCACGATATTTCAAAGCCAGAAACACGTAAATGGTCAAAGGAGAAGGAAGATTGGTCGTTTCACGGGCATGAAGTTGTAGGTTCACGTGCAACCAGAAAAGCCTTAGAAGAGCTCAAGTTTCCACGTGAAATTATAGAAAAGGTCACTAAATTAGTAAGGTGGCATATGTTTTTTTCAGACCCTGATCAAATCACCCTCTCGGCGGTACGGCGAATGATCCGTAATGTAGGGGAAGAAAATATATGGGATTTATTGAATCTTCGTATATGTGATCGGATCGGAACAGGAAGACCTAAAGAGCAACCTTTCCGTTTTCGTAAGTATAAGGCGATGGTCGAGGAAGCCCTTAGAGATCCTATATCGGTCACCATGCTTAAAACTGATGGCAATAGAATTATGGAAAAGTTCTCAGTGGAAGCAGGGCCGCGGCTGGGATGGATTCTAAATGCTTTACTTGAAGACATTCTCGATGATGCCAAGCTAAACACTGAGGCTTATTTAGATTCCCGAACTGAAGTACTCGCACATCTTTCTGATGATGAACTTAAAAAGTTTGGGGATTCGGGTAGAAAAAAAAGAGAGGAAAAGGAAGAAGATGAACTTAAAAAAATATTAGAGAGAAATCACGTATCACAAAATATAAAAGGCCCATGATTGTATTTCCGTCCACTACGAACTGACGGGAACAAAATCATGGGCCTTTATACTAAGTAGCTTGGACCGGTGGAAGCCAATTGGGGAAGGGGCATAAATTGGCGGCTTCCGTGATAGATTTGGCCCTCACTACTTTGCAACAGCGCTTCACGTGGAACTTTGCCCAGCTTCTAATTTAGGGGAATCGTCCCGGACGTTGAAGGGGTATCCCTCGCATCGCGCTTAGATCGAAAGAACTAATCTCACAAAGGACAGAAAAGATCATCTTCTAGTATTGATACTACGCTTCTTGTGAATGATGTAAAGGACATGATTGGGGATAGCCTCTAGACCCTTGTCCTTTATGTCTTTTAGGAAATGGTGATAGAGACGGGGCAGTGGTCGGAGCCAAATACATCGGTGTGAATTTCTGCCTTCTTTACGTTCTTTAAATATTCTCTGGGGACAAAAAAATAATCGATTCTCCATCCAACATTGCGTTCGCGTGCATGAGTAAAATTATCCCAGTATGAATAAATATCTTTTCTGTTTGGATTAAAGTGACGAAATACATCGACATAGCCAGCATTTATTACCTCATCGAGCCACGCACGTTCCTCCGGCAAAAAGCCTGTAGTTTCTTCGTTTTCCTTAGGTCGCGCTAAATCTATTTCTTCATGAGCCGTATTAATATCGCCACAAAAAATAACTGGTTTTTCTTGGCGCAGCTTCTCACAAAAAGCAAGGAACGCATCGTAATAGCGAAGCTTAAAATCAAGACGTTCAGGCCCACGGCCGCCGTTAGGGAAGTACACATTTAAGAGCCAGAAGCCTTCGTACTCCGCTCCGATTAGTCGGCCTTCCTGATCAAACTCAGGTAAGTTCATTCCATAAATTATTTTAAGTGGCTCGATTTTTGAATACAAAGCAACGCCGCTATAACCTTTCTTTATTTCTGAAGAAGCAAAAAATGAAGTGAAGCCTGTGGCATCTCGAAGTTCGTCGACTAACTGATCAGGACTGGCCTTCGTTTCCTGAAGACCAAAAATATCGGGCTTTGTGGATTTAAGAAAAGTCTGCCAATGACCATTTCGGTGCACTGCTCGTAAGCCATTTACATTCCAGGAGACAATGCGCATAGATATAGTGTACGACCTAAATTTATTTTTGACTTCGACTATGGAATTTCTTGTGAACTTCTCTCAAGTGAGCGTCCGTAACATGTGTATATATTTGAGTTGTTGTGATGCTCGCGTGCCCTAAAAGCTGCTGCACCGAGCGAATATCAGCTCCGTTGGAAAGTAGGTCAGTGGCGAACGAGTGCCGTAATACGTGCGGGGTAACCTTTTTCGTGATGCCAGCTTTTGTCGCACAAATCTTTATCATTCGCTCTATCGATCGCGAGGTGAGCCGAGAGGGAGGACGCTTTCCTTGGATCTCGTTTTCCTTAATCTGCGCCGGTACATTTACAAAAAGCGCTTCTTCCATGTCCTTTCGCGCTTTTAAGTAGGCAGCGACAGAATTCTTCGCGGTTTCCGAAAGAAACACTACCCGTACTTTATCTCCTTTGCCGCGGACTGATAATTCGTCACGGGTGAGGTCGATATCTGAGTTGAGAGCACAAAGTTCCGAAACCCGAAGCCCAGTGGAAAAAAATAGTTCCAAGATCGCCTTATCCCGCAACGATTTAGTAGTGGTTCCATCTGTTGCTTTCATTAAACGATCGAGTTCGGTAGGAGTAATAAGATCCAGCGAACGCTCGGGAAGCTTTGCGAGTTCGATTTTTTCGGGAGAAAGACCTTGGATATCGCGTTTTCTGAGGAATTTAAGAAAGGCACGCAGCGCAATAAGATAATAATTTTGAGTCTTGCGTTTCATGGACGCATTTCCTGTACCCGGCTGTCGATTGAGCCATAGTCTGAATTCACGTATTTTCTCCTCGGTAATGTCGGAAGTATCTTTTATTTCTGCATACGTGAAGAAACGGCTAAGATAATGGTCGTAATTCTCGATCGTTTTCACTGCGCGGCCGCGTTCGATCTCGGTATGTTCGAGAAACTGCCTTTTAATCGACTCTATCTCCATATCTGTAGTATACCCCCCATATTGTGCGACGCGCCGGTACTTCCAGACTGAAAAGGGGTAGTAGGAGACCACTCTTGCAAAAATAATCAAGGTGTGGTACTCTTGGGGTAATGCTTACAAAACGTGTAAAAACGGGCGTTATTAAGAACGCGGCTATTCATGACATGGACACCGGCTCAGCCGAGGTCCAGGCAGCTATTCTTACCCGCAAAATCGAAGACCTTACCTCTCATTTGAAGAAAAATTTGAAGGATTTCCACTCGCGTCGTGGACTTTTACAAATGGTCGCGGATCGGCGTGCGCACCTGCGCTATCTAGAGAAAAACGATAAGCGTCGCTACAACGCGCTTATCAAGAAGCTCGGCCTCAAAAAATAACAACGAAGGTACGGAAAGCGGCTAATAACCGCTTTTTACATAGGAGGAGGTGGTACCATAAGCAGAGAAGTTCATCTTTCGTCATGGTGAGCGAGCTTCATTTTAATAAGCAGTTTAAATATATTTAATATGGCAGTTATCAAGCATTCAGCACAACGGGTAGGCGTTTTTATAGATACGCAAAATCTGTATCATAGTGCAAAACATCTTTATAAGACACGAGTAAACTTCGCGAAAGTTCTGGAAGAGGCCCTTGGCGGCCGGACACTCATTCGTGCAATCGCGTATGTGATTAGCACCGAAGGTGGGGAAGAGGATGCTTTCTTCGACGCCCTTACCAAAATAGGCATCGAAACAAAGGTAAAAGGGCTCCAAATATTCGCCGACGGCGCAAAAAAAGCCGATTGGGACGTAGGTCTCGCTATTGATGCGGTTAAATTAGCTCCTAAACTCGATACCGTCATTATCGCGAGCGGAGACGGTGATTTTGTACCGCTTATAGAATATCTCGATATGAACGAAGGTTGTCAGGTTGAAGTTATTTCTTTCGGTAAATCCTCTTCGTCAAAAATAAAAGAAGCGGCTCACGCTTTTACGGATATGTGTGAAGATCCTAAGAAATTCCTGATCGGTTATCGAGGCTAACTATCTACCAAAAGACTCTGTCTTGCGACAGATACCGGTTATACTTTTAGAAGTATGATCGACGCATGAGTAACGACCCTCCCATCACTACTAGTCCTGCAGATCCTTCTCCGTATATACGAACATACGCGAAAGATGTTGCTGCAGTTTCTGCAAAGAACGGCACGACTCTAGCGACACCGTCTGCTCCCGTACAAAAACCAAAAAGAACTAAATCGTTCCTTCACCCTGATGAGTCGCTTCTGACTTCAAGTCCCTCTTCTCCTTCTCTTCCCGATCTCTCCCAGCTCCAAGCTGCCGCTGAACAAATGCCTCTAGAGTCCGTAGAGACAGAGCAGGAGGTTGAAGCACGAATACGGGAAGCGGGAAACCATGATCCGTCTGGAGTACTGCAATCCATTTCGCTTCCGCGGATCGCCATCGGTGATATCGTTCCAAATGCATCTTTTCAGAATCCCATATATGGAGAAGCTCTTTCTATTCCTCCCGCTCTTCCTGCGACTCCGCTTCCTTCCATTTCGTTCACACAAAATCCTCTCACGGTAGCAGAGGCTGAAAGTGAGCGTGTCGCAATCCTTGAACGCCTGAAAAATAAGATAGAAAGTCATCGAGAAGAAGAGACTCAATCTAGTGAGAATTTGCCTGCAATAGTACCTCCGGAACCATTGCCGGCAGTAGTGCCCGAAGCAGTAATTCCTCCACCACTTCCACCTGCTCCGGAAATTCCTCAAATACCCATACCTCCGGCCGTTCCTCCACCGCCTCCAATTCCGCTCCCTCCATCGCCAGGAATGATTCATGATGAGTTGCCCTCACCCTTTCATTCATATTCGAGTGACTTTGCCGATCGCATAGATGAGCAGCACGCCTCTACTTTCTCCGTGCTTGCTGCTGAAGATACGGCACGTCCGGTAGCCGCTCCCGCTCCCATTAAAAAAAGAACCTTGGTACCTATCCTTTTAGGTATCTTTTTAATACTCATAGGAATCGGTGCTGTGTACGCCGCATATATTTTCATGAGTGCAAAGGGTCCCATTTCAATCCTCCCTTCCATTCCTTCGGTTATTGTTACCGATCAACAAGTCGAGCTTAAAGGTACAGGAGTAATTCTCATGCAGGCACTCGCACACCAAGCAGCACAATCATTACCTTCTAATAATGTGGCGCTTACCTACATTGCGGTATCCACCACAACAAAGCAGGGAATTGTAGAGTCCCCTACATCGGGAGGGGGATTAATTACCGCTCTTGATTTTCCTGCTCCCAATATTCTTCTTCGTAATATCGACCCTTCCAGCACCGTTGGAATCGTGCATGCGGGTAGTGAAACTCGTACTTTCTTCATCCTTAAGGTAATTTCATACGAACGTACGTTCGCTGGTATGCTCGACTGGGAACCGACGATAGCAAACGATCTTTCTCTCTTATACCCCGCGTATCCTTCGGTATCGGTCATTTCTACGTCAACTTCGGCGAGCTCTTCTCCAATTTTTCTCCCCCCTCCTGCCTCAGCAGGGCAATTCGTTGACGAGATTGTCGATAATCATGACGCGCGCGTTCTAAGAGATACTGCAGGTAACAGTCTTATCATTTATGGATACGCCGATAAACAAACCCTCATTATTGCTCGAGATGAGGCGGCTTTTACCCTTTTGGTCGGTCGACTTCAAGCTAGCCAATCCTAATGTCATTACAGGGTGGATATGGTAAAGTCTCACCATGACAAACACTAAGGTTTATAAAACTCAACTTGAAGAAGAAAAGGTACGACTTGAGACACAAATGCAAGATGTGGGCCGACCGAATCCTGCCAATCCAAGCGAGTGGGAAGGGGTACAAAAAGACCAAGGTCAGGAAGCTGATCCAAACGACCAAGCGAACCTTCTTGATGAGTATCAAGAAAATAGAGCCGTGCTCGATGTTTTGAATGCACGCCATAAAGACGTGGTCGCTGCGCTTGGACGAATTGATGATGGTTCATATGGCACCTGCAGCGTTTGCAAAAAACCTATAGAAAAAGAACGTTTGGAAGCAGACCCGGCGGCTAATACGTGTAAAGAACATCTTTCATAAAAAAATTATATTTTCTTCACTAATTAAAGAGTACTTTTGAGTATGCTGTGCTAAGTGAATGTTCCTCTTACTTTCGAAACAATACCTGATACGCCGACAAAAGATAAAAGCGGATATGCCACTCTTATCGCTGCTCAGCCGGTAGGTGCGAGCGCGGAAATAGTAACTGTTGAAACCGACCTCACTCGAGGTCTCCATGCGTTTTCGATCGTTGGTCTCCCTGATAAGGCAATGCAAGAGTCGCGAGATAGAATTAGTGCCGCCATACGACACGCTGGGTTCAAATCTCCGAAGGCAACGAATCGACGTATCGTTCTTTCTTTATCACCTGCCGACTTACGGAAAGAAGGATCGCACTATGACTTACCCCTCGCGCTTTGCTATCTAGCTGCGGCAGGAGAAATAAAGCTTCCCCAAAAACCAGCCCTCTTTACGGGCGAGCTCGCGCTCGACGGCACTTTGCATACGGTTCGAGGGATTCTTCCCCAAGTAATCGCAGCGAAACAGGCCGGTATCGATATAGTATTTATTCCGCCCGGAAACGTAAAAGAGGCTCTTCTTGCAGAAGGTATGTGCATCTATACGCCGAGAACCCTTAAGGAATTAGTATTGCATTTAAAGGGAGAGTCTTTGCTTGTGCCGGTTAAAAAAGAGTATTCTATACTCATTTCTCCTCCAGCTATTGATCTGCAAGATATCAAGGGACAGGAAAGCGCCAAACGTGCTCTGGAAATCGCTGCGGCAGGGCGCCATAACCTCGTGTTATACGGACCACCAGGCACCGGAAAAACCATGCTTGCTCGTGCGTTGCCAGGAATATTACCACCGCTCACTTCCCAAGAAGTTCTCGAAGTAACCGCCATACACTCTACTGCCGGAAATCTCAGGGAGGGAGAAATCGTTTGCTGGCCTCCATTCCGTGCGCCACACCATACTATTTCACACACGGCGATGGTGGGTGGTGGAGCATTCCCGAGAGCAGGAGAGGTCACGCTTGCACATCGCGGCGTGCTTTTTCTCGACGAGTTTCCAGAGTTTGACACCCGTGCACTCGAAGCACTTCGTCAGCCTCTTGAAGATCGTGTTGTAACCGTTTCTCGAACGAAAGCAACCCTGACGTTTCCTGCAGATTGCATGGTTGTAGCAGCAATGAATCCTGCCGAGACTCTCGGGGTCGATGAAGAGGTCGCCGTGCGAGCAGCTCTTAAACAAAGACGCAAAATCTCACGCCCGATCGTTGATCGTCTCGATCTCTGGGTAGAGGTGTCGCATCTTTCTCAAGAACGATTAGGTGCGGTAGGAGAGGGAGAGTCTTCTGAAAAAGTACGGAAAAGAGTGAAGGACGCCCGAGTATGGGCCGAAAAAAGAAAAAGCAAAAACGGAATGGGAGAAATTCGAATCGGTGTCACGAACGCTCAGCTTTCTCCTCGTGAGCTTGATGAAACTATTAACTTCTCTGCCGAGGCGCGGGCGACACTGCTCAGTGTTGCGGGTCGTCTTGATTTATCTCCTCGAGCCTACCACCGCACTATGCGGGTAGCTCGAACTATCGCTGATCTCGGTGATTCAAAAATGGTAGGTACCGAACATGTTCTTGAAGCTCTTCAGTATCGGCCTCGAGGAATGTTCGGTTTTGAGTAGAAAAATACTTTTACTTTATTGAAGTTCTATTGGGGACTACAGACCGTCATTTCCGTACACCCCGCAAAAGGGTTTCTAGCTCCGCGAACCTCGAAGTGAAGATGGGGGCCGGTTGCTTCGCCGGTCGTACCAACATACCCGATCACGTCACCGGCAGAAACGGTCTGACCTGCTTCTGCAGCTGTTCTGCTCATGTGTGCGTAGAGCGTTTCGATCCCGCTGCCATTGTCGATAATGAGGTAGTCCCCATACCCTCCATTCCAACCGCTCGTACGCGAAAGAATAATGGCGCCGCTGGCTGCAGCATGGATAGGGGTTCCAACGTGAGCGCCAAGGTCAACACCGTTCCAACCATGAATACCCTGCGTAAGGAGAGCTCCGGGAACAGGGTTAGTAAAGAAGCCCGTATGGGCGCTACCGCCGCCGCCCTTGTAGGGGTTTCCTGTCTCGTTACTATAGTTGGTCTTCAAGGTGCTCACGGAAGAGGTGACTTTCAAAGAAGAATTCTTTGGTGGGGTAGTTTGTGACGAGGTGGAAGAACTTT
This sequence comes from Patescibacteria group bacterium, assembly GCA_013815345.1. Taxonomy (GTDB): domain Bacteria; phylum Patescibacteriota; class Minisyncoccia; order Phycocordibacterales; family Phycocordibacteraceae; genus C7867-001. The sequence continues at coordinate 36,486 of JACDGK010000006.1, forward strand.
TTGTTTTAGCTGTCGTCGCAGAAGATGAAGGTTTTGAAGTGCTGCCAGAGGAGAGCTCGCCGCCAGGAATAATGATTGTTGAACCCGTCTGAAGTGCGCCTTTGTCTGAAAGGCCGTTAAACTTCGCGATATCTCCTGCGTCACCCCCAAAACGTTGCGCTATCGAGGAGAGCGTTTCGCCGGATTTCACTGTATGTTCTATGCCCGACGTTGGAAGGATCACGAGCCTTGTGCCTTCTTTTATCGTACTAACGTTTTTTATATCATTCGCCCACAGAATCGTATTCACTGAGACGCCAAACTGCTGGGCAATTTCAGACAAAGAATCGCCCGATTTAACGGTGTAAGTAGAAATGCTTCCGCTTGAAGGCGTACTAATCTTGTCTCCAGCAGCTATGGGAGCATTGCTTGCGGTAAAACCTGTTCCCGGAATAAGAGCTGCGCCGTCCGACGTGGTTACCGGTACATCAGATTCGGTGATTGGGTCGGCATTTAGAGGAGCAGTTAAAAGATTCAAGCTTGCATCGTGGAGAATGGGAGCTGGGGGAAGATCAGCCCTAGCTACAGAAAAAGGCCAAAAGGCGCCTGCTTTATGGGGTAAGGCGAGCGCCAAGCCGCATGAAGCAAGCAGAATGATCGAAACAAAAGCTGAAGTCCAATATGCATTCCTCCCCTTAGTTTTCGATGAAGGAGAAGAAGGATTATTAAAAGATAAAATAGTGAAGGGAGGGAACTTCTGAGAAACTTTCGGATACAAAAACGGCTTATGTAGGCCATTTCTTGAGTACAGCGGTAACAGCCAGCCTTAGCAGTATACCGGCTCTCCCACGGGGGTCAACGCACTTTTTTGGTACCTGTTGAAAAGAGATTTGGGCCCATTTTTAGTGTTTCGGCAAGCAATTTTCATCAAATCTTAATGTCTCTATGTTTTTTCAACTGGTATAGTTGCGAGGTGACCTATCTGGATGGACTTAATGAACGACAAAAGGAGGCGGTACTTGCGACTCAGGGTCCAGTTTCTGTCTTGGCGGGCGCAGGCTCCGGGAAAACACGAGTACTTACTACCCGGATGTATCATCTCATCTGCCAGGGAATAGCTCCCGAATCTATCCTTGCCGTTACCTTTACCAATAAAGCTGCGCGAGAAATGCGCGAACGACTTTCAGCACGTCTTGAGATCGGCGGGCCGCTTCCTTTTGTCGCAACATTCCATGGCCTCGGAAGAGAACTGCTCCAGCAGTACGGACGGCCGCTTAATGTCCCACGTTTTTTTACCATCTTTGATCGTGATGATTCAGATAAAGCAATTCGAGATGCATTGAAAGCACTTGAGATAGACCCTAAAGAATTATCCTCTCGTTTTGTTCTTTCACGTATCAGTAAAGCAAAAGGGGAGGGGATGTCTTCCCGCGAATTTGTCGAAAAACATAGTCGGGAAAATTTTCGCAGCCGCATTGTTTCCGAAGTGTGGCATCGCTATGATGAAGTCCTTAAAAAAGAGAAGGCGCTCGACTTCGACGATCTCATCGTGCTTCCGGTAAAACTTTTAGAAGAGCATGAAGACATTCGAACGATCGTTCAGAATCGTTTTTCTCATATTCACATCGATGAGTATCAGGATACCAATGCACTTCAGGGACGACTTGCGCATCTGATAGCGGGATCAACTAAAAATCTTTTTGTGGTAGGTGATATCGATCAAACCATCTACACCTGGCGAGGAGCGACGATCGAAAATCTTCTTGCGTTTGAAGAAAAATATCCTGGCGCAAAAACTATTATTCTCGAACACAATTATCGCTCCACAAAAACTATCGTTGATGCGTCAAATATGATCATCGAATTGAATCGTAATCGAAAAGAAAAACGCTCGATCACTAACAATGCAGAAGGGGAACGCATTCTCATTCATCCAGAAACTACCGCTGAGACCGAAGGTCGATTTGTCGCGCGCGAATGCCGGCGTTTTATTCGCGAGGGCACGGCACCAGAAGAAATCGCTGTGCTCTTTCGCACAAACTTTCAATCTCGAACACTCGAAGAAGCATTTCTAGCCGAAGGGGTGCCGTATCGGCTTTTAGGTACAAGGTTTTTTGAACGCAAAGAGGTGAAAGACGTGCTCTCATGGATACGGCTTGCGCTCGATCCATCCAGGGAAAATGATCGGGCGCGTGCGGTACAGACACCGCCGCGCGGCATCGGAAAAGTGACACTTGGAAAAATTATTGCGGGGCGGCACGAAGACTTACGACCGGGTGAGAGAGCAAAGATTGCAGCGTTCGAAGAAATTATTGCGGAACTTTCTATTGCAGCAGAAACTGAACTTCCCTCGCTCTTCGTGCGGCGAGTGATCCAAAAGAGCGGTATCGACATGCTGCTTCTCAAAGGAGGTGAAGATGATCAAGAGCGTCTTGAAAATATCAAGGAGCTCGCCACGCTTGCTACGCGTTATGATGCACTTCCCGGCAAAGAAGGCATTGCAGTATTTCTTTCTGATGCAGCTCTTGCGTCTGATCAAGATGAGCTTGACCGAAAGCAAACCACAAAGGGCGTTACGCTCATGACCGTGCATGCAGCCAAGGGGTTGGAATTCGACACGGTGTTTGTGACGGGTATGGAAGAGGGACTCTTTCCGCATGAAGGACAAGGAGATAGTGAGAAACGTGACGAAGAAGAAGAACGGCGACTTTTCTACGTTGCTATGACTCGTGCAAAAAAAAGATTGTTGCTAACCTTTGCACGTATTCGTCGTATTTACGGCACCGACTATCTTTCAGAACCTTCGTCTTTTTTGCGTGACATCGATCCCTCGCTCACTGAGTATCGCGAAGTAATTCATGAGTACGAAGAAATCATCGAGGCATAGCGCATGACGTATCCTAAAAAATCATTGGGGCAGCATTTTCTCATGCACCGTCAGACTGCGGAACGTATCGTGCTTGCGGCTGAGGTGACGCTGGAAAGTACGGTACTTGAAATCGGGCCGGGCACCGGCATCTTGACTCGCGCGCTTCTTAAGGTGGCAAAGAAAGTTATTGCCGTCGAAGCAGACACGGAACTTCTACCAAAACTTCAGGAAGAATTCTGTAACGAGATCGAAGAAGGGAAGCTTGTGCTTATCGGAAGCGACATACGAATATTCGATCCGAAAAGCATCCAAGGGTCGTATCTTCTTGTGGCCAATATTCCGTATTACATAACCGGCGAGATCATCCGACAGTTTTTAGGAACTGGGCACAAACCCTCGTCTCTTACGTTGCTTGTCCAAAAAGAAGTGGCGGTGCGTATCGCCAGGAGCACGAAAGAGAGTCTGCTTTCGTTGTCGGTAAAGGCGTACGGAACGCCTCACTATCGCTTTACGGTGCCAAAAGGTGCGTTTTTTCCCGCCCCTTCGGTCGACTCAGCGGTACTTTCAATCACCGGCGTCAAAACCCAGGCATTCGCTTCAAACGCTGAAGAAGCTCGCTTTTTTACAATTTTACATGCTGGATTTGCTCATAAAAGAAAGCGCTTGGCGAAAAATCTGGAGGCAATAGCGAGCGCATCCGCGATAGCGAATATATTTGCCGAAATCGGCCTTTTTCCAAACGTCCGTGCGGAAGATGTTTCTCTCTCAGCTTGGCAGCTCCTTGCTCAAAAACTTTCCCTTTAGCACTCTTACTTTTTGATGGAAATAATGCACAGAAATAATTACCCTTTGCTGAAGATTTAATGAGCGTTCATGCTATTATTTTGGTAGTCGTATGGCCGTTTCTACAGAGATAAAACGTGTGCCTCGTGTGCTTGGATCACTTCTCATCGTAGGCGTGTTCATACTCGCTGCGTACCTTTTTTCCGGACCCCCTTTATCATTTCTAAAGCCGAAAGCCGCAAGCGCGGAATCTACTGCGGCACTTTTAAAAGCCTATTCACAAAAAGACACCGATACTGACGGTCTTCCTGACTGGGAGGAGTCGTTGTATGGCACTGATCCGAACAATGCTCACTCGGTGAGCCAAACTGTTACCGATGGAGAAGCCGTCGCGCAGGGCTTGGTGAAGCCGAAATTTAATACGCAAACAAATGCTTCTGCAGCTAACCTGTCGCTCGCTCCTGCACCGACCGCTGCGGCAGGTTCTATTACTGACCAATTTGCACAAAATCTTTTCAGTCAGTACATGAATCAATTGGGGAGCACACCTCCTTCGAGTCAAGATATCGCAAACTTTGCACAAAAAGCTGTCGAGTCCGCGGTAGCAGATCACACTCAGCATGATCGATACTCTGCACCCAACGTACGCGTGAGTGGTGCGGGCCCCGCAGCGCTTATGACATACGCTGCCGCTATGGAGGAAGTATTTGCAGCGCATACCATACCAGGAAATAAAAGCGAGATCGATTATTTTTCTGACTCGGTTAATAAAAATAGTCCCGATGCGCTCTCGATGGTTGGTGCCATAGGAAGCTCATACGGAGAAAATGCTTCTGCACTACTGGAAGTACACGTACCGAACGAAGCACAGTCCGCACATCTTGAAATCGTTAATGCCCTTTCGCGACTCGGTGCCGACACTACCGACATGAGTACGATAAATAGCGATCCGCTTCGTGCGTATTTTGGTTTGGCGGCGTATCAATCTGACGCAAAACTGCTGGTTCGTGCATTTAGCGATATGGCTGCAGTATTCAGCACGGAAAACGTAACTCTTACCTCTTCCGATAAGGGCTACCATTTCTATAAAACGGCTATGGGCGCAAAAGACCAGCCGGTAGCAGCATCGAATTCATCTTCTTAATATGAAATGTTTCTCTGCTTCCATATTTAAACGAGCCGTACTTTTTTTTACGATCGTTCTATTTCTGACTTCACCCTTACTCCTCTTGCCACCCAAAGCTCATGCGCAAGGGTTGGTTGTATACGATCCTCTGAATCATATTCAAAACGTAATAACCTCAGCCTCGACTCTTGCCGAGAAAATTAAAACATATTCTCTTGATCCTCTCGCATGGTTTGTCGCAAAAGCAGCAATTCAGTCGATAGTGAATAGCACGGTGAACTGGATCAATCATGGTTTTCATGGCTCTCCCGCTTTTATTACCGACCTGACCCATACGCTGCAGGCCGTAGGTGACGTAGCGGCAAATAATTTTCTCGGGCAGTTGGCAAGTAATGGCGCCATTCATTCTCCGTTCCAGAATCAAGTGGCCAGTGCCGTCGGTCAAGATTATTTCCGTTCGACCGGGAGCAATGGTTTTTTTAATCAAAATCCCTACACACTCAACAGAACCACTTCAAACGACGCGGCGTTCCTCGCGGGTAATCTTTCAGCAGGAGGTTTCGACGCGTGGATGGCGGCAGCCATGCATCCCGCAAACAATCCCTACGGCGCTCAACTTCTCGCACAAAACGCACTTGGTGCTCAGGTTGCCGGTGCGCAGGATCAACAGAAAACAGAGCTGGGCTGGGGAAATGGATTTCTTTCCTGGAAGGGAAGTTGTCCTGGTTCATCTGGTGGTGTTACGCCGATTACCCCCATTACTGCGCAGGCGCCCGTTACACTCACCGGTACGACGGTCAATAATACGCCGCTCTCCCTGCCACCGTCTCCTACACTCGGTGCTGCTGCAGTACTTGCACTTTCTAACGGTGCGCCGTCTACCGGAGGAAGTAATCCTTTTAATTTAACGTCACTAGGGCCTCCAACCTCGGGGGGATCAACAGGTGGAAACAGCAATCCTTTCAATTTGACTTCGCTCGGCGGTACTGGCGCAACCTCGCTCTCGAGCAATAGCAATTGTTTCGGCTCGAGTATTCAAACCCCAGGAAGCGTGATCATGGCCGGACTAAACAAGAGCTTGGGTTCTGGCATTGATACCCTAGTCAGTGCTGATCAGTTCAACGAGATAGCGAGCGCACTTCTCAATCAATTACTGAATCAGGTTTTGGGACCAAGTGGTCTCGGAGGTCTTACGCAACCTTCTCCCACGAGAAGCGGTAGCACCTATTTCAATCAACCCTCAGCCACTTCTCAAGCAGCAGCAACGAGCAATGGTTTGAGTGCGAGTTTTTCTCAAACGCTTTCCTCCCAGGCAGCTCCGCTTCAAACCTATCAGAACCAATGGAGCGCTATTGGCGGAGCTGCCCAGAACGCAAAAAATGCACTGCTGAGTAGTACGTGCTACCCGGATGCTGCATCGGTACTGGCGACGGTGGTGCAGCCCGTGATTGATGAATCGGTAGTGAAAGTCTCTCAAGCGAGCACTGCACTTTCTGCACTTGGTAAAGTTAAAACAGAACTGCCTCCCACAACCAGTACGGCCGACACGACGGCGCAGCTTTCACAAGCTTCGACCGACTACTCCGCACTTATTTCTTCAGGAACACTTCCAAGTGCAAGCGATGTGAGTATTGCGGAGGAGCAAAGTATCGATACCGGTACTTCGACGCCGCCCTCGCTCTACACACAGATGAATCAAATTGCGCAGGCAGCGCAGAGCTGTCGTGCGCCTGGCACCTAATATCATGCTTGATTTTAGACAAACAAAAATGAGCATGTTGAGAAAATTTGGAGCTGTTGCGCTTTCATCATTGCTGATTTTTGTCGCATTTCCATATGTTAGTTTTGCTGATACCGCTACAGACTTAGCCGCCGCTAAGGTTGCGCAAGCTGCAGCCGATAAGGCTGCAGCAATTTCGGGTAACTATATAGATTTTTCTGGAACCGAACTTCAAACGACAGGCAATACTGCCGTACAAGCCTCAGCTGCATGGAACATTGTTGCCAAGGATTATGCAACTGCCGCGCTCGCTGACAAGCAAAATGGCAATTCAAATGTTCAACTTCAAATTGATTTAGCGGGCTTAAACAATGCGAGCGATGAAATTCATGCGAACGCGAATGTAGTTGGTGGCCTACAAACGATTAGCGCTCTAAGTCCAACGACTACCAGCATTTTAGATAAAGATTACGGAACAATACAATCGAATATTAGTTCCGTTGAAACTTTAAAACAGAATGTTAACACCGCGACGGGTAATACAACCGGTGCTGCACAAAATGCGAGCTCCAGCGCTGCTGCTGCACAAAATGCGAGCGCATTAAATGCAGCGGCTCAGAAAGATCAATGCGATGGATCAGGAGCTCTCACCAATTTTGGAAATTGTATTCTCCCCTCGATTGCCTTTTTCATATTTCAAGTATCGGCCACAATCCTCGGCTTTGCTGCGTTAGTTTTTAATTGGATCGTTACCATTACGATATTTCAATTCGCAACGTACTTTGCGAACTCGCCTGGATTCTTGCTTGCGTGGGGCATACTACGGGACGTTGGAAACATCATGCTCCTGTTTGGATTTATATTCATGGGCATTTCAACCATTCTCGATATTCAGTCCTTTAGCGCAAAAAAAACACTGCCTGGACTGATTATTTTCGCTGTTTTGTTAAACTTCAGTCTCTTTGCTTCTGAAGGAGTGGTAGATGTTGCGAATGCTCTCGCGAGTTCTTTCTTCCTGCAGGCTGGACAGAGTAACGAAGGCGGAAGTTGTGCAAACCAGATCGGCGGCAGTCCTACGAGCGTTCAAACTAATGTCGCTGGATGTACAGGAACTACAGCGGGAATATCTGGCACAATTATTCAAGCCGCAGGAATTAATACAGTATTTGCTGCCAAAACCCCGTTAGACAAGAGCAGTGGGGCTCTTGTTCTTTTCTTACTCTCGATATTTCTCATTATAACGGCTGTCGTACTTTTCGCGGGAACAATCTTACTTATCGTGCGGGTACTCGTGTTAGTTTTCATGCTCGTTGTTTCGCCGCTCGGGTTTGCCGCCATGGCTCTTCCCCCTTTTCATAAAATGGCTATGGGTTGGTGGCGTAAACTTCTCTCAGAAGCGTTCGTCGCCCCTGTGTTTCTGCTCTTGATTTTCGTAAGTATTAAAATCATGTCTTCTATCTCCGTAAATAGTACGGGCGAAACTGCCTCATTCGCTGATGCCGTCGCAAATCCTGGTTCGAAAGACATAGGTATATTTCTGATATTTTTCCTTATCACCGGTTTTATGATCGCAGCACTTATTGCAGCGAAAAAAATGGGCGCTTCTGGGGCTGAATTTGCAGCAAATAAAGCGAGTTCACTGGTCTTTGGTACGATTACTCGTGGAACGAATTTTGCAGTAGGAGGAACCTCACGATTGGGACGAGCGGCTATCCAACGTAGTCCTCTCCGTAATACAGCGGTAGCACGATTTGCAGTTAACCATGTTTTACGTCCTCTCGAAGGTGCAAATCTAGATGTGCGGAGAATTCCTGGAGCAAGCAGAGCCTTTGGAATTGCTGGAATTACGGCTGGAGCAAAACCAGCACGAAACGCAACGTATACAGACATTTCGCGAATACCGCAAGAAATGCGAGCTATGAGCGATGCACGAGCCACCGAATACAAAAGTGAAATTCGAAAGCAAAAACTATTGCGAGAATCCCGCTCAGAAGAAAGTCTTGACGATACGACACGACGGACATTGCAACAAATGTCTGTTAAGGAGCTTGAAGCTTTGCGAGGAATTAAAGAAGGGGTGGAAGTGCTTGCTCGAGAACTTACCCAGGAACAATTTGATCGCTTGCAAGGTAGCGATGGCCTTACCGATGATCAAAAGCGTCGTCTTAGGAATGCCCGAGATACAAGGTTTGATGGGACTGGTGTTACCGTACCCCCTCCGGCTGGATCACCACCTGGCACTCCTTCACTAAACATGACACGGGCGGCAAGGACGTTGAGAAGTATGCGCCCTGATCAAGTCGCTGCGTTGTCTCCAAGGACTCTCACTCAACCACCTGTATTAAATGCCCTTACTGGACGACAACTTGCAGCTATTAATCCGGCAAATCTTGATGCGGCGCAACAGACTACGATTGCTGCCCATATCGTGACAGAAAGAGCTGCGGGGACCGCTACTGCCATTGAATTCGACAATCTTTTGCGCGTTAACCCAAGTGTTAGAAATCGCTGGCGGGGATATGTTCCTTAGCTGAATTATATTCAAATGGACATACATTCCGAAAAACAACTGCTGGAAAAATATGAAATCGCGCCAAAGGCGATTCAGGATTCTTTGTCAGATGGATCTGCAATTGATTTTATAATGAGCATGCAGGATCGATATAAATTTCATATAGACGTTGCGCAGCATGTAATGGAACTAATTCGGGACCTATTACTTGGATTCCTAAGTCCCGCGGACTTTTTTTCTGAGTTACAGATGTCCGGCATTGATGCTGACACGTCAAAAAAACTAGTTGAGGACTTGAATAAGGAAGTTTTCATTCCCATGAGAGAGAAAATGAAAAGTGAAGGTTCGAAAGTGATACTTCCAGGAAACATTGGTACGAAAGATTTAGCACGTATTGAAATAGTAAATAACGAAAAACAGCCCATAGCTTCTGCTGATATTCAAATTCAAGAATCTTCCACCTCTACACCTTCGCTCGTGTCGGTTCCTTCATATGCCCCTGTTGCGCCGCCTCAACCACTGATCGAGCCTATCCCACCATTGCCGGAAATTCAGGCGCCGGTAGTGACGCCTGAAGCGTCACCGGAAATACGTACGATGGCGAGTGATATGGCTGCGGTGAAGGCGGGGGAATCTCCTCACTTTGTTCCCGCACGCCCTCTTTCCGCACCTACAAGTACTTGGGTGCCAGCTCCACAAGCTCCAATAGCGCCGCCGTCCCCACAACCCGAATACGTACCGATTCCGGCGCCTTCTTCCGATGCTTCACACGCTCCTATGCCACCAGCGTCTCCACCGAAATTCATTCCGACACCTCCCCTACCACGCCCAAAACCGGCAGCAGCAAACACGGAAAACAGAGATTCGCTGCATGCCGTCCTAAAATCCTATGGTATCGATCCATACCGCGAGCCCGCTGAGTAAAAACGCTAAAAAATTACGGCTGCTCGCAGCTAAGCTGTTATACTAAACCAGATGGAATACCAAGTGCCTCAATTCATCGAGATAGAGGACAAGATCTTTGGTCCGCTTTCTCTAAAGCAGTTTATTTATCTCGCTGGTGGTACCGGACTCTGCGTGGTACTTGTTTTATACCTTCACGTCATCGGAGTAATTCTCGCTATTCCCGTTGCCGCTTTCTCTGGTGCACTCGCTTTCTATAAAATCAACAATAAAACGTTTGTAGAAATTCTTGAAGCAGGCTTTAACTATTACATTGCAGGTCGACTCTACTTGTGGAAAAAAGACGACATGACAAAGGTGCAGGCGCCTGCAGCGCCTGCACCTATTACTCGCGAGAAATTGGGTCTTTCACAAGGAAAACTCCATGAATTGGCGTGGTCACTCGATATCAAAGATCAGAATCAATCTGATTCGTAACGCACTATGGCAACCACAAAAGCAACACAGGCATTCGTGCCGGTAAAAGAAGTAAGAAATGGCATTGTCATCCTTAAAGATGGCGGTTATCGAGGCATTCTCATGTGCTCTTCTCTAAACTTTGCGCTTAAGTCGGAAGATGAGCAGAAGGGAATCATTGGGGGATTCCAAACATTCTTAAATGAGCTGGATTTCAGTGTTGAGATAGTCGTGCACTCTCGAAAGATGGATATACGTCCTTACTTGCAGCTCCTTCAGGAGCGCATGGCGCTGCAATCGACCGAACTCATGCGACTGCAGCTTCGAGAATATATGTCATTCATTCAGAATTTTATTGAAGGGTCAGCTATTATGACCAAAATGTTCTATGTCATCATTCCGTACACACCGATTGGAACATTAGAAGTGGCGGGAGCGTTTAAGGGACTTGGGCTTGGAAAGAAAGGGGGCACGGCCGCACAGACGGCAGGGGTCGATCATTTTGAGGAACATCGCGTGCAGCTTGAGCAGCGCATGTCGCTGGTGATTTCCGGTCTTACTGCTTCCGGACTTCGCGCAGTGCCGCTCGGAACGGAAGAGGTGATCGAGCTCCTCTATCGTTCTTTTAATCTCGGCGACATGGAAAACCCTATCAGACTCGCGACCGCGTAAATTTTATACCGAAACCATTATGGCACTCCTTGATTTCCTCAATAAAAAGAAAGAAGACATCGCAATAACGCCGGTACTTCCTAAAGATATCTATGCACAAGGCGAGCTCGATCTCGCTGACACGATCGCGCCAGCGGCGCTGAAGGTCGAGTCGAAAGAGCTCCAGATCGGCGAGAAGTTCTCGCGTTCCTTTTATACTATTTCTTATCCTCGTTTCCTGGCAGACAGCTGGTTTACGCCTATTATAAACCTCGAAAAGGTCTTCGACGTGGGTATTTTCATTCACCCTATCGATACCGGCCAAGCCCTGCACACGTTCCAGAAAAAAGTCGCGGAGGTGCAGAGCCAGATTTCAGAACGCGCAGATAAAGGACTCGTGCGTGACCCAATGCTCGATACCGCGTATCAGGACATCGAAAATCTTCGTGACCAGTTACAACAAGCGCAAGAGCATCTTTTTGAGGTCGGCTTGTACCTCACTATTTACGCTTCCTCAAAAGAGGAGCTCGATAAAACAGAAGGCGAAGTGCGCGGAATCCTCGATGCGAAACTTATCTACACCAAACCCGCACTTTTCCAACAAGAGCAGGCCTTTCGTTCAACGCTTCCGCTTGCGACTGACGAGCTTGGGGTACATACAAAACTTAATTCATCTCCGCTTTCTTCTATTTTTCCATTTGTTTCTTTCGACCTCACGTCAGATCGTGGCATTTTGTTTGGTATTAACCGCCACAACTCTTCGCTGATCCTTTTTGATCGCTTTTCACTTGAAAACTATAACTCAGTGACTTTCGCAAAGTCAGGTTCGGGAAAATCGTACGCCGTGAAACTCGAAATCCTTCGTTCGCTGATGTTTGATACGGATGTGATCGTGATCGATCCTGAGCGTGAGTATGAATATCTTGCACAAGCCACGGGTGGCCGGCTTTTTAATATTTCTCTTTCCTCACAAAACCACATTAACCCCTTTGACCTACCGCCAGTGAAAGAAGATGAGGAGCCAAGTGATATTTTGCGTTCGAACATCATCAATCTCGTCGGTCTTTTCCGAATCATGCTCGGCGGACTTACACCAGAAGAAGACGCCATTGTTGATCGCGCTATTACAGAAACCTATGCCTTGAAAGACATCACCGGCGACGCTGATTTTACGGGTGTTGAGCCACCACTCCTTTCAGACTTTGAGAGTGTGCTTTCCGGAATGGATGGCAGCAATTCGCTCGTGCAGCGACTTTCTAAATATACGCATGGCACGTGGGCAGGTTTTCTGAATCAACCGACAAATGTCGATATTAATAGGCAGTTCATCGTTTTTTCAGTACGTGATATGGAAGATGAACTGAAACCAGTGGCAATGTATATCGTGACGCACTTTATCTGGAATGCGGTGCGACACGAGCTCAAAAAACGTCTGCTCATTATCGATGAGGCGTGGTGGATGATGAAATCAGAAGACACCGCTTCGTTCCTTTATAGTTTGGCAAAGCGCGGCCGCAAATATTATCTCGGCGTTGCGACGATCACCCAAGACGTGGAAGACTTCTTGCGGAGCCCGTACGGCAAGCCGATCCTCACGAACTCATCCATCCAACTTCTTTTAAAACAATCGGCAACCACGATCGATGTACTGCAGAAAACATTTAATCTCACCGATGAAGAAAAATATTTGCTTCTCGAGTCTGGGGTAGGGGAAGGACTTTTCTTTGCAGGTCTCAAACACGTAGCTATCAAGATCGTTGCGTCCTATACCGAGGACCAGATCATTACCTCTGACCCTTCGCAACTTCTCGCTATCAAAGCTGAAAAGAATCGACACGAAGCTGAGGGAGAGCAACAGAAAGCAGCGTAATGCTACATGGTGAAAATTACGAAATAAAATCAGTTAGACTGTAGCTATGGCGCTATCTGCTGAAGCAAAGGAGTTCTATAAGCCTCGAATTGGCAACGCGATGGCGGGCCTTCTGATTGGCACGTCTATTTTATTCTGGGGCGTTCAGTTTCTCATTTCTCTGACGGTGGTGGGCGAAATAGGTTCAGAATTTATCGGCATTGTTGGCGACGGTATCTTTTTTCTTTGGCTTTTCTTACTACGGGTAAATTATTTCGGCAAGAACTCCGGCAAAAAGGTTGGCTTAGTGATTGGGGCCACTATCATCGAGCTTATTCCGTTTATAAATGATATCCCCGCTGACGTGATAGAAGTGATTTTTCTTATTCTTATCACCCGTAAGGAAGATCGCGAGATTGCCGAAGAAAAAGCGGCTGCCGCTGCACAAACTGCCGAAATAGAACAGTTTCAGCAAATACAGTATATGCAATATATGCAGCAACGCGCTCAGATTCAGCAACAGCAGGAAGAAGAAATAATTGCAGCGAACGACAATGCTGCCCGCGCAGTCCAAGCGGCTAATGACGACGAGGAGCAGGAACTGGCTGAGGCGGCATAATACCCAGTTCGTTCCTCTAAAGTTGTTCCTTAGGCGCTATACTAAAGACATGCGACGTACTTTCCCCGTGTTTCTGTTTGTCCTCATCGGTTCAAGCTCTCTTCTCCTCGCTTTTTTTGCGCTCTCGGCTTTTCCGGTACGAGCACAGGTTGCGGGTACCAATCCCATCAGTCTCGATATTCAGCCGCAGTATCCCGCTCCGTATCAAAATGTAACCCTCACCCCTTCGAGCTCTGTTTTTGATGTGGCCGCAGCGAGCATATCTATAACGGTAAACGGCACTGCTTTTTATAAAGGAAGTGGGGGGTCGGCTGTCACGATTCCAATGGGAGGACCTGGCTCTACTGCAAACATTAGCGTCTCGGCCATCGCAGGAGGGCAGACGTACCACGCACAGCTCGTCATTCGGCCTGCGGACGTTGCGTTGGTCGTCGAACCCCTCTCGACTGCGCATCCTTTTTATGAAGGTCATGGTCTTGTGAGCTCAAACGGTCGCGTACGACTCATCGCTATACCTGACTTGCGTAGCAGTTCCGGCAAAGCGATAAGTCCTTCGACCCTTGAATATACCTGGAAGCTTGGGGATCAGATTCTTGAATCTGATTCAGGAATTGGGAAATCGGTTTTGAATGCCAACGCTCCCCAACAATATCGAGATGCAAACGTATCAGTTACCGTAACAGATCCCGCAAGCAGCGCGGTTGCCCAGACACAAACGACAATTTCGCCGATCGCTCCTCTCGTGCGTATTTATGAAAACGATCCTTTGCTCGGGCCATTATATGACAACGCTCTTTCGGGAAATATAACAATGTCCGGTACTGAGAATACGTACCGAGGTGTTCCGTATTATTTTTCGAGCTTGCCAAGCATAGGATGGGGAGTCAACAGCGTTCAAAGCGGCTCTGCTAGTGATATTACCGTGCGGGCAACGGGCAATGGACAGGGGACTGCCGTAGTGAATTTTGCGGCGACCAGTCGAACGGATGCATCCCGTTCAGCAAATACAACGCTGTCAGTAATCTTCGGCCAAAAGTCTGCCGGTATTTTCGGCTTATAATCTATGAAATATTTCTGCACTTCATTTTTTCTTTTTTTGCTTCTCGTTACTAGTTCTGTGGCCCATGCTCGAACGTTTCCTATTCTTCTGGCAGTAGACAGTCCGGCTCAAATCGTTCAAACCCCTGGCCTCATTCCTGGACCGGCAGGAACACCTCCTACACCGACTAGTGCTGTAGGTGGCACTCCGACAACTCCTCCGGCCACGACACCTACTGCCGGCGTTCAGGGGACCAGCCCAACCGCGTTTGTTCCTCTCACTTCATTGCCAGGAGTTAAGGGAGTGTCCGGACAAGTTGATTTTGTTTCATTCTTCAATAGTCTCTATAAAGTTTGTATTGGGCTTGCGGCTACACTCGCAGTGCTGCAGATCATTCGTGCGGGCGTCACCTGGATGATGGCGGGCGATAGCTCCGAGAAGGTTTCGCAAGCAAAAAAACTTATCGCCAACTCGGTGTTTGGACTTGTTCTTGTTCTTTCGCCGGTTATTCTTTTCGGCATCATTAATCCCAACATTCTTTCTTTAAATCTCAATGTAAGTGGTGTTACCAGCCCCTCACCGTCCACGAGCGGGACTCCAACGCCGACCTCTCCGAGCGGATCGACTTTGCCGGGTGCTGGCGGCACTCCTTCCTCGGGTGACTCCACGGTTAACTCATGTCCTTTTACCGTGGATGAGTACGCTGCACTTCCAAGCGGAAAAAGTTGTTCGGACCAATTCGGAGCGGGCAGTCAGCCAATATCTACTGGCTGCTGCGACAACTCCGCCACTCCAGAGGCAGGATATACGTGCTGCGGTCACGCTGGCTCCTAAATCATGAAGCGTTTATTTGTTATTATCGCAAGCATCATCGTTGTTCTCGGGATAGGAGTTGCTGTATATTTTGTATTCTTTGCATCGGCTGCTCCCCACCTCACCGTGAGCACTGCAAACCCTTTTGGGGACACTGGCTCAGGTACCGTCACCCCAACCACTCCTTCGACTCCTGAGCAGGTCGCCGGAAGTGCGGGAACCGTGGTGGCACCAAATCTTATCAAAATTACTGGCAGCGCGGTGGCTGCAGGAGCCGTCGCATTTGATATTGTTCCAATCTTTGCCTCTGCGACAAGCACCTCTCTTGCTCCTACTGGAGCTACGAGCACCGTGGCTAACGGCACCTTTTCAAGTCCTGATATAGAAGTTCGCTATATTGAGCGACAAAGCGGAAATGTGTATGCGTACCGCGCACAAGCTCGTTCGCTCACGCGCATCTCAAATAAAACATTGCCCGGTATTCAAGAAGCTTCGTGGCTTCCTAACGGCTCGCTTTCATTCGTACGATTCTTGGCGCAAGTAGCTGGAGGTGAACATCTCAATACCTATGCTCTGCCCGCAGATGGAAATGGAGGTTATTTTCTTCAGTCCGATCTAGACCAGGTGTCGGTAACCGGATCAAGCACGCTCTTTACCCTTACAGCCGGAACCAATGGCTCGATAGGAACGGTCGCCCATTCCGATGGCTCGGGTGCGCGAACTCTTTTCACTTCACCTCTCGCATCCATTATCGTGCAAGCAGTAGGAAATAGTTTCGTTGCTGTCACGAAAGCTGCGTCGGAAATCGACGGATACGCTTTTTCAATTACTTCCACCGGAAGTTTTACTCCCATTCTCGGACCGCTTCGCGGCCTCACCGCCTTACTTAGTCCGTCAGGAAATCTTCTCCTTTATAGCTATACGGATGGAAACAGGGTTTATATGAGTATTTTGAATTTAACTAATGGATCGGTAACCACTCTTCCACTGGCAACACTTACCGAGAAGTGTGTCTGGACAAGCGATAGCGCTTTCTTATATTGCGGTATTCCCACGAATTTCTCAGGAAATCTTCCAGATGACTGGTTCCAGGGGGCTACCTCTTTCACTGATCGTATATGGCGTATCGACTTGGCCAATCGTCTTGCGACGCTTGTGGTCGACCCTGTTAAAACGGGGAAAACAGCTATCGATGCGGTGAATCTGACGCTTGACCCCAATACGCAACTTCTCGTATTTAGAAATAAAAAAGACAGCTCTCTCTGGGCATTCAGCTTGTAACCTTAGCTTGCAATTGGTGTATGGGGCTTTTTTGTAAGACGTACTACTAGCTCCTGAAGCAGCATAGCGACATTACTGGTAATAAAATAAAGCGCGATGGCTCCTGAGGTGTAGCTGATAACCGCAAAGAGTATTGGAAATACGAAACGGGCCTGGAGGGCCATGGCTCGACCGAATTCTTCCTGCATTGATTCTGGTTTCGCGGCTGACTTTGAGTCTGTTTTTTTCTTCTCGCGTTTTGGTGGCAGTGGTATCGCAAAATACGCCTGAAGAAATTGGGTAAGTGCGACAAGCGCAGCAAGCAACAAGCTTGGGCCGGTGATAAGGATGAGTCCGAGAAATACCGGTGAGAGTGCCGGCGGCGCATGTACGAAAGAATAAAGCAAAGAAACATTTACATGGGAAAGAGATTCTTTTCGAACCAAAAAATAGAGCGAGAAAAGAACGGGGAGCTGAATAAAAAGCGTGAGGATACTCGCGAACGGTCGGATTTTGTATATCTTATACAGGGCGAATGTTTCTTTTGCTTGTAGCTCTTTATTATCTTTATATTTTTCTCTGATCGCTTTAAGTTCTGGTTCAATCGCTTTCATTGCACGCTGAGTACGAAGAGCGGAGAGTGAAAGCGGCAAAATGATAAGCCGAACAATAAGCGTGACGCCAATGATGCCGAGGCCGACGTCGGCACGCGGCGTAAGACTCACCAGAAAAATGAGGAGATTATAAATCGGCACATACAGGGTGGTGTGAAAGAAGGCGATGATCATTGTTTTTATATAGTACGCGATGCACCCGTTCGTGGTAAGAGGTCGGAAAGCTCTACTGAAATTTCACTGAACGAAAGACTTTCGCAGCCAGGGCGGGCATACACGATGAGCGCGTATGCGGGAGAAAGCCACGGCTGCATGGCTGCTCGTACCCTGCGCTTCAAAAGATGTCTGCCCACTGAAGTGTGGGCTACCTTTTTAGAAATTACGATCGCTCCACCGCCACTTTGATCTGCGACGTTAGAGAGAGTGGCTGAAAAATGTACGCTAGTGACTCTCGTGGCTAATCTATTAGCCGTAGTGTTTGTAAAATCATGCCGGGAGAGGCGCAGCCGGCGCGAAAACATAGATTACCTAAACCGTGAGGCTTGCGCGGCCCTTTCGACGACGGCGCAAGATCACCTTTTTCCCGGCGGGGGTGGCGCTTCGCACGAGAAAACCGTGCGTAGTGGCACGTTTTCGCTTTTTGGGTTGATAGGTTCGCTTAGGCATGGCAGTGAGTAGTGACTAAAATAGTGCGGGGAGCTGATATCAGGGTTATCCACAGGATAGTAACAGGTTGCGTAAATGTAAGCAAGAAACGACAAGCTTTCAAGAAACTAGGGGCATTCTATAAAGACCGGTATACTACGCAAGTTATGGATAAGAATAGTCCTCATGAACTTTGGGAATATGTGCTTACACAGGTGGAGCTCTCTATTTCGCCTGCAAATTTTAATACCTGGTTTCGAGACGGTTCGGTCGTAAAGATAGAGGATGGCATTGTATATGTAGGCGTACCGAGTCAATTTTTCCGCGATTGGTATCTGAGAAAATTTAATACGCTTCTTCTGAAGATCATTCGTTCTGTTTCGTACGAATACCGCAATATCGAATACCAAATCGTCAAAGACGATCGTCGTAAAACTAAGGAAATACGGCGTGTTTCACGTCCTACCGTCGAGCTGCCGCTGGATGATTTTTATATCAATAAAAGCGACAATCTTAACCCGCGCTATACCTTTGAGTCCTTCGTTATCGGCTCCTTTAATGAGCTCGCTTTTGCTGCTGCTCAGGCAGCCATACATCGTCCAGGCATTACGTACAACCCCCTCTTTGTATATGGAGACACGGGGCGGGGTAAGACCCACCTTATTCAAGCAATAGGGAATCAATATAAAAAGCTGTACCCTACCCGAAAGGTTTTTTATCTCACCTCTGAGAAGTTCGCGGTTGACTATAGCGATTCCTTGCAGGCAGGTACCGCAAACCGCTTTAAGGACAAATATCGCCAATATGATCTTTTGATCATGGATGATATTCAGTTCCTTTCGAAGAAAGAAAAGACCCAGGAAGAGCTTTTTCATCTCTTTAATGCTCTCTACGACAATAACAAGCAGATTATCTTCTCCTCTGATCGAGCACCGGTCGCGATTTCCGATATTGCAGAACGTTTGAAGGGCCGGCTCGCGAGCGGTATGACTATTGATATTGGTGAGCCTGACCACGAGTCCCGCATAGCAATTGTTCGCAAAAAGGTTGCGGCACATGGTATTACGCTCTCGGACGAAGTGACTGAATATATAGCGACAGCAGTAGCAGGAAGTATTCGTGAACTTGAAGGTGTCATTAACTCGATCGTGTGTCACACCCAGGTAAAAGGTATCCCCCCAGACATAGCAGAGGTTCGTCAATCACTCCGATCCTTCTCACGACCTCAAAAAACAGTTTCTGTGAAGCATGTGGTGTCGAAAATAGCTGAATTTTACGGTATTGATGAAGAAAGTATTTATGAAAAGACCCGTCGTCGGGAAGTGGTCCGTCCGCGACAGGTAATCATGTACATCCTGCGTGA
This sequence comes from Patescibacteria group bacterium, assembly GCA_013815345.1. Lineage (GTDB taxonomy): Bacteria > Patescibacteriota > Minisyncoccia > Phycocordibacterales > Phycocordibacteraceae > C7867-001. Next base: position 55,687 of record JACDGK010000006.1, read on the forward strand.
AGATTTTAGCGTTTCGTACCCGACTATCGGCAATAAACTTGGCGGTCGTGACCATACGACCGTTATTCACTCTTGTGAAAAGGTAAAGAGGGAAGTGGGAAGTGACACTGAGCTCGCGAAAGAGATACAGGATATTCGAACTCTTTTAGTATGAGTGGTTACTTGAGAGGAAATATGTGGAAAAAGAAGTGGATAAGTGCAGGGACAGTAAGTGGAAAAGGTGAGGATAAGGGAGGTAACAACTACAGGAAAACTTTAGAAAAAGTGGGGATAAATCTTATCCAAAATAAGCTAGTGTTTAGCTTACCCCCACCTTTTTCTCTTTTAAAGAGTGGGTGTTGGGGAGTTGTCAGTGCATCCTTCTTTCATTTGAGAGCATATATACTGTTGTATATGCGGTTTTCCACCTATCCACAGTCCTAGTAATAAGAGTATGTATGATTATATCGATAGATAAAAAAGAATTGGCGGAAGCAGTGAATAGTGTTTCTCGTTTTGCGGAACGACGCTCGACAACACTTCCCATTCTTGCAGGAATTGTTATCGTTGCAGGAGATGATGGAATAAAACTTCGTGCCACTAATCTTGAAACGGGAATCGATCGAAAAATTTCCGGAACGATAAAAGAATCAGGAGTGGTGGCACTCCCCGCTACTACTTTCCGGGAAATAACAGCTTCGTTTTCAGGAACAGGGACAGTAACGCTTGAACATGGAGGAGATACTCTCGTCATCTCTTCGGGAACGGGTCGTAGCACTCTTAAAACACTCTCATACGAAGACTTTCCCATCTTGCCGTTCCCCGAGGCCACAACAGTGAAATTTTCGATTCAGGGCGCACAGCTTAGAAACCTCATCACTACCGTAGCTGCATGCGCTTCAACCTCAACAGTGCGTCCAGAGCTCGCGAGTATATTTTTCTCCTCGGAAGGTGGAACAATAAAAGCCGTCGCCACTGACTCATTTAGATTATCCGAGAAAAAACTCACCGTTTCTGGCAATACGAGTCCTTTTTCTCTTCTCATACCAGCAAAAAATATTCTCGATGTAGTCCAAACACTTCCCGATGAGATGATCGAAGTACGAAGCGACGACCACCAGTGCGCCTTTTCATGCCCATCAATGATGATCACTACGCGTCTCGTTACTACCTCCTACCCCGACTATACCCAAATCATCCCTAAATCTTTTATTGCAGAAGCCACTGTTTTACGAAAAGACCTAGAGGCGTCTTTGCGCCGCTCGGCTGTATTTTCTGACTCATTTCAGAAAGTCAGAGTGGGATTCTCCACGGGAGATAAAAAAGTCTCTATAAGCGCCCACAATAATGACGTAGGAGATTCATCGGAGGCTCTCACTTCGGCAGTATCGGGAGAGTCGATAGAGCTTTCTTTCAATCACCGTTATCTCACCGCTCCTCTTTCGCTCATAACCACCGAAAGTATTACTCTTTCTGCGAGCGGGATAGGACGGCCGCTCGTCATTCGCGGAGTTGGTGACGAAACGTATCTTTACCTTGTTATGCCAATGAATCAGTAGAGAAATGATTTGAACACTATAAATCTATGCGCTCTCTAACCGATCTTCTCCTAAACTACCATCTTCCCGGGATACGGTTTTCTGAAATGCGCAGAATTTGTGCCGAAGAAGCTACTACACTCACCGGATGCGCTCTCACCTCGAAACAAATGTTGTACAAAAATGAAGAACTGATATGTTCAGTGCCACCCGTCATAAAATCAGCCCTATTACTCCGACAGGGAGAACTCATCGCACGACTCGCTACGCGAGGAGTGGTTGTCCGTATTCTTAAGTAGTTGTCGCTACCGGAGCAGTGTTTGGAGCGGCAGGAACAACGGGAGCCACAACGCCTGCTCCAGCAAGCCACTGCTGCAAAGGATATTCCCAATAAGCGTATTGAGCATCAGCTCCTGGAACAGGAGGTGGTCCGGCGAGAGGATTACCTTTCTGTACCCAATACAGTAGCTCATGGATCGCGATGCTCCCATCAGCAAGCGGTACTTGATACACCCCTTGCAAAGGCGCTGGTGCGGTGTCTGGAATTGCCTGCGGCTCTCCAAAGTATTCGACTGGGTGTTTTGCTATAGCCACTTGCATGAACGCATTCCACATAGGTGCCACGATATAGCCCGCGATCTCTTTCACCATCGGGCTGTTGTCGTTGTTTCCTGCCCACGTCCCAACGACGATAGAAGGGGTGTAGCCAATGGTCCACGCATCACGTGACTCATTTGTGGTACCTGTTTTTGCCGCTACGTCATAGCCTGGGAAGGTGAAAGGATTTACTGGAGGATATTCCGGCTGCCGGGCAGTGTTGTTAGAAAGCATAGAAGAAATATCGCGAGCAATGCCAGTACTTATAACCTGTTGAGGTTTTGGTGTGTACTGTTCCAGAACCGTGCCGTTACTATCGGTAATCTTAAGGATTCCGGCCGGAGCATTATAAACACCATTATTTGCAAATGTTCCGTATGCGTTAGTAAGGTCAAGCAACCGCACTTCTGCAGCGCCAAGTGCAAAAGAAAGCCCGTACTGACTTGCGCTTCCGAGAGTGGTGATGCCCGCGCTCTTGGCCAGATTGATAACGTGTTGAATTCCCGCAAGATACAATACTTTCACTGCCGGGACGTTAATAGACTGAGCGAGCGCGGTTGTGAAAGTCATAGGACCGCGAAACTGGTTGTCGTAGTTCGAAGGCGCGTAACAAGGAGGACTATCATTGTAATTATCCATTGGCGAACAGCTCGTTGAAAACTGTGTCGGCAAATCGAAAATAACCGTTTGAGGCGTGTAGCCCTCGGTGAGAGCAGTCGCATACACGAACGGCTTGAACGAAGACCCCGGCTGACGGAGCGCTAGCGTCGCGTTGTAGTTACCATCTATTTGCGTGTCGAAATAATTACGCGACCCAACCATTGCGAGAATTTGACCCGTTTTAGGATCCAATGCCACAAGCGCTGCGTTGCTCGCCCTAAACTTTTTTACGTTCGCGAGCGCGTACTGGTTCACGATCGACTCCGCTGATTTCTGGAGATCCATATCAAGTGTCGTCGTGACGGAAAGACTTTGATTTGCAACGTCAGGACCATATTTATCCTCCAGATATTGCCGAATATAAAACACAAAGTGAGGTGCAAGTATGGAGCTATTTTGTTGCGGGCCAAATGCAACGACCTCATTCTTTGCTTTTGTATATTCATCTGCCGTGAGATAACCGAGCTGTTGCATACGCGCAAGCACCAAGTTTTTGCGGGAATCAAGAGAAGACCGATTGTTCCCATAGGGCGAGTAGTAGGTGGGGGACTGCGGAAGTGCAGCCAGATAGGCGGATTCTGCGACATCGAGATCTTTTGCATCAACGCCAAAATACGCGCGAGCGGCTGCCTGAGCGCCGTACAAATTGCCGCCGTACGGAGCACTATTTAAATACAGTTCGAGCACCTGGTCTTTGGTGTAGTGTTGCTCGAGCTTCCATGCGAGCACCCACTCCTGTGCTTTACGTAAAATGCTTTTCTTCTGCGTAAGTAAGCTATTTTTTACGACTTGTTGCGTGAGGGTTGAGCCACCTTGGACAAACGCGCCGCTTTTTATATCCACCAAAAGTGATCGAGCGATCGCAAGAAAAGAAACAGCGCCGTGGTGATAAAAATTCGCATCCTCGATAGCAAGTGTCGCGTGCTGAAGGTTCGATGATATGGCTGATAACGTCACCGTACTATGCTTCACATTAGTATTTAGGTCGTAGAGGACTGTTTCGCCGGTCCGGTCGTACAGCTTGGTCGAAGAGGTCGGCTGCTGTTCTATGAACGCGTTTACATCAGGAAGCGGCGTAAAGGCGACCCAGAGAAGAAGCGCCCCCACGAACAAAAAGCCCACCCCCAAGGCAATGAAAACCACTTTTAAAAGCGGGGCGGGATTATGTAAAAAGCGATGATACAAGCTTTTTTTCGAAGAACTATTCTGCGGCATTGGGTAAATCCTAACACAATTGCAATGAGAGCGGCCCCGCAGGGGCCGCTCTCATTCATAGCTAATACGTCTCTTCTAACTCGTCTTCGGCACTTAAAATTTCGTCTTCATCCTCCTCTTCCTCCTCGTCTTCTTCATCTTCCAGATGAAGCCCGTGATCAGCAAGGGCCTTTGCTTCGTTTTCTTCTCCTTCTTCTCCAGGAACCAAACCTATTGGATCTTCTTCATCAAATCCTTTGTGAAGTTCGTCATCAAGAGCCATAGCAATAAATTATTTATCGGTAAATTCCGTCTATGAACGGGCAACCCCTTATGTGTAACAAACCGACTGCACATTGCAAGACGGTATGGCCGGAGATGTGGATAGGATTTTGTACTTTTCCACATGAGAAATCAATGACATTGTTTCCTTATGAGTCATCGAGTTAGGAAACAAGAAACACCTTTATGGTGGAAAAATAATAAAATAATGAAAAGAAGCTATGAAAAGCGTTTGGTGAGTGCAGCGATGCCTAGTGCGATAGCATCGAGCTCATCATCGAGGCGCTTTTTAGGCGGTAAGGAGATAAGCTGAGGAATCATTCGAGCCACGGCAGTTTTATCCGCTGCACCATAGCCGGTAACGGCAAGTTTTACTTCTTGCGGCGAGCATTCAACCACGCGGCAGCCGGCTTTGCCGGCTGCCGCGAGTATTGCGCCGCGCGCCTCAGCAACGCCGATAGCTGTTTTTACATTCGTACTAAAAAAGAGCGTCTCGAGCGCGAATACATCTGGTGCGTACTGCGCAATTGCTTGCTCAGCAGCACGTTGCACCGCGTAGAGTCGTGCTTCCCGGGTCCCTTTTGGGGGAAGGATACAGTCACTCCACACATAGGTCGGCTTGCTGGCATCCCCCTCGACGACCGCAATACCCATGCGATCAAATCCAGGATCGATTGCAAGTACTCGTTTTAAATTGTTCATCGAGGATTACCTATTAGACTGCACATATAATTATTCGCGTGTGCTCTCATAGCCTCGTGCATTTGAAAATACCTGCTGCACGTCTTCATGATCATCTAAAAGTCCTAACATTTCACCAACGTTATTCTCCTCATCCCCAATAACCTCAACGAGTGGTTCATTTGGCAGGAAAGATCCATCCGGAGTTTTCGTAAAAGCCCAAAGCGCGCTACCTTGAGCAGCAAGTTCGTAGCCATTTTTCGTAAGCAAATGTTTTACCTCCTGTGTCGTACGGTTTTTGTTATCGGTGAGCGCGTCAACGACGAAAGCCGCGCCACCAGGTCCATAAAATTCATATACCACCTGCTCAAGATCATGTGCATCTTTAGAATTACCCTTTGCTATCGCGCGCTCGATCGTGTCTTTCGGCATGTTTACTTCTTTCGCACGTGCAATAGCCGCGGAAAGTCCCGGTGACGAAAGATTACCACCTGATTTTTTCGCCTCCAGGGTTATGAGTCTTCCAAAGCGAGAAAAGGTGCGGCTCTTTGCTGCGTCCGAGGCGCCCTTTTGTCTTTTTATTTGTGACCATTTGCTGTGACCAGACATAGTAATTAAAATTTAAGATTTCAGATAGCTTCGACCGGTGTCGGTAAGAATACGCCCACGTGAGGACCGTTCAATAAAACCCAAACGCAAAAGATACGGCTCGTACACGTTTTCAATGGTGTCAGGATCTTCGTGGAGTGCGGAGGCAAGTGCTCGCACGCCGGCAGGACCGCCTTTGAAGCCATCTTGCAGTGTTTGGAGATAGCGTCGATCGTCTTTCGTGAGACCAAGCGGGTCAATACCGAAAAGCAAACAGGCAGCATCACATACTTCAGGTGTTAATTCTTTCTCATGCACTTCAGCATAGTCGCGGACACGTTTCAAAAGTGCATTCGCAACCCGCGGAGTCGCGCGACTTCTCGACGCGATTTTTTCCACAACCGTACTTGGCGCATCAAGCCCCAGGACTTTTGCTGATCGTTTAATGATTGCCCGAAGATCTTCATCAGAATAAAAATCGAGCTGGTACACCCCACCGCCGAAACGCGAACGAAGCGGGCCCGAAAGCTGTGCGACGCGAGTCGTCGCACCCACGAGCATGAATGCAGGAAGCGTAAGCTCGACCGTTCGCGCCGAAGGACCTTTTCCGAGCACAATATCTAACACTCCCGACTCAAGGGCAGGGTAGAGGAGTTCCTCGATCTTTCGGGAAAGTTGGTGTATCTCGTCTATGAAAAGTATTGAGCCAGGTTCCAGGTTCGTAAGAATGGCGGCGAGGTCGCCAGGGCGTTCAATCGCAACACCAGAGGTGTTGCGAAGAGGCGCCTCAAGTGTTGAGGCTACAAGGTGTGCGAGTGTCGTTTTCCCAACCCCCGGAGGGCCATAGAAAAGCACGTGTTCAGGCATGTCATTTCTTTTTTTTGCTGCTTCCAGCAACACTTGCACGTTATTTTTTACATGACTTTGCCCGACATATTCGTCCCAAAGGGAAGGTCGCAAGGTCGCATCCAGTTGTCGATCTGGCGTTCGCAGCACTACCGTGACGATATCAGGGGTACTTGACATATAATCAGACTATGCTAGCATTATATCATACTCAGGGTCGGCCTGATATATGCACCTTCTCGCGAGAGAGGATTTTTTGTGCCTGCACAAAAAATCAATCACAGGGCTTTTGTATTTTAAATCCTGCTCACTACCCTCTAGGCAAAGGCTTGACGGCTTCAGGGCGTTTCCCCAAGGACTTTCTGGTACCCACTTTACTGTGGGAGCGCTGGGAGCATCCTCAGGCGATTCGTTCGCTTTTCTTCACGGAAAAGGGTGCCTGGAGGGTACTGTGCGGGATTTTTCTATTTATTACGGAAGTTTCGTGGCTCCAGGACAAAAACTGAATCCAAGATTGCCGCTGTCGTACGATTCATTTACGAAATACGTTGTGCCAACATAATAATTCAGACTACAAAGCTCCTCTGCAGGTATACCCAGTCGACTAATAAGAAATTGTTCAGCCTCGTGACGAGCATTTCCAATAGGTTCCTTCAAGAGAGCGATCGTAAAGGCCTGAGCCTTACTATCAAAGCCAATGTTAAAATTGGTACTCGTCGCTGCCGTACATTTAATATTAGGTAAGCAATATCCAAGGCTTCCCGCAAGAAGGTACGATCCGGTATTTTCAACATCCGAAATCGTCTCTCCATTATGTATGAAATCTTTAACCTGTATCGTGTTTCCAGATTGTGTACCAACTGGCATCTGCGCGGTTGAAGGGCCAGGAGGAATATTTCCTGTTCCCGTACCAGAAGAAGGGAAGGTAATTTGATTCTGTGAACCAGGTGGTTGAGGAGCTGGAGTAATATATTTATATACGAGAAAACCGGCGAGTAATATCCCAATAAGAATCAAAAGGATCGCAAGGATTAAAAATTTCCTGTTCATTTTAATGATTTTACCACTTATTATCCGCCACCACTTGCAACGCAAGCTTTTTGGGTGGAGCTGCGAGGGTCAGCTGTCCAAGCCCCGTAGCTTCCATGGTTTGCTTGGATAAGACAAGCTGCTGCAGACGCACTACAGGTTAGATTGTTTGCAGCTGCTTGGCACTGCGCGGCAAGTGCTTGAGACTGAGCATCCGGCTTTGGATGCCCTCCACTGTAAGCGGCGGAGCAATTAAGATTTCCGCAAGCAGGAATATTTAAACTGTGGCAAGAATCTTTTGCACCTAAAAGTATTTGCCACGGGCCAGAAGCGCTTGTAGATTGTCCCCCAGGAGTCGTAGCCCCTGTAGTCTTTTGACCACATGCACTTTCCGGTCGAGCAAGACAAGCCAGTATCGTGGCTTCTGAACTCGAAATATTATAACCTCCTGCAGCAGCGCTGCTTTGAACAGTACTTGCGGAACACGCCCCTGTTCCGTTTTGTGGCAATGTCCCCCCCGCCCCAGGCACACTCGGCCCAGTCCCTCCAGTCCCTCCACTAGTGTTAGCAGCGTCCGTGAGGCCAGGAAGAGGAGGAGGGTTGGCTTTAGCTATGAAGCACTTGTCTCCACTATCAGCCAGTATAGAGTTCCAGGGTCCAAAGGAGCTTCCACTGTTATAGATAACCTTCATAAGGGAATCTATGAGAAGCCAGGCCACGAGTACTATCACAAGCCCTATAACCGCATTGAAGAGCCGTGCACGGGCTTTC
>JACDGK010000020.1 GCA_013815345.1 Patescibacteria group bacterium
ATTTAAAGGTGAGAACTGTTTACCAAGTATTGCCTGATGAATCGGCGGCGAAAAGTAATTACATCCGAGTGATAGATGAAACGGGCGAAGATTATGTCTATCCAGCCGCTTACTTTGTGTTTGTCGAAGTGCCGCAGGAAGCAATCAGCAAATTGAGGCAAACGGCTGCTTGATTCCAGGCCGCCGCCCAACAAAGGTTTGCAGCGGACCCGCTTCCAGCAAGTTTGTTATCAATGTGGGTCCGTGCGGGCCGCTGAAACCAGGCGTTATGCTTCTTCGCTAATTCAAAAGTTGCCACCTCTCCATTGCGTTGATCAATCGTCTCAGTCTATGCTGCCAGCGCAGTTCAATCTTCTAAGTTCTATTGGTTAAAGGAGAAATTTAATGTCCAAGCAAATGAGTTGTCGAGATGTTGGGCCGGATTGTGATTTCGTCGCTCGTGGTGAAACCGAGGATGAAATCATGGGCCAAGTCGCGGAACATGCTCGCACCGCACATGGATTTGAAGAAGTGCCAGCTGAGTTAGCGCAGAAAGCGAGGGCTGCGATTAGAGATGAATAAGTAGGATAGGGAGGAGAAAATCTAAAGGGATGGGCCTTCTGTCTAGCTGAAAGCGGTAAATGCAAAGTCGCTAATCTAAATGGGCAGCATAACAACACCATCAACCCGACGCGCAGCCAGAAGGCATTTTATTCTCAAACAACCGTGCGCGCGGGTTATGGTGGGCGTTAGGCTTCTACCGCAAGTGCCACAAAACGCGCCTCTCTATATCTCACTACGATGATATACTGTCTGACATGGAATACGAGCGGGACGACTTAAAAGCCGAAACAAATCTTGCCAAACACGGTGTTTCCTTTGATGAAGCAGCAACTGTTTTTGATGACCCGCTCTATATTGATTTCTATGACCCGGATCATTCATACGAGGAACATCGCTATGTTATTATGGAAATGTCACAGCATGGCCGTTTGTTAATTGTTTCGTACACAGAGCGCGGTGAGGCGATTCATCTAATTAGCGCCAGAGAGGTAACGCCAGCGGAGCGGAGAGATTATGAAGAAGGATGAAATAGAGATGGAAGATGAGCTTCGTGCCGAATACGATCTCAAGAGTTTGCGGGTGAGAAGGCTCGGCCCCGGCAGAAAGAGTTTTGTCGGTAATATCGTGAAGTTGGAGTCGGATGTAGCTAATGTCTTTCCAGATGCAGAATCAGTGAATGAAGCACTCCGATTTCTCATCAGAGTATCGCGCGAGAATGGCCCTGCATTACCTGCGCAGAGAGGCGAAGCCTAACAACCAGCTGAGGCCTTCCCGTCAAGCATTTTCTTTCTGCTAAGCCGCATGACTGGCAGCGAAGCCAAGCAGTGATGAACCCTTCTTCCGCAAGCTCTCCAGATATTTAACTTCGTTGTACTCAGTGCGTGTTTGCCAGCAGCGGTAGATGATTCTGATCCACTTGAAAGCCAGTGCCCGAACGGCTGCCTGCCGGCTTTTACCTTTCGCTCTTTGTTGCTCGTAGTAAGCTCGTGCCCAGAACGAATGTTTCGTCGATTCCCCGGCGTATTCGACGAATGACTGTCGCAGGAACTTCGGACAGAAGTATCTCCATCTCACCCAGCATGACGCGCCGCTTCTTTCCATCACCGGAGCAATGCCGGCGAGGCATGACATCTCGTCAGCGCTCTCGTACTTTTCTCGATCGGTGCCAAAGGCAGCCAAGAGCCGTGAGCTATAGACGGTACCGGAGCCAGGCAGAGAAGCAAACAGATGGAAGTCATCGTGAGCGGCACACAACTCTTCTATTCTTTTGTCGAACTCTCGGATGGCTGCGATGGTTACCTTCATCTGGTTGGCCAGCACCTTGCTCATCACGACCGAAGCAGCGATGACGGCCACGTCATTGGTTAAGGGAACGGCCTCCTTGATCGAAGCGAAACGCTGCTCATTGGTCTTGGTGCTGACCGAGTGATGCGAGCGAAAGAACTTCTCCAGTGTTGGACGTCTGACGCGTTTGACTTCCTCGAGGGTCGGCCACTGCAGGAGGAAGTCACAGACGAGATCGGTCCGAACATCGTCGAACCAGTCTAAAACCTGCGGAAAATAGAGCTTCAAGAGGGCCGTCATCCGATTACTGACGCGGGTCCGGTCCGAAACTATTCTCCGGCGATGCTCAACTAAATACTGCAAGGTTCTGGTCTTCTCATCATCCGGCCGCCAGGCTTTCAAGCGGTCGCGGTGTTGCATCACCAGTTCAGCCGCATACTCGGCATCCGTCGGATCATCTTTGGCACGAGAGGGCGAGAAGGCTTCTCTGTATTTAGCGAGAGTGGTCGGGTTGACCGGGTAGAGGATCAGGAAATCGTACTTCAATAACGCGAAGATCAGCGGGCCACGAGATTGCTCCAAACAGACGGCGACAGGACGTCCACTAAAGCGCTTCCGCATTGAAGTGGCCCATTCATCGATCGCTTCTGGTGTGCTTTTGATGACGGATCTTTCTTTTTTCCCGGACGCCACATCAATCAGGCAAAGGTCATGTTTTTGGTCGGCCCAATCCCAACCAACGAAAGCAGCAAATTCCATGATGAGTTTCTCCCACAAACAAAGTATTCGATCAAGGGCGAAACATGCTGGCTTGAGCTCAGCGAAATATTTATAGTAGAGTCCGTTTCGGGCAAGGGACATCAACTGAGGATTCGTTGTTGAGCCGAAGCGAGCGCGGTGGGTGTGCGAAGAGTTGTTAGTAAGCGTCTCGAGCGCTTTTGCATGAAGATTCGTCACACCTACCGAGCATGTTCACATCTTCACAACTCTAAGATGGATATTCGTTACTATCCAAGTTAGAAAGCAGAAGAAATGAACCTGGTACACCTATAAACGGCATCAACCGGACTCGCTCTCAGGGTGCTTTTCATCTATATAGATGCGCCTCGCCGGTTATGCCGGACGTTAGATGTTTCTTCTTTGCGAGTGTAGTAATATTTTGAGTATGAAGATTCAGATCAAGAGGTTAGATCATGTCCAACTGGCCATCCCCATCGGCGGGGAAGAAAGAGCGCGAGAGTTCTACGGCGGGATTCTTGGTTTAGCCGAGGTGGAAAAGCCCGCAGAGCTGAAGAAGAATGGTGGATTGTGGTATGAGGTGGCCGGGATCGGGCTTCATCTCGGAGCCGAGGAGCCACAAGCTAGATCAAAACGCCATCCGGCGTTCAAGGTAGAGAACTTGGAGGCGGTGCGCGCTTATCTGAAGGAGAACGGGGCAGAAATCAAGGAAGAGGTCCAGATTGAGGGGATAGAGCGTTTTTCTTTCTACGATTGGTTCGGGAATCGGATTGAGTTCTTCGAGCAGCGACACATCTAACAACGGCATCAACCGGACTCGCTTCAACGTCGCTTCTTATGCACAATCGCTCGCGCTCGCCGGTTATGCCAATCGTTATCTGTCTTACTGTTCCGGAACATAATAATTATGTCAGAGGAATCAGCATCATTGAATGTTCATGAAACGATGGAGCGCGTTAA
>JACDGK010000021.1 GCA_013815345.1 Patescibacteria group bacterium
AATACTTTCGGGTGCTTGAACCGGTGCACTATAGCACTGAACCTCACACCCTAAACACGCTTTCGGAGATACTTCGTCTCAAACTGATCATGTATGGCCTAAAGGAGCTATATTTGAGAGACATTTTGCCGGTGGTGAACAATTGGATTGAGGAAAAAGTGCACAGAACTCCCAGTTTGCAACACCTACTTCCAATCCATCATCCTTGAATAAGAGCTCCACGCTTAGGGGTTCAACTTCGAGTTTGCGATACGGAGAGGTTCACTTTAGGCAGCTCCAGCATGGAGTGACTTTGCTCCTGGATTTCTGGACGGGGACGGAGGGCTTTGGCGCGAAATTATTTCAAACAAGCGTGTTTTAGCTTCGCGTACGACTCACCCAACAGGTTCATTAGAGGATCAGAAGCAGTGTTCATATACGAACTGGCTAACAATCAGTAGTTTTGCTAAAGCTCTTTGCTCCAAATCCAGAAGTGGTGTCAGATTAGTGCGTAGATTCGGCACGGCTCATTTTGTACTGTTGTCTGTCATGAAACCTGAAGAGCCAGTCTGGCTGTCAGGCAACCTGCACCAAAAAAATAGTATAAAATGCCCCACCAGCATAGAAAACGGCAAAATTTGCTAGCCAAAAGGGCAATGAGTAATGTACATCTCTAATATGACACGTTAAAAATGACAAATTAGCCAATTTACAACTCCGGTTGATCACGCGTAAAAAAGGTACCACACGACATAACACGATATCATGGGCAAAAAGAAAGACCACAGTAGACGAGATGGAACTGGAAACTTCTGGCGCCATAAAAGCCTTTTTGAAAAGCCTGAGAAAAAGCAACAGGCAAAGAATGAGAAGTATACATTTGAGAGAATCTACGGTATTCCCGATCCAAGATTGCACGCAAGCCCCAGTGTGTACCCGAACGTTCCAAATGTCACTGGTTCCGATATGAATGACATTAATGATATCAGTAAGACTTTGGAGGACAACTGGATGGAAGTAGAGGAGGAGGAAGAGGAAGAGGAAGACCGGAACCTTAACTCTGGCGATGGTTTTGCAGCGAGGATGGCTACGGCCATTGCAAGCCTTTCAAGAACGGAACCAAAGGAAGCTGGAGCGGCTACCAGACGGAGGAATGCCAACTTTGTGAGGAACTGGGAGACTATAGTACCGTACATTGCAACCGGCCTCCAGATGAGGTGTAATAACTTTGAGCGTCGCCCATGTAATTGCATAGATATTGAAGAGCGCTCAATCACAACTATAAGCCTCGGTAAGATGACAAAGCTTGCGTTCAACTCATGTATCTGCATGCACTGGGCCACTGTGCTTGCAGCTTTAGGCTTCTTCCCTGGCTCCCCAGCGCACGCTGAGATGGGTTTCGATGTGGACCTTCTTGACCACTATATTACTGCAGTCAACATCGGCGGGGTGTCCAAGGAAGCATATTCAGAAGGATTGAGGCTTCAGCTACAGAAGAAACATGTGACACCGATCCCAAAATTTGGCGCAAACTTCAGAGATGCCACATACTGGTACAGTGTCGCGCAAGAACTAGCTTTTGGTATAAACAACGCAACCGTAGCCCTTGACCAATTGTGCCCGGCTTGTTTTGGAGGAGCAAGGCAGTCTGCTGTGGTGTGCCTCGACGGTAATTTTCAACACAGCAGGCTGGCCAATGTTGCACGCTTTGCGGTGGACCCAAGCGAAGAAGATTGCAGGATTTTCCTGCCGAACTTGCCAAGCTCTGCACAAGCGACTGAGAAAATGAAAAATGTGAGAAACAACCCGGGAGGTTGTTTGAATTCATTCAAAGCCGACAGTGGCAGATCAAAGTCAAAGAACTTGGAGGAGACGGGTATCATGCTTGCGGCATGCAAACATGATATTCCTCTGCGGGCTGTCAACTTTGTAAGGTCAGGTGAAACTTATGAGCATCCCATTGCTCTGTTAAGAAGTATCCTGGCCGAGGCAAGTTGTCCCGCAAGATTGCTCGTCTATTATGATGTAGCATGTAGATTCAAGGTTTCCGCGAAGAAGCGCTTGGCAACCGAAATGTTCGAAAGATGCGAATTCATAATTCCATCCTTCCACATTTATGCGCATAGATTTGCGTGCCAAGTTGCGTACCATCAGCGTACAATCCCTAGCAGTGGTCTTGCGGAGGGCGAAAGCTGTGAGAGGGTGTGGAGTCAGATCAGGCACCTCGTGGTGCCGAATCGGTATTCCTCTCCAGCTGTAAGACGACGAAGCCTAACAAATGTGTTCCTAGCGATTGGCGATCGCAAAAAGGCGCAGATGTATGCCATATTCAAAAAGGGTGGCTTAGATGCTAGAGATGCGAAAAGAAGGGCAGAGGATGTGCTCAGCAACGTGGTGGGTCAGAAGACGGTGGCACTTGACGGTGAAGCCATTTTGGTGTCTCTGGAATTTCTGGATGAGCAGGCCAAGCTTGCCATCAAATTCTATGCACAGAGTGGTGTTCACCCTAAAGTGCCAGCCGGCAAAGACATATATGATGCTCTCGAAAACCGACGATCGGTCGATGCCGCCTATCGACTAATTGACGAAGCTGGAGATGATCGGGCCGATTGGAGTATTGGTACTGGAGGTAAGTGGATCGAATGCCACAAACAGATCCTTGAGAGGAAAGCTTTGATGGCACAACGAGATTTATGGGCACATCTGTCATCCAAAAAAAAGAATACTGAAGACCTTCTCAGTGGCCCCTCTGGAACGCGTGGTGCTGGAGTCTCGATCGTAAATCTGAAAAATCTAGGTAATAAGATCGTTGAGCTAGTTGGAGATTATAACTCCAGAGCGCAAGCCTATAATTTATTCAGCGGTAGGTACCTACTCAGAAGCATTGATATCAATGATGCAAATGCCTTGGATGACGAGTCCCCTATGTGGGATCTCGACAAGGCAATTCCCGGGACAGCTTGGTCTAAAGATAAAATGGTTTTCAATTGGATTAAAGGTCGCCAATTGCAATTATGTGCCATAACGGAACTATCGATGCTAAAGCTGGAGGAGCAAAATTTTGATAGATATATGTTGCAGTGTATTCAGAGTACACATGACAAGTTGGTCACTGTAGGCCCTGATTGTGTGGGTCTTGCTTCTATACTCAAAATACGACATGATCGTCTGGTTCTTCTGTACAAAAAGGAGGTGGATGAAGATTTCGAACCTCAGGAACAATGGATTGAAGCCTTGTCCACCGCCATCGTTGCTGAGGAGGAGTCAGTAGAAGGTGGACAAGAATTAGATCCACTTGAAGAAACATTGTCAGACTAATATTGGAGATTTAACCTTTCGTTTCCAATTTCAAGGAAATTTCAAAAGAGATATAATCTGTAAGTTCTACAGTATGCCCCGTAAGACTCCATAGGTCTTGTAAATTGCAGAGCTGCATTTCAATAATCAGTGTGCCCAATCAATACGCATGCTTAGAA
>JACDGK010000001.1 GCA_013815345.1 Patescibacteria group bacterium
CGCTTCGCGCCGACCCCGTTTCCGGCGGGAATTCAGATTTTGATTCTTGGCGGAGAGGGCGAGATTCGAACTCGCGGTGAAGTTTCCTCCACGCATGCTTTCCAAGCATGTCCATTAGACCACTCTGGCACCTCTCCATCTTTCATAAACTGAACTGATGCGTTCATTTGAGGTACCAAACACCTCAAGATACTTCGCGACGGCACTAGCCTTGTATAGGTAGATCATTCGTCCGTCAGTACTAATATGCGGGATAATCCCAAATTCTTCAAATATATTCCCGACTTGAATTAAGAGTATAGATGAGTAACTTGAAAAACAAAGTCCTATGTTCTTATATTCCTTGCTCGAGACTGTGTGTTTATGAACAAATAAACATCCGTCAGTATCTATGAGGCCACGTACACAAGCTATTCTATAGTCAAAATTCTTGAGTATCCACTCAGGAATTTTGAGACCGTTTTTAAGTTTATGGCCCCGAGGCAGACCATTTGCTACAAGAAAATCCACGAGCGTAATACTCGATAGCATAATAACTCGATTTTGTTTAGTTTTTCGATCTCGTATAGAAGGGACGATTCCAAAAAGATTATTACATAGCTCAAAATATAGTGAGAATATTTTCTATCGGACTTTGAATTGAGTGATATTTTTGCTTGCCAAGGATTATTGATGCCGCCATCACCTATCATAATTCCGAAAAATTCTGCGAGCATTTCAGACGGCTGCGGCAAAACAACCTCTTTCCTATGGCTCTTTTTGGGATATTTGAGTGAAGAGATGTCTCCCATTCTTGAATCTTATCTAGTCCAAGCTGTGAAATATGTGTATTAAATATAAAATGATTATGAAAGCTTGAGCGAAGATTATGTGCCCGTTATTTGTTGAGCTGGACCAAGAATCGGTTGTACGAATATGAAATGATCAGCAATGAAGAAAAGTACAATCATCAAAACGATGAGTGAGGCGACGGCAACCACGTGTCTTAGATGATGCCGCCGTATCTCAAACTCGGTGCGTATGAGAAGTGCGAGAAGCAAGATACCTCCCAAGATAAAATACGATGTGCGCAGTAAAACCTCTGGTGAGCTCACGAGGAAACCCCACACGGGACCATAGTGCGGGGCGGCTTGAATACTCGCAACGTTCTGCGTCGCAGTGGTCGCAAAAGACTGTGCGGGTTGAGAAACTACTGACGAAGTCGCGGGACTTAACCTTTTTGCGACTACAGGACGAATGGGCGGAGAAGCGGGAGCGGGTCGCGTTGCAGGAGAAGCACTGTTAGTCACAACACCTAACACCTGTGCACTACTGGAAGATTCATCGGATTTCGTCGAGGCAAAAGCCATTTGAGTCGGTATGGCGGGCAGAATCGCTGTTTGAATTGATGCTGATGCAGAAGAGCCTGGAGCAGGAGTACCAAACATTTGCACGACGAATATAGTTGAGTGGCCCTGAAACGTCCCTTGGGCCGTAGCGATACCTATCTGAGTAAAATGACCATTCAGAATGTTAGCCCGGTGGGTGGGAGAATTAAGCCATGCCTGGTTCACCTGACTAGAATCCGTGAAATCCACCGCGAGGTTTTCTCCTGCGTAGATAAACGGATATCCTGCTTGCTTAAACCAATACCATGAGTTGATCCCGCTCGGCGACACATGCGCAAAATAGCTATAACGTGCCATGTCATCTGCTTTTGCCTGGGCAGCACGCACGAGAATAGGATTTACGGTCAGGGTTTGCAGCTGATTGTCTTGACGGTCCTGGTTGGTGAGATCGACCAGCGTCGCTGAGACCACGGCTGCAAGCTGAGCTGAGCGAAGAGCTGGCCCCGCAATTTCGAGTGCGGCAAAAAATACTCCAACAATGAGAACGACCCCTACCGTAAGGCCTGCGCTGCCGAGCAGGTAACCGGCGATACGTTTAGAGACCGTAGGAGATGGGGGTTTTGTGGACACGTAAAAATTTTACCACGATTTTAGCAAGGGTATACAGAACGAAAGAAGCCGCGCCAAAGGCGCGGCTTCTTTCGTTTCAAACTGCTTTTACGTGTATTCGAGAGCTTACGGCAACTGAGGCTGCGGCAAGTCGAGAGAAGGACACGCGATAAGATTGATTTTGCGCTGTGTCGTCTTATAGACGTAGCCTGTTGGGGTGTGATCGCTGGCGAGGCCAAACGGTACCCATGGAGCGAGAACATCGCTCGAATATTTTACTTGGAAAATATTCACGGCTGTTTCGGTAAATGAGTCGAATGTTCCAGTAACAGGAAGCGTAATGCCGAGGTCACCGTTGAGGAATTGCTGGAGGACACGAACCTGGTCTGCATCATTACTTTTTCCATCACGGAGATAGGTAGTAAGGATTATACCGCAGCTCGCTCCAAGCACTTGTCCTTGAGGTACAAGGCCAGTTGAAGCACCGAGAACCTGACCGGCGGTGCCAATGCTTCCGCCGCTCGAGCCGCTTATACCACCACCTGTGCCACCGCCACCTGAAGTACCTCCTCCGCCACCTGTGCCACCGCCAGTGCTTCCACCAGTCGTGGTGCATCGTGCATTTACAACAATCACTGCTTCATCGGAAGTAAGTCCCGTGAATTCAGGTGCCGCAGATGTAGTCGGTGCGACTTTAGCCTCATCAAGGTTAATACCAGTACGGTATCCAACGAGATAATATTGGCTTAGTGAGGTACATGCATCGGCATTTGCTACCGTGACACTTCCGTCAGTTACTTCTGACGTTTTGTAGTACGCGGGAATGGCCATTGGAGAAGTAAGTGCTTCATACTTGAAGGGCGCACCTCCGTGATTATCACCGAGTACGTAGTCGCCAGTACTGGTCGCACCCCCATTAAGATTTGCGGTCTGCCACGTAGCCGTCATCGGAAATGGCGCGAGGCCAGCATCATCCCTCACGCGAGTAATAGAAGTGCTTGAAGCATCCTGCAAGAATTTGTAGATGTGCACCTGGACTAAATCGCTCTTCGGAGTATCGACGTGAGCGTTGTAACCCACACAGTAATAGGTTTGATTCGCTTGCGGGTTCCGGATGAAGTCCCAGTTATCGTAGTTGAGACCGTCATTCGCACAATAGAATTCTGCACTTACATCACTGCTGCTATTGCTGAAAGGAGTGAATTCCTGTGGAAGAACTTCACGTAGTTTGATTTCCGTGAGGTTACTAATGTCTACAGTGGTTGTTGCTACACCATTAGTACCTGTGAAGGTTGTATAGCCATGATTGTAGGGACCGGTAGCATCGCCGGGGCTTCGTGGTGCATTCTGATTGCCCCATTCAAAATCCCAATTCTTATCGATTGCAAGATGGCAATCGTGATGAGTGGCTAGAAACGTAGGGACGGTTGATGCGTCAGTGTTGTGAAACGATCCTCCTAGATTCGGAAGTGCTTCCTCGTCATTACACACAATGCTGCTCGCAATAATCGTTACCATGCTGCTGCTTGACGCAACGACTGAGGTAGGAGGAGTCGAAGTTGCAGGCGCTATTGGTGCGACTGGGTCAGTGGGTGCCGTAGGATCGGTTGGAGCAGTAGTGCTCGCAACTGGATCCGGGGAAGTTACCTCCACCGGAGCAACCACGGGAGTAGGGGCTACGACTGGATCAGGAATAGCAACCGAAGAATCGGTACCCGAAGATACCTCAGTAGTTGAACCTGAATTTGTATGTCCCGCTTTAGCAAAAGCATAGTTTGGAACATTTGATACCATCATCCCGAGTAAAAGGATGCTGGCGGAAAGTAGTCCGAGACCTTTGGTCAATCTCGGAAAGCGAGTCTGTAGATATTTCATGATAAATAAGTGATGCATCAAACTGATGCGACGATGAATAAGTAATAGTATTTCTGTGCCCGGTAGCAGTGACTTCAGGATGCCCTGTCAGGAGTCTCTTCTATCCATATTTAGTCATACAGTTAAACTGTAAAAAAGTCAAGGCCCTGCTACCCTCTTCTTTTAAAAATACCTTAATTTCATGAAGAATCGATTAATTATCCCCCGCAACCAGCGTCGTCCCTAGTAAAGCGCTGATGCGCTCTGCGATAGGTGGATGGGTGGAAAAAAGCTTGTCGATCCAGTCCGTTGGCTTCGGTCCAAAAGGATCACCTATAAAAAGGTGCGCAGTCGCATGACTCGGTCTTTGCATTGGTGAGGAATTTCCGATCTTTTGAAGCGCCGATGCCAATCCTTCCGGATAACGGGTGAGCAGCGCGCCTGAGGCGTCGGCAAGATATTCTCTGCGACGGGAAATTGCGAGCTCGATGAGCTTTGCTGCAAGAGGAGCAAGAACGATAGCAACGATACTAAAAACAAGAAGAAACATTCCTCCCCCACCGCGATCATCGCTGCGTCCACGCATGCCTCCTCCCCAAAAAGAAATTCTCAAAAAGATGTCGGCGATGATGGCTACAAAACCAGCGAGCACTACCGCCACCGTCATGAGCAAGATGTCGCGATTGCGAATGTGGGAGAGCTCGTGAGAAATAACCCCTTCGAGCTCGGGTCGAGTCATTATCCCCAAAAGGCCCGTGGTGGCGCAGACAACGGCATGTTTTTCGTCCCTCCCGGTAGAGAAGGCGTTCGGGGAAGGATCAATTATAACATAGAGCTTGGGCATGGGAATACCTGCTGTAATAGCGAGGTTTTCAGTCACTGTATAGAAATCAAAGAATTCTTCCTTTGTTGCGGGTCGGGCATTCGTCATCGAGAGCACTTGTTTATCGGAGAACCAGTAGCTATAGAAATTCATCCCGATCGCAAAAGCGATTGCGACATACAGAATCGCTGAAGAATTGTAATAGTAGGAAACAGCAAAGCCGATCGCGATGACCACAACTAAAAAGCCGGTCATAAGAAACGCAGTACGCCATATATTGCTGGATCGTTCTTGATATAAGGTTGGAGGATTTGCCATAGTGATTTCAAAAATAATTTACCGCGTAAGACGTTCGTTAACCAATGTTATTTCGTGATCGATACCTTGGATGAGTTCGTACTTCGAAATCTCCTCAACGGTTATCCACGCATACTCGGTCGCGTCATTGTCCAAAATTACTTCTCCGTCGATGTATTTACAATAAAAACTGAGAACAATGGCGGGCACACCATCGGGTCGAATGAACGCCACGTCGAGAAGATATTCGATGTTTTCGACTTCGAGTCCTACCTCTTCTTTGATCTCTCGCCGCAGAGCTTTCTCGACGGCGTTATACCATTGCGGACTCTCATCATTCTGGTGAGTTGCTTTAGTCTTGAGATAATCGTCTACATTCAGACCTCCTCCGGGAATGGTCCATTTGTTTGGCCACGCTTTTTTATGCGGCGAACGTTTGGTGATGAGATAGGAATAGATTCCCTTTTCATCCTTCTTCCAGATAATTCCCGTGATCGCGATGCGATGCAACTCCTGATGAATTGGACTTGGCGCTGCGGATACAGGGGCCGTCGCCATAGATAATTTAGAAACTAACCTTTACTGGTTCCCTTGCTGCAGCATCGGTGTCACCCAATTCAAAGAGATCCATTTTGCCAATATGGAATGAGGAGGCAATGATATTTCCCGGGAACTGTTCGATAGCGATGTTGAGATCACGCACGTTACTATTGTAGAAGCGACGAGCAGCTTGAATTTTGTCCTCAGTATCGCCGAGCTGCTGCTGGAGTTGAAGGAAGTTCTGATTAGCTTTGAGATCAGGATAAGCTTCCGAAACAGCGAAGAGAGATTTGAGTGCCCCGGTAAGCATATTTTCTGCTTGAGCTTTGTCCGCAGTAGTGCCTGCTTGCATAGCCTGCGAGCGTGCTTTCGTTACATTTTCAAATACAGCGCTTTCGTGCGACGCATATCCTTTGACGGTCTCGACCAGATTAGGAATGAGATCATAGCGGCGCTTGAGCTGCACGTCGATGTCTGCCCATGCTTCTTTGGTGCGATTTACGCGCGAAATGAATCCGTTGTATGACACTGCGATCCAGAGCAGGATGAGAACGACGAGTGCGATGATGACGTAAAGAATGATCATAGGTGTGCGTTAGTGAGTGCCATAAGTATAGCACTTTTCTGGACTTGTCAATAGTTTGGAATGAGGTATAGTGTAGGTGGAAAGGAGGTCCCCATGATCTTGAAAAATTGTTTCCGCGCTGCCACGGGAGTGCTCGGACTTGCTCTCCTCGGCACCGTTGGGTTGTTTCTCTGCGCCCTCGCGCCGCTCTTGGTGAGCCGGGATGACCTGAGCGCTGCCGGCGTTCTGTGGAAATAGACTATCGCGCGAAAGCGCCGCGGCCCTTCGGGACCGCGGCGCTTCTTTCTATACTTACACCTGAAGGTTTTTAGAAATCCATTCCGTCCATGCCCATTCCTCCCCCGCCACCTCCCATAGGTGCCTTCGGCTCAGGAATGTCAGCAACAGCAACTTCCGTCGTCAAAAGAATAGCTGCCGCTGAAACCGCATTCTCGACCGCTCCGCGTGTGACTTTCACTGGATCGATAATCCCAGCCTTCACCATGTCGTCTACCATTTCATCCTTAAGTGCATCGTATCCCGCATATCCTCTTGCGGCTTCGACTTCACGGACGATAAGCGATGCGTCATCCTTGCCGGCATTCATAGCAATCTGGCGGAGCGGCTGTGTGAGCGCACGCACCACAATGTCATAACCTGCTTTCTCGTCGGAACCCATCTTTTTTGCCCCGGTGGCATCGGCTGCATTCGCGAGCTTCTTTGAAACCTTAGCGAGTGCCGTACCGCCGCCTGGAACAATACCTTCTTCGATGGACGCCTTCGTCGCTTTGACAGCGTCATCAATTTTGTCTTTCAGATATTTCATTTCTGTTTCGGTTGCAGCACCCACGCGGATGACGGCAACACCACCCGTGAGTTTCGCGATGCGTTCTTCGAGTTTTTCTTTATCAAATTTAGAATCCGACTGTCCGAGCAATGTTTGCAGCTGTTTTACTCGCGCCTCGATGTCAGCCTTCTTTCCTTTTCCTCCCACAAACACGGTCGTGTCCTTGCCAGCTACCACGCGGCTCGCCTTCCCGAGCATGGAAAGCGTCGTATTTTCAAAAGTGTTACCGGTGTCCGCGGAAACCACTTGCGCACCTATCACTGCCGCGATGTCAGCCAGCATCTCTTTTTTCTTATCGCCATAGCCAGGTGCTTTTACCGCAAGCACGCTGAACGTACCACGAAGGCGATTCACCACGAACGTAGCAAGCGCATCTCCTTCCACATCGTCTGCGACGATCACCAATTCTTTCTTGCCGGACTGCGCAACTTTCTCGAGAAGCGGAAGAATTTCCTGCACGCTTCCGATCTTTTTATCAGTCACGAGGATTGACGCGTCGCGCATTTCAGCTTCCATACGCTCTGGGTTGGTGACCATGTATGCGGAAACATATCCTTTATCAATCTGAAGACCTTCGACAACTTCATAGGAAAGTTCCATGCCTTGTGATTCTTCGACGGTCACCACACCATTCTTGCCGACCTTATCGATTGTTTCAGCGATGATTGTTCCTAGTTGTTCCGACTCGGCAGAATTAGAAGCAACTTGTTTTACTTCAAGTTTACCGACTATCGGCTTCGCCATTTTCTTCAATTCTGCGACGGCGGCGTTACGTGCCATCTCCATACCCGCTCGCACGGCCATGGCATTGCCGCCTTTTGTGACACGGGCAAGTCCTTCTTCCATCATCGCTTCGAGGAGCACGACCGTGGTCGTCGTGCCGTCACCCACACCGTCGTTCGTCTTGTTTGCGACTTCCTTCACAATCTGTGCGCCCATGTTCTCGAACTTATCTTTGAATGAAATTTCTTTTGCAATAGAAACTCCGTCATTGGTAATATGCGGACTCCCATAGGAACGGTCCAACACTACATTGCGGCCACGCGGACCAAGCGTCACTTTCACGGCATGCGCAGATTTTCGAATGCCTTCCTGCAGTGCTTTGCGTGCTTCTTCACCAAAAAGAATTTGTTTTGCCATATATTTGTCGTGCTATTTGGTAATGACTGCGAGAATGCTGGACTCAGAAAGGATATAGTACTCCTGCTCGTCTACTTTGACTTCGTCATAGCCATATTTTGAAAAGAGAACGGTTTGTCCGACCTTAACCCCCATTGCCACGAGCTTCCCGTCTTCGGTCTTGCCAGGTCCCACGGCGACCACGGTGCCTTTTGCGGGGCGTTCTTTGTCTGCAGTGTCAGGGATGATGATACCGAACGTTGATGTTTTTTCATCATTCTTTGATGATGGCTTCACGACGACACGATCTCCAAGAGGTGAAATCGAAAGAGTGTCTGCTTTTGGCATAATTAAGAGATGAAATTACCGATCGTTTATAAAAATCGACGTGAATGGCTACACGTGTGTACTATTTACCCCGGTTCGACACCGGTCGTATCTGCATTATAGAGACCTAGAATAGTCCGGTCAAGGAATGGTCCAATCTTTCTATTTTAGATACTTAAAAAAATAAAAAGTGCCACCCGAAGTCTGGGGCGGCACTGAGTTCACACAAGATGAAGGCGGCAGGTCGACCGCAAAGAGGAGTTGATCTCGTCGACTATTGAAAGAAGATTTGCTAGCCGCTCCGCCTTATCGACGAATTCTCCTCCAAGTTTCCGCACCTCCGGCCGATGTTCAGCGTTCCCGCTAAAAAGTATGATCTGAAGCTTCTCGTGCCTCACATCTGCCCGGATGCGACGTATTGCTTCGATTCCAGTGATCGCGGGCATATCGTTATCCGTGATCAGGAGATCGAATTTCTCACTCGAGTGGAGCGTATCGATTAGATCCTGCCCATTCTCCACCCCTTCCACTTCATATCCCCTATTCTGCAGGATTCGCCTTATGAGGTTTCTGAGATTGGTATCGTCATCGGAGATGAGTATTCTCATTTTTCCTTCCTCCCTTACGTGACTTTACGAAGAGCCAGAGTAAATTTCCATCCTTACAATGCCACAGCTACTCTATTTAGTAAAGCGAGGGTCTCAGCGGTTCTTGCTCGGCATAGAGTGCCGTGGTAAGGTTTTTCCTACAGATGGAGACACTCAAGGCACTACTGCCCTACGCAGAAATAACACTCGCGCTCCTCCTCATCATCGGTGTCGTGCTCCAGCAGCGCGGCGCCGGCCTCGGAGGAGCCTTTGGTGGTGACAATTTCGCCTCGACATTCTACAAACGACGCGGCGCAGAGAAATTCCTATTCAATGCAAGCATCGTGATTGCTGTCCTTTTCGTGGCGACGGCAATTGCCGGGTTTCTCATCTAATCCATCCAACCACCATGAAGGAGCGCCTACAAAAGCTCCGCACTTTTCTCTTTGCGCGGCATTCCGTGCCGTTCTTCGCAGATTTTGCGGATTATTTGAGAGTATTGCCCCCCAGCGACCGATTCATTTTTGGTATTCTCGGTGTGCTTATTGCCGGGTTGAGTCTCATAAGCGTCTACGCGCTTGAGAAAAAAATTCTTATAACCGAACCGGTATATGGAGGGGGCCTCACCGAAGGAGTTGTCGGATCGCCTCGATTCATTAATCCCCTACTCGCGCTCTCTGATGCCGATCGGGATATTAGTGCGCTCACCTATGCAGGACTTATGGGCGAAGGTCCGGATGGCGCTCTTATTCCCGTACTCGCCGAAAGTTATATCGTATCGCCTGATGGTAAGACGTATCAGTTCACCCTCCGAAATAATGCAAAATTTTCGGACGGCTCTCCCGTGACGGCAAACGATGTCGTCTTTACTATTCAGAAAGCGCAAGATCCTGCTTTGAAGAGTCCTGAGTACGCCAATTGGAGCAATGTCGCAGTTACCGCTATTGATTCACGTACCGTCCAGTTCACCTTATCTGCTCCGTACGCACCTTTTCTGGAAGATACGACGCTCGGTATATTGCCGGCGCATCTCTGGCGTACCGTAACCAATGATGAATTTCCTTTTTCAGACCTCGAAGTAAGGCCCGTCGGTGCAGGACCATTCATACCGAGAGAAATTGTGCGCAACAAGAATAATTCGATTACCAGCTATACGGTGACGAGCAATCCAAACTATCCTCTTGGCCGGCCGTATCTTGATTCTTTACACTTTGTATTTTTTGGAGATCAATCCTCGCTTCAAAATGCGGTCACTTCTCACGCCGTTGAGAGTGCCTCGGGGGTTACCGCTAAAAGGGTTGTCACTGCTCCGTATGCGCGCGTCTTTGCTGTATTCTTCAATCCAAAATCAGGTGACCTTTTTGCAAAGCAGCCTGCGCGGGAGGCGTTATCGGTTGCGGTAGATCGACAGGTGATCGTGAAAAATTTGCTTGGTGGCTATGCGACAGCGATTGCTGGCCCCGTGCCTCCAGGTCAAGGGGTGGTGAGTCTTCCAGTGCCCTCATCAGAAAATCGCATCGCGAGCTCCACAGCAATTCTTGAAAAGGGTGGGTGGAAACTCGATGCGGGCACGCATGAGTGGAAAAACGCTTCCGGGGAAACACTGTCGGTCACGCTTAAGACTGCGAACGTTCCCGAGTTGAAAAGGATTGCCGAAGCGGTACAAACTGACTGGAAAGAGCTGGGGATACCGACTTCACTGCAGCTCTATGAGTCGGGGGATCTCAATCAGAGCGTCATCCAGCCGCGTGCTTACCAGGCACTCCTTTTCGGCATGGTAGTAGGTAAAAGCGATGATCTGTATGATTTTTGGGATTCAAAAGAACAAGCGAGTCCCGGATTGAATCTCACCGCCTATAACAACCCTGCCGTAGATACCTTATTGACGAAGATTCGCGCGGAAACTGATCCTGCCACCCGAGTCAAAGATCTTTCAGAGGTGAATGCCTTGATCGCTGCCGATTATCCAGCGGCCTTTATTGAATCCCCGGATTTTGTCTACGCCGTGCCAAATGATCTTAAAGGAGTTATACTGCCACAGATAACGTCGCCTGCGGACCGTTTCGCAAATGTCGAAAACTGGTACCGACGCACTGAATCTGTGTGGCCATTTTTAGCCCGCAGTTCACGCTAATTCATAGCGCGTAAAAATACACGTGAATAAAATATTAAAAATTAGAATCTAACCTACTTACAACTCCATGACTTCCGCACCAGCTCCGGCACCTGCCCCTGGCAACAATTCCCGCACCCCTCAAAATAATGAAGACCATACAATCTCGTCAGTGCATCCTTCTCGAAATGACAGCCGATCCCCGCGGCCGCCGATGCGCGGCGGGAGATCCGACGGCCCAGGCGGCAATCGCGGTCCGCGCGGACCACGGCCTCCTTTCAGAAATAACGGTCCTCGACCACCCGCTTCTTCGAACGGACGCCCGGGAGGCGCACGCAGTACTAATTCATCCAGCCGTCCCGGACGCGTGAGCAGACAAATACAGCGAACGTTGCGGAGACTTCCAGCTCCCAACTCCGTCGCAAAGAAACTCGCTGATTATTTTCCTGACATCGCTCCGGACAATGTCGTTCGTGTCATTCCCCTTGGCGGTGTCGAGGAAGTGGGACGCAACATGATTGCGGTAGAGACGCAAGGCGAGATATTTGTTTTTGACGCTGGTTTTCAATTTACCTCTGAAGACACTTCTCCCGGTGTCGACTATATTCTTCCAAATACAAAGTATCTTGAGCACAACGCTGACCGTGTAAAGGCGGTATTTATTACGCACGGACACCTCGACCACATCGGTGCTATTCCATTTATCATGAACCGTTTCGGCAATCCACCGATTTACACGCAGAATCTTTCTGCAGTCATGATTCAGAAACGGCAAGAGGAATATCCCGACATGCCTGCACCAAATCTTGTCGTTGTCGAGCCAGGCTCAACGCACACCATTGGTAAGACCCGGGTGAAATTCTTCCCCGTCACTCACTCAATACCTGATTCGATGGGCATCGCCATCGAAACACCATATGGCAATGTCATCGCAACGGGCGACCTGAAGCTCGACCATGAAAATGGTATTCCAGTCGAACACGAGCAAAAGAAATGGGGCGAGCTTGGCGCTCAAAAGAACCTTATGTTCATTGCGGACTCAACCAATGCCGAACGCGATGGGTTCTCGATTCCCGAACGCCGTGTGACTGAGACACTCGAAGAGATCATCAAAACTGTCCAGGGTCGCCTTATCATCGGTACCTTCGCTTCGCAATTTGACCGCATGGTGCATATCATCGAGAGCGCAGAAAAGTATGGCAAAAAGATCGTAACTGAAGGACGCTCGATAAAAACTAATCTCGAAATCGCTCAGCAAACCGGGCTTCTAAAGATCGACAAAGGCACGCTTATCAGTTCACAAGACATGGCCGACTACCCGCCGGATAAAATCGTTATTCTCGCAACGGGCGCGCAAGGTGAGGAATTTGCAGCACTCATGCGCATCGCGACCAAACAGCACAAGTTCGTGCAGCTCACGCCCCGTGACACTATCGTGCTTTCATCCTCCGTTATCCCAGGCAACGAAATCTCCGTACAAAAACTCAAAGATAATCTGTATCGAAATGGCGTTACGCTCATTCATTACAAATCATCTGACGTGCACTCGACCGGGCATGGCAATACAGGTGAGCTGGTCTGGATCAATAAGCAAGTAAATGCGACATTCTTCATGCCTGCCTATGGCTATTATTCTATGACTTCCTGTCATGCAAAAGCTGTGGAGCAATCAGGACGACCTCGTGAATCAATTATTCTTGCTGACAACGGCATGGTCATTGATATGATCGACGGTGAAAAGCTTTTCATTCATAAAGAGAAAGTACCTTCTGCGCCACTCATCGTAGATGGCTTTGCTATCGGCGACATGCAGGAAGTGGTAATTCGTGATCGTCAGGCGCTTTCAAAGGATGGCATGTTCGTCATTATCGCGACGGTGAATCTAAAGACTGGCAAACTTCGAAAGTCACCGGACATTATTTCCCGCGGATTCATTTACCTTCGTGAATCCCAAGAGCTCTTGAACACGGCACGACTTCTTATTAAGAAGACGGTTGAGGACTCGACGCGCAATATGAACCCCGTTGATCTCGACTTCGTAAAGAATGAGATCTCGGATGTGATGGCGGGATATCTTTTCCAAAAGACCAACAAGGCGCCGATGGTTATTCCGGTGCTGATCGGAGTGTAGTTGCGCGTCGCAGGCATAGCCATAAAAAGGTACGCATAATTTTCTGCTGAAAATTTGCTCGCTCTCGCGCGGTCACGCTCCGAGAGCCCTTTTTATGGCTATGCCTGCTTCGCTCCCCTCGATATCCTAGTGCGGCAGTCGGAAGTGACTTCCATTCTTCTGTATTAAATGCTCACTCTCAAGTCTTTGGATTTGTATTTTTATTTGGTCCTTCCGGTCATGACCCAACAATCTAGAAAGTTGAGCCACAGTTTGAGGACCGGAAATAAGAGCTCTGAGAATTGCGCCGCGGACTTCTCGATTTGAACCCGCGAATGTTGATTGTTTTGTATAGGTGGTGCTTTTAGTATTGTTGCGAACTCCCGAACGTTTCAGGTGAGCGCCATAGTCCATGAGCGCGGAGTACCATTCGCGGGCATTTCCTTTCGGGAGTGCTTTCGCTAAAATCGCCAGAATATCTTTATCTGCGACTTCTTTCTGATCATGAAAAAAATGATGCGTGATGACCGTACGCACGTTTGTTTCGATACATACGACATCTAAATTGTACGCGAAAGTGGCCACTGCTCGGGCCGTATAGGGACCGACCCCTCGTAACGATTCCAGCTCCTCGACCGAGTCAGGAAGTTTTCCTTTATATTCACTTACTATCTGTTTCGCTGCTTCATGCAGCATTTTTGCGCGACGATTGTACCCAAGCCCTTGCC
This sequence comes from Patescibacteria group bacterium, assembly GCA_013815345.1. Taxonomy (GTDB): domain Bacteria; phylum Patescibacteriota; class Minisyncoccia; order Phycocordibacterales; family Phycocordibacteraceae; genus C7867-001. The sequence goes on from JACDGK010000001.1 coordinate 13,848, forward strand.
ACTCTTTTAGGACATCCCCGAGCGATGCTTTTGCGAGGGCATGAACCGTTGGAAATTTTTTGAGAAATTCTTTATAAAACGGCTTTACTCTATCAACTTGTGTCTGCTGCAGCATCACTTCAGACACCAAAATCTTATAGGGATCCGTTGTCTTCCGCCACGGCAAATCATGTCTCCCTTCTTTCTCATAGTATTTCCAGACGATTCGCTGAAAATCTCGAATGTTGCCAGAGGATCCTTTTACCATGTTCCGAGGAGGGGCTCTCGGAGCTGGTCTGGCTTGGCCCGCCATTCTGATGGCGGCAGACCGGCGAGAGGGAGCGCGACTCTCCGCAGGAAAGAGTCGACGCGTACCCCCGCAGGAATAGGGGAAAAGATTCCTCTTTTAAACATCGTAAATAACATCTTTGCGCTCCACGACCACCTTCCACTCATTTTGTTTCGCATGTCGATATAAAAGTCGGTTCGGATTGAAGGCAATCGGTGTCTCGACAAGATCAAGCATCGAAATGTCACTTTCCGTATCACCCACGCCGTAGGATCCCATGAGGGTAAGGTTTTCTTTCTCAACCGCGCGCTTCAATATAGCGCTTTTGTTCATGATCAAATGCTCATCGGTCACTACACCGGTAAAACGATCGCTGGCTCCCGTCTCATACAACGTTCCGTATGTTTTATTAAAACCAAGCTCGTACCCAAAGCCATCAACAATAAACTTTGGCGAGTGAGATACGCCGAGCAAATAGTATCCATTGCTTTTTAAATCATGAATCAGGTCCCGCGTGTAGCGATACACGCGATGTTTCTTTTGCTCGATAATCTCGCCCGCCACATCAGCAACGTCACTATAGAGCGTGCCTTTCACATGATGTGCAAACGCCTCAACAACCTTTTTAATAAATGGTCCGTATTCACCATTTCGATTCAGCCATTCAACTTGAGCCGGCTCATATACTTGACGAGCGTCAGCAGGAAATATTTCCCGCTCGATTAACGCATCAACCAACTCTATTAAAAGAGAAGCGCGGAAAACCGTTCCATCAATATCAAAAACTGCCACAGGTTGCTTTTCTGTCGGATCTTTAGTCATAACTCTATGGTACCTCCACATCCGCTAAAACAGAAAACGCCCCCAGAATTTGGAAGCGTCTTTTCGAAAAAGAACTATAAAAAATGAGCTTGGCCCAGTCCCAAGAAGCACAGCAGGTGGCTATAAAATGCCAGGTTTCCCTGGAATGCCCTGTGACCACGCACCTCATTAGGCTCCGGGGAGAGCGCACAAAGGTGAATACGAGCCATACCCCGTGGACTTTCTTGTCACCGCTTGATTCAAGGAACTGGGACCTCGAAGACTATACTCCGGATAGAATATTTTTGCAAACTTTCTACTTAGCTTTTGGCCAGCGCTCGGCAGCAGGGGGCCAGATCTTGGTAAGGGGGTGTTCGTCACAGGCGTGCGGAAGAGCGGGACATACGTAGCGACCATATAGAACGAATCCGTTATTTACATATTTCCAATCTTCTTTTGGCATAAGTGCTTCAAGGTCTTTCGAGATTTTCGTGAGGTCAGTATTGCTCGTGAGATCGAAACGAAGCGATAAGCGTCGTACATGCGTGTCGGTCGGGATACCTTCCCAGATATTGTAAAGTTCACCGAGTATGACGTGTGAAGATTTGTACGCAACACCGGGCAAGCGAATCAATTCCTCAAGCGTTTTAGGAATCTCGCCCCCAAACTCATCTTGAACGAGTTTTCCGGCGGCAATGACATTCTTTGCTTTCGCTGCAGGAAATGTTATCGAAGAAATCTCACGTACAAACATATCAAAATCAGCATTCGCAAAGTCACGTGCGGTTCGATATTTCTTATACAATGTGTCGGTAACATGATTTACTTTCTTATCCGTGCACTGTGCAGAAAGCATTACTGCGGCCACGAGTTGGAAAGGTGTTTCGTAGGTGAGCTCGGTAACCGGCGTAGGGTAGGTTTTTTTAAGATACGCAAGAATAAGTCGTGCGCGCTGCACGCGTTCTTCAGTCGTTGAGAGGACAGGAAGCAGCAATGCGCTCATAGTACTTTGACTTTAGATGCAATTAAAATTCAGAAAGATCCCGCGAGTATTTCCGGAATGCAAATTGATAGAGAAGCGAGAGCAATACCCCGCCTGCGGTAGCACCCAAGACTATCTCAACAACCGACCCAATCACAGGAACAAGACCGATGAGGTAGAGCACTAGGACTCCCAGAATTGCGGTGCGCCACGAAACGTTTCTTTTTTTACGCAACGCTCGCATGAGCGCTGCCCCAGCGAGCACGGCAGCATACACATACGAAAGAAGGAGGAAAAGAATATATGCGGCGCCGATGATAAAGGCTATACCGATCCCCACGAACGAAACGATGAGGAAAAGGAATAAGACCGGTACGGCAACAAATGCCGCAAATCCAAGCAAAGTCATGAGAATAAATCGTTCAGGGGTGCGGGTGAGCGCTGCCTCTACCACCCGATCAGTAAGCAACGGAAAGAGTCCCGCAATGAGCCCTACCGCGACAAGTGCTGCAGTAATACGAACAAGAACAAATACCCAAAATCCGGCGAGGGCAAATGTCTTCGCCTGCTGTGCCGTTGGAAGGTAGGGTTCTGCGCCGATGTAGGTTACTCCTTTATCTACCATCGCTGAAGCAGCTATATCCGCCTGTGCCGGTGCGTTATATTTTAATGCACCATGGATGATTGTTCCTGGACCCACTGACACACGATCCGATGCGACCACTTGCACGTCGCCATTGAATTCACCCGAGAGAGATACGGTGGCACCATAAATAGTTACGGGACCGTTCGAGCCGTTGGTCATTTGCACCGTGCCTCCTCCAATGTATGTGTTCTTTGCTTTTCCCGATACATTTACGATGCCTCCTGCTGCCATAAAGTCGCCGTTGACCGTGTCCTCAAGATTTATACGGCCACCAATAACCCGCACGTCTCCTGCTATGGGTTTATGAATATCAATAGTTCCGCCAGCAAGCAGTGCGTCGCCTTGTATCGGTGCGGAAAGAGTAAGCGTACCGCCGATGGCGCTCAAATCTGCTAACAGAGGAACGTTTATCGTCACTTGACCGCCGGCATAGTACGCGTTATTCGGAGTTGATGAGGAAACCTCGATGACGCGGGCACCTTCTACTGTTTGAGCCTGAGAAAGCTCCGGAATAACGAACATGAGCAGGGCAAATGTACCTACTAAAACGACGCGGGCACTGAGGATTATCGTCTGAGGCTTCATATGCCGTATGGTATCACGCAGCCAGAACCCTCACTACCGATACGAGCATTGTAACCGTTACCATGTATGGTATACTTTACATATATCTAATCGATACTATCTATGCCAAACGTTGAAAAAACAGAAGAAGAGTGGAAGAAGGAACTCACCCCCGAAGAATACCGCGTGCTTCGTGAGAGCGGCACCGAAGCTCCTTGGAAAGGTGCATTCGTCGACAATCACGAAACAGGGATGTATAGCTGCAAAGCGTGTGGCGCAAATCTTTTTTCTTCTGACACAAAGTTTGACTCTAAGAGCGGCTGGCCTTCCTTTACCGATGCCGCAGTTGCTGAAAACGTCGGCACTCGGTCAGATGATGCGCTCGGTATGCATCGCACCGAAGTCTTTTGTAAGAACTGTGGCGGCCATCTTGGGCATCTTTTTGATGACGGGCCCGTGGAAGCAGGCGGCAAACGTTACTGCATAAACTCCGTCTCTCTTGCATTTGAAAAAGAAGGTGAGCAAAAGACCGATGCTTCATAAAGTATGAATGATTCTCAAAAACAAACGGCTGTATTTGGTGGTGGATGTTTCTGGTGCACCGATGCAGTATTTAAAATGCTTAAGGGCGTTGAATCCATAACATCAGGCTACGCAGGCGGCACGACCGAAAATCCTACCTATCGTGAGGTGGGCGGTGGGCGGACGGGTCATGCGGAAGTTATTAGTATAGATTTCGACTCCTCACAGATTTCTTTCCGCGATCTCATGACCGTGTTTTTCGCGACGCATGACGCAACGCAATTAAACCGACAAGGTGCAGATGTCGGTACCCAGTATCGTTCAATCATTTTATACACGAACGAAGAGCAAAAGACCGAAGCCGAAGCCTTTATAAAGGAGCTCAATAATTCAACTGGTGAGGGTGATCCCGTGGTGACGGAAGTCGCACCACTGACGAAATTCTATTCGGCGGAAGACTATCATCAAGACTATTTCACTCAGAATCCTAACCAGAGCTATTGTCAGATTGTCATCGCTCCAAAGCTCCAGCATGCTCAGAAAGAATTTGCAGCCCTCCTGAAAACACAAAGCAGCTAGGCGTTCCACCTAGCTGCTTTGTGTAAATTTTTCCCGTTCGTTTTTATCGTCACGTTAGCCCATTCGACGATTTTACTCTGCAGGTGTCGCGTCCCATTTCTTTTTAAATTCATCTCCCCATTTATTCGGATCTTCAGCGTGCATCTCTTCCATCTTCTTTGCCGTATCTGGATGATTTTCCATAACATGCGCGGTCATTTTTTTAACCATCTCCTCAGAAGTCTCCGCCGTCATTGCTGCGTCACATTCACCTCCGAGCTCCTTGCAGGTCATTGTTTTCATAGGGTTATATATGTAAGTGAATAATGTATCAGTATTAAAGATCGCATATGAAGCATGCATGAGCAGTATCGATAGGCATTTTTAAAGCGCTATTATTTATGGAATAAGTCGTTTGACTTCTTTTATGAGCTTTTCTGTAGGAATATCTTCTCTGCTGCGTGGGCGCGAAAATGAAATAGGAACCTTATGAGAAATCGTCCCCCCAGAAAAAACAAGTATCTCATCCGCAAGAAGCACTGCATCCTCGATACTATGCGAGACCATGAGCATGGTGATATTTCGATCGGCGAATATTTGCAGTAGTTCTCGTGAGAGATGTTCAGTTGTTTCGACGTCGAGTGCAGAAAAAGGTTCGTCGAGTAAGAGAAGTTCTGGGTCAGATACGAGCGCACGAGCAATACCGACCCGCTGTCTTTGTCCGCCTGAAAGATCCCGAGGATACACGTGTGCAAAGTCCGTGAGGCCGAGGTTTGTGAGCTCCTCATGAACACGTTTCGCGTGTTCATGCTTTGTGCCCGGTGTATCACTAAACCCTAAATGCACATTCTGTTGTACGGTACGCCAGGGCAAGAGTGCGCCATTCTGGAAGATCATACGCGTGCGCGCGGTATTCGTAACGGTTCCTTTTAGCGGTTTCTCCAGACCCACACTAAGGCGCAAAAGTGTCGATTTACCGCCCCCCGAGGGCCCAACAATAGCGGTAAAAGAGCGAGGGGCGAGTGTAAATGAGACCTCATGCATCACCACCGGTAGATGCGGTTCATAGGCAAAAAAAACATGATCAAAGGAGAGTACGAATTTTGAGGGGTCAGCAGCCATATTCATTACTCAAACTTATAACGTTCTGCACGGGCAAGAAGCGGCTGCCAGAGGAACAGATTGATCGCAGTGATGGCAGCTATGAGTATTGTAATAGCGGCAAGAAGCGCGCCATTGTCCCCTGCCGAGGCAGCCGTCACGAGGATGCTGCCAATACCGAAAAGATCAGACGCGTGGGAAGACTGGGGCGCATACGCGTGAAGAGCTTCAGCAACGATAAGAATGTTCCATCCTGCCGCAAGCGCGAGGATTGAACCAGTCACAAGTGGCGGAAAAAGTGCGGGAAGAGTAATTTTCGTAAAGCGTTCCCACTTCGATAAACCGAAAACATAGCCGACTGCTTTTACATCTCGGGGAATAGTTTTTAATCCTCCGATAGCATTGAAAACAATGCTCCAGATCATCGTGAAGAAGAGCATAAAGATCGCTGCTCCTTCGAGAAATCCTGAACGCACGAAAAAAATAATAATGACGGGAAAGAATGCCAGTATAGGAATTGACTCGAGTACGTCATAGATAGGAAGCAGAATGCTTTCCACGGTGCGACTTTTCTCGACGAGGAGCGCAAGAAGCACCGCAAAAATAAGTGAAAACGTGTAAGCAACCAATAGTCGTAAAAGGGATGAACCTAGCGCGAGAAGCAATATGCCGAATTGCAGTTTGTAGGGCAACGGAATAAATAATGCGCCGGTAGCAAAGAATGAGGCAAGAACAATGAGAAAGAGCGGCAGTATGATTCCACTTCCAAGTCTTCGAAGAAGTGTGGTCGGGTGCTTGCGACGTCCGCGATGGCTATAGTAGTGCAAACGCGTCTTTCGCATAGATAGTTCTATTCTAGCATCACACTCTAGTCACCTGCCGTAACCTTGAAAGTAGCTTAGAGACTGTCTTGAGATTGTCGCGGGCTGCGGAATTGCCAAATGTTTTGCAGTACAAAGAGAACGATAGATAGCGCGCCAAGCGTATTCACGAGAAGAAGCGCTTTTGCATATGCATTCAGAGGAAGATACAAAGGATTGAGCGCAAAAATCATGATGCTATTAAGCAAAAGACTTGGCGGATCGAGCACGAGACCTTGAAAACTTCCCGGCATGGCGACCGAAAAGTACCAGTATTGAAAAGCAAAGAAAACTATGAACTCGGTAATAACGGCAGAGAGGAGAAAAAGCATGTGGTCAGCATTGCGCACCTCTCGTATCACCTCGGTCGAAATGATCACAATGCCAAGCGCTCCTCCGAGAGAAAAGAATACGATAACGCCTGCAGTAAATGGAGAGTTTCCGAAAAGGAAAAGTATACCGGCTTCGACGACAACGAGCAACGCAATACCTACTATCGAGTGCATTAGATTAAATCGTTTTCGCTTCATAGGATAATTAAAGTGCTGCGAAAATATCGACCATGTAACCATCAGGGTCAGCAATGATCGCGTAGCGCTGTCCCCAAAACGCGTCCCACGGTTCTTTGATGATGGTGAATCCTTTCTCCGCTATCTTTTTTGTCACCGCATCTACTTCGCTCGGACTGTCGCATTTGAGAGCAAACGAAGAGTGGTTCGCTGGTAGTGGGTCCTTACCCGTAATACTTTTGATGAGTTCATGATCATCGATCATTAAACGAACAGATCCCGTCTCGGTTATTGGCTCAAGATGCTTTTCCTCTGCATCAAAGTCAGGAAACGTGAATCCGAGGAGAGAATAAAATTCAGCACTTTTCTTTAAATCCTTACTGGTAACTGCGACCGCGTCGAGTTTCATAAAACTATTGTATACCACAACAAACAAGCATTCTAGCTCGAGCGTTTGCCATGCAGGAGAAGCTCGACGGCATGTTCCATAGAGCCTGCGGGAGTGAGCGTGCCACCATTTACGAAGAAAATCTCGTCGGCATTTTGGATAGTGTTGAGACGGTGCGCGATGATGACTTTCGTGGTTGAAGCCGGCAACTGGTCAAGAATTTCTTCGAGAAGCTGTTCGGTGACCGTATCGATGTTTGCTGTTGCCTCGTCAAGGATAAGAATCTCCGGGTCACGAAGTGCCGCACCCATGAAGGCGATTAGCTGTTTCTGGCCGAGCGAAAGCGCGTCGCCGCTCGCGGCGACTTTTGTGGCGAGACCCTCTTCGAAACGAGAGACGAGCTTCGTGAGATGCGCTTCTTCTATGACTTTTGTAAGCTGTTCATCTGAGCAGTCAGTATAGGCTGCGTTTCCATACACGATGTTGTCACGCACCGTGCCACTAAAAAGGAATGGTTCTTGGAGAATGAACCCAATCTTCTGCACGCGATCAGAAGGTTCGTACGAACGTACATCCTTTCCATCAAGAAATATGGTGCCGCTGGTCGGGTCATAGAGACGTGCCATGAGCGAAGCGGTCGTGGTTTTTCCGCCGCCCGTCGGCCCGACTAGTGCATACGTCTTCCCTCTTTCGAGAGTGAAACTAACATTGTTCAGCACGGTCTGCCCACCAGGGTATCCAAAGGAGACATCTTTGAATGCAAGTACCGCATTTTCATCGCTCGTTTCGCCTTCGGGAATCACTTGCATATTGGACTGTAGCGCAAGCACATCCTGAATACGGTCGAGCGAGGCGAGTGCGAGTTGAAGCGAAGACCATACGGCCGCTAATTGACGAAGAGGATTGTAGAAATTGTTGACATACAATATATAGCCGATAAGGAGACCGACCGTTAAGTGTCCGCTGAGAATGAGGTACAGGCCAAAGGCAAGCACAATGAGCTGACCCAGATTGCTCGCGAGTCCATAAAGTGGTGTGAAAAGATTCGAAGCAATCCCCGCCTCTATTGAGGCCTTGTAATTCGCTTGGTTTGCTCCGTCAAATTTCTCACGAAAATAATCGAGACGATTGAATGCAACAATGACTTTAAAATTATTCAGACTTTCTTGAATCTCTGCACTCATCGCTCCGAGACTTTGCAATCCGGCACGACTTTTCCTTTTTACCCAGCCAGAAATGAACTGCGTGATGACAAGGACAAGGAGTGCAGGAATAAGTGCGGCAAGACCGAGTTTAAAATTAAGCGCGAGCAAGAAAATACCGGCTCCGCCGATCAGAAATGCGCTTCCCGCAAACTGCACAAGTGCCTGAGCAAAGAATTGATTTAATTTGTCCGTATCGCTGTTGATTCGGGAAATAAGATCACCCGTTTTATTTTGATTAAAGAATGCAATTGGAAGCTCTTGGAGCTTCGTGAAAAGCTCGTTGCGCATCTTGAAAAGCACACTGCGGCCCACGAGTCCCATTCGCTTCGTTTGAAAATAGGCTGCAAATAATCCAACCACATATACGACAAGAAGAAGGAGCGAGAAGATCAGAATACCATCAAAGTTTCCATGCGTAATATATACATCCACTACATGTGCGATGATGACCGGCGCAAGCAACGTCGAAAGCGCGTTTATAACGATAGCAACAAGCGCAATGGTGAGATTCCCTCTTTGATCACTCAGCAACGGTGCGAGGCTTTGATATGCCCGTACAAATGTACCTTTTCCCTTCCCTTTTGAGTCGGTTGGGAGTACGTAGCTTACTATTTCATTTTTTGATGAGGATTTATTCATAACTTTCGGTGCTCTTCTGTGAATCGTATATCTGTACATATTCAGGGGATGTTGTGAGCAGTTCTTGGTGGGTACCCACTGCGAGCACTTCGCCTTCCATAAGAAGTATGATTTGATCGTATTTTTCGATCGGTGCGATCTTTTGTGTCACAGAGATGAGAGTAAGATCAGGATAATTCTTTGCAACATTCGCCAAAATCTTGTGCTCGGTATTCGTATCAACCCGTGCGGTAAAATCATCGAGAAGCAGGATTTTAGGATTAAGCGCAAGTGCGCGTGCCAGCATAATGCGTTGTTTCTGGCCACCTGAAAGCGATAGACCACGTTCTGAAACGATAGTATTAAGACCATCGGGTAAGGTGCCAATGAAGTCATGCAGTTCAGCGGTGTCGATTGCTTTTTGCAGATCGTCGTCGTTCACGGTATTGCTAAAGGCAATATTCTCCCGAAGTGTAAGGTTAAAAATGATACTGTCCTGAAAGACAAAACCGATCTGCTCGTGAAGTTTTTCTTTTTTGTAACTATCGATCGGCTCATTATCATATTCCACCAACCCGGTGGTCGGCTTCAAAAGTCCCGTAAGCAGATAGAGAAGCTGTGTCTTTCCTGCGGCCGTCGGCCCAATGATGGCATTTTTGGTTTTCGGTTGAACGGTAAAGGTAACCTCTTGGAGTGCTTTTCGCTCACCGTAATGCACGGAGACATTTTTAATCTCAACCGCTCCTGAAAGCTCGTTTGTAAGCGTGCCGCTATCTGGAACATCTGCAGCGTTCAAGACATCTACAATGCGTGCATAGGAAGCGCTTGCTTGTGCAATAACATTGCTCATAAAACCGATAATAATGATCGGGAAGATCAAAATGAGCAGGTAGCTATTGAATGCCGTAAAATTACCCAGACTCATCGAGCCATGAATGACGAAATACCCGCCGAGCACAAGAATAATAAGGGCGGCAAGATTTGAAATGAAAGTAATAGCGGGTATGAGAAGCGCGAAATAGCCAATGATCTTTATACCGAGTTCGCGTGATGCCCCAGAAGCAGCTACAAATTTGGTGTATTCGAGATTACGAGAATCCACAAGGCGGATAAGTGAAGAACCTAAAATACTTTCACTAATAACTTTGTTCAGCCAGTCAAGTATTTCCTGAGCTTTTTTAAAGAGCTGTCGAACACGGGAGAGTACGATGTAAAAAGTTACACCGATGATCGGAAGTATGGTGATTACGGCAAGGGCAAGACGCCAGTTAATAAGTAGGAGCAGCGTGCACGCACCAATAATAAGAAAGACCGAGGAAATGAGGGCTGCAATTGCTTGCGAAACAAAGGTTTTTACTGCATCCACATCGGAAGTGAGATTGGTCAGAAGTTTTGCGGGAGTGATGGTTTCTATCGTCGCATTTGCCTGTACCGATATTTTTGCCGCGACACGAGTGCGCAGGTCACGCGCAACTCGCTCCGAAGCAACGGTCTGCACAATGCTTTGGAAATAGGTAAAAATAAAAATACCGACCGCAATAAGAAAGAAGTCGAGAATGACGGTAGTGAGTACTAGATTTCCTCTCGTATAAGCATCAATCGCTCGTGAGGTGACCTGCGGTACCACGAGACTCAAACCGTTCGCAAGAATCGTGAGAATGGTTAGCAAAAAGATCCACCCTTTATAGGGCTTGAGGAGGCTTATGAGACTTGGTGGTTTTTTCTCTTTCATTACTGCTGGGCCTCTTGATTATTTTGATGTTGAAACTGAAGGAAGGTTATTCATTGATTTCTCGATCTGCATGCCCAGATAGATACCGAGCACGAATACGCCTATGAAAAGCACTATCGCCACTGCCTGTGAGACAGGCGTCACGTGATTCCAATCGACTTTCATTCCCCTAGTGTACCAAATTGGACTGATTTACGGAATAAATGCTGCTGCTGCATAACGAAGTTTTTCAATTCTTATTTTGCAAGCTATCTTGAATGGAAACGAGTGTGGCAAGAAGCGCGGCTGCACTCCACGCTTGCGTACGACACGCGCTTTGTCCGCTTGGTCCTCGGTATTCTTCAAAACCTTCATCCCCATACGCAAAAAGTTCGATAGGCGTCTCAAAATGTGCATATGAATTTAAGAGAGCGACTCGCACTCTCTGAGCTTCATCGGTATACCCAAATCGTTCTAATCCCTCTGCTATGATTCCCGTGTCATGTGGCCATATCGAACCGTTGTGGTAACTATTTACCTCAAAATGTGATGAGAGAGATGAAAGGGTACGAATGCCTGCCTGCGGAATAAAAAGATCTTGCTGCATCAGCCTTTCAACGATTCCCGAAACATGTGCAGAGTCGAGAATGCTTTGGGGAAGTTCCCCATGAAGAATCGGGGCTGCCCAAAGACAGTGTCCCATCGATGATCGTACGGAAGTCAGTAACGTTTCCGTTCCATCTACACCCGCAGCGAGCGCGGTTTTCCCGGTATCGGTGCGAACGAAAATCTCGATGAATCTTTTTTTCAACATTCCCGCTTGTTCACTCAATATCTTTGCATATTGAGGATCTTCGATTGCAAAATAAACACCCCACCCAACGAATGCAGCATAGCTATAGGCTTGCACTTCTACCGAAGCGATCGGGTATGAAGGCCGAGTGTCATTATCCTCAAAAAAAAGTGACTCCGAGCTATCCATCCAGCTTTGTACCGCCAAACCGCCAAACCGCCGATCCTGATGGAAACGATAATCAATAAAAGCGTCATTATTAGTGTCGCCATAAATAGAAAGCCAGGAAAGCGAAGCGCGTACGTACGGTAATATTTCATCCAAAAATGCCGCATCTTCGCTCACCTCGAAATATTCTTTACACGCCATAAGAAAAAGCGGTGTCGCATCGACCGTATCGTAGTTACGCATGATGTTATCGTCATACACATACCAAGGTTGAGTCAGATGCTTCGTGAGATGCTCATGGTTGCCGGGTCGGAACTCATGAATGTTTTTTCCGGGTTCTTCCCCGCTTTCTTGATTCACTTTCGTGCCCTGCAGTTTCCCTAAATTTATCAGAATCTTTCGTACGAGGGACAAGAAATACGTATCTTTTGTCTTTTTGTATACCTTCAAAAGCAAGAGGCTTGTGATAAGAGAGTCACGACCGAATACACAGCCATATACCTCATCTCGCCCCGAGGCAAGAATTCCTTCAGGTACTTCCAGCGATTGAATGGTGCGCATGCCGATATCCCACAAACGGCTACGCCGTTCGTTGCTTATGAGCTGTTCCTCGGGTAACCCGACCGGTAATGATTCCATAGTAGTAGCATCCTACACCAAAGGACGCGTGATCGGCTCGGTATGGGATACCGTGTCGTAGTGATACAGGGTTCGATACAGCGGGATAGCAAATGACACAGCAAGCCAAAACGCACCAAGCATAAAGCCTCCCAAGACATCGGTCAGATAGTGGTAGTTCAGAACGATACGCGAGACCCCCACCAAAAGAATAATAAGGGTCGGCACGATAATCGCGGCAATTTTCGCTGGTCTCGACTTCGCATGTATAAAAAGGAGTACGCCAAGAAATCCATACAGCACCATGCTTTCATTTGAGTGACCGCTCGGAAATGAGTAGGAGTGTATCGCCTGAAGTCCGGCAAGCGTTGTGGGTCGTGCGCGATGAAGTAATTCTTTTATGTACTCTCCTGAAATCGTAGCGCCGAGAAGTGCGAGCAGCAGTCGAGCAATAATATCCGGCCGGTGTCGGTAGAGATAGGCGATAACAAGAAAGACTGCGATGACCGCCTCCGTGCTCCCAAAAGTGGTGATCACCACGAATACGTTTGACCACCCTGGAGTCTGTAGGGGTATGGCGAGGGTATGCACAAAGGTATCAACCACCGATAACGTGACGGGGAAAAGGGTTATGAGCGCCGCGAGTAGTATGAATACGGTGGCGAAGCCGAATGCTGAATGCGGTAAATAGCGTTTCATTCTATAAAGTGTACCGTATCCAAGAACAGGCGCCACGAGGGCGCCTGTTCTTGGACCTGGATAAAGATAAAATTATTTCTTCAGCAAAGCATCGACTGCTGCCGAAACGGTTGGGTAACTCTGCCCTCCTTGAAGAAGGGTCGTGCCGACAATAATACTTGGCGTGCCCTGAATACCGAAGGCTGCTCCCTCAGTTCGATCAGCAGCGATCGCCGTGTCGTACTGCGCTTTCTTTTGTGTCATGAGCGCAGTAACTTTTGCTACATCAACACCAGGAATGCCTGCCGTAAGTTTCTGAATCGAAGCAAGATCACCGAAACCACTATTCTCATCATCTTGAGCGTTAAACATTGCCGTGAGCCATGGGTAGTATTGGCTTGGATAGACTTCCCACATTGCGCGGCCAAATTCTGCAGCGGTCGTAGAGTCATCACGACCCGCGATTGGCGAACGTTCGCCAAGGAATTGGAAATCCTTGAAGACGATCTTTAACTTTCCTGCCTGCACGTAGTTTGTGTTCAGCTGCGTGATAACCGTTTGGTCGAGCTGCTTACAATATGGGCACTGGTAGTCAAACCACACTGCCATAGTGACAGGCGCGCTTGCGTTGCCAATATATGGCCCGCCATCCATCTTCACTTTTTGTATGTCTACGGCTACTGCTTGTTGGCCAGTATCTCCCGAAGAAGGTTGATTGGGAGCGATCTTGCCGTGTCCATACACGAGGGCACCCGCTAATATGACCGCCCCGAGAAGAACCGCGATCGGCGTTAGGTAACGTTCGGTGAAGACGTTGCTTGAAGTATTGTTTGAGTTGTTATGTTCTGCCATACCAAATGCACTTAGGGTAATGGGACTATTATCGCTTTTTTGCGGCCTTTTTGGAAGCCTTCTTTGGAGCAGCTTTTTTCACTTTCTTTGCGACTTTTTTGGCTGCTTTTTTTGCTTTGGAGCGGCCTTTCTTAGCTGCTTTTTCCACCTTTCCTGCAGGTTTTAGTTCTGCTTCAATCTTTTGCCAATTTTGCTTGAGTTCATTTGCAGCACGCACAAGATCTTCGCGACGAACGCTACGGACACTTTGGTATGCCTTTGCGGTCTCGTCGACGATAGCAGCTACTGCTTGTCTATCGAGCTTTTGAACTTTCTTTGCTTCTTTGATCACTTCTTTCTTCATATCATTTGCCCATTTTGCAGCTTGACGACGATGCTTAGGTGCCTTCGCCGTTCCGTAAAAATAGTATCCAGCTCCTGCTGCAGCCGCGGCGGCGAGTACTCCTGCGCCGATTTCAGCGGCGAGCATTTTATTATTATTTTTCTTACTAGCCTTTTTCTGAACTTTTTTCTTTTGAGCCATGAATATACAATTTGAGTTATTAAGAGCTGCGTTTCTTCTTTGTGAGAAGGCGCTTTTTAGTCTTGTCCGCAAATCCTAAGAGAGACAAGAGACTGGATCCCCCACGCTTGATGGTTGCTCGTGCTTCATCAAGGTCTCCCTTGAGTGCTTCTGCTTCATCTTCCACCGTGTGAGCAATTGAGTCGAGTGTTCGCAACAGTCTAATCACATAGAAAATTGCTATACCTACAAGTATCGTAAGCACGACAAGACCGATCGTTGCTACAACGAAAAAGATGTCCATCTTGAGAAATTCCTGGGGCACCTCTTTAGTGTAGCATCCTCAAAAAGTGCAAATGGGTAAAGTGCAATACAAAAAGACCCCCAAAAGGGGTCTTTTTGTATTGCACTTAGTGCTAGCTCCAGAGGTGGCCGTTTATTTAAATAAACGTTAGCGCCTTCCCCGCGAGTCCCGCACGGCCGGTACGACCGATACGGTGGGTATAATCTTCGTACGTAGACGGTAGATCGTAGTTGATGACATGCGAAACACCCGAGATATCGAGGCCACGAGCTGCAACATCAGTCGCGACGAGCACCTGGACATGGTCCTGTTTGAAAAGACCAAGTGCCTTCTGGCGACGACCGTGTGTTTTGTCGCCATGAATCGAGTCTGCGCGGATACCGCGAGAACCGAGATCTTTCGCAAGACGCTCAACCCCGTGCTTCGTGCGTCCGAAAACCAATACCTTACTAAACGTAGGATCATTTTTGAGCATACCGACGAGTATCTCGAATTTCGACTCACCGTTACCGACACGAATAACGTCCTGATCGATAGTGCGAGCTGTATCGCGGGTCTTCACTGAAACGCGCGCGGGCTTGTTGAGAAATTCACCAATAAGTCCTTCGATCTCCCGCGACAAGGTCGCTGAAAAGAAGAGCGTATGACGTTTCTTCGACATTTTCGCCATGATGAAGCGCATGTCAGGGATGAATCCCATGTCGAGCATACGGTCAGCCTCGTCGAGGACGACGGTTTGAAATACGGAAAGCTCAAGCTCGCCACGTTCCATAAGGTCTTTCAAACGTCCCGGGGTTCCAATAACGAAATTCGGCTTACGACGTAGCACGCGGATCTGAGGCTCGATGCCTGCTCCACCCACGCAACAGACGGCATTGATTTGGAGGCCTTTTGCAAAGCCGTAGAATTCTTGTTCGATTTGAATAGCGAGTTCTCGTGTCGGCACCATGATGAGCGCTCGTTCGTTTCGATCATTCAGCACTTTGTCGATAAGAGGAAGCAGAAACGCTGCTGTTTTGCCCGTTCCGGTATTCGCGATACCCACGATGTCCTCCCCATCAAGCACGTGAGGGATTGATTTATCTTGGATAGGCGTCGGCGTGATGTAGCCTTTTTTCGCTACATTCTCTTTGAGACGGCCGTCCAGAGCAAAATCACTGAACTGATGTTCAGGGATAAATACCTCCGGTGCTTCGCCCACAACTGCTTTATTAATAAGTTTTGAGAGGTCGATAGACATCTCTTGGAATCCGCGCTTGCCTTTTGGACGTGCTTGCGAATGAGATGAAAAGCTTCCACGACTACTGTTTCCGCCGAAGCTTGAACGATTGCCGTATGAGTGTGATGAAGAACGGCCATAGCCGCTGCTTCGTCCGCCTGTTTGCGGAGCGCGACGTCCATCAGTGCGCCGTATATACGTTGTTGCCATTTAATTATTCTGTATGAGTTTGTGCGCAGCGTCTGTGCCCGTATGAAAAAGGCCTGTCGCGAATCCGCGCGGATTTATATAAGAAACCGAAGGAGTCAAAAAATTGCACGCCTCAGGCTTGACCGATCTCGAGAGTTTGCAGGTTCGTGTCCATTTACACGTGAACGTTGCTTTGCCACCTGGTCCTGAGCGACTCTCAAGACGATAAACCGTGGAGAACTGGTTAGCTACACAATAGCATACCTCGTTAGTTTTGCAAGCTCCTTATCAAGGAGCTAAACGTATCGACCCCCGGCTTGATAAATCAAGTCGGGGGTCAGGCTCATCCGGTGAGCGGCCGAAAGGTCAGACGGCGGCGGCGCTGTTGTGCAGGCCGGGCACCGGGGCGGCGGCGGTCAGGTCGATGAGGATCACCTTCCCGAACCCGACTTGCGTCCGCCGCCTAGGGGAGCGGTTTATACGATAGGATTTTTTCCTTGAATGAGACGAATGAGAATCAAGATGATGGCAACCACAAGTAGAATGTGGATAAAGCCTCCAATCGTATATGAAGTTACCAGACCAAGGGCCCAAAGTATGAGCAAGATAACGGCGATCGTGATAAGCATAAATATAGATTTTAGTGTGTAAGGCGAGCTACGCTTCAGTAGAATATATATACACTTACCAGTATGAAGACTTTATGAAATAGCGTTATTTCTGTTTGTTTCGTGCTTTGACACGCTCGCTCTCATTCAAAAACTGTTTACGCAAACGCACACTGAGTGGAGTAATCTCAAGGTATTCATCTTCTGCCATTATTTCGAGGCCGCGTTCGATAGTGAGCGTAAAAGGAGGAACAAGATTGATCGCTTCGTCGTTACCGGAAGAGCGCACGTTTGTGAGATTCTTTCCTTTCGTAGGGTTCACCATCATTTCCTCGCCCTTTGACGTATTGCCGATAACCATACCTTCATATACTTCAATGGCCGGCATAATATACATAACTCCCCGCTCTTGAAGGCCCCACAGTGCATAGCCGAGTGCCTTGCCTGGCGCCATCGAGATCATCGAGCCCACCTGACGCTTCTTGATGTCTCCTGCGTACAGCTTAAAGCCGAGCACGCGCGATGAAAGGATACCCTCCCCTTTTGTGTCGATAACGAATTGGTTGCGATACCCCAGAAGTCCGCGGGTCGGCCCTTCGAACGTAAGGCGGACGAGATCGTCGCTCTGAGTAAGGTTTTGAAGCACAAATGCTCGGGTACCGAGTCGTTCAATGATCGCACCTTGGAATTCACTTGGTGTATCAATAATCACTTCTTCGAATGGCTCAAGTTTTTTGCCTTCCTCTTCACGGATAATGACCTGCGGCTGCGAGACCTGGAGCTCGTATCCCGACCGCCGCATGTTTTCGAGAAGTATCGCAATGTGAAGTTCACCACGTCCTGATACTTTGAACGAGTCAGGGGAAACGAAGTCAATTTTGAGTCCCACGTTTACTTCAAGTTCACGTTCAAGATACTCGCGAAGTTGGCGAGAAGTGACAAATTTTCCTTCACGTCCCGCAAAAGGAGAGTTGTTCACAAGGAAGTTAAGCGTAATGGTCGGTTCGTCGATAGCGATTGCCGGAAGTGCTTCGGCATTTTGGTCGGTGGTGATCGTTTCGCCGATGAAAATGTCCGAGAGGCCCGCAAGCAACACAATATCCCCTGCCTGTGCTTCAGCCACCTCCACACGCTCAATTCCCTTGAAAGAGAAAATCTTGGTGAGTTTTCCTGTACGGGTTTCACCATCTGGCTTTTTTACAAATACCTGCTCGCCTACATGAACAACACCCTCGTAAATGCGAGCGACAGCAAGACGACCAAGGAAATTGTCATAGCCAAGGTTAAAGGATTGGATACGAAGAGGCTGTGCAATGAGCTCAGGCGTTGCCGCAGACGCCACATGCTCAAGAATGACGTCGAGAAGCGGGGTAAGGTCTTTTCGTTCATCATCAAGGCTGCGCATTGCTACCCCCTCACGGCCTATTGAATAAACAGTGGTGAAATTCGCCTGTTCATCCGAAGCACCGAGCTCGAGAAAGAGTTCGAGCACCTGTTCCTCTGCCCAAGCAGGATTAGCGGCAGCCTTATCTATTTTATTTAAAACGACAATGGGTTTAATGCCGAGTTCCAGTGACTTTTTGAGTACAAATCGTGTTTGTGGCATCGGACCTTCTTGCGCATCAACGACGAGAAGCACAGAATCAATAGAACGAAGTACGCGTTCGACTTCAGAACCGAAATCCGCGTGGCCCGGTGTATCGACAATATTGATTTTGGTTCCTTTATATTCTATTGAAGTATTTTTGGAGTAAATGGTGATGCCGCGCTCTAGCTCGATAGAGTTCGAGTCCATGGAAATACCCTCAACCGCCGCACCTGTTTGACGCATCAAAGCATCCGTCAAGGTAGTCTTGCCGTGGTCAACGTGCGCGATAATCGCGATGTTTCGGATTTCCATAATAAAAAGGGGCGCCGCTTGTGACGGGCCGTTATATATAAAGTAACCTTATATTCGCTTTCCGTCAACAAATATTCGATATGATACGCCGGCAAGGAGGATTGAACTCCTGGGATGTGATTTGATAGATCTATCCTGTCACCAGACCGCCGGCTCTGTGAGCATAGCGAATTAGTGATAAAGAATTCCTGGAGAAAAAATCTAGATTGTATTAAAGAAAAACGCCGGCTTTCGCCGGCGTTTTCCCATCACATCCTATCTGATGACTAAGTAGATCTATCACCTATAATAATATTCCTCTCGAAGAAGAATGTCAAACGTCTTGAAAAGATTTTATTTACTTGGCAAAATGTTCCAAAGATTTTGATCTTCTCCTCCGTCTAGTTTAAAAATGGCTACTCCGCGAATACCGAGCTTTTTCGCGAGCGCGATCTTTTGCGCAATTGAGGTCGCATCGCTCCAGGTCATATAGCGGAACGTTCCGGGAAGCGCGTTTGTACTTTCCGCAGCTTGCGCAACCGCTACGCCGGCCGAAGCCGTCAAAAAATTTGCTGTCGTTGAGGTCGCAGGGGAGGTTCCTGCTGGTAGTACCGCCGGTGTCGTAGTCGGTATATAGGAAACCGCCATTTCTCCTACGCTATTACGCAGGGGCGTCTTATTGAATGCACTGGCGAGCTGTGTTGCATATTTGAGGTTAAACGACCATAAAAGATTGTAGAGATAGCCACTCCCCTTTGCGTACGGTGTTACGTCATATTCGTAGCCGTAGGTAGCAACGCCCATTTCCATTTTGCTTGGCGCGATGCTTTTCTCCATAAGCTGCACCACGGAGGTGATCCACGCCGGATCAGCTACTGGTGTGTAGATAGTATTCCCTGCTGCCGCATTCAGTTTTTTGTCGGCTGATTCTTGATCATACGTCATAATACGGACTCGATCGCAGTATTTGTTTATAGCTGAAAGATCATTGGCGTATTGAAACTGGCCAAGCGGCTTAGTCGTATTAAGTTCTTCAGGAGGCGTACGAGCTTCGATGGTGCACATAACCCACTTACTGCCCATTGCAGTATAAAGCTGTTTTAAGAACTGTGAGAAATAATTTATATCTGAAGCTTTTTTGCCCTCATAATCAATATCGACGCCGTCAAAGTTGTTTTGTTTCACCATTGCAACGATAGCTGCGACATGCTGCGCGCGAAGTGTGGGGCTACTCAATATGTGGTCGATCGCATTTGTATTACTCCACATTACCGTGGGAACAACCCGCACATGCTGCGCATGTGCGGCCGTAATAAGTGGTGCCCAGGTTGACGTCGCACTGTTGAGATTCGCCGCATCAAAAAGCGTGCCGTCAGTTTTCACCGTATAGCCAAAAGGATTAATTTCCGTGAGTTTATTTAAATGTGGCAAGACGTCGGCTGTGGAAGTAGCCACTCGCCAATACGGAAGCCAGCCAGAAACCTCGAATGGCCGCGTGGTGGTAGCGGCGAACGCTAGCGAGGGCATGCTATTTCCGAGCAGCACTGCCAGAAATAGAATGAGGCAAGCAGGAATGTTCCCTAGACCCATTTTCAAAAGAAGCGATTTGACCATGATACCTATAGTATACGGCAAAATAAGCTCTCAATGAAATAATTCTGAAGAATATCTAAATCTTTATTTCAAATATTTATTCACGTTTGCCACCTGTCCTTTGTAAGTAACCGAGCAATGAATCTGCCCATTAGTGTCATGCAAGTAGAAGATACAATCAGTCTTTTGAGGGTTCAGTACCGCGTTAATGGCGGTAAGACTTGGCTCGTCGATAGGATGCGGTGGCAAGCCCACGTGTCGGTAGGTATTAAAAGGCGACTCAATAAATTTATCAGCTGAAGTTGGCACTGGCCACCAATTCGATTCGTCGCCTTTCACGTATTGCAACGTGTCATCAAGCTGTAATGCCATGTGGTGATCGAGTCGATTCCATAAGATTCCCGCAATGATGGGCATATCTTTCGGACCGGCTGCTTCACGTTCGATAAGGGAGGCAAGATTCACTACCATGGTCCATGGAATATTTTGCTGTTCGGCTTGAATAGCGAAAGGTGCGAATACCTGCTGAAAACGATCCCTGAAACGTTGGGCAACTAGTGCGGGTGACTGGTCAGAAGGAATGAGGTATGTATCAGGATAGTAGACACCTTCTACGAAAGAAGGCGATGGTGCGGTATCTATATTTATCCATTCGGTTTTTTGGGCCGCCGTCCACGCAAACGTGCTCGCAAGTTTTTCAGCAATCTGCTCCTTACGCCATCCTGGAGGAAATTTAAAAAACACCAGATAGGGTGGCTTTGTGAGCAGCGACGCAATGGTCCATATATCCATGCTTGCCGAAATCTCATACCCGCCGGGACGAATCTGCCTTCCGATAAGCGCACCCCCTATGGCGATTTGGAATGCAAGTCGGCTTCGAATGAAGCCTTCTCTCTTCAGATTATTATTTATTTGGTCAGTGGTTTGTCCTTCAGTAACAATAAACTCAGTCTGCGTAGCATACCGGTCAACAGGACCAAAAAAATGTGAATACGTGAGTGCGAATCCAATGAGCAAGACCACGAACCCACCTACACCGACATATATTAAGCGCTTCCTCATTTGCCGTACCTATTTCGCACTTTCTCCCTCCCAATACTGGAGACTTTCTCCAACCTTTCCTAAGAAGGCAAAACCTTCGGGTGCCTTTCCCATCGCCGCTGGACGAGGCAGATACTCCAATTCCTTAAGGTTTATGATTGATTCTTGTTCCATATTTGTATTCTATCATTATTCTTATTGCCAACGCTTTGTTTTTCCACGAGATAAAAAATTAATGAATTTAAAATAAAGATTATCTGTACAAGTTGTCCCATTGTTTTTTCCTAAAATTCCTTGTTACCGTCATTGTGGTTGCTACAATCAAAAAACCATGCGAGCACTCGTTATCGATGACGAAGAAGGAGTACGAAATATTCTATGTCAACATTTGCGTTCAGAATGTTTTGCCGTCGATGCTGCAGAAAATGGTACGAAAGGTTCCTATCTCGCTCGCACCAATGACTACGACATTATTATTCTCGATAATATGATGCCGGAGAAATCAGGGGTGCAAGTATGTGAAGAGATACGACGAACCGGCCGCACCATGCCCATACTCGTATTATCCGTTCTTGGAGAGACCCGTCAAAAGGTAGAACTTATCAATGCGGGAGCAGATGATTATATGATCAAACCTTTCTCTTTTGATGAGCTCATGGCTCGAGTTCGCGCGCTTATGCGACGTCCACCAAACCTCGAGGGCGATCTTCTAAGCATTGATGATCTTACCCTCGATACGAAGCAACAGAAGGTGCAACGTGGAGAGAAAGGCATATATCTTACGCGTAAAGAATTCATGCTTCTTGAATACCTTATGCGTAATGAGGGTGCGGTGCTCTCGCGTGGAATGATCATGGAACATGTATGGGATATGTCGAGTGACCCTTTTTCAAATACCATTGAATCTCACATTTTGAGTTTGCGTAAAAAGATCGGTGATGTTGCTGGCTCTCGATTAATAAAAACGGTGCCAGGACGTGGATATACCATAGGTCTTTCATAAAACTTCATAAGTATTTTATCTTTCTTTGAGAATTCATATATCTTCCACTTGCTAACTTTCTCTATAGATCGTTCTTTGTAAGCTGTTTGTCAGCAAAAAAAGGAATTATTCGATGAACGTCATAGAATTTATCGACATTCCGAAGTCACTAAAGAGAGGATGTGTGCTGCGATTCATACCGAGAAACCCCGATCCTAAGTATTACGCTCAAAGAATCGATCGTAATCTGGGAGTGATAACGGGGGAAGAGCAAGAAATTCTTCGTAATTCAGTAGTGGGTATTGCGGGGACGGGAGGGATGGGAGGTCTCATCGCTGCTCAGTTAACCCGAGTTGGCATTGGTGAAATTCGAATTGCCGATAGCGAAACATTCGATGTTTCGAACATTAACCGACAATTTGGTGCACTTCGCACCAATATCGGTAAATCGAAAGCTCTTGAGACAGCGCGGATGATACGGGCTATCACTGATGACGTGACCCTTGAGGTATACCCTCAGGGAATTACGGAAGAAAGCGTAAAGACTTTCGTTAGTGGTTGTGACGTTATCTGCGACGAAATAGAGTTTCTCGCCATCGACGCTCGCATCCTTCTGCATCAGCAGGCACGTACCCACAATGTCTCGCTTCTCAATTGTAATTCGGTCTGGTTCGGTTCTTATCTCTTTCTCTATACACCGCAAAGCATGACGATGGAAGAAGCTATCGGCTTATCGTATGAAAAAGCAAAAGAGTTGCGATACAAAGCAATGACCGGAGACATTGAGGCTGCTGCGCTTATTATCAAAAGAATGACTCGGGCGGTAGCTCCAGGGCTGCCGGAATACCGACCACATGCGACAGAAACGGATCATCAGGCATTTTCCCGAAGACTTTACGAAGAAGGAAGGGTGCCCATTTTAGGCACTAATCCTCTCTTTGCTGCAGGATTCTTAGCTGATCGACTCGTCTTGTATCTTTTACGGAAATCGGGAACACCGCGAGAGATTAGACTCCTTCCCGAAATGCCAGGATATCTCTATATGGATGCAGCCTGCGTAGAGGGAAAATTCAGCACGAAAGGGTGGTTTGATGATGTCTGTTAGTAACCCATTAATCACAGCTTCCATTGTCGTGACCCAAAAGGAACATGATGAGGCTATTGTCTACATAGAGAGTTCTATGAGAAAGATATTTCGCTGCGAACCGCCGCCCACGCGCGGAGCCATCTGTATCGCTCGAATCCATGACAGAATCGTCGGGAGCTTGGTGCTGCAGAGCACCAAGCACGATTGCCCATTCCCGATCGAAGATCACTACGATTTCGACCCAAAAGAGATGCCATTTCCTTTCTCTCGAAGCGAGGTGGTTCAGGCTACAAGGTGGATAGCTACGGAACCGGGCGTCTCTCTTCGCGTTGTAAAGGCATGTGGGTGGATTGCGCACGGTTTCGAGAAACGATACATGTTTATCGAAGCCAAACCGTATTCCGTAGAACGCCTTTGTGAATTAGGACTTGATTGCCGGATTGTCAAAAATGCCGTCCTTGTACCCGAACGGGTACGAGAATCAGTCGGTGAAGCAGGGATATTCTACTACACCGAACATCCTTTACCAACTCTCTGTATATTTCCGATTGCACCTCTTCTTATCTAGTCGTGCATTAATCACAGTAGTATGAGTAACTGCATACTTCGTCCTCGGCATGCCGAGGACGTCCTTTTAAAAAACTATGGTGAATGCGAAAATATGAAAGACTCTTTAGCTCAATGATCACTCTCGGGCAAGCGCTCCTCCTTTCTATCAATGCCGTTAATCTCGGTATCGGTCTATGGGTTCTTATCAAAAATCCGCGGCAGCGAGTTAATCTTTCATTCTTTATTTTTATCTTGGGTATCACGGCGTGGTCGGTAGGAATATCGCTGCTCTACATTACCCATGATTTTCAGTACGACAAACTTGCTCTAGGAGGAGGACTGCTTATGCTTTTCGGACTCACGTTTTTCGCACGTGTTTTCGCAAATGACAAACCACTCACCGCCCGATTCTTTGTGCTTTTCACTCCTCTTATCGTTGGTGTTGCGTGTCTTCCTTTCAATGTATTCATACGAGGTATGACCGTAGATGCCCAGGGTTTCATTCAGCCGGTAAATGGTCCTCTGTTCCCTTTTTATCTCTTACTCGCTGTCGGCTATTTTTTAATAGGGTTCTATCTTTTTGCCTATAATTTCGTTCATTCGACCGGAAAAGCGAAACTACAAATGCGTTATCTGGCGACGGGCATTATAATTTTTATGAGTGCGGTACTGCTATTCAATGTGTTTCTTCCTTCTTTTGGCATCTATCGATTAAATCTTTTTGGACCCGCTGGTTCCGTCGTGTTCGTAACACTGACCAGCTATACTATCGTGCGCCACCAACTCATGGACATACGGGTTGCTATACAACGAGGCGCCTTTTATTCATTGCTTGTTTCGCTTATTGTATCCGCCTATGTAGCCCTGCTCATGGTTATGGTGGAGCTATTCGATACCGGAGAACGAGTCGCGATACTGGTATCGGCAACCATCATAACCATCTTCGGTATCGTGACGGTTCCTCCTATTGAAAGATATTTTCAAAAGGTGACCGATCGATTCTTTTTTAAAAACAAATATAACTACGCACTTGCTCTTGAGAAATTAAGTGTCGTCTTAAAAGATAATATACGATTTTCTCGACTTGTTCCTCTCATTTTGCGCTCACTTCAGGATATTCTAAAACCAACTTTTATTGAGTTTGCTCACGCAAGCACAGGCAAGGTGTTTGATCTTGAAAATCATACTTCCGCACGACGTGCTCCTCGCGGTATGTCAAACAATGGCTTACAAATATCGATTGTGTCACGTAAACGCAGCGTCGGCACTTTTACCTTCGGTCCCAAACGATCGGGAGATCCCTATACAAGCGAAGACCATATGTTATTGCGCACATTTGCGAGCCAAGCCTCGGTTGCATTCGAAAAGGCTGAGCTGTACCAGGAGCTCCAAACCTACTCCGAATCTCTCGAACAGAAAGTGGGTGAGCGCACACAGAGGATTCTTAAACTTCAAGAGCAGCAACGTCAACTTTTTGACGATATTTCACATGCACTTCAAACACCTCTTACCGTACTCAAGAGCGCCTTGGAATCAATGAATCGAGAAAAGATAGTGTCGGAGAAACGTGCGGTGGAGTGTATGGAGCACAGTCTCGACGACCTTTCAGCCAGAATACGAAATCTCCTTCAACTTGCTCGCATTGATGCCGTTCCGATGGATGAGCAAAAAGAATGTGTTGATATAGGACTTTTAGTTGCAGCTGTTATTGAATACGTTGAAGTGATCTGTCGAGAAAAGGATATTACTGTACGGGTTACTCTTGAACCTGGTCTCATTATATTTGGAAACAAAAAACAAATTGAGGAACTGATCACGAATCTACTAAGCAATGCCGTGCGCTATACAGGATCATGCCTCATACGAGAGATAAGCGTGGCAGTGAGAGCAAGAAAGAAGGATGTTGAATTCGCTTTAACTGATACGGGCATAGGCATTGCGAAAGATCGACTTCCTTATATCTTCGATCGTTTTTATCGTGCGGGTGATACAGATTCCGCCTCTGGGGGATATGGTCTCGGTCTCGCGATTAGTAAAAGTATTGCAGAAAGAAACGCAGGTACTATATCAGTGAGTAGTACCTACGGCAAAGGCACACGTTTTATAGTACGTTTCCCTCGAGTGTTTCCGGGAAAAGATCTAGTAAAAGACGTCGCGAATGGATAAGAGACTCGAGCATAAAGGTTAACTGCTGTTCGTCATCTAACGTGTATCGCTTTTGCACATTCCCAAAATTCTTCAGTTCTTCCTGAAACTTGTAGATACCGGCACCAAAATAGCTCGGCAGGGAGTGTGGACCAAATTCTTCCCACAAACGATCGTCGACTACGTCGAGCATTAATTCATCTCGCAAAAGTCCAAACACTTTTGCATAGGGTGAACATATAGCTACTCTTCCCTCCTGATTTGAACGCCGATAGGTCTGTACTACGTTTTCATTCTTCGCATCGTGAGACATCATTTTCATAGAGTAGTGATATTAGATTATTCATGAGTAGGAATACTCGTAAAGTTTTCGGCGGTAATAATCACATGGTCAATAAGATCGATACCGAGAAGAGTTCCGGCTTCACTCAATTGGCGGGTAACCTCCCGATCGGCAGTACTCGGTTCACCATTTCCGGAAGGATGATTGTGGACCAGAATGACTGCTGCAGCCGAATGAGCCAGGGCGGGTCGAAATACTTCACGCGGATGAACGATGTTTGCATCGATCGTACCGATGGATATCGTCTCGTCATGCACGAGTTGATAATGAGTATTAAGGTATAAGCCCCGCAAATGTTCTTTCGAAAGATTTCGCATATCGAGAGTATATTCGAAGACATCTTTAGCGGTACGTATGACTGGTGCCCCGTTCCTGCTTCTGCGAAAATACCGGCGACCGAGTTCTCCACACGCTACTATTTGTGCCGCTTTTCCTAGGGGAACGTCCAAATCTTCCGCGAGTGCTTTTGCATCAGTCGAAAGTAAAACACTTTGCTCACCATATTCTTGCATGATTCGGTTTGCCATGGTGAGAATTTCTTCTTTTTTAGTACCGGTGGTAAGAACAACTGCCAGCAATTCAGCGGTGGAGAGCACTCCGGGACCTTCAGCGAGAAGTCGTTCTCGTGGTTTTTTCTCGGTGGGTAAATCACGAACACGAAGTACGTATCGCTTTCCTAGCTTCTCCTCTCTCCCGGTGACTATGCCTGATTCGTCAAGAATCATGGGCGAGAGAATCATTTTGTAGAGTGTTTCCATAGGTTTCAGTATACACGGAAGATATTAGTAGTACGGACATTATTTACAGCCTAACCGTTGGTTTGCAATGCAATACGTTGCCATAGTCCAATGACCATTCGTGATTATTCTACTTTTAATAATCCCGTTTCTCATGAGTGATGTGAGATAATCCGCCTGAAAACTCCGCACTGCCGTTTCTGTCATTTTTCCGAAATAAGTAGTTGTGCGATCTTGCTTCATAAAGCCGGCGCTCATCAGAAATGCTTGTATGACTTTTATTTGAGTACTTCGGGAACCGCGGACGAACGTCCGTGAAAAATAAGGACAGAGCGGCGGATAGGTGATAGTAGGTTGATCTGCATTTATCTTCTGGGTGGTGCTTCCCACAGAGAACATGGTTTGTGTGTTGACTGGAGAATTCTTTGACATAAATGCATTGCCACTAGAATTACTGAAGCTGCTTCCTGCTCCTCCACTTCCCGAAAATGGGATACCCGGAATTGAAGGAGCGATTGAAACGATACTGGTTGAACTCTCTGACTGAGTGTCTACAGGAGCAACAGGCGTATTCGTCGCTTCGACAGACGTTGATGAAGATGAAACGAGTACAATGTTGTCGAAGTTGAAATTCGAAAGCGCCAATAAGGGTAGTTCAAATCCATATCTCATCACGGTGCTATGTGTTGAGGTCGCGGTTTGCTCCAGATTTATCGTTACTTGAGTCCATTCGTTCGCAGGTACGGAAGGAAGAGGGTACGAATTCGTACTACTCCCGAGTGATTGAATATCAGAGAAAAGATCAAAATGTATCTCACCTAAATCTACCAAGCGACTACTTCGTATCCAGAGACTGATACCGGTGTAATTCGACCAGTCGTGTGGGACATCGAAACCAAAATAGAGTGTTCCTACTCTGTCACCATTTGTGACACTCGCCTTTAAACTTCCGAGTCCTTGCACTTTTTGGATTGAGTCGGTGAAGAATGATATGAATGAGGGTGTATTCGTATTCCATGCCGTTGTCGAATCCAAAGAATCAAGAACTAAGACCGTCGTACTACCTTCATCTGCATGTACCGCTTGTGTCGGTATAAAGAACACACCCTAAAGAACAAGGCTGCACTGAACAATCGTAACGTAAAGGACATAACGAAAAGAGTTAAGTCTTATAACCCCTTTCCCGCTGACTAGTATAAAAAGAATCACCTCACCGACTTCTCAAGAAAATCTAAAATCTTTATGAAATTTATTACTGCGATTCGTTGCAGTCACTTTCACAACAGTAGGCGACTATTTTTTCGGAAACCAGGGCAAGAACACACTTGTTTTTGCTTTATACGCTTCCCAGGCAGGATTACCAGCAAAGTGCGTTTCGAGCATTGGCACGCCCGATACTTTTAGAAGCAAAAAGGTAATGAGTATGGGCCCAATAAACGGCAGAAGGGCGAGCAGAACGTTTCCGGTCACAAGAAGCGTACCGAAAGAGATAAGCGCAATGCCCCACCACATGAGCGATTCTCCGTAGTAATTTGGATGACGTGTGTAGTGCCATAGTCCTTTATCCATAATTTTGCCTTTGTTTGCAGGATCACGCATAAATCGCGTAAGCTGCCAGTCTCCAACAGTCTCAAAAAAGAAGCCTTTTATCCAAATAAGGAGTCCGAGGAGTGCGATCAGATCGGGAATACTTCCAAGAACGATAGGACCACTGTAGAGATTCACCAGTGACACCGGCAATACCACGAGAAAAATCACGAGTCCTTGCAGCATATATACCTGCAAAAAACTACGCAGGACGAACGTTTTCCCCCACTCTTCACGCCAGGTACGATAACGAAAATCCTCCGGTTTGCCGCGGTTACGCAAGTAGATGCGTATCGAGAGCCGCGCAGCCCAAATAGTCGCCAACCCCGTTACGAGGAAGCCGTGAAATGATTGAGTGCCGAGGATGTAGGTAACGCAAGCCACGAGGACAAATCCCCAGCCATAGGCAATGTCAGCCGTACCATTGTCTTTACGAATTAAAGAAATGATAAAGGCGAAGCACATGTACAGAAAAAGACAGCTAAGTGCAATCAGTAGAGGTATCATGGCGTAAGTATAGCAGCGAAAAGCTGAAGCTTTTCGCTTCTGGTTAACTGCTTCAGCGCGTACTCTCTCCTTTGCGCTTCTTCTTTTGTTTTAAAATTTTCTGAATATTTCAGTACGACGGGCCGTCGGGGCTTCGTATATTTAGCACCTTTCTTTGAACCATTATGCTCCTCGAGACGCCGCACAATGTCAGTCGTCCACCCCGCATAGAGCGTTCCGTCGGCGCATTCAAGCAAATAGGCGATATATACGACGTGTGCCATCAGTGTTATTTCTCAAGATCAAGGATATCATCGATACGAATCTGGAAGACAAATTCTGGCACGTGACTCACGAGTAGCATTGTTCCCTCATACTCATCAAGAGCTTTTGCGATAAGCGGAAGATGTCGGAAATTAATATGGTTTGTCGGCTCATCAAAGATTAAAAGCCCTGGTTTCAGCAACACCAACTGCGCAAATGCCACTAATCCCTTTTGGCCCTCAGACAGACTGCCTATTTTGCTCTTGATGACTTCTCCACTAATGAGAAACCCTGCCGCCACACTGCGCATATGGTGCTCATCTGGTTTCTTCATAACCGACTGCAGCGACTCGTATACGGTATCTTCAAAATTCAATGTCGAAAAATCTTGGCGATAATAACCAACCGTTACTCCGGCAGCAATCTTTGCCCCTTCCGTCGTACCGGTTGCTATCGCTTCGAGTAAGGTGCTTTTCCCTATGCCATTGGGGCCTTTCAACAAAAGATGGGTATTCTTGCGGAGCTCAAGTGCTACTTTGTGAACTTTCGGTTTATGCGCTTTGAGGGTCGTAAAAGACGTAATCGCGAGTACCGTACCTCCCAGATCAACTTGCATAGGAATCGTGAAGGGTCGTATAGTGCGGTCTTCTTTACGCACGTCCACTTTTTCTTCCTCCATTTCCTCGGCTTCGGTACGCATACGCTTGGCAACCAAACGCATCTTCCCTCCTTTTTGTGCAAAAAAGTTTGCCTTGTCTTTATTTTCTTGAATCTTCTTCTCCAGTTGGGCGTTCTTTCGGTTTTCTTTCTCGATACGCGCAGTTATCTCTTTCAGCACGTCCATATAGGTACCGGAATATTGTTCGATTTTCTTAGTGAAAACATCGAGATAGAGCACGCCGTCAGTAAAAGCATTCAAGAACTTCGCATCGTGAGAAATCACGATGCAGGTCTTTTTGTAATTGATGAGGAAATCGGTGAGGTGCTCGATACCTGCCTTGTCGAGATTGTTGGTCGGTTCATCGAGCAAAAGGAGGTCCGGGTCCTGGATGAGTGCCGAGGCAAGAAGCAGTCGGGCCTGTTGGCCTCCGGAAAATGACTTGATAATTCGATCATGTGGCGCCGCGAGATGCACAACCTCGAGAACGGCATCGATTTTTGGATCGATATCATATATCTTTTTCGTAAAAGATTTCTCGAAGAATTCACGTACAGTGAGCTGAAGATGTTCTCGAGGAATAACCTGTGCGGACGTTGCGATGGTCGTTCCTGCCATAATCTGTACTTTTCCTGACTCGGGTTTTGTTGTCCGCGTAATCAAGCTGAACAACGTGCTTTTCCCAGCACCGTTCTGTCCCATAATCGCCACCTTGGTGTTGCGGCGCACGGAAAAATCTACCGATGTAAGAATCGGTTTGTTGGGGCCATACTCAAAGCTCACTTCCTCGAAGCGAAGCGTGGATTCATCACGTGACATATATAGAACCTACCGTACTTGCGGGTATATGTAAAAAAGAGAGGTATACGCACTCTCACCTCTCTGGTTTAAAATTCACTTACCGTAAAGGAGGTTGCCTTACTTGCCGCATAACCGTTACTCACTGAAACGGGATATGAACCTGGAGTTATGCGGGTTGCAGAAACACCGATGCAGTGATTCAACGAGTCACAAAGGAGACCACTCGGACCACTTGCTGGCACGGTAAAGGTAACGGTTATGCCATCAGGAGAAGGAACTGTTGCTATTACGTTGTCCGGAGTACCGTCCGGACGATGTCGCCCGTTTGACGTCCCGAAGAATAGATAGTTTCGCACACGGTCGAAACCGGTTCCGATGATTGTGACCGACGATCCAACACTTGCCGTGGCGGGAGTGAATTTAGTAACGGTTGGCGTTACCTTTGGCGCTACTGGTTGAGGTGCCGGGCTCGCCGTCGTATTTGCGGGTGCTGTTGTCTTCGCATTTCCTGTTGACACATTCGATCCCGTTGACGTTGCGGTAGTCGATGCAACGAGACCAGGAAAGAGATTGTTCGTATCACTGCTAAGGAACTTCGAGCCCAGAGCAATCACGAGAACAACGACGATAGCAATGCCTAAAGGATATAGAGGTTTTTCATGGTGAAATTATATCATTCAATATTTTTCGAAAAGGCACTCTCCACTAGTGAGGAAGAATGGTCGTATACAGGAGTGCAGCGCCGGAAAGACCCATCACGCCGAATGTTAGCCATACGAACGTTTGCGAAAGCATACCGCCCTTTTTATCGCCCAAGATCTTCACGTTCCCATTAATTTTCGCAATGAGAAAAAGAAGCGGCACAGCGGCAATACCATTGAATACTGCTGTAAAGACGAGCGCTTTGATCGGATTGATACCAATGAAGTTGAGCAGGAGTCCTACGAGCGTCGAAAAAATAATGACACCATAAAAAGCCTTCGCTTCACTAAATTTTTTCGAGAGACCTTCTTTCCATTTAAATGCTTCAGATAGCGCATAAGCAGCGGAGCCCGCGAGCACGGGTATTCCCAACAGACCGAGTCCAACGATTCCTACTGCAAAGATATATTTAGAGATAAGCCCTGCATCTGGAAAAGACTGCACGAGAGGCTCGATCGCTTTCGCGGCGTCTGCAGCTGTCGCAATGGTGGTCACCCCATGACTAAAGAGCACCGTTGCGGTCGTAATGATGATGAACCATTGAGCGACTTCTGCTGCAAGCATACCGATCGTAGTATCAATACGGACATCCTTCAGATAATTACGAGGGAGAATCGGTTTTCCTTTTTTATTTACAGCAACTCCATCAGCGATCTCTTGTTCAACTTCTTGAGAAGCCTGCCAGAAAAACATGTAGGGTGAAATAGAGGTGCCAAAGACACCCGTAATGATAAAAAGAAAGGCGAAGGTGAATTCTATATGGGGAACGAACGTGGCGTACAGTATCTGCGACCATGGCTCATGAATGATAAGTGCCGTCACCGGGTATGAAAGGAGCGCGAGCGCGAGCCATTTTAAAACCTGTGTGTAGTGCTTATAACTTACAAGAACTTCCAGAAGAACCACGACGAGTGCGGTGAGTACTGCAAGAAACCAGAATGGTACGTTTATCACGAGTCGACTCGCGGCCGCGACGGCGCCGATATCGGCGCCGATATTTATTGTATTTGCGACCACCACCAAAAAAACCATCGCAAAAAGAATCTTTCGGCTATAGTATTTTTTTATAACCCCCGCAAGACCCTGGCCGGTCACGGCGCCAATGCGCGCGCAGGCTTCTTGCACTGCAAGAAGCAGCGGTATCTGGTAGAGCGCCGTCCAGAGCATGCCATAGCCAAACTGTGCCCCCGTTTGCGAGTATGTGGCGATACCTGAAGGATCATCATCTGCTGCGCCGGTAATAAGTCCTGGCCCGAGAATCTTCAGAAAACGTTTGAGTGGCGAGGGCTTTTTTTCTTCCATATAACGTGCCGAGAATTATGGCTGGCTTTCTTTCTGAAGTGCTTCATGTTTCAGATTTTCCGCTTTCCAACCAATCATGTTTGCCACAATCTGAACAAACGACGACACTCCGGCCACCGCAAGAAAGAGAATGATGAACCAACTCCACGTAAATTCAAAGTAAGAAAAAGTCACAATGAGTGCCGACCACATACCGATGCACCAGGGACAATTTACTAATTCATGCAGTGTCCCACGAAGTCCATGAGTATAAGGGATAATTTCAACCCAACTCTTTCCTTCTCGGCTAACTTCTTTTTTCTGTACAAACCACTCACGAAAGAACCGAGTTACTTTGTCATACACGACAAGACGGGTGATACGAAACGAAGCTAAAATAAGCAGTAATACGTCGAAGAATGAAATCGAACTCGGCAAGCGTTCGCGGGTAATGTAAAGAAATGCAAGAGAACAAAAAAGCACGAGGACGAAAAAAATAGAAAAAACAAAATTCCAGAAATTTTGGTCTTCTTTCGGACGCGAGCGGGTTGGTGTCATAGATACGAATTATATATTTGGGAAGATTCTCTTTCTTTTGGTCGTATAGTACCACCATGGTCGTGCCGAGGCACCATTCATAAAGTCGACCGCTGCCATAAAAGTATCGAGTACGCACGGGTCCTGCCGTACATGGGTCATGGTGCAAAGTTTCTTATATAACGTCAGTGGATCTTTCTCGGTGAGCTCTTGCGAATTTTTAAGACCAAGCCGTTTAAAATCATTGGCCATGCTTGGCCCGATGTTAGGGATATCAACAAATCGAGCAACGTCTTTTGCCTTCGCTGCTTTCATTTATTGAAGTGGATGTTCCTTGAGCAGTTGCGCATACGAAACGAGGTTTTTCGCTGTCATCTGCGCCATTTTATCGACCGCGGGATTTTTGCGACGTCTTTCGCTGTCGGTCTTTGGATCCATCCCGACTTCCCCCACCCAATATGTACAGCACTGCGGCGGCATAGTGAAGTTCAAAAATGACAATACCTCCATAATCGAAGCCATGACCGCCTGTGCGCCGTCTTCGCTTCCTGTAATGACAATACCGGCCACTTTATTTGTGATCGCAGGATGACCAGCGCTCGCTTCTTCATCAAATGCATCCATGCGTTCGATGATACGTTGCATGAGACTCGAGCGGCCTCCCCACCATATTGGTGTCGCAAAAATAACCACGTCAGAGGCCTTAATGTGCTCAGCAATACTCGGCCACTCGTCGTCCTCGCTTTCCCTATATTTGAGTCCGACGGGGATGTTTTTGTCTGACAACCGAACCTGTGTGATGTGTATCTCACCGTGCTCTTTCATGTGGTCAAGGACGAGATTGGTAACCTCTTCGGTGCTTGATACTTCCGGACCATGTTTGAGAGAAGCATTGAGCACAAGCACATTCAAGGGTTCCGTATCCATACGTACTGATTTATTGATATTGAATAAACAGTGGCTGCGGCGATAATTTCAAGACCTCAGCAGGAGTGAGCATTCGAGTGCTTGGCGGCTTCAGATCGTTCACATAAAACAGCTTGAATCCCGCAAACTGAATCGGTTCATTATGTACGAATTGGGTAAACGTATTTATTTTTTTTGCCGGTGATCCCCACCCATCCATATCCATGACAATCTGCACTTCCGGCAACGGGTTTATATTCTGATATCCCGTAACCATATGTTCGGTGAAGCGATGGACCACGAGAATTTTCGGAGGAAGATTATTTTCCTGCACGAGTTTTGCAAGATAATTCGCAGCAAAGTTTATATCACTAGAGCTCATGGTACCGATAACAGTGCCAGGCTTCGCTCCCGTCTTCATATCAAATTCCGGATCAAGAGCAAGCTCCACATTTGGCAGCTTCAAATACGGCTCGAGTAACGGCACTTCGGTCTGTACAGAGCTGAGTCCTACCTGAATATCAAGAATAACGATGCCGTGCACCTGTGCGGCAAGATCAAGTGCTTCTTGAATCTGACTTGCGGGCATACGGAATCGATATTTTCCATCTGCACCCGGACTTCCCTGCGCGGTGATGGCGATATAGTCGATTGCAGGAATGACCGGTGTACTTGGATCGGCTGCTTGCCATTTTGCTGCCGCTGCTTGCAGCATAGGAATCATTTGTGCCGGAGGATATTTACCGAGCACCCCCATTTTAGTTGAGTAAAAGTTTCCATAGTATGCGACGATACGGTGAAATGGCAAAAGTGCGCCGGCGAGCGGATATGGCGCTTTTGTAGGCCACAGTCGTGCAGTGGTAGAAGAAGTTGTCGAAGCATAGTTTGCGAGCGAAAGCATTTTCGCATCGTAGGCAACAGTATCAAGGGGCATGACCACGGGTACGGTGGCCGTCGTGCCTTCCGTAGGAGTAGTGCTCGCGGTCGCTGACTTCGCTTGAAAATCAGCACGACTGTACTGAACGGAAAAAATATTAGAAAAACTAAGGGTGCCGAGAAGAATCAGGTATACGCTAAACGCGCAGGCACCGCTCACGAAGAGCGAACGCTGCTGGTCGTTATCTTGTTTTTTCGATGGATGCTTTGTGGAATTTTTTGACATGAACATTCCTCGCTCCGAGGTACAGTCAAGTCTACCACAAGGGTAGAAGGAGATAGCAAAAAGCACCTATGTAGGTGCTTTTTGCTATCTCCGAAGCTAGGGCGACTCTTAATTAGCGAGCCTTAACAGAAGCGGTAGATGAAGCAGTAATTCCAAAGCTTTTTAGCCCATTGACGATTGTTTGTGCGTCTGCACGTGCGGCCTTAAGGTCGGTCTCTGCAGCTGCAGTATCAGCACGCCCTTTTTCAAGTGCCGCTTTGTTAGAAGCGATCACCGTTGCGTTTCCTTGGTCAGGAACGAGGCCCGAAACACCCGCGGTTACCGCGGCAGAATGGATTCCTGCAGAAGTTACTTTGGCGTTCATGTCACTAAGCGCTGCTTGCAGCGCGACGACGTTATGTCCGGCATTTCCTGCAGCGGTTATACGCGTTTGAAGTGCGGTGCTCAGATTGTTCATCATGCCGTCGATGGTCACGACGCGATCAGCAGCCGCAAGTTCATATCCTTTAGGAATGACAACTAGGTAAACACGGAATGAGCCGAATATAGATTTGTAGTCGGTCGCAAGAATCGATGCGTCGGTTTCTCCATCAATTTTTGTCTTGAGAGCAGTCAAGCCATTGATGTTAGTGGTGACGTTTGCTTGAAACCCTGCTATCTGGGTTGCGGAGAGATGCTGGAGAGTTGCAAAACGTGCGGAGACTGACTGAAGAGAGGTGAGACGTTGATTGATTGCCGCATCACTTCTCAGTTTAATATCAGCAGGACGTGTCGTGCTGCTTACCGTAACAGCATTGACGTTCATATTGGCATGTATGCCATTTCCCGTGTTCGCCTCAATGTGAACGGCATTCAAGATATTACTTGAAGTGTGAGTTGAAATGTCGATGTTTTGTGCATGCGCATTTGCAGAGAGTCCAAAGAATGCGACCAGCGCTACAAGTGACAGTGCTGAGGTTTTAAAGTGTGTATGTATCATGAATGTTTTCATTAGTTGATAACCTGTACGTATATAACGTACGAAGAGCTCCATTCTTACTGACTCTCTATGGCGCTATTTGCACTCGTTGAATCAGATTTAAGTCCACCCATTTGTGCATCGATGTTAGCGAGGTCTTGCTGAAGAGCTGCATCTGAAGTGTTCGTTGCAGAAACATTCGTATTGCCGCCTCCTTGAGAAACGGAAGCGTTTTGCGCCGCCTGTGTGCGAGTTGCGTTCTGAACCGCTGCCTCATTCTGATCTGAAGAAAAAGTAGTAGAGGAAAGCACCGAGCCAGACTGCATCCCAAAGTACCACCACGAACCAGCTCCTAGTACTACCACGCCGAATACCACCAGCAATATCTTTAGGTTTTGTGTCATGTGTTAATTAAAATAAGCACTAGTAATCTCTCAGAGAGAGTATAGAACATAAAAGTATGACGTTTGAGTCGGGTGTTGATTACCAATCCTCGTTAAAAACTCGCGAGCTGGATCGCTCCATATATCACTCCTGCTCCGAGGACGGTCATTATGCTTGTTAAAAAACGAGGATGTCTATGATGGCTATCGGGAAGAAGCTCACTTGCACCGATGTAAAGGAAAAATCCAGAAAATAGAGAGAGGATAATCGACAAAGATTGCTCAGGAATTGCAAAGAGTAGCGATACGCCGATACCAACCAAAGGAGCGAGGGCATCTGCAAAAAGCCATAGTCGGGCAACCTTCGGTTTTCCTGTTCCGACAAGACTGAGATTTACGGTGTTTATGCCATCGGAAAAATCATGCACAAGAACGGCAACCGCTACGATTGCACCGAGTGCCGGAGAAACTTGAAAAGCAAGACCAATACCAAGTCCGTCGAGAAAACTGTGTATCGTGAGACTGCCTGCCCCCACATGACCGCGATGACCGCTTTCTTTACTCGTGACGAGGGGAATCGTACGATCGAGGATCATGTATGCCATAAAACCGATAGCGATGAACGTTGTGAGAGTTCCCACGGTATGAAATTTCTGTCCGATATCGATGGCTTCGGGAAACAAATCGAACAATGCTACGCCAATAACGGCACCAGCACTGAATCCGAGAATAAGGTGTATCTGGTTCTTGAAACGAAGTGCAAGTGAGCCACCCACGAATGTAGAGATGCCAGTGGCAATGCCAATAAGTAAAAGGGTCATATGTCTTTATTAGTATACGATAATGCGAGCTTGTCCTTATACAGATTTAAAAAGTTGGGAGTCTGTGAATGAAGTGGTGTAGGAAGGGCGTCAAGCGTAAACCATCCGATTTCGTCAAATTTGTGCGGTTCTCCATTTTTTGTTTTTGAGCGATCTACAAGAACCTTAAAATCAAGAGCAATCCAGTGCGTTTTCTTTCCGTTATTCTCACGATGAACGTCTCGATAGCCTAGGAACTCATACTCAATCACGTCTGTACAGTATTCCTCAGCGATCTCCTTGCGAAGAGTGTCTTCAACGGTGTCTCCGAACTCAAGTCCACCGCCGCCCTGGTCCCAGGTTCCTTGTTCATCTCTGCACTGCATTCCCCTCTTATTAAAGAGGAAGTTACCTTTTCCATCGTGACACGCGTAGACAATAGTTACCCCCGTATAATCTTCTCCTTTTTTCATGGATAATCAAAGTATATAACTTCTTTGTGTAATAATGTTCATGGTTTTTGAAGGGATTCAAACACTTTTCGTGTAGTTTGAATGAGGGGAAGTTTGGAATACTCATCAAAAGATACCCCTTGGAAGTCGTCAAAATCTTCTCCGAGTGTAAACTCTGATCCTGCTGGCTCACACATAAAAAAGATGCCGATGATCTGAATCTGTTCACCTTTCACCGTTGGCCACCATTCGTCAACAAAAAATGGCTTACCAATTTTCACACTCATGCCAACCTCTTCTCTCACCTCTCTTTCAATCGCTTCTGTAATAGATTCGCCAATTTTTACCTTACCACCAGGAAAATCGTATTTACCGTGATTGGTGCCTCCCTCATATTTGTTTGACTCACGAATGATTAAAATCTTTTCGTCTTTTACAATAACTGACCGCACGGCGAGAAATTGTTTTTGAATCACCTTTTCCATACTGAGAGTGTATCAGAGCTCGGCTCTTGTCGTTTTAGACGGTGCACTACGTAAAGGAATTTCTTTTAAAAAGAAGGCGATGACGAAGGCGATGAGCATAACCGGTACAGCATAAAAAAATATATCATCAAAGGCGAGCGTAAACGCTTGCAACACCGGGGCCGCAATAGCAGGAGGGAGCATTCGAAGTTGTCCTATATTCTTCCCAAGCGTCGTCGCTCCGTTCCCTACCGTTGGTAAAAGAGAGGTGAGGTGGGTAGCGAATCGAGAAATAAGCAGGGCACCAAAAATCGATGTGCCGAATGAGCTTCCCATGGTACGGAAGAATGTTACGGTGGAGGTGGCAGTGCCAAGATCGCGATGGTCAGTAGCATTCTGTACCGCAAGTGTCATTACTTGCAGGAAAAAACCAATGCCGATACCCGTAATCAGCATCCAAAGTGAGAGCCACCATTGGGAGGTATCCACGGATAGTCTACTCAAAAGAAGAAGTCCGATAGCGCTTATCATCGTCCCGATAATAGGAAAGATGCGGTAACGGCCGGTTGCTGAGATGATGCGGCCGGAAGCGATGGACGCCCCAAGAAGCCCGACGACGAGCGGCAACATAAGAAGCCCAGACTTTGTCGCTGAATAGCCACGCACCACTTGCTGATATTCTGGAAGATAAATGATTGCCGTGAACATTGCTACGCCTGAAATAAATGAGAGGAGTGAGGAAACCGTAAATATGCTGCTTTTAAATAGTCGGAATGGGATGAGCGGTTCCTTTGCCTTGGTCTGCCACCATATAAATGTATAACCAAATGTGGCACCCAACCAAAAGAGCCACAATATAGGAAGTGAACTCCACGCGTAGGTCGTACCTCCCCAGACAGATGCAAGAAGAAATGATATGACACTTACCGAGAGCAAAAAGGCCCCAAGGTAATCAATAGAGTGTTCCCGTTTATGAACAGGCACATGCAAGCGGGTTGCGATGGCAAATAGTGCTAAAAGTCCGAGCGGAATATTTATATAAAAAATCCATCGCCACGAAAACTGATCGGTAAAGAATCCCCCGAGAAGCGGGCCAGCAATACTTGCAACGCCAAATACTG
Source organism: Patescibacteria group bacterium (assembly GCA_013815345.1). GTDB lineage: Bacteria > Patescibacteriota > Minisyncoccia > Phycocordibacterales > Phycocordibacteraceae > C7867-001. Next base: position 53,430 of record JACDGK010000001.1, read on the forward strand.
CACCAATTAATCCTTGATACTTTCCTCGTTCGCGGGGGGGTACCACGTCGCCGATAGTTGCAAGCACGAGTGTTATAAGTCCACCAGCACCAATACCCTGGATAAAGCGGAAAAGTATGAGCTCACCAATATTTTGTGAAAGACCCGCGAGTATTGATCCAATAAGGAAAATGATGACCGCAATGATTAACATGCGTTTGCGACCAAAAATATCACTTAGCTTTCCGTAGAGAGGTGTAGTGACAGCACTCGCGATGAGGTAGGCGGTGACGACCCACGAAAGTTCGTTCAATGCGTTGAAATCGCTGGCTATTTTGGGGAGAGCGGTAGCCACAATGGTTTGGTCGAGTGCAGCCAAAAGTATGGTGAGCATGAGCGCTCCCATAATGAGTATGATGCTCCCCTGCCCTTTTTGCGGGGCTTTTTTGTCTTGTGTGTCCATATATAACTTTGTAGTTATAGTACAACTGGCGATTTAAAGCTAGCTTGAAGATTATTAAGTATTTCGGTAACTCTCACGCGTTCTCACCTGCGACAAAGCCCGTGGTCCAGCAGAGCTGGAGAGAGAAGCCGCCCGAAGGGCGGCTAATATGGAGGAGATCTCCCACAATGAAAAGATTTTCAATTTTGTGCGAGCGCATCGTACGCATGTCGATTTCCGTGAGTAGCACGCCGCCGTCGGCGACCACGGCCTTCTCGAATCCCATAAGTCCGGTGATTGTCAGCGATACACCTTTGAGTAGCTCGACGAGCGTTCGCCGCTGATCTCTGGTCACACTATGCACTTTGGCATCTCCGCTTATATCAGGAATCATTTCAAGAAGCACCGTACTCATGCCAGCTGGTGCGAAGGTCTTGAACACATTCTTTAATACTTTATTTTTGTTTTGTTCAAAAAGTTCGGTGAGTTGCTGATCCAAATTTCCGATATCGATGTGCGGAAAAAAATCTAAGTGAGCAGTCACCTCACCCTCTTGAAACAGCGGAGAAACTTTTCCTGAAGAATTCAGTATCGTTGGTCCTGAGATGCCCGTATGGGTAAAAAGAATCGGACCTGTTTTTGAGAACGCACGTACGTTATCGACGAGAAAAGTAATCTTCATTTCCGGAATCGTTACGCCAGCTACATCTTTCAGCCATTTTTCTTTTACTTTGAGTGGCACGATAGTGGGTGTGGGCGGGTCGCAACGGTGACCGAGTTCTTGTAACCATTTGAAGCCGTCGCCCGTTGAGCCAGTTTCGGGTCGCGAAAGTCCACCCGTTGCTAAAATGTACGAGTCAGCGCTGTGGGTCATTCCGCCGCTTTCTACATACTCGATGTGGTCTCCTTTGCGTTTGATTCGGTCGACTGCTGACCGCAATTTTATATGCACGCCTCCCCTTGCGAGATAGGCTCGAAGAATATTCACCACATCTACTGCCCTTTGGCTTGCCGGAAACGCTCGCTTTCTTGCTTCTACTTTGAGCGGCAAGTCGAGAGATTCAAATAATGCATAGGTCTTTCGCATCCCAAATTTTGAGAACGCTGAATAAAGAAATTGGTTTGCTCTGCCGAAGTTCGCGAGTAGCTTCTTCTCGTCTTCCTCAGCATTCAAAATATTGCATCGTGTACCTCCTGAGATCGCCAATTTTTCGCCGAGTTTGGCATTTTTCTCCAAAAGCAGCACTTTCTTTCCCCGCGCTGCTGCGGTACCCGCGGCCATCATGCCGGCGGCTCCGCCGCCGATAACAATTACGTCATATTTTTGAATCCCGGATTTCATGCACCGTAAGTGTACCTCACGGCATACGTCTGATAAGTAAAGACTCTTAATAAAGGTTTCATACTAAGGGAGAAGTGATAGAATAAGACCATATGGCACATCTCAATAAAAAAACACTAGCTACAAAAATGACAAGCGTGCTTGGCATCATCCTTTTTATTATTCCTCTTTTTGGCAGTTTTTCTCCCCTCCCTGCACACGCAACCGCACCAGTGGTGTCGATAGGCGGCTCAAACGACGTCCAGTATTCGACGGTTCTTGATTATTCAGCAAATACTATTCTTCTCAAACAAGGCGGATATGTCGCTACCTCGACCTACACCTGTGTGATCGCTACGCAAGGCTGCGTGCTCGTTCCTTCATCCACGACAACCCTCGCTCCCAGCGCACTCGCGAGTACTTCTAATTTCGTAAGTCCGGACTACAGCGAAGCATTAGTTACCACCTACGTTGCAAACTCCAACCCCACGGAGCAGCTTTATGGTATTCAAAATAATGTTCTCGCTCCTCAAGCTACCCTTCCCGCTCTGAAGGGTCTTATCACAAACGTACACTGGTCGGGCGACAATACCGTTCTCATCATAAAAGAAAGTGACGGCTCAACACAAAAATATAATCGCACCACTAATACCCTCACAACTTTAAAGACGTCGCTCCCCAGCGGGGCTGCCTGGATAACGCTTTCTGCTGATGGTCGATACATCGCCTACTACATTCCGGCAGTTATTTCGACCGGCAAGCGCACGTTTGGCGTGATAGATACGAATCTAGATATCGGTTATACGCTCGAGTCTACTATTTCTTACTGGGATTTGCTTTCTGAAGGAGTTCGTATCTTTGCCTTCTCTCCGGATAGCACCAGGCTTCTCTATCTCGATGATCGGAGCGGATACCAAACCTTGTACGCAGTGAATATGAAAGATCTTGCGACTACAGGCCTCACCGGCACACAGGTAACTGCAAAGAAATATACGATCGAAGATATGCAGTGGGAAGATAACTCCTCGATTGTCTTCAGTGCAAACCGAGATAACCCTATGCAATGGTCGCTGTATGAGCTCAACCTCGGCACCTACACCCTAAAGAAAATTGTTGACTCTCCCGCCTACAATCAACCGATGCATGCTTTAGGTTCAAACATTCTGTTCCAGACAGCTGACGCTAATGGCCGTCTCACCAAAGTCTTTAACACGCTCACAAAGACTGTTTCAGCCTTCCAGACTCTGGGTCTTGATCAATCGAAAGTAGGCACGACGAATCAAGTCGTGCAGCAGGGTGGTGTCTATGGCGCCTACCTTCCGACTACCGTTGCTACTTCTACCCTTCTGGTGTGGCTTCATGGAGGTCCTGATCGCCAGACCAGCCTCGACTACAACTCTTACATGAGCTATGGCGGCTATGACTGGGTGCTGAACAAAGTACAAGCATCAGGTGTTCCGGTATTAAAACTCGATTACCCAGGAAGCATAAATCACGGCACTGCCTTTGCGCAGTCGATTAAAAACGGCGTGGGCACGGTTGACGCAAGCACCACTATGCAAGCGATAAAAGATTTCTCCGCAGCCCACGGTTTCAAGAACGTCTATGTGATGGGTAACAGCTATGGTGGCTATCTAGCACTCAAACTCCTTGTTTCTTATCCATCCCAAATCAAAGGTGCCTATTCCCTCTCTGGTGTTACCGACTGGCAAACACTACTCACCAATATTCCTTCATCTATCTTTAGTCTCGACTTCAATGGCTCACCAAATCCACTGAATCAAGCGTTGTACAACAAAGCGTCGATCGTTGCGAATATTCCTAACATCGGTACTCAAAAAGTCATCGTCACTCAGGGAGACGCCGACAGTGAAGTTCCATACGCACAGTCACAACTCATTGATGAAGCCCTTGTCGCCGCAGGAAAAAATGTCGAGTACAGCACACTTGCCGGCGAAGACCATATCTACAAACTCCCTTCTTCCTACACACTCGTGTGTAACCAAGCTCTTGAGCTTGTCGGTCTTCCAAGCAATTCACTCTGCACGATGCATTAGTCAAGATATCAGAAAAATCGTACCTGTCTGAAAGAGCCAGGTACGATTTCTCTATATAAATTGAAGAGTTGGACTCTTCAGAAACAAAGTGTAATCTTCAGACAGAGCGGCACTTGGCCGCTAGTTCTATTCGTTTCTGAATCTCACTCAAGGGAGAAAGTCCTATGATCGATACATTCAAGAAAGCGGCGCCAGAAGTGCTCACCGGAATTCGCGAAGAAATGGCTGTCCGGCGTACGACCGAAGTTTTTCTGCTGTTCGTTAATGGCAGCCAGTTCGACCATCTCATCTTCCAGACCACAAGCAAGCTCGGCGTCTACTGTCTTGTGGCCGATCCTGCGTCGGTTACGTCAGAGGATGTGCGAGCTCTGAGTCCGAAGGGCATCATTCTGTCAGGAGGCCCGGCGTCAGTCGTTTCCGAACCACCGCGTTTCGACAACGCGATCTTTGATCTCGACATTCCGGTACTCGGAATCTGCCTCGGCTTTCAAATGTGGGCAAAGTATGCCGGCATCCAAGTGGTGGAAGGGACGAGTAAGGAGTTTGGCATGAATGACTTGCGCGTCTTAAACCCCAGCGGCTTGCTCGAAGACTTCGAGCAAAACACAACGACTCCCGTTCTTCAAAGTCACGGTGATCAAGTACTGCTGGATGAACGACTCACCCTTCTCGGCTCCACCACCTTCCATGGTGATGCAGTCGCGGTGTCTGCGGCTTCACTCGGACATCTTCACGGTGTCCAGTTCCATCCCGAAGTCACCGAGACTTTGAAGGGTTCGAAAATTTTCGAGAACTTCTGCTTTGGTATCTGCGGCGCAAGGGATCGATTTTCGGCCCATAATATTGCCGAACAAAAAATTGCGACTCTTCAGAAAAAAATCGACGACAAGAAAGTACTACTCGCTCTCTCAGGTGGTGCTGACTCGTCGACGGTTGCCTATCTTCTGAAGCATGCCACCATCGGACGAGGCAACAGATACAACGGGGTGATTCCATTCACTCGGCATATGAGCATGGAGGCTTGCTGCGGCAAGAATCCTGTCTACCACGTAGGCAAGCTTTACACCGCCATCTGCTCTCTCATTTCCGATGAGATTCATCGTCTTGTAGGACTTGAGACATACGTGTATCTGACCTCTCAGATGGGCAGAAGTCTGTCGGACCCATGGTCTGCATGCGTGGAGGTATGCGGCGGAGATACAACATCTGCGCAACGTCAGATGATTGAAGCAATCCTCGAGCGCAACTTGGCAAATGCCAACGAAACTACCCAGAAAATCGTGAAAGGAGAATTGAACCTATTCTGAAGGGATCGATCCTCAGTACCCATGTCGTAACGACATGGGTACTTTTTTTATTTACAGATTGAAAGATTCTTCAGGATTAAGTTCCCTTTTTGTTCCATCTGCAAGATAAATAACACACGACTTTGTGCCAGCGCATAAAGCGCTGCCATTTTCTATAACTAGACCACTTTCTTCTGGTAAGCAAACAATCGGCAAGTTATTATCAATTGCCCAAGTTCTAAATCTGTCATTCTGTTCATCCTTAAAGTGACAGGCTACCGAAAAATTATTTAGAAGATTAAATCCCGATACGTCTTCCAGACCTATTTTATTTTCATCATCATGAGTATTAATTTTCTTACCCATTATGATTGCACCGGCACTGCCTCCGTAAACTTGACCACCAGCTTCAATGTATTGAATTAAAATATCAGCAAATCCAGAATTTTTAAGCTCCTGCATAAGGCTCCATGTATTGCCGCCTCCGATATAAATCCCATTAAATTCTTTAAGGGTTTCGAGAGTATATTTTGATGGGTCGTCTACCGTTTCGAACTGAGTATCCGCTCTTTCATGAAGTTCGGTAATGCTGTTCATCCACAAATGCGCGGTAGGATATAGCTTGTGTCCGCGGAGAGCTATGGGTATGTATAAAAAGCGTCCATTTTTTGGTAATGTACTAAAAAAAAATTTGTCGAGGGGGAATGATTGCTTCTCATTACCACCCCCCGACAAATATATTCGGTTGTTCTCCTTTATGTTTTGCATGTTTGTATCGCTTTGCGCAGCTCGTAAATGTTAGCGTTACAAATATACACCAAGCGGTCGAAATAGGCTTGACTCGTCTCACTACTTCGAGGTGGCGGAAGCCCTAACGTCTCACAGACCCTCAGATTAACGAACCTTTCGATCTCCAAGAGGGCAAGCTGGACGGCGGCCTCGCGGTTAATCGACGGCTTGATGAATTGCGCCCAATAATCGAAATAATACGCAAGGATGCTATATACATCCGAACCGTAGTACTTCTCACTGAGCACTTTCGCAAACCGCCTGAACTGGAGACCTGAACCCTTGTTTGCAACTTGGACGCCGCATAGCACCAAGAGCGCAATCGTCCGACATGAGTCGAACATTTCTCGCGTCCCATTAGCAGTCCATGGCATAAGCACATCGAAGTAGGAATCGGTTTTGTTTATGGCCCATGCCATTCTTTCAAGACCGAAGCCGATATCGCTGATTGGAATCGCCGGACGGTTCGCTTGGGGAATAAGAAGATAAGCGGCATCTCCAAGCTCAAGCCCCCCGTAGGAAAAAAAGAGCTCAAGTGCCGAAAATTTCCCGGTTCCCCAATCATTAACGGATGTTCTCATGACGACAATGAAGTCGTTCATATGAAGACCGAGCTTTGAAAGAATTGTGCACCAGTGGTCTACTGACCGCAGATGCTCTGCAAACTCTGCCCCCATCTTTTCCGTGCAAACGTTCACGAAGGAGGTTGATGTCCCTTCTTGCGACTCGACATGCGGTTGAAACTGCATACGAACACATGGCTGCGCCACAAACACTTTGTCATTTCTGATTTTTTGATTGCGATGAATGACATCATCAAACATCTGCACACCAGCAATGACCAGGTCAGTCTGACCCTCGAAATTCGCAATGTTGCGCGGAGGTGCCAGATCAAAGCCTACCGAACGAAAGTATTCGCTCATCCGTGTGCTGATTTGTACAGGGGTCAGCATCTTCTTCCGCTTGGTATATGTGCGGAAAGGATAACCTCCTTTGTCGCACTTATGCCAGCCGCAGACCGAGACATCCATTTTGGTAGATGGCTTAGAGAAAAAAGTTCTGTCACAGGAGCTACACGAGCGCCCCTGCCATCCTCTTTCGGCCATGAATTCATTCACGGCCTTAGAGGTATCCACAATTGTTGTTTCAGACATGGGTGTATCTCCAGTTAAGGTTTCAATGTTCTAAATCTGTACTCTGCCTACAAACTAACGATAATTCTCTTTTTTGTCAATATAGACCTTGACTAAATCAATAATTGATATTAATATTCCGACCTGTCATCTAAACGTAGTTCATTGAAACCAACAACCCTTTTTAGGAGACAAAGTTATGCTCGATATCCGATTCATTCTCGACAACGTCGAACTGGTCAGACAAAACACGCAGGACCGGAACGCCAACGCTGATGTTGACAAGACAGTTGCTCTATACGGGCAATTGAAGCAGAAAAGACAGAGTCTCGAAGAGGCTCAATACCGATCCAACCAGATCTCTGGACAATTCAAGGGTGCCGACGAAGTGACCCGCGAACAACTTAAGACAGAGGTTGCAGGTCTCAAACAGATCATGGCAACACTTAAGGAAGAGATCGCGGTCATCGAAAAGGAGTACACCGAGGAAGTGCTCAAGATTCCCAATCTTGTCGCTCCCGATGTTCCTTCCGGCAAAGATGAGCATGGCAACGTGCCCATCAAGCATGTCGGTGAGCCCACCAAGTTTGGCTTCAAGCCACTCGATCATGTCGAGCTCGGCAAAAAGTTGGACATCCTGGACTTTGAGGCGGCGGCGAAAGTCACTGGCTCGAAGTTCTACTTCTTGAAGAACGAAGCTGTTCTTCTCGAACTCGGTCTCATCCGCTTCGCACTGGACCTGGCGATCAAGCACGGCTTTACGCCGGTGACAACGCCAGAACTTGCTCGTGACGAGATCATCACAGCTTCTGGATTCTCTCCGCGAGGACCCGAAAGCCAGATCTACTCCCTTACAGAAGGAGACCTGAGCCTTATCGGTACCGCCGAGATCACCATCGGTGGTTATCTGGCCAAGACCGTGATTCCAGAAGAGGATCTTCCGATCAAGATCTCCGGCGTCAGTCATTGCTTCAGAACTGAAGCTGGTAGCGGCGGTCGTGAGAGCAAGGGACTTTATCGGGTACATCAGTTCAGCAAGGTCGAACTCTACCAATTCGTTCATCCCGACAAGAGCGCAGCCGCTCACGAAGAGATGCTCGCAATCGAGGAAGAGTTTTATCAAGCCCTGAAACTTCCCTACCGCGTTTTGCTCATGTGCAAGGGCGATCTGGGAACCCCCGCGTACCGGAAGTACGACATCGAGGCGTGGATGCCTTTTGTCGGCGAAGGTGGCGGATATGGTGAAGTGACGTCCGCGTCAAACTGCACCGATTTCCAAGCACGACGCTTGAACACCAAGTTCAAGAACAGTGCTTCTGGTAAGACTGACTTCGTCCACACCCTCAACGGCACAGCTGTTGCTGTTACTCGAACGATGCTCGCCATCCTCGAGAACAACCAGCAGGCCGACGGTACGGTACTCATTCCCGAAGTGTTGCATCCCTACGTTGGGGTGCAGAGCATCAAACCAAAAAACAAGAAATTCTAAACCCTATTCCCTTAGCAACTGAGTTGCTAAGGGAATTTTTTATTCACAAGACTAAAGTGGTAAATTTATACTCCAACTTAACCTAGGACTCGAACCAAATAAATGGCTTCAGATATTGATTTTCTGATTTTGTGCAAAATAGGAAAAGTTCGAGCCCATGACTCGTTCAAAAACTATGTTGAGAAATATGACCGATTTAGCCGTCTAGGTAGGTCTCACATGACTGCTGCCGCAAAAGGATTCGAACTGTCTCGGTCGCCCTTGACTGCTATGGCTTAGAATATAGGTTTTTTGGTAAAAATGTCCAAAATCGCTTCGCGAGTAAAAATCAAAGGGTCAAAGTATCCAAGGGCCAAAGAATCAAAATAATACAAAAATACAAAAGTTCTAAGCTTCAACCTTGCGGAAACGGAACACAAACTCACGGCCAGAATCCCACCCGCTGCCAGGCTCCGCCCAACTGCGGTCGAGCCACAAACCGCCGTCATACCGGCGCAGGCGGAAGACGCTCGGGTCGCCATCGCGAGCCGCAATTTGCTTCATACCAATATGTACGTATTCTCTTAAGGGTTGGTCTTTATATTTGAGACGATAGTTAGGTCCTGTATCTGGGGGACAGAGTTCCAGTCCGAGGGCTTCCGCTCGTTCATAAATCTGATCAGTAGTAGCGTTTGTCTTAAATCCAAGATCGGCGACAGTGAGGCGAACAAGCTTCGCTTCTTCGCGATTTTCGGAAACGGTAAAATCAGGATTCCCCATCATTGATTTTGCATAATCAGAGATGTTGATTCCAGCCGATTCCATTTCGGCAATGAGTTGCTCTTTTGACTTTCCTCCTATTTCCACGCTATCTCTCCTAATTTTCTTTTCGGGAAATGAGGTATAGACATGTTCTAGATGTTCCGACAATTTTTGAAAAATGCCCGGTTCGAGTTGTCCGACATACGCTTTAGTTTTTTCAGTTATTTCGCTCGGCACATGAGCGATCTCGTCTCTGGTACATTCAAATATGACAAGCATATCTTCCTCAGTATTTCTCCCTTCCCGAAGTTCGTCGATACGAGGGTCTTTATCATATCCGAAGCCCTCGATAGTTCCGTTGATTTCGTAAAGAAAGGTTAAGTCGTCTTTAGTAAACGGTTCCTCTTTTTCACGTTTTTGGTCAAGAGCGGTCAATATTTTCATGTCATTACTCTTCTTGCGATATGAATCAGCTTCGCCACCAAAATCTTGAAGTTTTGCATCAAGTGCTTCTTGCATGATCGGCTCTACTCCTTGGTGTGGCAAAATACCTCGCACTTCGCCAATCTTGTTCTCTCCATTCATACGGATAGCGAGGCGGGGTTGGGTCGGCTCGCCTGATGAATCGTTAGTGTAATACACATAAAAATCGCCTGATTCTATCTGCGTCTCGGCCGTCGAACGTCCGGCAGTACACCAGCCAGTGCCCTTGCCTTCTAGAGATTCAAATAATTGCTCTGCATCACCATTTCTTCCTTGCTGATATTTTTTCCATTCACCCCTGACTTCTTCACGACCTTCCATTGAGGCTGCGAGAGATTTTGAAATGAGTTCAGCATAAAGAGTTGGAAACTTCTTAGAGAACGCTTCTTTGATTTCTGGTTCCCTGAGGTGCTTGTTATCCTCTTTTACTTTTAAGTAAATATCGGCAATTTGGGCAAGCGGTTCGCGGTAGATATCCGGATATGGAGCGACTGTTGTACTAGTTCGCTTTTTGAATTCACCTCGTTCTTTGTCGAATTGGGAAAGCTTGGTGACCTGGTTCCAAGCGTAGTATTTAAACCAAGCAGGATATACCGCATCATTTGAAGAAAGATAGTCAATCCAGGCATCAAGCGAGTGCTTCTGGTCTTCGATCGCCACGCTCATCATCTGCTCGCGGACGTTTTCTGGAATTTCTTCTACCGCTTGACCTCGCTCACGAGCAATACGTTGCTGGAGCTCGAAATATGATTCTGGAAAGTTCTCTTTCTTGATGATGAATGCGTCGTATATCTTATTCCGAAACATGTCTAGGTTTCGTTCACGAACTCGCTCGTCTGGATTGAGAAAAACATTCTCCAAGCGATCCATATACGCCTCAACGCGTTCCGCAGGATCATTTGGTATTTTTTCTTCGGTCTGTCTCTCTTCTCGCTCCACGGCTCGATTTACCTCAGGAGAGGTTTGGAGTTCTGGGTTTTTGAGATGAAGCGGATGTTTTTCCATACATTGATTTTAGCAAAAATGAACCTTTTTCGCTATACTATTTTCAGATTGGTTTCATTGAACGGTTACGGCTTTTCAAGACCATTCCGATTCACATATGCTGAGAGCGCAGCCGGAGGGTCTTAGTTAGAAAGATTGAAACGGATGCGAAAAGTGCAAATCCCGCTCCAAGCAGGATTAGCACATCAGGAGATAGAAATGAGGCTATAGCGCCAGAAATTATGCCAGGTAAAGCAGATGCCAGAGATTGCACACTAGCATTTATCCCTAATACTTCTCCTTGCGTATCATTGCCAGTGCTACTGCTTAAAAGACTGGTGATCATCGTATAAGACAGGGCGACGCCCAGAGCGATGATAGGTGTGGCAATCAGTAACCAGCCCCATTGGGGAGCCCGTGGTTCCTCATACCTTTCCTTAAAACTAGGGTACTCAAAAAACAAGCGTGTGAATTTGTTTTGCTCTTCCTTTGTGGCTGATTTAAGTAGCGCATCCGTAACAAAGTAAACGTTATCGATTCCTTGGGGATTTTTGGAGAGACGTATTATAGCTAGCAAAACCCGCAACTCTAAGAGTTTCCGCATCATACTAGAAGAATGAGTAGTAAGCAGTCACGCCTGTATTCTAACGTGGAAAGAAGCAGAATACCATTAGATACCTATAGATACCTACAAAGCTATTTTGAGGCTTTACTCAATCATATTGCGAATCTATAACTTGCTAGCATCTCGGACTAGCTCAAGTTGGCTGCGAGACTAGGACTCGAACCTAGATAACGACCTCCAGAGGGTCGCGTCCTACCATTAGACGATCTCGCAAGGTGGCTCTGTGGGCCTTGATAGGCGCGGCTTTGCCGCGCCATTTGTCTTCTCTATTTAACACTCAACCTACAGACGATACGGGAAAATCACTAAAGAAACAAGGCCGGAAAGGGCTAGCGTTATGATTTCGCTGACTCTTTTCTCTCGAGCGCTGCCTTCAGGAAAGCAGTGAAAAGTGGGTGCGGCGTGAGCGGGCGCGCTTGGAGTTCAGGGTGGAACTGCGTACCGAGATAGAAGGGGTGCTTTTCACGAGGAAGCTCGGCTATTTCCATGAGCACGCCGTCGGGAGAAACTCCAGAGAATACAAGGCCAGCATTTGTAATCTGCTCGATGTAGTCAGGATTGATCTCGTAGCGGTGACGATGACGTTCTTCCACGGACGCGGCGCCGTAGGCGCCGCGTGCAACCGTTCCCTCTTTCAGGTCTGCTGTATACACCCCGAGTCGCATTGTGCCGCCATACTTTCCTTCTTTAATAAGCGTTGCTTGCTCAGGCATAACGTCGACAACCGGATTCGTTGTCGTGGGATTGATCTCTACCGTATGCGCATCTTTGAGACCAATCACATTTCGTGCGTATTCGATCACGAGCATGTGCATGCCGTAGCAGAGACCGAAATACGGAATTTGATGTTCGCGCGCATATTTTGCTGCAAGTATCTTGCCCTCGATACCGGTTTCTCCGAAGCCGCCGGGAACGATGATGCCGTCATATTTCGCAAGCGTTTCAATGTCCGTGCCACCACCCGTTTCTTTTGCAAAATCCTTCGCGTTCACCCACTCGATCTTCGGCTTCACGCCGATCTCTGCACCGGAAAATTTAAGCGCCTCAATCACCGAAAGATACGCGTCAGAAAGCACGAAGTCGCCCGTATCAAAATACTTACCCACAATACCGATCGTGAGAACCTTATCACTTTTCTTTGAACGTTCAACGAAGTTTCGCCAGTCACGCATGTCAGCAGGGACTTCTTTTGAAAGTGCGAGTGCGTCAAGCAGCAGATCGCCGAAATGATCCTTCTCAAAGTTTAGTGGCACGTCATAAATACTTTCGACATCGGGTGCCGAGATGATGTGGTCAGGACGGACGTTACACCAAATAGCGAGTTTCTCTTTTCGCTTCTCATCCATCGAAGTATTCGAGCGAGCGATAATGAAGTCGGGCTGTACACCGTATGAATTTAACTCGCGCACTGCAGTCTGCGTTGGCTTGGTTTTCATTTCACCAATAGTGTTCGGAACCGGTAAATACGAGACGAGCAAGTAGCGCACGTCGTCAGGATGCTTAAGACGCATTACACGAGCAGCTTCGATGAAAAGCGCATTCTGAAAATCTCCAACCGTTCCCCCTATTTCGATGACAGAAATTTGGCTGCCGTTGTGGGCAGCCGCAGCTTCAATGCGTTGAATGATTTCATCTCGCACGTGCGGAATCGCCTCAACGAATTTTCCGTTGTATCCCAAACTACGCTCTCTGGTGATAACCGCCTGATATACCATGCCACTCGTCATGTAGTCTTCGGGCGTAAGATCACGGCCGAGAAACCGTTCGTAGTTTCCCATGTCCTGATCGGTTTCAAGCCCACTACGAAGCACAAAAACTTCGCCATGCTCGGTGGGGTTCATCGTGCCGGCATCGACATTCAAATACGGATCGATCTTTACGAGATTTACCCCGAAGCCGCGCTCCTTCAGAATGAGGCCCGTTGAAGAAGTCACGATGCCTTTCCCGACGCCTGACATCACCCCGCCCAGTACGAAAATATATTTATGACCTTCCGTTGCCATATGCCCTACACGTGAAGATAGCGACGAACGGCAAGATAGCTGGCGAAACCGCCGAGCAAAATACCTGAACCGAGAACAATACCTCCTACTCTAAGGAAGTTTGCGGTGTAGTACGCGAAGAGATCAAAACCACCGAGCCAATTCGAAAGATGGGTGCCCGCATACCACGTTGCAGGTGTAAAAAGGAGAAGGGCCAGAATGGCAGATAGCACGCCGGCGAGGACGCCGGCGACAATAAACGGCCCCCGAATATAGGCATTGGAAGCGCCCACGAGGCGCATAACCGCAATTTCGTCTCGTGCGCTGTAGATAGCGAGTCGAACGGTGGCGAGCGCGATAATAGTGGAGGCGATGGCAAAGATAATGACAATAGCGAGGCCTGCCTGTTCGGTCGCGTGGATGGCAGTCGTAAGGCGGTCGATAACGATTTTGTTTTGTGCGTAATCGACGTGATCCACGATTGAGGTACCGCTTTGCACGAGATCAGTGTCACTATTCACATAATCAACAATGCTCTGATACTCGGTAGGGTCTGTGGCTTTTATCGAAAGTGAGCCTCCGAGCGGATTGGCACCAAGCTCGTTAAGCGCATTAAGCGTGAGCTGATCATTTGCATGACGATCTTTGAACTGGGTAAGAGCGTCAGCGCTCGAAGTATAGGTAACCGCAGTAACTTGTGGAAGAGCCGTGAGCTTGTCTTTCAAATTCAAGATGTTCCCTTCGCCAGCACTGGTGGTGAAATACACACTCACATCAACCTTGTCTTTCACTTGTTGAAGCGTGAACGTGAGAAGTGCTGAGAGAAAAATAAGGAGACCGATGATAATCAGCGTGACCGTCATGATGAGCACCGTTGCAAAAGAAACCGCTCCGCTGCGCATGAAGCTTTTAGTACCACTCGTAAGCACTCGTCGGAAAGAAGTAAGCATAGATTACATTATAGGGCACCGAATATATTCACTCCGTTCATTATTTTCATAGTATATATTGGCCTTGAGGGTCGTCACGAATAACGCGGCCGCGATCCATCGTGATTACGCGTTTGCCCATAGCATCAACGACGCCTTTATTGTGCGTCGTGATGAGCACCGTCGTGCCAAGTTCGTTAATCTTTTTCAGAATCTCGACAACTTCGTAGGTATTGATCGGGTCAAGATTTCCCGTCGGCTCATCCGCAATGATGAGGTCGGGCTGATTGATGATGGCACGACCAATCGCGACTCGTTGCTGCTCGCCTCCAGAAAGTTGACTCGGAAAATGATTCGCTTTGTTGCTCAAATCCACCAGCTCAAGAATGTAGGGCACATCTGATTCGATTTCATCATCATGACGACCCGCCGCTTCCATCGCAAAAGCAATATTTTCATACGCAGTCTTATTTGGAATAAGACGAAAGTCTTGAAACACCATACCGATCTTTCGACGGTAGTGGTGCACGGCACTTGCGCGAAGCGCATGCACATCAATTGATTCAAAAAATACCGAACCCGTGGTCGGCTTTTCTTGAGCGAGGAGCATACGCAGAAGTGTTGTCTTGCCCGCGCCAGAATGCCCGACGACGGAAACAAATTCTTTTGGATTGATAGAGACGGTAATATCCTCCAAGGCAGGGGTTCCATCACGATAAATCTTGGAGACGTTGTCGAAATAGATCATGTCAGTAACAGATACTATTGTACCCCACTCTCGGTTGCTGCGTCTATAAAACTATCCAGATCACCGGCTAAAACAGCGTCAGGATCATGCGATTCATGCCCCGTTTCGTGGTCCTTGACCAATTTATACGGGTGGAGAATGTACGAACGTATCTGACTTCCCCATTCGTTGGCGGTTGTAGCGGCAATTGAACGCCCTTTTGCCTCGGCATCACGTTTTTTCTCCTCTATCGCAAATAGTTTTGCCTTGACGAGATCGAGCGCCTTTTCACGATTTGCTTGTTGGCTGCGCTCGCTCGATACGTGCACAGAGACTCCTGACGGGATGTGCGTAATGCGAACTGCGGTCTCGCGTTTGTTCACATTTTGGCCGCCCGCTCCTCCGGAGCGGGCAAACTGTATTTCCAAATCGTCCGGCTTGAGCTCGATCTTGTCTGTTACAGAAAGCTTCGGAAGTACTTCTACGAGCGCAAACGATGTCTGACGCTTGTCGTTTCCATTAAAAGGAGAGATGCGCACCAGACGATGCACGCCTGACTCACGTTTGAGTCGACCATACACTCCCTTGCCGGTGATTTCTATCAACACATTACGAAAACCTCCGTGATCGTTTTCGTTCGCATGTAATTCCCATACACTCCAATTTTTATTTTCTGCATACCCTTCGTACATTCGTCTTAGCATGCGAGCAAAATCTTCAGCGTCATCCCCACCGGCGCCAGCAAGAATCGCAAGGGTCGCAGGTCCCGCATCGTGATTGTCGCCATCACCGCCTTCTTTTAGATTTTGATATTCACGGACGAGTCGCTGTGCGTTGTCTTTGTCTGCCCAGAAATCTGGCGTCGCCATGAGGGCTTCGATTTCCGAAAGTCGTCTTTGCTGCTCTTCTGCGTTCATCTGGTTGAGTATAGCAAAAGTCACCCTGCACAAGTGCAGGGTGACTTTTGCTATTTTGAGCCGGGGGCGAGAATCGGACTCGCGACCTATAGTTTACGATACTATCGCTCTACCAACTGAGCTACCCCGGCATTATTCTTTCGACCAAACCACTTTTTGTATTACGGTCTACAACCGTGAGCCGATGGGCAGAATTGAACTGCCGACCTACTCCTTACCATGGAGTTGCTCTACCCCTGAGCTACATCGGCGAGTGAGGGTAAAAGGAAGGAGATTTCCTAAGTTCATTCCTTTTCGCCCGAGCGAGCACGATGCAAGCTTCGCTTACAGCGGCGATCGCACCTTCGCATCGTATCCGAAATCACTGATTATTTCAATTACTCCGAGAGAAGACTGGCTCAAAATTCATAAAAAGGATATCCTTACGAAAATGGAAACTCCCGCGGAGAATAAAAACATATACGAACTCTTCAGGATAAGCATTCTGCTTAAAGGTGCTATCTCACTTCTGGAAGTAGTAGCAGGAATCGTCATCCTTTTCATCCCGCCGAGTCTTATACTTCGAGCGGCTACCTTTCTGACTAATAGCGAATTAGCCGAGGAACAGCATGACTTCATCGCCTCCCACCTTCTCCAGCTTGCACAGCAATTTACCGCTGACACCGCAACATTCGTATCGATTTACCTTTTAAGTCGTGGCCTGGTGAAAGTTTTCCTTATTTGGGCACTCTTAAAGAATAAACTCTGGGCCTACCCCGCATCGCTCGTAGTGCTTGGTCTCTTTGTGGTGTACCAGATCTATCAAATAATCACAACGCATTCTTTCATCGTTATTGGCATTACGATATTCGATCTTTTTGTCATGTATTTCATCTGGCGCGAATACCAGATTGTCCGCGATCAAAGGAAAAACACTGCGTAAATTACTCTACTACTTCATCAAATGCTTTACGTGCTCTTTTTATTGAGGACCTCATTCGGAATTCAAGTTCTCCAAGCCCGTCATTCCCTACTTCTTTCCGTTTTTGTGAGTCGTGCATGACCTTGGCATATTCATATATATCCATCCATTCTTCTGCGGTAAGTTGATCAGTGAAAGGATCGTTTATATCAGCGCCTTGTTTGGAAAAAAATGCCTCTACTTCGATAAATTCATTTGACGATAAACGCTCGCGTCCGATTCCATGCACCGGTGCTCTTGAAACAACTGCCTCACGCATGCTTGTTCTCGTTTTATCTTCCAATGAAGACACTGGACGTTTAGATTGAGAAAATCCTTCCATTCCCATATTTTACCTATTCGGTGACACAGCAACAACCAACAAAACTGCGGCGAGCCAAAAAAGAATACCTGCGCCGATAAGCGCGAGCCAAACGATGGTCCAGGTGCGCTGATGTTTCTTGAAATGTTCAATGCTATCCCAGTGGTGGTTCTGCCAGGCCCATTCATTTCCTTTTACACCGAGAATGAACACCATCACGAAACCGACAACGGGAACAAAGGTTAGCAGTGCAATATAGGTACTATTTCCGAGTCCCCAAATCCAATTCAATCCAAATGCTCCCCAATTCCATCCTTTAATTTCAGGTGGAATGACCGACATTCTTCCTTGTCCTGAAGTGTTTGCCGCAGGACTTACCGCCTGTGGTGAAGGCTGAGGCAAGGTGAATTCGCTTGCAGGTACAATCGGGTCAGAATCCATTAGTACCTTTATTGTATAGCTCCTGGTACATGAAAGTGCTTTTATCCCCACTCAGTCGGTATATAGTTAAATGCATATAAGTTAACGTCTACGCATGGAAGTTTGTATCATAACCGGCTCGATCCGTGAGGAGAATACCACAGAGAAAGTGTCGCAGGCTTTTGCAGCTGCGATAAAAGAAAAGAATATTCCTTATTCGGTACTGTCTCTTCTTCCTTTCGATACGCTTTTTACGGGAACCTTTGTGTATCTTGAATCGGCGACAGGAGCGCAGCGGGAGGAACTGGAAAAAATGTATCGCGCGACGACACTCGTCTTCGTTGTCCCTACGTATTACAAAGGGATGCCTGGGGCATTAAAAAATTTCTTTGACCTCGTACGATCGTCCGAAGTATATGCGAACAAGACGATAGCGTTTATAAGCAGCAACCATAAGAATCAAGAATATGGCGCACGGCAAGCGCTCGAAGTCATGATGGGGCTTTCACTCTTCTTTAAAATGCACATCACGGTTGTTCCTGAGATTCTGATTCAAAACCAGGCTGAAATAAATAAGAATGAAAATAAAAATGAAATGCGACGGTTTGTTGAACTTTTGGAAGAGTACACGCCTACCGCAATTAAGATATAAAGTGAATCGCGAATTTCTCTTCATCTTTCGAACAGACAATGTTCCTATACTTATCTTCTATGAAACTTACTAAATATATACACTCGTGCGTGTTTCTAGAGAAAAACGGTGAGAAATTACTTATCGATCCGGGAATATTTACGTTCATGCAAGACGTCACTCCTGAAACGTTTAAAGATGTGCGAACGATTCTGATTACCCACAATCATCCCGATCACGTAGACCCAAAAGCACTCAAGATCATTGTGGAGATGAGTGGCGCGACAATAGTGACAAACGAAGAAGTGCAGAAAGCCCTTGAAGCAGCGGACGTACAAACGACCTTTGTCACCGGTTTGAATTACGAAACTTCTGAATTCAAAATAGAAGGTATCGCAGCAGCCCATGCAAACATTCTCTCTGACACCCTTCCGAAAAATACCGCCTATCTGATCAATCAAGTACTTCTCGTACCAGGTGACTCATTCTCTGAAACACTCACGCAGCTCGGGGGTGTGGAAGTCTTGCTACTGCCAATCATGGCGCCGTGGATGACCGAGCTGTCGGTAGCTGAATTCGCTCGACTCGTTCATCCAAAACGTATCGTTCCCATTCATGATGGGTATGCGAAAGATTTCTTTTTGCAAAACCGTTACGAGAATTTTAAGAAGAATTTCAGTAAAGACGGCATGGTCTTCGAAATGCTTGCCAAACCAGGTGATTCAATTGAAATCTGAGGAAATTAGCTACGTTTGCGATTCTTTCTCACTGTTTTGTTTAAGGCTACGTCAAGAGGAGTGCCGAGATCATTACGGAGATAGAAATAACCAATCGCGCTGCCAATAAGTGCTCCAATCGTATCCACAATTTCGTCTTTCATCGTGTCCACGACGCCAGTCTGCCGTTGTTGCATGTTCGTATGCACGAGCTCATCTCCAGAAAATTCAAAAACTTCCCACAGTAACCCTGCTGCAAGAGAGAAACAAAAGGCAAAAAGACAAAGAACGATAGGCTTTGCTGCGATTCTCCCTCTCTTGAAAAAGATAACGATTACCATCAGTCCTATGAGTCCGAATGCAATGCCTGAACCGCTGTGCAGCATGATGTCCCACCACCAATGTTTCTGATAGTAATGTTCTATCTGTCCGAGAATAATAGTCGCATACAGAAACGCACCAATGAGTATAGTGAAAAGTGACGGAATATATATTTTGAACTGTTTCTCTACAAAAAACGGAACGACAAAAAATGCTATAGAGGCGAGCGAGAGACCGACTGATTCCCAATTTTGCTGATACGCCGCAATAATCCCTCCAATGATGAGAAAAGCAAGTATTGCTACATAAATACCGCCTACCCAATTGAGCGGGAACACTCCTTTTTTATACGTTTCGCCAAATAGTTTCATACTGATTTATGATGTTTAGATTGTATCAGGTTTGGTCTCATTTTGACGTTTCCTACAGATACGTGCAGATGCATCCTGTGCCGGCAAAAGCGGTTATACTACTACATACTATGTGTGGAATAGTCGGCTACATTGGCTCTAAGAACGCAACGCCCTTTCTCATAGAGGGTCTTAGGGCCCTTGAATATCGAGGCTATGATTCTGCCGGAATCTACGTCGCCGGAAAAGGAGCTATTAAACGTGCAGGAAAGGTGTCGAATCTTGCGGAAAGTATCCCTGCTGGTTTTGCGGGACCATCGGGTATTGCGCATACGCGATGGGCAACGCATGGTGCTCCAACTGAAAAAAACGCCCATCCACATTCCGATGACACAGGTACGGTGTGGCTAGTTCATAACGGCATTATTGAAAATTATGCCGAGATTCGAACACGACTCCAAGATACCGGTATTATTTTTCAATCTGAAACCGACACGGAGGTACTCGCGCAACTTATCGGATGGTACTACGCCGAAAACATTCCGCTTGAGGAAGCCGTGAGCGAAGCATTAAAAGAAGTTCGAGGCGCGTATGGCATTGCCGTTGCTTCTACTCGTGAACCCGAAAAGCTTATTGCCGCACGTCTTGGAAGCCCACTCATGATAGGCATTGGGGACGAAGGCTACTACATCGCGTCAGATGCAACGCCGGTACTCTCGCACACGCGGCAAGTTATTTATTTAAGTGATGGTGAAATGGCTGTTCTCACCCCCGAAGCTTATTCGATTATGACGTTGATGCGCGATCCTTTAGATAAAGAGGTGGAAACATTGGAGTGGGATCTTGAAGCTGCTCAAAAGAAAGGCTACGAGCATTTCATGCTCAAAGAGATTATGGAAGCGCCCGAAGTATTGGAAAATACCTTGCGTGGAAGGTTGGATATTGAAAACAACGCGATTCATTTAGGAGGCCTTCGCGAAGTTGAAGATGCTCTTCGCAACGCGAAACGAATCATTATCACTGGTTGTGGAAGTGCGTACTATGCAGGACTAGTTGGAGAACTACTTATTGAAGAACTCGCCGGGATACCGGTGGAAGTAGAAATAGCCTCGGAGCTTCGCTATCGGCGATTTACCACGACTCCCGAAGATACGATTCTGATTGCCGTCTCTCAATCAGGCGAGACCGCCGATACTCTTGAGGCAATTCGTGAAGCAAAGAAGCACGGTATGCTCACGCTCGGCATCGTGAATGCCGTTGGCTCAACGATCGCCCGCGAAACAGATGCGGGAGTATACAACCACGCAGGGCCTGAGATAGGCGTTGCATCAACAAAAGCGTTTCTTTCTCAAATGACTGTTTTTGCACTGGTCGCCCTCTTGCTCCGTGAGTTACACACGGAGCGATCAGACGCCCATTCGTCTGCGGAGATCATTCGACAACTCACCCGTATGCCCGAATATGCTCGTCGGATTCTTGAAAATACTGATAGCATCGCAGCGATAGCAGCTAGGCATGTGGATATGCGTGACGCGCTCTACATTGGCAGGAAGTTTCAGTATCCTATCGCGTACGAAGGTGCTTTGAAATTAAAAGAAATATCCTATGTGCATGCTGAGGCATACGGGGCAGGCGAGATGAAGCACGGCCCGATTGCACTTATTGATTCGAGCTTCCCCACTGTCGCGCTCATGCCCAGAGATTCTTTGTATGAGAAGACACGATCGAATATCGAAGAAATACGCGCACGTGGCGGAAAAATAATTACGATAACGACCGGAGATACTGCGGACGCTGAGCTACTCACTGAAGATGTGATTATCGTCCCCGACACACACGAAGCGCTTATGCCGATACTTACGACGATCCCACTTCAACTCTTTGCGTACTATGTTGCGCTCGCCCGTAACCTCCCTATCGACATGCCCCGTAATCTCGCAAAGTCAGTAACGGTTGAATAACTTTTTTAAATTAGTGAATACCGTTAGAGCCAATTGGAGCTACAGTATCGGAGAATAAATAATCGGCACCAAGGAAGAATGCTATCAATACTACTAATGCTATAAGTATAATTTTTAAGATTTTCATAATTATTCGGTCGTTCCTCCACGGAAAAAAGTACTGAGCCTCGCTATCCAGTCTGGCTTCTGAATCCACGATCCGTCCGATGTCTGATATACAACGCCTATATCACCGTCTGCTAAACCTTTCGAGGTAGTAGGCGAGCGATACGTCCAGTACGCAAAGCCAATATTATTAGTGTGAAAGAGGTCAAGCACATCCTGTACATATTGGAAACCGCCGGGAGTTCCACTCCTGATACCAACCTGATTAATGAAAATGGGGACGGCATGAGCATCGCGGAAATGAGTCGCACAGCCAAGCAAACCGCTAAGGAATGTTTTGTTCAACGTTACCACCTGACCTTTGCCGGAATAATTACACACATCAGAGCTCAATCCTTGATCTTGATAAGAGCCAGGATACCCGGTGAGCGTGGCACCGGGAGTTTTGATCTCCTTCACATATGCCGGAAGTTCGTAGAAATTTGCCGTATAGATCACATTGCTTTGATCAGGAATATATACTTGTTCCAGATCACGGATTTCATAGTCTTTTGACGGACCGATGATAACAGGCGTGACTGGATCCACCGTACGCACCGCGGTTATGAGTTTTTCGTAGAAAGCTTTTACGTCGGTATTCGTAAATGGTTTTGGTGGATGTGGCTCGGAAAGCAGCTCGTATGACGCGATGTAGGGAGTGTCTTTATAACGATTTGCGAGAAATTCCCACATCTGTATATACTGCGGAATTATTTTTGGATTGGTCCAGAAATCACAATCGCCACCACGTACCATCACATCTACCCATAGGTGTTGCGAGGTTGCCCATGCAACTTCTTGATCGACGAGCGCAAGATTAGCAGGGAGAATGTTGCCCGGTGCCCCCGAGTCATAGCTGTCTTGCGAGCTTTTGCTCTTCTGGGTGCCAGCACCGCAACTCGTCGCTTTTGAGCCATCCCCGAAATACCACGAGAGCGGAATACGGACAATGTTTGCACCTTGGGCGATATTATCTGCCGCGTCTTGCTGCTCGGCAGTCCCCCAATCACCCCAGTTGTAGCCGCGAAATATAAATGGTTTACCGTCTGGTGCGTAAATGGTACTTCCTTTTATGGTGAGACGTTCCGGACCGGATGTAGTGTTATGAGGCAATAGATTTCCCACGCCAAGATTTGTAATGTTGCCCTGATTGCTGTACCAAAAGACTCCCACTCCTACGAGAATGATAAGAATCAGCGCTCCGAAGATGAGGAAATAACTTCTCTTCTGCATGCTAAAAATTTATTTCACTTCCTTCGCCGAGCTAAACCAGGTATAGATAAAGGAAAATATACTCAAGATAAGAGCTGCAAGACCATGTTTGAAATGAATGGTTGCAGATCCTATTTCATATCCAGGCACATACGTAGGAAGGTGTCCTGCTGGTGTCGTCCAATAGAATATGGCAATTCCCAGGAACACGACTCCCCCAATAATGCCCAGGCCGGTAAGTAATTTTTTATTCATATCCAGGTGAGCTCGCAATGGCGGAAGATTGGATGTGGTACTTACCCAGCTTGCGACCCAAGAATAAAGTTCACAAGTTTCGGTACCCATATGTTCTGAGTGAAGAGAAGTCCTATTCCAAGAATAATAAGCACGAGCAGAAAAATTCGTATAAACGTAATAAATGAAGAGGTTTCTGATTTTGTAGATACTGTAGTGGTGGTAGTCGTCGTTGTTTGTTGCGAGCTTGGTGTTGTTTCCATAAAAAGAGTATAGCAAGAGTTCAAACGTACTGTCGCCCGACATATGGGGACTTGTATTTACTTATTCAAAACCGATGCGCACTCTCGTGGACGAGATTGGGACTAAGATTAGTAAAATTAAATAGACTCGCCTGGAGCAGGCTCCTTTAAAAATTCAAGTTCTCGCTTTAAGAGTTCGATCACTTGCGGATTGCAAACATGCTCAAGAGAAACAAAAGTAAGTTGGCCATACGGCACAACATTCCTTCGTTTCGCCTGGTATATATCCCAACAAATGCGTGCGAGTGTTCCGGACATGAACGTAAATCCTTCATTAATGACCTTATCCGCAACATCGGCTAGATTCGAAAATATCTGATGTGGCTGACCATGGGTAAAGATTACAGGCTCTATAGAATTACCAAACCGTTCCATATTCTCGGAAAGAGTAATGACTCCAGAATAGAACCTTTTCAGAATGTCTCGATAACTTTCTCCAGACGCACTGAAATATTCCCGCAATTTCGGATAGCGATACATACCATTCTCCCGTAGCAATGGATCGCCAAAATGATAGTCGAGATTATCCTTGGAAGAATCCTCGATATTAAAGGTTTCTGCGCTGAATATCTTGCCCCCGATCTTAAGCCCTTCAAATGAGTCGCCCGGTACATATCCTTTGGGCAAAATAAATTCGCCTTGATCAATTTCACGTAGATTCTGATCAATCTCTATTTTTACCCTTATGCCTGAAGACATAGTAGCCAGATTCTCACGAACTAATTCGGCGGAACGCATCGCACGCCGTTTGGGAGATACGCAGAACAGAAGCAACTTGTGACCTGACGCCATCGCATACTGATATAGAGCATTTGCCATTTCAGTGGCTCGTTCTTCCTGGCCAGGAATCAACTCCGCATCACGGCCTTATGTTAGATCATCCTGATCTTCGAGATGTTTTGCTATCGGAATGCTTAAATTTTCCTTCATACCGATTTTACTGAAGAATCAAGAGCCATGTTCAGTATCTTGAGATCTCGTTTCCTAACATACGTACCTTCTTCATTACGAGGTTCAATCTTCTCAAGGGTATCGATTGCTGCAATAATAGACATCCATTCAACGGTAAAACCCCGAGATTCTTCCTCCGGTTCTAGTATAGGATTTCCGATAGCAGAAGCTGTTGCGGAGTAGCAGTGGGAGTACTGAACAACTTTCTTGTGCCCTTTGATTTCGCAGATATGGCCCAGGAAGGTTATGCCAGAAATATGTGCACCAATCTCTTCTTTGCATTCTCGTATCAATGCTTCAACCGGACTCTCTCCCGATTCTATGCCGCCGCCCGGCAGCTTATACCGGCCTTCTTTGGTTATGTGTATAAGTGCAATATCATCACGAGTATTCTTTACGATTGCTCGGACCGTATATCGCTGATTAAACGAAGTATAAACCTCTCGGGAAATCCTTTCAGGGTTTATTTCCGCGGCATCTTCACTCATTAAGACGTCTTCCATACATACACAGGATATCACTTATTGGAACCAGAAAGACCGCCCACATGAGCGGTCTTTCTGTAATTTCGAACGTTGGCGCGGTCGAAGGGACTTGACTCGCGTCACTAAGCTCGAAGGCTCGCTAAGTGCGCCAGCCGCGGCTCAGCATTCATGCCCCGCAGGAATGCTTCCGCCGTTCAAGTCCCTTCTCTCACACATGAGATACAGAAAATGCCGGAAAGAATCCGGCATTTTCTGATCTAGCGCGGTCGAAGGGACTTGAACCCTCGATCTCCGCCGTGACAGGGCGGCGCTTTAACCAGCTAAGCTACGACCGCAAACGAAGCTAACTTTCAGACTTTAACGGTTTTTCGGCCTTCCAGCAAGGGTTTTAAATAAATCTCGAAGTGCAACAAGTCCCCACGCTGTATTTAATATAAATAGGGTGCCGGCGGGTGGAGTCGCGCCACCGTCTAGGGTTTATGAGTCCCTCGTTCTAACTCTTGAACTACGCCGGCATTCAGAGGAATAGGCACTCTCCTCAGTAGCTTTACCTTACTATCTTATGGCTTCGTCTTCAAGAATTCCACTATCCGAGCGCAAAAAGCCAGTATAAAAGGAAGAGCGCTGGAATCAAAAAGATAAATCCGACAGCGCCTGAAATCAGAATCGAATGAAAAACCGCAACACTCGTGAAGGCTGCCGTCACGGTAACCGAAGGATAGACGAGATACGGTAAGTGAAGATACACGCTACCGAAAAAGAGCATGCCGAACGCCGTGCACGCAGCAAGAAATGACCACGTGAAGAGGCGAAAGTGAACGAAGATAGGTATGGAGAGTGCGACGATAGTAACCGCGATAAAACCGTTTGTTGCCGCGGACAAATGCGCAAGCGCGTACGGAGCGGTACGAAATGGTCCGGTTAAATAGAGCGCGGCTGCTCCGTACCATACTAGGAGCGCAAAGTAGCACAGACGCGCAAGATACGGGTGGAAGGCTTTTCTCTGGGTGTATTCCAGAAAGAACGTTGAAGAAATCAATAGAATGGTCGTGATAACAAGAAGAATAAGTGAGATCGAGAGTACATCAAGCGGCCACGGCATGCGCATGCCGGTCACCATGACGTGATAGAAGTTCGACAAAGTAAGTGCAGCACCCCAGCTACCCACGAAGAACGCGAGGCGCCACGGCATGCGTCCGCTGTCCCCATAGAAAAGTCCAAGAATACCGATAATACGCACAATGAAGAACACCAATGCAATATAAATAACGGGAAAAAGAAGCGGTGAAAGGAGTGGCATCGCTTTTGGAAAACACGTAAAGAGAATCATCACAAAGAAGATGAGGAAGATATTTGTCGTCTCCCAAATAGGGTTAACGTAGCTACGAATTGTTTCTCGTTCCAGAAGTTTTTCAGGCAAAAAAAGATACAGCGCGGCACCAAACTCAATCGAGGAAAGCACGAGGTACAGAAATAAAAAGATGGCACCCACACCGTACGCGATGTCAGGTGCGGTAATGGATGCGAAGAGAGAATGGAACATAAATTAGGTATGGGTCGATTGGTCTTTCAGCTTGTGGCCGAGATCTTTCGGGTTTCCACTTGTAGGTAGCACCCCAGTGAAGTATTTCTGCATGACGAATGGTTTCCTATAGTGTCGACTTAGCACCCAGTAGGTGACCGCAAAAAGTACGAGGTAGAGAAGGGGAAAGATAGAAGCCACGACTACAACATTGGGTGCGGTTGTAAAAGCTTCAGCAGTCGTCATGATGCCTCTGATGACATACGGCTGCCGACCTATTTCGGTTACCATCCACCCGCACTCAACTGCTATGAATGCGAGTGGCCCCGCAATGACTATTGCCAAAAGCAACGGGCGCGCGAACATCCACTCCCCTATCTTCCACCGTCTTTTTCGTGCAAGGAAAAGGAGGAAGAACGCCGTGCAGACCGCCCCGATAAACATGCCGATGGTGATCATGATATCGAGCGGATAATGAATGAAAAGCGGTGGCCACGTAGAAGGATCGAACGCATCAAGCCCTTTTACCGTCGCATGAAAGTCGTTAAAGGCGAGAAAACTCAACATACCGAAAGGAATCGTAATTGCACCCTGAATAGTAGTGCCGTGAAGTATGCCGCCATATTCAAGGGGTGCCGTACTTTCGGTATGAAGCACATGTTCCGCTGCCGCGAACTTAAGTGGTTCGTTGCTGGCGAGGTATTGTCCGGACTCATGTCCCATGAGTCCGGTAGCGACGATGAGGCCGAAGCCGAGCAGCATAAGGAGAGTGAGAATTTTTTTGTAATACGCGGTTCGCGCCGCATCGGCGCGAACCTTTTTCTTCAAAAGAAGCAGTGCGTATATCGCCGCGACCGCTATCGTCGTCGTGAGATAGTACGCGAGGATGGAGTGCGAAGTTTCGAACGGCGTTGCTGGGTTGAACATCGCTTTCCACGGATGAATATCGCTTGCAACACCGTTTATATACGTGAAGCCCTGAGGACTATTCATGAACGCATTCGCCGTCGTTATGAAAAAAGCTGAGGCAGCAGAACCGAGCACGAGCGGTATCGAACACGCCCAGTGCACCCATTTATTGAATCGATCCCAGGAAAAAAGATAGATACCGAGAAAGATCGCTTCGATGAAGAATGCAAATCCTTCGAGAAAGAAGGGCAACCCTATCACCTGCCCGGCAAGCGCCATGAAAACTGGCCAAAGAAGCGAAAGCTGAAATGAGATAATCATGCCTGAGATACCGCCCACTACAAAAAGAGTACCCATCGCAAACGACCACCGTCGCGCCGTCGCGTACCATTCATCATCTTTATTAAGGATACCGAGCAGCTCGACCAATGAAATAAGCAGCGGCAAACCCACCCCGAGAAGGGCAAAGAGTATGTGAAAACCAAGAGAATCCCCCATCAAGCTCCGCCCGCCCGTGAGCTGTGCGTGTAGATTTGGATCCATATAGCCTTATCTTACAACACCATCTCTCTTAACTCTTCTTTTCCCGCGTCAGATTCCACAAAAAAAACGAGATCATCGAGACAAAGAAACATACCGTCCCAAAGGTATCTTCACGAGGAAATGGCAAAAGATGAGTAAGCGGCAGAGAGAGCGTTTGCGGATGTATTTCGGAGTTTAATACGATGTAAAACCATCCTAACAAACCGAAAACAAAAAGAGTGAGGCTAAGCGATCGCAACAATTTCATACTAACCAAAAAACTATGGCGCAATTAGTTGCGAGAAGAGTGAATACGAGGGTTTAGGGGTACCATCGAAGCGAAGAAGTCCGAAAAAGTTTTCGACCGTGTCAGAGCTCGTGCCTTGGTCTTTATAACTGTATAAAAAGAATGGGCCTGCCCAGGTGTAGGTTTTGTGTTGCTGTATGGCACTTTGGAGAATTTGCGCTTGGACACTTTCGGTGACGTGATCGGCTCCGGACTCGGGATTAGTGGCACTCGTTGCTACTTTACCCGGACCGCCGGTCGGTGAACCGAATTCGGTAAACCAAATCTTTTTATCCGAATCTCCATTGGTGACCATAATGCTTTGCAAACTCGGGTTCGTCTGTGACATCTGCGACCATGCATTCCAGGATTGATAATAGGTAGGTAAAACAGGATACGTGTAGGGATGAAAACCAAAAGCATCAAAGTATCCTTTTGCGCCGTTTGCGTACATGCCTTTAAGAAAATCCATTGGCGAAATCCTACCTCCCTTGGTTATCGCCGGGGAAAGGCCTCCTGAGATAATAATGGATGAAGGTTCAACGGATTTGATCGCCGTATATGTATATTTAAGAAGCGTCGTGTATGCCGCTGGATCAGGTGAGGGTTTCCAAAAGCCATTTGAATTAGGTTCATTCCATATCTCCCACGCCACGATACCTTGCGGTGCATAGCGCGTAGCGGCAACTTTTGCGAATGTGGCAAATGCAGTGGGGTCGGCAGGCTGACATTTTGGAGTGCCTGCGCATGCAGAGGAACGCGCCCATTTTGGGGTGTAGTCGAGGATTGGTAAAAGCTGTATCTGATGGGCGTTTGCCGCCGCGACCACCCGGTCCATATTCGTCCAGTTATAGGTCGTACTGTTGACGGGTTGTATGTCATTCCACGCCATATCCAATCGTATCCAACCCACATGTAAAGAAGCCAAGTCGTTGAGTGTTGTATTAAGGTCAGTAGCACTGAGACCAGGAAGAAGATCTCCCATGGCAACGCCATAGTTATAGTTTAGATTGGGATTGAGCGTCGGCGATATAGAATGTGAGACGTTTGTTATCGTTTTTGTGACTAACGTACTCAGTAGTGAAAAAGGATTGCTTGAGGTCGACTCGGTGATCGTAGCGACACTCGCAGATTCAGCGAATTCAGATGGAATGCTTGATATGGCGTCGCTATCTGATATAAGGTAGAGACCAGCGCAAATACTACCAAAGATGACAAAGCCCAAAAATATGACCAACGGAAGACGCACTTTGTGCCTATCTCGATTGTCATCGTATGTTATTCCCGAATTCATATGATTTTAAATGGTTGTAGAAGCCTCACCGTCTGTTTTCACAACTATTTTCCGGCTATTATAGAGTATACAGAAAAAATCTCTTTATGAAAGAAAAGATACGCAGTCTATACGCAGATACCTTATTTAGGAACTCGTTCTATCTCATGCTGAATACGGTAGTGATGGCGGGACTCGGATTTGGGTTCTGGCTTATCTCTGCTCATCTTTTTTCGCCGTCTGATATTGGCATTGCGAGCGGTCTTATTTCAGCAATGGCCCTTATCTCCTATGTGAGTCTGCTCGGTTTTAATAACACCTTTGTACGGGTATTGCCTACTTCTACGAATAGAAGTACAGAGATAAATACCGGTTTATTACTTTCATTGCTCGTAGCAGTTGTCGTCGCGATCGGATATCTGATTGCTATTCCACACATAGCCCCACGTCTTGACTTGGTGAATAAAAATCTCTTCTACAGCCTTGGCTTTATAGCGCTCGCTGTTTTCGCTACCATGAACATGCTGACCGACAGTATCTTTATCGCACTTCGAGCAGCAAAATATAATCTTTTGATCGATGGAGGCATCACCAGCGGCATAAAGATGCTTCTCCCTTTTGTATTCGTATCGCTCGGGGCATACGGCGTGTTTGCCTCGGCTGGCGTTGCTGCCGGTTTTGGAATGATTGCCAGTATTATATTCCTTATCTATAAATTTGAGTATCGTCCTCGGCTTCACATCCATCGTCAGACTGTTCGCAGTATTTTTCATTACTCGTTTGCCAGCTACCTAGCAAATCTTTTAAATATTGCTCCGACGCTTGTTTTGCCGTTGCTCATTATCAATCGTCTTGGCCCGGCACCTGCTGGTTACTACTATCTTGCGTTCATGATGGCAAACTTGCTCTATGCAGTCGCGTATTCAATTTCTCAATCACTTTTCGCGGAAGGCTCATATGGGGACATTTCCTTGGAGAAATTGGCCCGTCGTTCGGTAGTGATTCTTGGGGTTATTATGATTCCTGCTGCATTAATTCTCGGAGCAGCAGGTCCTTTCATTCTACAAATTTTTGGTAAATCTTACGGTGTCGAGGCATCTCCTGTTCTCATTACGCTTTCTCTCGCCGCTCCTGCCGTTGCTGCGTATTCAATAGGGAACGTGCTTTTACGACTTAGAAATAAAATTTATTCAATCATTGCCGTAAACGTGGTCTATTTTGCCGGAATAAGTGGCTTTGCAATTTTGTGGGTGGGTAAGGGATTGACGTGGATAGGTTTTGCGTGGATCATCGGAAACGTGCTTGCCGCTCTTCTGTCTTTTATTTTATTTTATGCTGACGAACAGTCTCGTACTGTTCGTACTTCTGTTTGAGGATCAGGGGAGTTGCATGTGCCCTTTTAATATAATCGGGGAGAACCGCTGCGAGATGCTTTTTATATGAGCTTTGTTCCGCGACTAATTCCTTAAATAAGATAAGGAGTTTCTCGGCCGTGACGTCTTCTATCTTGATGACCCATGTATCAAGACCCAGGTCATGCATAATACCGCTTGTTTTATACTCATATTCAATTGCTATCGCCGGAACGTAACTGGTAAGACTAAAAATAACCGAATGAAATCGAGTGCCGATCACAAAATCTAAATCGTTATATACTGCTTTGATCTCATAGTGATCGTAGTCATTATGGAGTATTCGTGCTCCCTCTTTTTCATTCATACGGATATAGACCCTTTCGGCTGTATCACGGTCGTCATCATGATGATATTTCGCCGTTACTTGAGGTATGAAAAGTACGGTCATCGCATAGTCACGTATGACCGCATCAGCGAAGGTCGCAACAGCCTGTTCATATTGAGCCTGTGCGGCTTGATTAAGCCACTTTCGAACCGTTACACCTATAATGGGCACGATGCGAGGAATGCTAAAATCAGCATGTAAATCTCTCCTGATCGCTGTCGATAAAGAGAATCCGCTATCAATCGACCGAGTCATATTCGTGAGACCGAATCGTTGTAATAAAGTAAATGAAACGTCTTCACGTACAATGATGCCGTCCATCTTTTTAAGTATGTACGTCGCAAAATATCGTTGTAACTTCGAGCCAAAGGGTCCGATCGACTGGGCATACAGAATAGTAGGCTTACCGAGAATCGCACTGAGAAGTAATGGGTGGAGAAGCAGGAGCAAAATAACCGTACTGCCGTACTCCGGATTTCCTCTAAGATATCCTCCGCCAACTGGCGCAATGAGATTTGTCTCACGATAGAGCGCGCAGAGTTCTTGTAAATGAGAAGGGAGCGGTAGATTTACTTTAGCGATTCTATAGAGTACTGCCCAGAGCAACGTGCTCGCCATTACAAAAAAAGCATAGAGTAATTTGAGCGCTCGATTTTCGTAACGCGTAATGGCCCAGTACATAAAAGCGTTTCTCACTGGTACCTCTTCAAATTTCTCATTTTTTCTTACTTGGTCAATAGTAAGAATTGTTATCTTCGGATTATCAAAAATATTCTTTAAATCATTGATTAGCACGCTTAGGAGCGCAGCGTCACCTTTATTTTCTTTCGAGAATACGTGTGAAATTATTATCTTCATGAAAAATATCCTCGTATATACACTCAAGTTGATCAACAAAGCGCTCAACACTAAAAAACGTAGAGGCAGTAGCCGCCGCCCTGCCCATTTCGATTAGAGAATTTTTATCTCCAAGAATCTTACGTATTGCCGCACTCAGAACTTTTGCATCCTTCGGAGGTACAAGATATCCTGTTTTTCCATCCTCAATTAACTCAGGAATGCCTCCGGTCGTGGTACCTATCACCGGTCGTCCTACGGCAAATGCTTCGAGGCAAACCGTGGGAAAATTTTCAGGCCAAATAGAAGGTATCACCACTAACGAAGCAGCTTCGTATTCACGGAGAATATCTTTTGCTTGAATCCATCCATGAAAAACTATCCGGTCAGTAAGTCCGAGCTCATTTCCTAGAATCTCGAGTTCACACCGGTATGCACCATCCCCCACTATATGTAACTCTATCTGAGGAATGGTAGCAAGAACAGCAACAAAAGCACGTAGCAAGTAGTCTACCCCTTTTATTTTTTCAAGTCTTCCTACATATAAAACTCTTCGGGTCGTGGAAAGCGGTTTATATACCGGAAGCTCAATACCATTATATATCTGAATGATCTTTTCCACTGATACGTCGGTACACAAAGCTTCAGTAATATATCTGCTCGACGCAATGAAGATTTTAATGCGACGAAGCGCAATAAGATAGAGTGGGCGTTGAATATACCGATAAAACCAGAACCGCAGGGTACCCATGAACGTTAAATCCTTTAGATCGAAAGGATTTTTCTTATAATCTTTCGGTAGAAGAAACCAGGGCAATAATTTGACGATAAATTCTTCCGGCCCATGAATAGTCATCATTGCAGGAATGTTTCGAGCGGCAAAAAGGACTGAAGGTGAACATGCTCCTAATGTATGGAAGTGGATAAGATCAGGACGAAAATCATTGATTGCTTTTCGCATCGCACGATACGAGGGAATATAAAAAAGGTGATGAAAGACTTTAAAAAACGAGTTATGAGGGATTGATTTGAATTCATAATCACTAAATTTCCCGCTACCTTGTAGATCTGAAGACAGAACTTTCACCTCATGACCTCGCTTCTGTAACTCATGCTGCATTGAAAGAACCAGTGTTTCAGCACCTCCGGCAAGATAGCCCGTACTAATGACATGCAGGATTTTCATTTTACGATCTTTTGAAAGAGGGGTGCGTCACGTGGCTGAGGTACAGTGCGATTCTCTTTTCTCCGATAAAATCGGCATCATATTTACTTCGGCTGGCCGTTAAAGCCTTTCCCATTATGACGCTTTGATCGGGATGAGTAATAAAATACTTCATGGCAGCGACCATCTGCTCCACATTTCCCATTTCTATGAGAAAACCCGTTTTGCCATCCTCGATACCTTCTGTTGCTCCTCCTACGGCAGTTGCAATAACGGGCGTACCGACCGAGATGCCTTCAAGGATAAATCTTCCAAACGGCTCTGGCCATCGTGAGGGCGCAATAATGGCCAATGATTCCCGGTAAAAGGTGAGTACTTTAGAAGGTTCTACTCTCCCGAGCAAGGTTACGCAGTCCAATTGCTTTTCTTTAATATAATCACTAAGTTTTTCGAAATCTGCGCCTGTTCCTGCAATTTTTATGGAAAACGACTCTTTTACTTCGGTTTTAAGAATTTCTACGGCCGCGATCAGATCCCAAATCCCTTTCTCCTTTTCGATACGTCCTCCATACGCAAATGTTGGAGTGCTCGCCTTCACGACGGATTGGGTTGTATCAAAACTTTGCGAAATATTATTAATCATTACCGTCTTGTCGGCATGAAAACCATTAAGGATTAACTGTTTCTGCACATATCGGCTATTAGGTACCAGTGTTATGTCGTGAGAATGATTTATGACATACCGAAGAGACGATTTATATAGGTTGAATACAAGTGACTCGTAGAGCGCGAAGGGAGTAGCGAAAAGTTGCAAAAACGCATTATTGGTTCGATAGCCTTTGTTCAGACATTTGAATCCGTGATGGGACTGAAGAGGATCGTCTATTTCATTATCCCTAAATTGAGCCGGACAAATCAAACTATAATCACGGCAGTCTATAAAAAGAGGAATTTTCGTAAAAAATTTAATTGCGAGAATTATCGGTGTGAAATAGAAGGGCGTAATGACTATGTTTACGACATCAGGCTTGAGTTTTTTTAGCAATCGAAGAACTCGAATTGAAGAAATACAAGGTATGAGAAGAATATCAAATGCATACCGTATTGAAGCGAGGGCACTCTTGGTACCTACCGATGCCCGGAGAAGTATTGGATACACGGTAACGTCGTTTTCTACCCACGGTGAATTTCTAAACTCAGAACAAGCAACGGAGACTGTATGTTTTTGAGTAAGCCAACGAGCAACCAATGAGGTGCTTATTTCTGCGCCTCCCTCAATATACGGAGGATAATTCTCTGAGATAAATAAAATGTTCATCGATAGATTCGCGTGCCGCCGTTGTTATAAATAAGGTCTTTATTTACATCAAGAAATTGAATCGGGTATGAATACGGCACGAGATCTCCATTAAAACTAAAGGCAGCTTCATGATCCTTAACGGTGCCATACCCTAAGAATATAAAAGAATTTTTTCGAATTAAATCAGGAAAAATATCGTTAAAGGGTCGCAAATCAGTTAATGATTCAAACTTTCCTCGAGTAAGGAGGTCAGTGGATATTTCAAACTGAATATGACTGGTATCTCCTCCTTCGGCAATTAATGACGATACCAACCAATTTACCCCATACACCTCAGTACCTTTTGTAACATAATTATCATAATAAATACCTAAGTTGTTTAGATGAAGTGCGGGTACATTGCCGCCGAGTATTTGCGGAATGAAAGAAGTTGAATAAAGGAAAAAGAGCACGAGAAGCCCTAATGAAAAACGTCCACTGAATTTTGCAAAAGTAAGGCGTCGATTTACTAATCTAAGAAGACTCGTTATCCATTTTCCGAGTGCCGTACTCCCGATAACGATAATAAACCCAAGTACGAATAATGATTGCTGTAGAGCTCTAAAGACTCCGTATTGAGCTGATAACACTGGGAGCACAAGATTTAAAAATATGAAGATAAGACAAAATGAAGCTACCAGGTAGAGTTCGCTATCAATCTTTTTTAATGAGGAGTTTCTATACAGTATGTACAACATACCGATCGGCGCTAATATCTCTAGCAATTTTGCAAGTAGTTGTTCAAGAAAAGATGACGTGGCACTACTATTAATGCCAAACCAATTTATAAATTGACCGAGTACGGTCGCAGGAAGCTTCTCATTGTCGAGGACCCGAATCGGATACTGACTATAGCTCGCTTGGGGATAGTACGTCCCAGGGGGCGCCGCGTCTCGTAGCGGACCTACGATGTCAGTGATGAAATTTTGAAGTTCATGTGTATGGTCTATTTTTGCAAAACTTAGCAAACTTAGCGCATCAATAGATTTATTGTTTCCCGCAGAGCCTGCTTGAATAGCAGAGATAGTTTGGGTAATAACAGAAGTAATACTGTTGCTTGTTTGGGTAATTGTTGAGGTCCATAAAAAACTTGCTAGCACGAGGAATGTGATCATGAGGAACGTGATGCGAGATTTTTTAAAAGCTCTTTCACCGGAAACAAATAGGCCTGTTTTTAAAAAGTATGATTTCCTTTGCAAGAAGGAAAAAATAGTTGCGAAAAGTGGTTTTGAGACGACCACGAGGCCAAAGACAAAAAGAATAGTGTAGGTAGTGGAATAATGAGAAAGTATGACGCCAATTCCCATAATGACAAATAGCGCTCTTCGTAATCGCAGCGATATTCCCGGCTCAAAAATGATATACAACATGAGTCCAAAAAAGAGAAAGGCTATTTCCTGCCGCACGATGAACGGCATATCGCTAAAGAAGGTGGGAAATGCAATAAAATAGAGAGCGCCAAGTAATGCGTTACGGGCACTGGTCCATCGAAGGCCAATTAAATAAACTAGCACTGCACAAAGTGCGAAAAATATCTGAAAGAAAATCTTGAATACGTACTGATCCAGCACTCTGAGGAGATTCGTAAATAGAGTGGGCAATATCGTAATGCTTAGGCACGCATTGTACGCATCCCGATACGCGGCCATACTCCACAAACCACTTGTCTTAGCGAGTTGGAACACCTGCGTCTCTCGTTGAATATCATGTCCCGTCACATACCATCCGCGAAGACTCGTCATGAAAAGAAGCGATACGGTCATAAAAAAAAGTGCCGTGGGAATCACATTTTTATCCGCCGAATCGCTCTGGCGTACCAAGAGCGGAATATAGAGCGCCATAGAACCAAGCATTATCAGGGTAATTATTCCGCTTCCTCCATCATTCAAATGAATGGCACCGAGTACCGACAAAATGACGAAGAGTATCGGCGTAAGGGCGATGACTGCGTCACGAGCAGTATCAAAAAGCACATAAGGCTTACATTGTATTTCGATATCCTTTACGCGTAGCCAAACGATACCCATTAAGATACTTACTAAAAGGTATATATCGAACAAAAGAAAGGGTCTATCAAGTGGTCGTGCTACACCAACAAATGGGAGAAGGGTATTACCCAAAAGAACACTGACCATTAATTCAAGAATGCTAAATCCAATTATCACTACGAGATAACCCCAGAAGGGGAGGTTTTTTATCTCAAGAGCAAATACCGTCAAAAGGCCCGGGACGAGTGAGAGAAAGAGAAATCCTACAATATTCAGCACTTCAAAATGATTGAATTGTGTTATCGAGAGCGCGAAAAATAAACCCATCCATACAACGGTTCCGAGAAAAAGGTGCGTACGGGTTAGAATGAGAGCTTTCATATAGAGACTTCTTTATATATTTCCTCAACCGTGCCTACCAACTCCTCCCACGAATAATTTTGAGCTTTCTCAAGGCTCGATCGTGAGAGTATTTTTAATTTCTCTGGGTGTTCGATAATGTCCGTAATAGCAGCAGCAAACGTCTCCGGTGAGGGAGTATCGACGAGTATTCCAACATCTTGGAGGAGTTCGGAAATACCTGGGACGTCAGATCCGATTATAGGTAGTGCGGCGGCCATAGCTTCGAGAGCCACTAAGGGCATTCCTTCTATGTCAGATGGCATGACCAGAACATCAGCATTTCGGTAATAGTCTTTTAATTCTTCGCCGTATTTTTTACCAGCAAAAGTAACATTGGTAAGAGCAAGTTTTTCGGTAAGATTCTCTAACTTTTCTCTGTCTTCTCCATCGCCCACAATCGTGAGTTCAATTGGCACAGTAAGTAGTGCAAGCGCCGAAATAACTCGCTCTACCCTCTTCTGAACAGCGAGCCGTCCAACGTATAAAAGCCGCAGAGGTGTGTGATGAGTCGTGCGCGGCTCGTGTGCAAAGAATGACTTCCCTACTCCATTTGGAACGATTCGTATATTATTTTTAGAAACCTTGTATTCCTTTTGAATAAAATCTCCTTGCTCATCGGAAAGAACGATGACTTTGGTTGCGTGGCGCAAGGTACGAGACAACACGTGTTTTTTATACAAAGGGAGAAGCGCACCAAAAGAGCCAGAAGGGCCAACATCGAGATGATAATGCCCGATGAACGCAAAACCTCGCAGCTTCGCAGCGAGCAAAACGATCTCTGGAATGCCGGCTTGAGCAATATGGACATGCAAGATCGTTCCTCGAGGCAAAAAGAATATGCGGAAAAATAATGACCACATGACAGGAGTATGTGCAATCTCGGTGCTTTTTAAGCGCGTCACTTCATAGAATGGTTCGCGTTCGTGAGAAGGGGCACCTTCGGCGCCCACATCGGAAGTTAAAACGCGAACGTCATACTCTCTTCGTGCGAGCTCCTGAGCTATTTCATAAGCAACCGCCTCCATGCCGCCGATATGGGGCGGATAGTAGGCTGTTATATGAACAGTAGACGGTTGTTTCTTTTCCATACCTCTTACGAAAGGTCTTTAAAGACCTGCGATACGTCACTCGCGATCTGCTGCCAACTATACTGTTCTGTCATAAGTCGTCGTCCTCGTTGACCCATACTATTCCTTTCATCAGTGTTTTTTAGGATGCGAATTATTGCTTCAGCTAATTTCACGGAGTCAGCAGGAGGTATAACGTATCCGGTGCGATGTTTCTCAATATCTTTCGTTATGCCTGCGACGTCTGTGGTAACAACCGCCAACTCGCTTGCCATAGCTTCAAGAAGCACGATACCAAACCCTTCTATCTCGATTGAAGGGAGGACGAACACTTTCGAGTTCTGGTAATAGGAAACCAGTTCCTCTTGCGTCTTAGGACCGTGGAATTCGATTACCTTCTCTAAGCCAAGTGCTGCTGCTTTTTCACGATATTCTGATACAAGTATTCCTTCTCCCACAACGATTAGTTTTATATTCGGTATTTCAGACTGTATACGTACCATCGCATCGAGCAGATACTCAAAACCTTTAAATCGATGGTGCTCGTCGAGGATTGAAACAAAGAGAATCGTATTTCCCGTTGATTTTGCGAGCGAGGGTTTAAAAAAGTCGGTATCAATGCCGTTTGGTATCGTGACTATTTTATTTTTGAAACGATTGAGTAGCCGACGTGTATTTTTGAAAGCAGTTCTCCATTCAGGATTTACAATAATGATTTTATTCGTTAGTAACAGAGTAAGCTGAAAGAAGGTGTGAAGGTACACCCACGTGATTATTTTGCCCACCACATCCGGCTTATCCATATCATTATGAATAGTCAGCACCGATCGCTTTCCTTTCAATTTTGCAATCAGCACTGTTAGATCAGCCGTCCAGGGCGTCGGCATGTGCGCGTGGCCAATATCAAAGTCCGTCTTCCATAAAACGGACGGGAGACTGCTGGAAATATTTGTATTTGCGACTTTAAATTTGTATGAGAGTCTCTTTACGCTGATGTTATTTTCTATGATTTCCTCTTCCTTACTCTCCGTTTCGTTAGCACACACCACGAGTATATCGTAGTTCAATTTGGTGAGCTGTTTTGCAAGATAATAGACATGGTTCTCAACACCGCCGATATAAGGATGAAAACGGATGGGTGTTTCGAGTATTCGGATCTTGGTTTTTTTATTATCTTTTTTCATACTCCAACAGTATCTTACTATACTCAGCACCTCGATCATTCCAATTGAATCCTTGCACTACTTTATGGTATCCCGCTATGCCAAACGTGCGTTCGAGTTCGGGATTCTGCAGGAGTTCCAAAAGCTTTTCTTTCAGCAGGCCAACGTTTCCTGGT
Organism: Patescibacteria group bacterium; assembly: GCA_013815345.1. GTDB lineage: Bacteria > Patescibacteriota > Minisyncoccia > Phycocordibacterales > Phycocordibacteraceae > C7867-001. Next base: position 92,692 of record JACDGK010000001.1, read on the forward strand.
GGGATTAAAAATCCCGTTTGAGAATCGGTAACCAGCGAGGGAATATCGCCAATATTGCTCGCAACCACCGGCAAACCTGAAGCCATAGCTTCAATAATTGTCATGCCGAAACTCTCGTTTATTGAAGGAAGCGCAAAAACATGGGCACGCTGATATTGTTCAGACAGATCTGCGCCGGTAAGTCTACCGGTGAAAGAAACATTTTTTTGTAAATCAAGTTCTTTTACCTTGTGTTCATATTCATTTCTCATATCTCCGTCACCAACAATGACCAAATGTACGTTCGGCATCTCTGACTGCAATGCTTTGACTGCTTCGATAAGGGTGATAAGACCTTTATGTTGTTCTGCTATTCCAAGACCTGCGACGAAGAGTATTGTGGGTCGTTTTGCTCTTTTTTCCGGCATAGGACTGAAGATACTGACATCTACTGCAGGAGTAATAGTACTTGTTTTAGCTGAATATTTGCTTAAAAAATTTAATCGAACGGAATTTGACGAACATATAATGTGGTTAGCTCTTCGAAGAAGCATGCCAAGCGGTCCATTTTCATACAACGCGATGAGGATATTAATGAGACAAAGATTACTTTTGTCAGATTTCATCATGCTGCCGGCATGATAGGTAACGATGACTGGTCGTTTTCCCGCAAGCATGGCTGTGATATCGCCAATTCCCGGGACGGGCATGTGGATGTTGATGACATTCGGATTTTCTTCTTTAAGGATTTTCTGGATCTTGGTAACCCAACTTACAGAAAAAGGAGTGTTAGAGAGCTTAAAATAATATCCCAGACGATACACCGTCAGCCCGCTCATCTCTATTTTTTCATCATGCCCATACCGTTCACTGGTCGTAATGACAACGACATGCCAATGGTGTTGTTTCTGGAGGCGAGTGGCTATTTCAAAAGCGTATTTCTCTAAGCCGCCGCCATGCGGTGGAAAATAAGGAGCGACTATGGCAAGTGTTTGTTGTTTTAAATCATTCATACCAATTCTTGGTTTGTCAGATAGCGAACACCCTCCCGCTTACTGATGTATTGCAGAACATTCTCCAGCCGTTCCCAATCGTTATTTTTTTCTATTTCCCAGGAATGTCCCCAGAGATGAAAGACTCCTCCTTCTGATCGAGTCTTTTCGAAAAGTACGATTGCGAGATAATCCCAATTCAAATAGCTTTTAAAAAATCGGCGCACGCCGACTTCCTTTAGAATAGGCAGTGCGTCTGACCAGTGCCGATAGGCATGAATGGTGGTGGGTAGTGCGTAGACATCGCTACCGATAGCGGTAGCGAAACGCTTCACGGTACGGGCAAGAGTAAAACCTGCTTCCTGTACCATGTTCTCATGTCGTTTCTCCCAAAAGCCGCTCGGGTAACAAAAGCTCGAAATCGGTGTTTGCACTATTTTTTCGAGGTATTCTTTTGAATCATCGATTTCCTTCCGCGCATCCTCATCCGATAGTTTCGTGAGGTCAGGATGCGTCATGGTGTGCGCACCGATTTCAAAATCTTGGGCGAGTGTTACGATTTGTTGATTGGTTAATCGATCTTGTATAGGGAATTCTCTATCTTCCGGAGAAATATAAAAAGTTCCTTTAATCTCGTATTTTCGCAGAAGCTCTGAAAGTTTTACATCCAGAACGTGTCCATCGTCCCAGCTGGTTGTTACAATCGTTTTTTTCATAGGTTATACCCACGAGAGCTCGATATTCTGCATTACATTTTTCCAGTCATGCTGCTCGATACCCTGCTGCGGACTCATGAGGTCAGGGTTGTCGAGAACAAGCTGAATTTTTTGAGCGATTTCGTGCTCGTTTGGCTGCACAAGATACCCGTTCACGCCTTCACGAATGAGGTCTTTCGCAGCATTATCCTGGTGAGAGGTAGTAATGACAGGTAGACCTGCGGCATGAGCTTCAACAACAACCATGCTGAATCCTTCCCGCACCGAAGGCAGTACAAGTAGTTTTGATGCCTTCATGAGGCTATAGATACCGATGTTATGTTCGATTCGATCAACGATCTTTATATTTCCCTGAAGACCAAGACTTTTAATAAGCGTTCGGATTGCAGACTTTTCGGGGCCATCGCCTACTATCACTCCTCGAATATCGGGAATATTTTCTTTGAGAATTCCCATTGCTTTTACGAAGAGCTCAACGTTCTTATGCTTGAGAAAACGGCCGACCATGATAACGTCGCTTTCTTGATTTGAAGGAATCGTATTGTAAATCTCTTCAAGATCAGCCCCGGGAGGAATCGTCTTTATCGCACATCGCACACTGGCCTGCTGAAGACGTCGCGTGGTATGCCATGAATTAGAAATGATGACATCTGGAAGTTTGAAAGAAAGTTCTTCGATAATGTATCCGATCCAGCCTTGGGGTCCGTTTAGATATTCCATCCAATAGTCTTTACCCCATACTTCATGCCATGTCGCGTAAAGCTTCTTACCCCTTAGCCACGTAACAATGCGCGCGCTGAAGATAGGAAAAAATGGTATGTGGTCGACATCGAGCACATCAAAAGAAGCGAAGAGAAGCTTGAAGGTGGCAAGACTGAACCAGATAGCCTGCACCATGGAGCGACGCTCACCGCTATAGAGTGGATGAAGTTTACAGAGAGCGTGGAAATATACTCCATCTTCTTGTATGACTTTTGGGCCTTCCCACCACTTCATTGTATAAATATGCACTTCTCTCCCCTCTTGCACGAGTCGGCGAGAGATTTCATAGAGACGTTTTTCTTTACCTCCTTTATGAAAGGGCATGACAGCATCAGAAACGAATGCGATGCGTTGCACTTGCGGTTGCCACAATAGATTCTTCAGGAACATACCAAGGATCCGAACACCATCTGAAATCGGATTCAACGAAGAATCGCCCGCACGCGAATCGTAACTAATCGGGACTGAGGTAATTTCTTCTCCTAGCTGTGCCATTTTGGTAATCATTTCCATTTCTATAGCAAATCCTTGAGAGGTGAGATGCGGACGCAACCGCATAAGGGCCTCGCGCTTCCAGGCAAAGTAGCCCGTAAGCACATCGGTAACATTCACTCGATAAAAAATGCGAACAAGATGGGTGAAGACCAAATTACCAAAGCGGTTAAAGCTCGTCATCGAATCGACTCCGATACGGCCCCCGAGACGAGAGCCGATCACCACGTCAGAAAATCCTGACTCGAGAGGCTCAATGAGGCGCAATAATTCTGAGGCACGATACGTGTCATCTCCATCGAGCATTACGATAAAATCAGTATCTTCCGAGACCTTATCAATACCGAGTCGCAATGCATTCCCTTTGCCTTTCTTTGGTTCGTACAAAACAGTAGCACCATGAGCACGCGCGATCTCCGCGGTACGATCACTCGAATTATTGTCGATAACGATGCATTGAAGTTCGTAGCCGTTTATTCGGGCTTTTTCGGTAGGAAAACTTGTGAGAACATCAGCAATTCCTTGCTCTTCGTTAAAGCATGGAATAAGGACGGTGATTTTTGAGGTTGAAGTCATAACTTATTCCTTATTCGGGACAAAAAATTGAATAGATTGGTTTAGTTGTGGAAGCACTATCACAAAAGAAGTCTGCGTATTTGATGAAGCAAACGTGTAGGACTCAGCGATGGTCGAGAAAGCATCGCTTGCAAGCTCTACCTGACCTCTATCAACGGTAGTGGTGGCTGTCCCATTCCCATTAGTAGATAAGACGTACACCTTGTACGGATATGACATGGTATGTCCCTCGACATTGTGAATGGTGAAAGAAAAAGAAACGGTAGTACCCGGGACGATTTTTGAGGGAAGATTAGCAGAAAGTGTACTGAAATCCTTAATATAGAGCTCCGTAAAGGCTTCCCGCTGCGGCACCAATTTAAGCTTGTTTAGTTCAACGTTTATTGCCTCTCTGAAGATATACAAAAAAGAAGCCGCTAAAACGATTAAAATCAAAAAAATGAGTAAATAAGGGCTTTTTTTCATGTTAGGGAGGTAGCAAATGGGCCTGGGAGGTGCAACAACCCAGGCCTGTAAATTACCATATCATACTTATAAAATAAAGCAAGCCCAGTGAGTTTTTTGTGAAATATTATTTCTTTAAAAAACTCTTGAGCATTCGTTTCTGTCCAGCTATTATGAGAGGAAAAAGAGGTACGAAAAGGAGCCCAATTCCTCCTACCGATTGCGTTTCAAAGAGCGTAGCGTCGATAATTCGCAGCTTACCTTTTTCATCTATTAGCACGTTGTGAAGCGAGCGGGTCAAGAGACCGCTGTATCCGATAAGATCTATTGGCGCATGACCTTCCTTTTCCATCTTTTCAAGTGCAGTAATTATTCGCTCCAGCTGCTCTCGCACCTCGGGATTTCGCACGTGCTTCGCTTGGAGCGGCACCCCTTTTACGTACGCTTGTATCTCAATGTGTTGGCTGCTATTGGCATCGCCCACCTCTTCGGTCTCGACGATAAAATCGTTAAAATACTCTTTGCAGAGCTTGTAGTCAGCTCGTAGTTTTTGCCGCATCTTTTTTCCGATGAGTAAATGGAGCGAGGAAAATTTAATGACCTGATTCTCACCGTACTGATACACAATACTATCCGCACCACTTCCGATTCTTTTCCCAACTTTTGACCTGTCGTACATTTACTATTACTTGTACTTTTCAATATCACCGTATACCCCTCTCACGAGATCAATGTCTTTATTTGAACGTACGAGGAGCTCAATGTTTTTGTCTTTCTCAGCTTCAAGCACCTTGCTTCCATAGGGATCTCCGACTCTCTTGTCATACATCTCGCGGAATGCTTCAAAGTCTTTGATGAAACAGTGTCCCCCAGCTCCACGGCCCGTCAAATGAACCGGTTCGGAGTGACTCGCACCGATGCGTGGATCGTGGATGAATGCCTCACGAATGCTTTTCCAATCCCCACCAGTAGAATCAACAAGGTCATAGAGCATGTTCATAAAGACAACCTTGGTGAAGAGGTAACAATTGCCTGCGTATTTAACGAACTCTGCATCTTTTGCCAACATGATTTTCGCATACGGCGCTTCGGGCAATACATCCAGGACTTCTTGCGCTTTGGATTGATATTCTTCGGTGTCATGAGGAATGCCGACGATATTTCTGCTCGGGTGCGCGGCATCATACGCGGCCGTCGTCTCTACCAGGAACTCAGGACTATGGAAAACAAAAATGTCGGGATTTTCTTGCTGAATGGATTCGGTGGTTCCCGGAACGATAGTCGATTTAATAACCGCGACGTTTCCTTTACCGACATATTTAATAACGCTTCGAACGATGGAGTCATCAAAACCGTTTTCATTCGTTGGCGTTGGAACAGCGATAAACACGATGTCACATTCGCGAATTTTATCTTTGTTAGCGATATACGGCTCCTCGAGTGCGAAACGAGTCACATCGTACCTGCGCGTTTCAAAATCAGTCGCGTAGTTTTTGCCAATCCAGCCTTGTCCGATAAATCCTATTTTCATATATCAAATATAACAGAAAAATATTACCCGGTCGGGATAAGATTCTTGCCGAGTCGCTCGAGCTTGTTCCATGATTGCGTGATCCCAAAAACATACTTTGTGGCCGCTTTCAACGTTGCGAAGGCTATAAGGTGGTTATACCAAAGACTATCAATACTACTGAGCCAGAGAAGTCGTTTGTCCTCTTTATCCATAACTAAGGCATACAACATGATAGTGGCCTGAATAGTTGCCATTAAAATGTAAAAAGGTATGAACTCCAGAAGTTTTCCGAGAAAAATGGTGCGGAGCACGGTAAAGACAAAAAGGAATGAAATAAGGACATCTATCCAAGGAAAAATCATAAAATACGGCAACGCAATCATGCCCATTTTTCCGTATTGCGCATTAAAAATCATGTCGTTATGTTTTTTCAAGATTTGAAAACCTCCAAAAATCCACCGAACACGCTGCTTTAGAAAATCAGCAATAGTTTCAGGAGCCTCTGTATAGGCAATCGCCTCAGCATTGTATTCGACTTTATATCCTATCTTCGCAATGGAAATCGTAATGTCCATGTCCTCAACTAGTGTATCGCTCGAATAGCCACCTACTTTCATAAGTGCTTCTTTTCTAAACGCTCCGATTGCACCGGAAATAATTTGCATGCAATTGATCTGTGCGAATGCTTTGCGTTGAATGGTAAGACCCGAAATATATTCGGCCGCTTGCTGCTTGCTCAAGAGATTAGCTCTGTTTGCCACCTTTACGTTTCCCCCAACCGCCCCTACACGAGGGTCTTTGAAGGATTCAACGAGGTGTTTGACCGTATCAGTAACGAATAATGAATCCGCATCAATACTGACGATGATGTCACCACGTGAGTTTCGTATACCATAATTTAGCGCACTCGCTTTTCCACCATTGTTCTTAGTATAAAATGTGATGTTTCGAGGATAGCTTGCTGCAAGTCCTGCACATACCATACGTGTAGTATCCGTACTTCCGTCATCGACGAGAATGATTTCACAATTTTTATATGACTGTTTTAAAAGACTTTGCACACAATTTTTCACGGTTAGCTCTTCGTTGTACGCAGGAACGATGATGGAAACAGGGGGATTGTAGTGTATGCCCTTATTACGGCGCGTCTTTCCCTTACTCGTTTTGTGGTGTGTTCCGGAGAGAACACAGAATATGAGGATCTTCGCCGCCAAAAGCAGAAGAAGGGTGAGCATCAAGAATTCTACGAAATTACTAATCGCCATGGGAATAAAAACTAAATTACGGTTGGTCTATATATTAATATACAATTTTAACTTTGTCAAGCATCCTATTGACAAAATGTCGTTATAATGCTTATTTACTATCAGAGGCTTTGCTGATGGGCCTGAAATAGGTAAGAGGAGTTATCGCATGATGATGCGAGGAAAGATTTTATGCATTGCACCGGACGATTTCGCCGATGAGGCAATTCGCAGGGAGGCGCGCCGAGAAAATGGAGATGTCTATCCGCTCTACTATGACCGCCACCTAGGCTACGGCGGCGCTGATATAGACGGCGAGATTGATGACAAAGAGCGATTCGAAAGCGCCATGTGCGACCTTGCGGCAAACGTAAGGCGGGAGAATGCGCCAGTGCTTGTCGTCGGCGGACTCGGAAAGATTCCTCTTCTGAGCTCAATCGAGCTCGCGAACTTCATTTTGGACAATACCGAGGTGAAAACCGTCCTTGTTGTATTCGCTCGGGAAAGGGGCTTTATCTACAAAACTAAAATGTTCCAGTTCTATCGCGGAGGTTTCGCGATACCCTTTGTCGGTGAACGGTTGCATTACGTATCTTTCTGGCCAGAGATCATTCAGATCGCGCGTTTCCACAGGGACCATCCGGCGGCGGAACAAACTGCGCCATAGACGAGGCTGAAGGACACTTCCCTTCTTCAAGAACCTTTTTCGCGACCGACGCGAAGAAGGTTCTTTCTTTTTATAAGACGGTGCATTGTCATATTTCTTACTTTATGGCAAAGTGCAAAGACTCAATCACACAGAGGATATGGCTCTATGGATATACTGAAAAAAATAGTTACTTCTCCGCTTAAAAGCGCCGACATCATAATAAATGGCAGCCGTCCTTTCGATATTCAGGTACATAACGAACGCCTCTATGGTCGAGTACTCTTTCAAGGATCGCTTGGCTTTGGAGAGTCGTACATGGATTGTGATTGGGACTGCGATGATCTTGCTGAATTTATTTCCCGTGTAATACAGGCAGGCGTGGATCGAGGCCGACTAGGTTTGTCCGGTACTTTTCTAAAACTCGCACAACTTTTCCACAATGCGCAGAATATTCGCCTTGCTCGTCGTGTCGCTGAGCGTCATTACGACCTTGATAACAATTTATATAAAGAGATGCTTGACCCTCGTCTGGTATATACCTGTGGCTACTTTGGGCGAGGAGCAGAAACACTTGCACAAGCGCAGGAAGGCAAAATGCGGCTCGTGTGTGAAAAGATAGGTTTGAAAAAAGGAGATCGCATTTTAGATGTAGGGTGTGGCTGGGGATCATTTGCGAAATTTGCTGCGGAAGAATTCGGTGCTGAAGTTGTCGGAATAACGATCGCCCAAGAACAGCTCGCGCTCGGTCAGGAACTCTGCAAAGGCCTTCCTGTGGAACTGCGCTATATGGATTATCGCGATGTACCAAAGAATTTTCCGAAAGGCCACTTTGACCACATCGTCTCTATTGGCATGTTCGAGGCAGTGGGTCCCAAAAACTTTCGTACCTACATGGAATCACTTCGACCTGTTCTGAAAAAAGATGGGTTCTTTTTGCTTCATACTATTGGAGGGCCACTTGGTGGATTTGATTCGTGGATTGAGAAGTATATTTTTCCCGGCGGGATCATTCCTACTCTTGAACAAATCTCCCTGTCAGTTCGTGAGCTTTTCATTATTGAAGATATCCATAATATCGGCGCAAACTATGACCGCACTCTTTGCTTGTGGATGAAAAATTTTGATGCATCATGGGAGAAATTAAAAGCGACCGGGAAATACGATGAGCGTTTTTACCGCATGTGGCGCTACTACCTACTCTCCTGTGCGGGCTCATTCAGAGCACGTGCAAATCAACTCTGGCAGATCGTACTTTCTCCGAATGGCGTGCCGGGTGGGTATACGTCAGTTCGTTGATACGTTTTAGCTTTGGAGTAAACCAATAAAAGAAAAAGGCCGAATCCCTTGGGACTCGGCCTTGCTGCTTTACAAATACACCGTCTGGTCTCGCTCACGACCGACCGACACGGCGACTACGGCAGTCTTCGTTTGCTTCTCGATAAAGGAAACTATGTCAAGGAGCTCTAAGGGCAAGTCCGCTCTCGTACGAGCGCCACTGATGTCGCGTTGCCATCCGGGGAAATCCTGGTAGCAAGGTGAAACGTGACGAAGTATTTCCGAGTTCGGAATTGCTTTTACCAGAAGATCTTCCGGGTGGAGCACGTAATCGCCCATGTCGTAGATCGGACCCCGATACAGATGGGCGTTGCAGATCAGGATACGTTCGCACGTGTCCAAAACGTCCACCTTCGTCAGGATGAGTTCCTGCCCTGCAAACTGCAAAGCATAGCGAAGCAAGGGAAGATCGAGCCAGCCGGTACGACGTGGTCGGCGGGTGGTTGCACCATATTCGTTACCCGCCTGCCGTACGCCGATCCCCTGCTCGAACGGATCATCACTATTGACCGATGCAGCAGGAAACGCTTCTCGCTCTTTGTCTGCTGATTGACCAGACACACTGCACCACTCTTCGGATCGTTCACCACCAAGCTCGGTTGGAAACACTCCTTCCCCGACCCTGGTCATATATGGTGCCTTCACGATGCTGAAGACTCGATCGACATCCTTTTCTCGCAAGCCGACCCCTTTTACAAGGCCCGCAAGCGAGCAGTCCGAAGACGTAACATGGGGATGAATGCCGTGGTCGACCGACAGCAATACGCCTTGAGCGCCTTCGAGGAGAATGTTGCGCTTTCCGACCTGCTGCCGAAGCAACGTGTCAGTGTCGCACACCATATCTCGAATACGCGAGGCATACTGCAGATATCGTTTGATAATTGCATCTTGATCGAAGATGGTTTCAGGGTGATAGAACCGTCCCTTTTCCAGGTGTTCGTGTCCCATCACTGCTTTCGCCATCTCTGGGTCGACGCACCGGATGAAGTACGCTTTTTCATCGAGATTGCGACGCAGTTTTGTTCGAAAGGTAGCGGGGTTTAGGAGATCGAGCATCGTAAGCCCTGTGCGAGCGACCCGATCTCCGTAGAGCGGACCGATTCCCCGTCCGGTAGTGCCGATCTTTTTCCCGCCGAGAGAGGCTTCTTTCAGACGATCAAATAGAAGATGCTGCGGGAGCACGACATGCGCGTCCCGTGAAATCCGCAAGTGATCAAAAGAAAGACCGTTCAACTCCAAAAGATCGAACTCTTCGCACAAGATGTGCAGGTCGAGCGCGACGCCGGTACCGATGATATTCATCTTATCGTCCGAATCCCGAAGGATGCCAGACGGAATGAGATGAAAGACGTGCGTGCGGTTACCGATGCAAATGGTATGACCGGCATTGGCGCCACCCGTACCACGAGCAATGATATCCGCCCACTCGGAGAGGACGTCGACAAACTTTCCCTTGCCGGTGTCTCCCCACTGAACATCGATGATGGCAATCGTCGATGGCTCCTTAGGCAACCGGAGCTGTTCTGCTACTGAGGTCATGGCTTATCTCCCGTGCGCATGATAGTTGGGTGCTTCCCGCGCGATCATAACGTCGTGCGGATGTGATTCCCTATCGCCGGCGGAGGTGACACGGAATGGTTCGGCTTTGGCAACGAGTTCGCCCAAATTGGACGCGCCGACATACCCTAGTCCGTTCTCCACTCCTCCGAGAAGTTTTTCCACCGTCTCCTGCGAGTACCGGTATGAGGAATCAACGCTTCGACTCCTTCCGCTACTAACCGCCGTCCGCTCCCTTTCGTTTGACGGTATCGCTCCCGCGATCCCGCATTCTCTCGGAGAGCGGCTTCGGATGCCATGCCGCGGTATTCCTTCATTCGAGCTCCCGCAACGGTAACTTCATCTCCGGGAGCTTCTTGAGCTCCTGCCAGCAAGCGACCAAGAATGACGCTTTCTGCACCCAAACCAAGAGCGATTACGATGTCACCAGGATTCACGATGCCGCCATCGGCGATCACCGGAATATCTGTTCCTCGGAGAGTCTTAACGCAGTCATATACCGCAGACGCCTGGGGGCAACCAATCCCGGTAACGACACGAGTAGTGCAGATAGAACCACCTCCTTGTCCAACGATTACAGCGTCGGCGCCCGCCTCAGCGAGACGTTTTGCGGCGGTAGCTCGAGAAACGTTCCCTGCGACGATATCGATGTCAGAATAGAGTTCCTTGAGTTGTCTGATGGTGTTGTGCACATTCGCACTGTCACCATGAGCCGTATCAATAACGAAGGCATCACAGCCTTTTTCGGCCAACAATACTGCACGCACTAACGCTCCTTCACCAACTCCGACAGCAGCAGCGACCCGAAGATGGCCTCGACTATCGATGTTATGCATGGATTCGTTGGATTTTCCCCTTTGAAGGTCGGCGAAAACATAGAGTCCGGCAATTCCTCCGTCATCATCGACAAGCGGAAGAATTTTTCTCTTTTCGCGACGCGTAATTACATACGCCTCATCAATAGACGTGCCTTTCGGCGCGGTGATGAGGTTCGCAAGAGGAGTCATGGCCTCTTCCACAAGCGTTTCGCGGTCGGGCTGGAAATCAAAATCGTTTTGCGTGAGCAATCCGACGAGCTTCCCCTCTTTAAGCACGGGGAAGCTATGAAACGACAACTGTTCCGCTTCGCGTCTAGAGAGAATGTGGGCGAGCGTTTCGCTTGCATTAGCGGTAGTAGGATGCGGAATCAGACCATTCAGATGCAGCTTTACCCGCTGCACTTTAGCAGCTTGTGCTTCCGGCGTCATGTTCTTGTGAATGACACCGATACCACCGTTGCTCGCGAGCGCGATTGCCATTGAGGACTCGGTAACGGTGTCCATAGCGGCACTAGCGAGCGGTATAAGAAGCTCAATTCTACGCGAGAAGCGAGTTCGCAAATTCACGTCGCTCGGCATGACATTCGATAGATCCGTGTGGAAACGAAGATCAGCGTAGGTCAACTTGAGACCTTGCGTATCCATTTTGGCAAAGAACAGGTCCATGCCGGAATTCGGCGACTTTATGTGGGTCATTTATTCCTCCTTAAAGGATGGACGGAATTATCTCCGCAGATTAGGACGATACTGCCTCAACCGTATAGCACAAAAGACCATCGAGCAAGATAGTGTTTGTATCGGCTATGAATGAGTATACGTGGCGTATGTCTTTGCAAACACCGAGCCATCAACAAGATACGGCTCACCATTCGATACTCCTTCCTCATCGCAGCCATCAACAATAAAACAGTCACTGTCTCCTTTCCGCAGTGAACTCCGCTTACCTTGTATCTCAATCGGTTTTCCAAATGGATTCTTGAAAGCACGAACAAAACCGACTGCGCGATATATCCCTTCTTCAGAACCTTTTTGATATTTTACATTAAATTTTTCTTCAGGAACAATATATTCTTCTCCTTGCGAATTTGTTACTACCCATTCTCCCTCCTGTGCTCTGTTACTCGTTTCTTCTCTGCCGTCTACGAGTGTTGTCGTAATACGTTCTCCGGCTATAGCTGGGCGTGCTCGCACAATGCTTACTTTTTTATATATCTGAGCCTGAGCGAGACCTTCCATAATTTCTGGAGATTTTCTATCTACGTATTCAAAATGAGGAGCAGGATGCTCTGGCTTTCCTTCTAAAGACATCTATTTATAGTAACAGAGAGACCCGCGAGCGGATAAGAAAACCCCGCGCCACTTCGTGGCGCGGGGTTGCGAAGTCAAGGTTGCAGAGTCAGCGAACTGCCAGTGATTCGGCGTCATATTCTAATCCTACCGGTTTGATCAGAACGCCTTTTCGGCTGCTTGCCATGATATCGCCGGCATCGATTATATCGAAGGGGTAATTTCCCTTCGCATGAATATGGCGCACGAGAGTTAGATACTTCTGCGGTACATACAGCGCGAAGCCAGCACCCATGTTCAAATTTCCGTACGCTTCATGGTCACTGACACGTCCAAATTCACGAATAAAGTCAAACACGGGCTGTGGCTTCGGCGTTACATCAATGATATACATGAAGTTTCCGGGAGCACGCATGAGCTTTCGCCAGCCATGACCCGTAATATTCACGCCGTAGTGAATCTCTACCCCCGCGTCGAGACAATCCTCTACAAAACCAACATAGATATGTGTTGGATCAAGAAGCGCTTCACCATAGGTGCGGTTATCAGACAATCGGGCATTGTAGCCATCAGGATGATTCTCGGCGATCGTGCGGGCGAGTGTAAATCCGTTCGCATGGGGACCGGAACTCGTAAGCAGAATGATGCAGTCGCCGTGCTGGATATTTCCGTTAATCAGCCTCTCTTTCGGCTTTATGATTCCCATTGCCGAACCGGAAAGAACAATCGTCCCAGGAATCACAATATCTTTTAGCGTAGGCGTTTCGCCGCCACCCCAGATGCATCGCGCCAGGTTACATCCATGCTGCCAACCCCTGATAAGGTCATCAGAACGTAGCTCATCCTCGAACCAATTCGAGGACCCCACTGCGAGATGCATTGCCACCGAGAGCGGCAACGCCCCGAGCGTGCTCATATCGTTCACGATCATGGCAACCGCATCTTGGGCGATGTGATCGTAATAGGACTTGCCGGTAAGCGCGTACATCGCGTCAGCGACAAGGTTTTTCGTACCAAGACCTTCTTCAACATGTGCGAAGTAACTCTTTGCCGCTTCGATGAGGTAAACGCTCTCTCCTCGGCTTGGCTCGAATTCTCGAAACTCGCCGCCGTTAAAGCGACTGATATTTCCTGCTGTTTTCCGTGCTGCTTGTTGAGCCCTTCGCTTGAAAGGGTCCATGACATCATAATTGACGCCGGAATCTTTATAAGTCATACCTTGCTCAGGCATGGTCGTTTCCCTTTCTCTAATGATTTGACAGAGAACAAATTCGCTGATGGTACTGTAGGCAACATTACCCCAAAACGCAACCAAGACTATAAAGAGTGCTCATTTAAATACATTCTGTAATGTCGCGCTGATACTTTGATACCACAGTCCGTATCCCGCATCGCTCGGATGGAAATGGTCCGCGGCATAATAGAGAGGGACGTTTTTATTGAATGGCTCATCAGCTTTGTTCTTGTAAAGGTCTACATAGGAGATATTGGAATACTTTGTTATCTCTGTCATAAAGGTCTGACGAACCTGCAACGTGCGATTCGTATACAACCACGTAAGCGGAAATCGAAAGACGGGCGAAAGTCCTACATTTCCTGCAGTGAGCACGAGGGTATGCGTAGCATGGATAGTGGCCCATTCCAGGACACTATCCAGTCGGCTCCGGATATCCGCATACGAAGTAAAACCGACAATATCATTCGCCCCGATCTGAATGAGTGCGACGTCGTAATGCGTAGTTGTTGGGAGTACATTCAGTTTTTCGACAAGTCCCTGCAGTTTAAGTCCATTCTTTGAAACATTCCTTATATTCGCCATCGGATACTGCGCACCCAATCTTCCTCCCGTTGAATTCTTGGAATCTCGCGTCCCGGTGCCGAAAGCCGTACTGTCTCCCGCCACAAGAAAAGACCCTGTCGCATTCACGGGATGTTGTTCATAGGGCACGGCTTCATTCATAAGTTCCTTTTCATGCTGAACTGCTTGATATATCGGATATCCGACATACACAATGTAGCTGAGCAGAATGACAACAACGATGACGCTGCTATACACAAGAGTGGTGTTCATATTCTATTTCTCATCAAGAACAGCTCTTTTTTGAACATTTTGAATTATTTGTTCGAGCACCGCTATATACGTCGCAAGATCCGAGAGATCAATACCCTGAACCAAGGGTCGCATCACCTCTCGTACATGAATCTCCGTACTCTGGACGAACTGCTTACCTTTGGAAGTGAGACAAAGCAATTTTACGCGACTATCGTGAGCATCCTCTTTCAATTCGATAAGACTTCGCTTTTTAAGTTTCTTAATAATAAGCGTGACAAAAGGCGCTTCCACCCCAAGATCTTCGGCAACGACACTCGCCCGCACTGCTTTGGGGCGCTCATAGAGAAGACCGAGAAAGGCCCATTCAATGGTTGAAATATCGAGATGAATGAGCGCTTCCGTAGTCTGCTGTTTAAGCATGCGATAGGCTTTTGCTTGTACAAGACCCAGATGATACGTGTTTCTGTTACGCAGTACTGCGCTTACCTTTTCGACTATTTTTTTTGGAGTGTTTTTGGACATATAGATATCTCTCTCGATATTCTACACTGAAGCGCGAATAGAAACTGAAAAGCCAAGACCCCTTGTCTTGGCTTTTCCCTCATCACACGAAAAGAGCCGTGAGCTATTTCGCAGGAAGCGTCAAGACCGAGTCAATGACAAAGGTGACGCCGTTACTTGAGATAACATCAGGCGTTTCAACCGTGGCAGTACCGTTTACGGTAATCTGGCCGGTTGCTGATTTTCCGATCGTCAATGGCTTCCCTTCCACACTGGTAAGTACCTGGCCATCATGCAGATCGGCGGCCGTATAACGACCAGCTACGACGTGGTAGGTCAAGATATCAGCGAGCTTCGCTTTGTTCTCAGGCTTTAGCAAGGTTTGTACCGTGCCAGCTGGAAGCTTCGCAAAAGCATCGTTGTTAGGGGCAAAGACGGTAAAAGGACCAACTCCTTCAAGCGTCGGCGCAAGACCTGCAGCGCTCACTGCTGCGACGAGTGTCGTAACATTGCTTGCATTCATTGCATTTTGCACAATGTCACGGTCAGGAGTCATGTACGCACCTCCCACTAAGACACCCTGCTGAATAGGTTGCGCTTGGGTCTGATCATAGGTACTGGATGCAGTATTGTTTGCTAGCGTTCCATTGTTGTTTGACTGCCAATACACGAGACCGATAATCGCTATGACGATAACGATAACGATAATAATTACCGTAATTGCTGTTTTATTCATAGAGTTGCGCTAGGTGATAATGGGTACATTACTTAACATTGTTAACTATATCCATACCCCCTGAAGTTCGGATGAAGAAGAAGTTCTGCCTTGTTGCATAGAGAGGGATCAAGGAGAAAATGGAAAGTAGTAGAGAGCGAGCGTAGCCGCGATCGTTATAAGAATTCCAAGCATTAAAATGAGAGTGGCTTGAGTACGGTCTTGAGAACGTAGTTCATGCACTACGCTTTGTCGCTCGCTTGAAGTAATGCCAAAATCAAAAAATCCATTGAATCCCAAGGTTATACAAAAATGAAAGATAACTTGGAGAAAACCAAGTGTTCCAATTAATACCGGAAAAAAGATAAGCGTCCTTAGAAGTGGCGAGCTCGGAAGTATGAAACAAATGAGGATAAAAAGGAGCGAACTCGACAAGCCAATCCACCCGTAACGCCAATTACGATTGATCTCATGAGGTCCAATGTTACACATTCCCGGAATATACTGCCGATTTGCCATAAAAATAAAGAAAGACTATCTTGATCGCGGAATTATAGTCATGAGGAGTTCCTTTAAAGAACCGAAGTTAACTGGTTTGACGAAATGATAATCAAATCCTGCGCCTTGCGAACGACGTTTGTCAGATTCCTGACCCCAGCCGGTAGTCGCAATGAGTATGATATGTTCTCCCCATGACTGTCGCCGAATCATTTGTGCTAACTCAAGTCCGTTTATCTTTGGCATTCCTAAATCAAGAAGGATCACGTCAGGTTTAAAACTCTCGGCTTGCCGATACGCCTCAAAACCATCGTATCCGATCTTCACCGCACATCCTTGGGCGCCGAGGAGCATTTTGAGGGAATCAGTAGCGTCTTTGTTATCATCCACGATCAATACGCGCAAATCAGGGGAAAGGGACTTCTTTTCTATCTCGGGCGTATCTCCCTCTGTTTCCTCGGCCGAGTCTCGTATTGGAATCTGTATGGTGAATGTTGTTCCCTTTCCTTCTTCAGACTCCACAGCAATGGTGCCGTCATGCAGCTCGACGAGCGTCTTTGCGAGCGTCAAACCAATGCCGAGTCCGCTTTTTGTGTTTTCGGTACCTGTCGGCACTTGCATAAACATTGTAAAGATTTGTGGCAGCATTTCAGGAGATATTCCTGGTCCATCATCTCTAACCGTGATAATTACTTGGTTCTTTCTGCGCTCTCCCTCGAGCCATATATGACCGCCGCCAGGAGTATATTTTGCGGCATTATTTAAGAGATTTGAAATTATCTGTGCAAGACGGATTCGATCGCCGTTGAGGTACAGCGTTCGCTGCGGCAGTGTCGCGGTAAAAGTATGTCCAGCAGAATCGAGAACCGGCTGACTTGTTTCGATAGCCATCTTAAGCACCTCGTTTAGATTTACTCGTTCATTCCGAAGTTCGAGCCTATTGCTGCTGATACGTGCTACATCGAGAAGGTCGTCGATCAGTCGAGTCATCTGTCCTATCTGGCGATTCATCACGGTGAGAGCCCATTCTTCTTCGGAAGTCTGTGCCGTATTTAAGTTAAGAATATCAATGGCATTACGGAGAGGGGCAAGCGGATTGCGCAATTCATGAGCAAGCACCGCAAGAAATTCATCTTTGTTTTTCGCTTCATCTTTAAGGATTTCCTCATTGTGAATTCTCTCTGAGATATCACGCGCAACTTTTGAGGCGCCCACCACAATACCTCTTTCGTTGCGTACCGGAGAAATACTAATCGAAAGGAAAACGGGCGTCCCATCTTTGTGGCGTCGCACTGTTTCAAAATGTTCAATATGTTCTGCTTTGTTTAATCGCTGCATGATTAGAAGCTCTTCCTCAATCCTTTCAGGCGGGATGATGAGTGCAATATGTTGTCCAATGGCTTCATCGGCACTATAACCAAATATTCGTTCTGCACTTTTATTCCAGGTGCGAATAACGCCATCAAGCGTCTTGCTGATGATCGCGTCTTCAGAGGATTCTACGATAGCTGCGTGGAGATTCTTGAGTTGTTTGTCGCCGGCGAAAGCATCCTGAGCTCCTGGCCCAGTGTTGGTTTCCATAGTGCAAATAGTACCACTTATCCTTTAGTAAGCAGGGATGAGATCAACGAGTATCGATTGCGACTGCTGGAATCTCGTCTTTTCTGGTAAGGCTTAGATATATAACAAGAAACAAAATCGCTGCTAAAAAGATCAAGCTGGTTAGGGTTGTTCCAAGGCCCAAACCTCCATCTCCACCCGTCTGAGAAAGATAGTCTCCGATAGAAGCGCCGAGCGGACGAGTGAGGATGTACGCAATCCAAAAGGCTAGGACGGCATAGGTGCCTGACTGACGGCGATGCCCTGCGGTCAACATCCTCTTTGCTCCAAAATACACTATGGTCACTATCGCGATAAGGCCTGCAAAGATGCCTGCGGAGAGCAAATAACCAACATTAAGCTGCTCCGCAACAAGGTCCCCTGCCGATGTTCCAAGAGCGAAAGTGAAAAGAATAGCGAGCCAATAAAAGGCTTCGCGCTTGGTCGTGAAAATGGAATGGATTGATAATGTTTTTTCGCTTGCGTACCAGACCGCAAACGTGAGTGCGAGGGCGATAGAAAATATAATAGTCGTCGTCTGCAGAGCGACCCCGAAATTATCGACGAGGTTATCGGTGATCTGCGTACCCACTACGCTTATGAGCACGACGGCGAGCCAGTAAATCGCGGGCACATACTTTTTTGCTCTGAATTGGAAAAATAGTACGACGATTAGTACGACGCTCGTTATGATAGTAGTTATGGTGAGACCGAGGTTTAGCGTCGTGCTCAAAAAGTCCGAAGCAGTTTCACCAACAGTAGTACACAGAATCTTGATAATCCAAAAGAAAATCGTGACTTCAGGTACTTTATTTAAAAGTTGTCGTCCGACGGAAGGTATAGTCATAAGTATAACAAAAAAGCCAGCTTTCGCTGGCTTTTTTGTGGAATGTTAGTTGGCGTCTTCCACTTCGTTTGCATCAGCACCAGTACCGCTCTCTGACTCAGTAGCGTCTGCTGCTACTGTGGTCTTGCTAGAGACAGGTGAGACTGAGGCGTCATCGGCAGTCTCTCCATCAGTATTGCTAAGGTCCTGCTGGGTAGATTGAACGATAGCGCTATCGTCTGCCGTTTCTCCATCAGCGTTTGTTGGATCTTGCTGACTCGTCTGTACTGCTGCTTGCGTTGAAGCAGGGGCTGCAGCTACACTTTGCGCGTGTACTTGGAATCCAATGGCGGTTCCAACGCCGATGATGAACACGGCGACAAGCGCGAGATAGGTTGAAGGAATTTTCATAGAATTTGCTTGTAAGTTAGTAAGGGAGGGCGTTTGCCCATAGACAGAGGATACGAAAACCTGTGTAAATGCTCTGTAAAGACTTTACACAAGTGGGAGCGTAATAACTACTCGTGTTCCTTTCTCTTTTTCACTTTGTACCGTAATGGTGCCGTTATGCTGCTCTACTATCGTCTTTACGATAGCAAGTCCAAGTCCTGTTCCCTGCTGGGAAGTCTTTATACCTTTGTAAAACGGGGTAAATATATGGGGCATATCTCTAGGATCAATACCCTTTCCCGTATCGACAATCGTTATTTTTCCGAATGAATCATTGTGAAGTAGATTGATCGTGACTACCTCTCCCGTTTCAGTATGTTCAAGACTATTTTGAATAATATTCACCAACATCCGCGTAATCGCGTCTTCATTTCCCTGCACTACTCCAGCCATTAATTTCTCAACCGCAAGGGTTACTCCTTTTTCTGCAGCAAATGGCTGCATTTTATCGAGAACTTTTCTAATGACGTTCTCGAGCGCGAAAGGTTCCGCTACTTTTTCGCTCGCTTGCTCAGACCGAGCCAGGGCAAGTAAGTCTTCGACCATTGCGGTCATTCCTTTCACTTCTTCTAAATTGGAAACGAGCGTGGTACGCATCTGACCTGAAGACGGTTGAACATTTCGAAGAAGTACTTCAATATCATTTCTTATGATAGTAAGCGGCGTTCGTAGCTCGTGGGATGCCTGTGCTGCAAATGTTCGCTGTGCTTCATGGGATTCTTCTACCGGACGTAATGTTTTCCCGGCCAGCAGGTAGCTCACAATGGCTGCAATGAGGATTATGGTGAGGTCAGACGCCACGAGCGTATGCTGCAAAGAATCCGAAGCGCTTTCAACGAAATGCTGCCGTGAGATATTTCCTGCAAAATCTTCCTCACTTGCATCAGCAAAGTTTCCAATAATAGTGTGGTACAGGAAAAGACTGAAGCCGCAGACGATGATGGCAATGATAAGCACATAGAGCGCAGTCAGTTTAAGACGCGCTTTAAAAAAGAGATTACGGTGAGAGCCGGTAGCCGATTCCCCTAACTGTCTCGATAGTAATGCTTTCATCATGTTTCTGTAGCTTATTCCTTAAATTATTAATATGCACGTCCATAACGCGGCTTAGTGGATTGAAAGAGAAATCCCACAAGTGATCGATAATCTTTTGTCGTCCGAGCACTTCTCCTGGATGCTGCATAAAATACTCGAGAATTCTGAATTCTTTGAGAGTGAGTGGAATCTTTTTGCCGGCGAGATACACTTCTTGCGAAGCGGGCTTCAACGTGAGCTCACCGACGATGAGCTCAGGTGGCAATGTTTCGCGCGATCGCCGAGAGAGTGCACGAACGCGTGAAAGCAATTCCTCAAAAGAAAATGGTTTTACGAGATAATCGTCGGCACCGCTATCGAGACCTTGCACTTTGTCACTAACCGTATCTTTTGCTGTAAGCATGATGATCGGCGTCATGACGGCACGCTCGCGAAGCGAGCGTGCTATCGAAATGCCATCTTTTCCGGGAAGCGCAATATCGAGGATCAGGAGGTCGTAATCCATTTTTCCTAGCAAGGCGCGTTTTTCTCCCTCAATTCCATCAGGAACCGTATCTGCGGCATATCCCTCTTGTTCAAAGCCCCGCTTTAGAGATTCCGCGAGTTTTACATTGTCTTCTATGATCAGCAGGCGCATATAGCTACCATAGTGTAGTCATGTAAAGTTCTCGTAAAGGAGACGATAACGATAAATGTATGTTTATAAGGTATGGTAAGCGAATGAAACGATTCCTGAGATATGTAGCCGTGACCCTACCAACCTTCCTGCTCGATCTGGGTTTGCTTGTCTTGCTCACACAGGTCTTTTCAGTGAATTACGTTCTTGCCACGGGAATTGCTTTTATCGTCGCAACGACAGCCAACTATTTTCTCAGTCGACGCTTCGTTTTTATGGGTTCGCACCGTTCTTTTTCACTAGGATATGTATATTTTCTTACCATCGCACTCGTCGGCCTTTTTACCGTTACCTCTTCTATATGGGTACTCGTCGGCCTTTTACACTTTAATTATATTTTGAGTCGCCTCCTTATAGCCTTCGTCGAAGGTATGTGGAATTACCTCATGAACCTCTACCTCAATTTCAAAGTCAGTGGGAAACCCGTTTCTGAAGTAAACGCATAAAAATGCCGAATCTCCCAAATCGTGTTGCGGAGGCCGGAATCGAACCGACTGTTTCGTCCCGTATTTACTAGAGTTCGATTCCGACCCGCATCATATAAAGAATCTTCATCTTTTGCAGAGATTGATACCCTAGTAGTATTTATAATTCCCATAATTAAAAAGACCGCAGAGAATGCGAGGTCCGAGAATCCACGAATATTGGTAAATAATATAAAACAGCTCGCTATCTAATTTAGAAGCGAGCTGTTGTTAGATACTTGAAATAACATTGATCCAATCATGCACAACAATAACGTGACTGAGCGTTTCTGTGTGATTGAATTCTTCCACTTCACTTTGCTGTGGATGAAATAGAAAGAGATTTTTGACTTTCTCGACGAAGAAATTGAGTACTTCAAGACGATCATCTACCACGATGGTCGTACCTCGATTAGTCAAAGTCTCTTGATTAATGTACTGCGTTTTGTCACGCCCTGTAGTGGAACGGATTACTCGATCTGGAGAAATTCCTGTTCGTTCGAAGAAACTGTGTGTCATGAGCCAGGCCTGAATCTTTTGCTCAGCAACATTAGTTGCATTATATGCAACAGTAATGTTTCCGGAGAATTTATCACAGATAATACGCAAACTCTCCATTGCATTAGGAACTTCAGGGATCGCATTGTAATTAATTGTGTGAAAGTTCTCGGGGCTAGTATTTGTAAGCCAGTGGGCAATAATTACATTTCCCAAGTCCACAATAGCTCCCTCATTGATAGGTTCATACATTGTCGTACCTCCAATACCAGTCTGGACTAATTATCCCATATAAATTAAAATTTGCAACATGGAATCTTCAACTGGAGATGTATCTCTGCCAATCAGTCTAGGTACAAAAAATGGAAAAATAGTTGTGGTTATGGCACGAATTCCAAGAGTGGGTCTGCATGAACCATTTTTTATAGACTCGTTAGATGGCCGTTTTCATTTAGCCCACATAAGCAAGAGTATCGAATCAGAGCAAGACGTTTTGGTTAGACCTCTGCACTATGATGAAAATGATGATCGTATTGAATTTATTCTCATTGAAAAATTTATCTCCAAGTATTTATCGATCGAGACGGTAAGTGATAAGACTCATTTCATATTTCATATGTCTAGATGTGGTTCTACATTGGCAGCTCAAATGCTTTCTACAGTGAATAGATTTTATGTACTTTCTGAACCAACTATTATAAATGAGATATTAGATCCGAATTTAGAATTACCAAACGGTATTTCGAAGTGGGATCTTTTAAAAGGAGTCATAAATGCTATTTCCATTTTCAAGCCAGATCATTGTGAGCATCTTTTCATTAAATTCCGTAGTTGGAACATCTTTTTTCTAAGTGAAATATTAAGCCTCTATCCAGGAATCACTTGGTCATTTATTCATCGTAATGGGTTGGAAGTTATGGAATCAATATTACGCGATCAGCCTGGATGGATACGGGGGCGAGATAGAAATATATCTTTCTTTTCAAAAGTGCTCGGCATTAGTGAAGATGAAATTCGACTAATGAGTAGCAGTGAATATTCTGCTCGCATACTTGGTGCTATATGTAAGGAAGCCTCAATAAATAGAAGTGGTAATAGTGCTTATATTTCTTATGAAGATATTCCCAATAGATTGCCTGAATTGTTAGAGAAACCATTTAAATTGAAACTAACTTCTGATGAGAGAGGCAGTATGATTAAGCGCTCAACATTCTACTCAAAAGACAAATTGAGTAAGAAGGTGTTCACTGAAGACAGTTTAGAGAAGCGTAGCTCTATGAGCGACTTAGATATAATTAATGCTACTCGATTTATTGAGATAGAAAGAAAGGGTATATTCACAAAAACAATATGAAAGAATCTAAATTAAGTGACGAACTATACATGCAGCGTTGCATCGAACTAGCCGCAAAAGGATCAAAATCAATGGATTTCCCTTTTGGTTCCTTGTTAGTACATCATGACTCAATTATAGCTGAGTTTCATAACGAAGCATTGCTTACTAATGAAATATACAAACACGCAGAAATGCTTGTGTTAATACACGCGCAGAAGGAACTTTCCAGTAGTCAACTTAAGAAAGCAACGCTTTATTGCACCGTCGAGCCTTGTGCGATGTGTTCTTTCGCCATACAGGAACTTGGAATTTCTAGAGTAGTATTTGGCTTGCGCTCACCAATAATGGGTGGTTATTCTAAATGGAAAATACTTCAAGATGAAGAGCTGGGGGCCACATTCCCTAATACATTTGGAAAAGCACCGGAAATATCGCCTGGCGTTCTAAGAGATTCTGTAGCAGATGGGTGGAAAAAATGGAATCCAGAGAAATGGGCGCGATTCTTAGAAAAGGGAGTCTTTACTTAAACCAATTAGAATTCTCCAAAATGTGCGTGGTCATTCCAACCTAGCACATACCAGCCTGACTCATGAAGTTCGAAGGATAGGTCATATTGAATAGTCGTTATACCAGTATTATCTGGCACAAATGTGCGCTTAACTTCATAAAACAATTCAGGCGTAATCTTATCACCAAAGATTACCAGAGCTAGAACCATTTTAAGAATTTCACCATGTGTCACCACTAAAATATTTCTCTCTTCCTTTTTAGAGAGGAACTCAAGCATTTTCTGTGCCCTGTCTCTAATTTGAAAATAATCCTCCTCATCTGAATGACGATTATCAGGGTCAGTAAAAGTACTTTTCACGATTTTCATAATTTCCTTCACTTCAGGCTCGGACTTACATCGCCCGCGAACTGCTGTAGGACGATTCACTTCTTCAAAAATTGGATTCTCATTTACTGCATGCCCAGTTACCAAAGATATTGCTTGCGCCGTTTGCGAAGCGCGCATCATAGGACTACTGAAAATAATATCAATCGGGATTGACTTGAATCTATTAGCCAAGACTTCAGCCTGTTTTAAACCGCGCTCAGATAATTCAATTGTAGGGAGCTGAAATTGATCAGTCTCATTCCCTTCAGTACTCCCATGTCGCACAAAATATATATTCATAATTTTTATGCTAAATCATATCTCCCATTAATAATATTCTTGGTTGCTCCTGAAACGTCAGTAATTATCTCAGAAATTATATATTGAACCAGTACAGTATCTATAGATTCCACTGAATTTACGATAACTGACCAAGGTTCATCAATAGGCTTGTCTGTCTGACTAATAATAAAAACTTCATTGGGTGTACCTGTTTTATTATATATCTCCTGGGCTATATCCCATGCCATTACAGAATATAATTTCCCAGCGTGATATTGGGGATTTTTTCCACTCAAACCTTCTATACTAAACGGGCGACGTGACGATATAACTCCTCCTAACCGATTTCCCCGTGCGACCTGGCCTTCATCCCCAGATTCGACACAGGAGCCAGTATAAAGCATGTAAAGAAGGTCGTCTCTTTGGCCGTCCGCAGTATTTAGCGTAAAATTTACGTTAAACATTTCAATTTTTGAAACTACTCCACGTATTATGGAGCGAACTATTTCCAAATTCTCTTGGTATTGATCAATTGTTGCAACTTCGGTTGATATCTGAGGTACACATAATGTAAGCATTACTTCCTGTGCATTTCTAACAGCCATTACCTTTATATCTGAGCCGAGCCAATGATATTTTTTCTTAGAAATATCAGAATTGAGTTCTCGTTCTACTTCAAGAACAAGAATCTCTAATGGAGTATAGGGAGCCCATCCACAACCCACCGCCGTATCATTCGCTACAGGTCTTATGTATTCAGGTAAATCTGTAAGTTTACCAGGACGAAATCTTGAGTATGCAGATGAACGTGCATTCGTAGAATTTATAGGCTGTAGGCCTCGTGTTGTATTTGCAGTTATCTCAATCATTAACCTGCAATTTGTTAGAAAATCAAAGTTCTTAAGTTCAGTCTCCAAAAAATTTGCTGCAGTATCAATTAAAGCATCACGATACTGAACCTTTTTGCCTCCAACCTCTGGAGTTGCCCTGCCATTTATTAGCAACCGTATAGGTGAGACAAAGTTCCCACCACCAAAACGGACATCGCATTTCCCACCCATCAATGATAATTTGTCGAATTGGTGCCTCAATATGGTTCCAAATTGGTCTATACAAATCTGCGAATAGGTTCGAGAAAGCAGTTCAGCCAGTTTGTCAGCGAGGGTGTCAGGGTGACCTCTTCCTTTGCGTTCAATAACTTCAAAATCAGCTTTGGACAGATCTTTTAAGTCATTTACAAATCGAATATTCGATACCATATGTACATTCTAACAGATATTTAGATTCAAAAAATCTATCTAGATCTTAATTCACTCACATTCAGTATAATCTGAATTATGTAATCCGACCTACTAGGGTAGATAAATATTGGTTCCAGGCATTTCGATTCCGGTCCCCGAATTCATCAGAACACAAATCATTTGTATTGGAGATAACAGGAATCGAACTGAGAATACGCTGCAAATGCTTAAGCACAGAAAAAGCCTGCAAGGTATTTGCAGGCTTTTTCTGGTGAACGAGGGGCCGGTACTGTACTGGGTTTGATGCCTGTCGGTACTGGTTCCTCGTGTCACAACCGTGTTGCGGGGGCCGGAATCGAACCGGCGTCTGGAGGTTATGAGCCTCCCGAGGTACCTCTCCTCTACCCCGCTATATAAATCGTAGTGAAGCTTCGCATTTACCATCCCGCCATGGAATGGCCTCAATCCTCTACCCCGCTATACTCATATACTACCTATGTTTTGCCTCAAATCAAGTTAGTCCAGCTCGAGGAGATGTTGAGGTGAGTTAGGTTTTATGTTGCTCCGTCGCTCAAGGGCTGAGATTCGGTGTTCGTGGTTGATTGATGCGAGCGCATCTTTTCCCTCGGCCTCAGTAAGGGCAGATAAGTTTTCTTTTATCTCCTCTAGGGAATATTCAATTTTGATTACTCGTAATTCGATGTTTCGAGTTACTTCCCAGAGATTTCGGAATTGTTCATCAATAAAAGAAAATCTTACTTCAAGCATGTCGAACAACTTCGACATGGTCTCATCGAACTTCTCATTGGTGACATGTGATGCTGCAACCGTCATTGAAAGCATTTTACCACGATCAATTCACAAAACTCTCAAATCTTTATAAAGTAAAGATGAAATTCTATGGAAAACACTAAATTTCGTTGAATTCTCGGAAAACGTTCTCGTAGTGGCCAATGGTTCTGTATGCGAGCTGGTCAGAAAGCTTATAGGCAAAGCCCTGATGGGCTATCTCATTACGAACGCGATGGGCTTCCCAGGCATCTTGCAGCGTCCGAAAATGTGACGCATTTGCAAGTTTTAGTTTGTCACCCACACCATTGCCTAAAAGGCCGAGCTTGGAAAGAAGCTCATCGAGCATGATATCGGCTTCTATAATGGCCTGACGCCAGTCGCTTTCCTGCGGGCTCTCGATAAGTTGGCGAATGTACGCCCAGCGGGAATGTTCGAGCTGTACATCCGCGATCTCTTTAGGAATCGTTGCGTATTTTGGGTCCTCATCACGCGATATTTGGTGGAGTCGCATAGTGAAATATACAAGCAATCCTATACAAAAAAATGAAATCAAATAGGCGATAATCGTAACGAAAATCCATAGAGCGCTTGCGAAGTCTGCAAAGCCATTGGCTGACGATCCTCTAAAGATAAAGATCGCGTTGTAAATGAGCTGAAAGAAATACGCAATGTTAAGGAAATCAATAGGAGGATCGGCAGGCGTCATTCTTTCTAGTATACGACATCATTTACTTACGAGTCCGCGAGTTTAGGAAATGATTAGTGCCCATGTAGTAACGTTTCTCCGGTGATTGCAGCGCCTATTGTAAACAAGAGGTCGTCCGCGCCTTTAGGCGCGGTAAAGTGTATGCCCGTCGAAAGATCCTTACCTTCTCGCATGACAGTGCCCATCGGCACAGAGATTGCTGGCATGCCCGTGAGATTGGCGGTCACCGTAAAGATATCTTCGAGGTACATAGAGACTGGGTCGCTCTTTTCACCGAATTTAAACGCAGGAGAAGGTGTTGTCGGGAACGCGATCACATCGACTTTTTCAAAGGCGTCATCATATTCTTTCGTAAGTACGGCACGCGCTGCATCTGCCTTGCGATAGTATGCATCAATATATCCGGAAGAAAGCACGAACGTTCCGAGTAAAATTCGACGCTGTACTTCTTCGCCGAAGCCTTCAGTGCGCGTTTCAACATAGTCATCGAGAAGTGTCTTTCCGCGCTTCGCGAGACCATACCGCATACCGTCAAATCGTGAGAGATTGGTGGAGGCTTCTGCGGGCATGATGACGTAGTACACCGCGAGCGCATATGAGCTCGTTGGGAGATTCACTTCCACAATCTCATGCCCCTGTTCCTTAATTTTTTGCAAAGCTATATCGAAGTTTGCTCGCAAATCGGGATCAATGCCAGAATCAAGAAGATGGTACGGCACACCGACGCGAAACACCTTCGGTGTTCCGCGTTTCTCATACGGCGACTCTGCAGGAATAGTCGTAGAGTCCAAAGTATCATTTCCTTGTATCGCATCGAAAAGAATTTTTGCGTCAGCAACCGTTTTCGTGAGTGGTCCGATCTGATCCAAAGAAGAACCTAGCGCCATCAGCCCTGAGCGCGAAATAGAGCCGTAGGTGGGCTTAAATCCGACTAACCCGCAATGCGCTGCCGGCTGACGAATAGAGCCACCCGTATCAGAGCCAAGAGCAGCGATGACTGTGTGGGCGGCCACAGCGGCGGCTGAGCCGCCGCTTGAGCCGCCCGGAACACGCGACACATCATGAGGATTCTTAGTGGCTCCGAATGCTGAATGCTCGGTAGAACTTCCCATTGCGAACTCGTCCATATTGGTTCGTCCTATAAAAATCGCTCCCTCGGCTTTAAGTTTCATAATTACGGTGGCATCATACGTTGCTCGATAATTCTCAAGAATCTTCGATGACGCGCTCGCAATCCGGCCCTCAATAAGAATATTGTCTTTAATGGCCAGTGGAACGCCGCAAAGCATGGGTGCCTTCTCGCCTTCAGTATCAAGGCGTTTTTGAGCTGCATCGATCGCTGCGTCGGTTTCGGCGTCGATGAAAAACTCGCGATAGGCATTCAATTCAGAGTTTCTTGCTTCTGCTGTCGCAAAGCATGCGTCAAAGAGTTCGCGCACGCTGAATTGTCCCGAGCGCAAAACGCTCGCGGCTTCCGTTATTGAAAGCTCATTCGGTCTTTTGGCACCGGCGTCAGTCATGGGAGATAATCTGCTTCACCGAAAGTGCGTTACCTTCTCGTGCAGGGAATTGTTCGGCAAGCTTTTCTGTCCACTTCCCTTTTTCATGCGGGTCAGCATCAGCACGAAACACATTTGTGTAGGGCAAAAGAGGCTCGCCTTTTGGCACCTGAAGCTCCTCAAGCTGACTCACATATTTTAAAATTCCATCGAATTCCTCCGCAAATCGAGTAAGTTTTCCTTCCGGCACGGAAATACGCGCGAGCGCCGCAAGTTTTTTAACGTCTTCAGAAGTTGCCATACCGCCACTATATCACAGTCATAATCACTCAGAAAAGTTCATAAAAAGACTTCATGATATACTTGAAATATGAAACGAGTTTTTCCTATAATTGTCGAAAAAGATGAAGATGGCTTCTTTGTCGCAACGAATCCAACACTTCCCGGTTGCTACAGCCAAGGCAAAACCATGGAAGAAGCATTAAAAAATGTGCAGGAGGTAACTGAACTTTGCCTTGAGGAACTTTCCGTTGAAGATCGAGAGATTGAGCAGGATACACAAGTCAGTGTACATCTTATTACAGCCTAATAATGCCTCGACTACCACGGCTTTCAGGAAAAGAAGTTATTAAAAAATTTGAGCATCTCGGATATTCCCAAACCCGACAACGAGGAAGTCATGTATGGCTCGAACACAACTTATTGCCTCCTACCTCTGTGCCTCTTCACAACGTTATAGGGCCAGGACTTCTTCGCCAGATTTTGCGCGAAATTAAAGTATCCGTGAAAGAATTTATTGAACTTTAAAGCTATCCTATTTTTTCAAACGACGAGTGAATTCGGATTCGGTGATTATTTCTACGCCAAGCTCTTCAGCTTTTGAGCGTTTTGATCCTGCGTTCTCACCGGCAACCACAAAGGAAGTATTTTTCGAGACCGAACTTGTCACATCACCGCCGGCTTTTCGAACGGCTGTTTCTGCTTCTTCACGTGAAAATGCTTTAAGCGTACCGGTGACCACTACCGTCATCCCTTTAAAGGGTCCTGATGAGACCACACCTGCAGCTTTTTTAATTGAAAGATGTTTTAGGAGCCGTGCGAGAAGCGCTTTGTTTTCTGTATCAACAAACCATTCCACTACCGACTCGGCAACCACTTCTCCAATACCTTTTATACGGGCAAGATTGGCGTGTGATGCTTTCGCTAATTTCTCAATAGTGCCGAACTCTTGCGCAAGCAAAAGTGCAGTCTCTTCTCCCACATGTAATATAGAAAGTCCTACGAGTACTCGATCAAATGTTGGCGACTGTGCTGTTTTTAATGATGAAAGAAGATTATCAACGGATTTTTCTTTAAAACCAGGAAGTGCGAGCAGCTCGTCTCGCGTTAAATCAAAAAAGTCGTCGAATTCTCCAACAAGGGTATGTTCCATCAGAAGCTCCACGGTTTTCCCCCCGAGTCCGTCAATGTCGAGCGCCTGCTTACCGACGAAATGCATAAGTTTCCGAGATTGCTCGCCATAGGAACCGCGCACCGCACAGCGGTGCGCGGCCATTCCCGGCACTCGCTCTATGCGGCCATCGCCGCCGCAAAGTGGTGAGTTCTTCGGAAATACCCATCGCTTCTCCTTTCCCGTACGGAATTCCAACAACACCTGCACGATCTCTGGAATAATGTCGCCTGCCTTTTGCAATATAACCGTATCCCCGATGCGAATATCTTTATCTTTTATAAAATCTTCGTTGTGAAGCGTTGCACGCGCAACCGTGGAGCCTGCGACCGAGACCGGTCGCAGGTGCGCGACCGGCGTCACCACCCCAGTTCGTCCTACATTCAACGTTATATCTTCGAGAACAGTGGTCACCTGTTCAGCGGGAAATTTAAAAGCAATCGCAAAACGCGGCGCCTTTCCCGTGTACCCAAGTGCTTCTTGCGCAGTTCGGTCTTCAAGCTTTAACACGACGCCGTCGATCTGATAATCTTCTTTGTCCCGGGCTTTTCCTTTCCATTTTTCCCAGAACTTTAACACCTGCTCGAGAGAGGCGTCGTGGAGTGTATGCGGATTTATCGGTAGTCCTAATGCTTGTATGTACGCGAGCTCCTCGCTTTGTGTTTTTGGAAACTTTTCAGAAAGCACATCGACGTCGTAGAGAAATACGGCGATTGGCCGTGACGCTGCTATCGCAGGATCAAGCTGGCGAATCGAACCCGCAGCAGCATTGCGAGGGTTAGCGAAAAGCGGCAAATTTGTCTTCTCTCGTTTCTTGTTTAACGCTTTGAGACCTGAGCGCGTCATAAACACTTCCCCTTCCACGATCAAGTCCACCGGGCGGGAAAGCCTCTCTGGCACTGAATGGATAGTGCGTATCGCATGCGTTACATCTTCGCCAATTTTTCCATTTCCTCGCGTTGCGGCAATTTTCAATTCTCCCTTTATATAGGTCAGGACAATATGCAGACCATCTATTTTTAACTCGCATGCATACTTCGGCTCTGGTTTCTGTGGGCTTTTTTGTTGAATTTTTTCTAACCCGCGCTGCACGCGATCATCGAAGGCGCGCAAATCGCTTTCCGTAAACGCATCGTTCAAAGACCACTGCGGCACCTGATGTGCCACTTTTTTTAATTCCGGTAATATACCTCCGGCGATTCGCATGGTCGGCGAGTCCGGAGTCTTGAGCTCCGGATATGTTTCTTCAAGTTCGGAAAGTTCTCGTTTGAGTGAATCGAGCGCTTCGGGAGAGATCGGCGACTCGTCTTTTTCGTGTTGCAGGGTGCGATATTTTTCAATAGCTTCGCGAAGCGAAGCTATTCGAGTGCGCACCTCACGCGGAACTGCCATATAGGCTTATGGTACTCAAAAAGAGCCCGTACTGCCACTCAATTTCAAACGTTAATAGTATGCCTTCTCACCGCGCTCAATACGCCCAGGATCGCTCGCATTACACGTGTTGTATCCCGTTGCATAAATGGCGGTCGAAAGAGGCCTGCCTGCGGCATCGGTAGTGGGAGGGCTGTATTTGTACACCGTAACTGTTCCTAAAATCCCTACTCCATCAGCGCAGGGTATGGAGAAAGTGCTGATACGAGGACTACTGGTCTGAGGGTCGCTATAGTTTGCGACCACTCCATCGCATGAAACCGTGCCTGACACTGCTCCCGTAGCGAAATCAAATTCGGATATTCCCGTCTTTCCTCCGGAGTCGTAGAATACGCCGCATTCGAGCGCGGAGTCAGCATTATAGAAAGCATATTGCGACTGTCGACCTGTCGAAGAAAGAATGATTTCCTTGTATGCGACATCAAGCAGCGCTAGTCCAATAGAAAGGACGACCGAGCTCAATATCACCGCAACGAAAAGCGTAAAGCCGCGGTGTGGTGTTTTATTCGGAGTAAAGGTAAAAGGAATCATACTTTTAATTCGTATTCTTTATGTACTCTACTATGGCCGTGGTATGCGGAACATTGTTTGTCGACCATGTAACAGTCGAAATGACTTCCTCTTCATTAGGATCCCTGACTCCTCCATAGGATACCGCTTTCAGCTGTATCCAGCGGGTAAACTTACTCCCTACATTCGTCTGACTTGCCGGTTGCTGATTATAGAGAAACGGTGTTGGATTGGAAGCCGTATAAATATTGAGCGGATCACAAGCTCGACCAAAATCACCGCCGCACTGTTGTATTCCCTGGCTCAAGGATCGCGTCGGATCCACGGTACATTTAAAATTTGCACGGCAGTCACTTCCATTTTGACCATTCAGTCCGTAGAGCCATGACTCAGCGGGAGGCGACGCGGTGTTGTAATAGGTAAGATAATTGTTGTTCCGTATCTCACGCACATATTCAATCCCCTCCTGAGCAAGCATTGAGGCTTCAAGCTGATCTCGAGCAGTAAACGAAGCAGTGAGTGACTGTTCTACGGCATAAAAAGGCGCGACCAATGTTACGGAGATGATCGTGATCGCGACAAGTGTCTCGATCAATGTAAATCCCTTCTGTACGGAGTTCGTGCGATCCAAAGGTGTGTAATAAAAAAAAGTCTTCATACTCAATGAATATCAATCGGACGCTGCGTCGCCGATGTTTGAATCGTAAATGTGCTGGTATGCTGCGAGTCAGCAACCGTCGTCCCGGTCACAGTAAACGTCACTATTGGCTGTATATTATCGCCGCCGCTCCCTAGCGCACCACCAGCATCAACACCACTCACTATAAACGTGAGATTAGAGACGGTAATACGTGCATCCGTAAGCTGCTGATCGACGATTTGCGTACAGCTCGGTGAAGCGTACTGGTTTGTCACTTTGACTCTGATATGACTTCCTCCTGTAAGAGAAAGGAGGTATTCTACGCGGCAGCCATTCGCATCAGTGAACATCAAGTGATTACAAGAGCCGTTCGGGTCGCCGGAGGCGCCAACACAACGATACGTAGTTCCCGTACGTATCGACCGTGCCATGCTATCAAGTGCAAAGGAGAGATTGGTAAGGAGCACGCTCGTGGCACGTGTCTCACGATCAAGACTGATGAGATTCAGATACGCCGTCGCGACGGCAACCATCACGATAGCAAAAATTGCGACCGAGACGATCATTTCTATGAGACTGAAACCGCGTGCAGAAGAGTGTTTCATACTCATGTACAGGTCTGCGTTACAAATACTTCACCAAGCTGATTTATTTCCACGTATCGACTCGCTTTGCCACCTGGAGCGCTGATTTGAATACACGCAGTGTCTGCAGACTGATAGGAGCTCTCACTCACTGCAGTTATGACCGTTTGGACATTCGGTCGTTCGAAAACGATATCGAGAGCTGTAAGGGCGTTATTCGATGAGTCGGAACAGCCCACTTTTGTAAGGACACCGTTGGGATGGGTATAGGCGCAAAAATTGCCAATGGTAAAACCCTGATTAAAATCAAATTTTCGAACAAGCTCGCGTACCGGACCGTCATACAAACAATTTCCCGGCTTCGCTTCAACGGTATTCGGTACGCCCGTGGGACACCAGCCCGGCGTAGGAAGTCCCTTTGAAGCATCGGCAAATTGCCGGTATGAAGTAAGATCACCCACGGAGAAATCAATGCCGTATCCTGCATTGGAAACCCCCTGGAAACCTTTGCTGGAAAGACCGAGTGACTGCGTCTCACGGATAGAGAGCGCCACCGTGTACGACGTATCAGTCAAAATGATGCTTCTATTGAATGTGGATTGATTCACGAGCGTAATCCCCGTGATAACGGTGATGATCGCGAGTACCGTGACCATCTCGATGAGCGTGAACCCACGCTGCATTACCTTTCTCCCACCAGATGAAGGCTTTGAGAAAAAGAATTTTTTTAAAAAGGCAGCGAAAGAAAGAGGGGATTCCATTGAGTGAAAAAGGCAAGTAGGAAGCCGGCAGCCAGAAATGGCACGAACGGCACCTCAATACCCATTCTAGGCCCTCCATGCTGCAAAACCAATACCACTATGCCGATAACTGCCCCGATCCAGAAAGAAAAAAGAAGACCGGGGATTGCCGCCGAGCCCACAAGCAGAGCGAGAGCGAGAGCGACCGGCGCATCCCCGAGGCCCATTGCCCTGCCGCGAGAAAGTACGTAGAGAAGAAAAAATGCGAAACCAATGATGAGAGCAATGCCGACAATCCAGAGAAACGCTGACATGCTTTTGAGACTCAGGAAAGCAAAAAGGAGACAGAGCACGATAAGGAGCGTCGAGCTGCCGCGAGGCACGATAGTATGCCGCAGATCATACACGACAATAAATCCAAGCACGATTAAAACGGCGAGGAAGACGACAAGGTTAAGCGTAAGACCGAGCGTAAGGTACGAGAAAACGAAAAGAACGCCGAGAGATACTTCAAAAAGCACATAGAGCCCCGGCACCTTTGCCTTACAGGTGCGACACCTACCTCGGGAGAAAAGCCACGAGAAAACTGGCACGAGATCAGGAACGCTTAATACCCTTCGGCAGGAGTTACATCGTGAACGTCCTTTGAGCCACGACTGCCCCGTGTAGATGCGTTCTGCAATAACCGTCGTGAAGCTCGCGAATATCGCACCGAGGAAGAAGAAGGCGGTTGATACGAGTACTCCAAAACTCATTTAAGGAGGACAGCTGCTTCCACCAATTTTTTGCCTTAATTTTGTGTTAATAGTGGCGCTATCAGTATTATTATCTACACCTGCCATTGTTAGTAGGACACTATGAGTACTATCGGTACAGAAGGCTTTTGCGGGATCAGAAGAAAGATCAAATATTATAGCGTAATTAGTTTGTCCCGCGCTTGAACTGCATTGGTTTAACGTTCCTTGTGCTAAAGCGGATTTAATTATGTCAATAATTTTTTGGTCTGCCCAAATTGAATTCGGTTTCGTAGCTACAACCGCTGCTGGACAAGGCTGAGGAATACCGCTATTAGGATAGGTGCCTGCATCACAAGTTGCCGTAGGTGAATAGCAAGAAACATTTGCGGTATGATCATTAATTTCAACCTGTTTCCTAATACCGGAAAGTGCTTGTTCGATAGCTCCATCTGAACCTCTGCTCCGAGCAACACTCAGGGCACCAAGTACGATTGAGGATAGAAGTCCGACTATGGCTA
Organism: Patescibacteria group bacterium; assembly: GCA_013815345.1. Taxonomy (GTDB): domain Bacteria; phylum Patescibacteriota; class Minisyncoccia; order Phycocordibacterales; family Phycocordibacteraceae; genus C7867-001. The sequence goes on from JACDGK010000001.1 coordinate 127,714, forward strand.
TAACGACGAGGAGTTCGATGAGGGTGAAACCATTAGGAGCTTTTTTGCGAGAGATATACATCATAAAGAGTAATGGCTAATATTCTTGACTTCTTCTTAAGACTATACCATTTGCAACACAAGATTTTGAAAGAGCAGTGGATAAAAATAAAGCCCCGCAAGGGGCTTTATTTTTATCCACTGCTTGTTTTAAGACTATTATGGGCAAGCTGTCGCACTTGCTGCAAGCGCCGCAGCTTCTGGCTTTGCAACACCCGTTGAATCTACACACCAATAACTACCAGCCGCAGCAGCAGTCAGCTGAGCTTCAACAACATATGACGAAGCCGTCACGCCCCACTGAAGCTTGTTGTTATTAGCTGATGAAGCTTGAATAAGTGCGTTCGCTGCTGCTTGGTCCTCGTTTGCCGGGGTGACTGTCAAAATTGAAGTACCAGCTGCGCCCGCTACGCCTGTTCCTGCAACCGTCCAGCCTGCCTGAGTTACGGAAGTTGTAATGGTGGTTGCAGCATATGCATTTGGAAATCCGTCATAGTCAAGAGCTGCTTGAGTTTGAATCGTGCTCAGGTCAGATTTGATCTGTGCATCAGTACCCTTCGCACGAGCCGTGTTGAGGGCGGCGAGCACAACTGCCGAGAGAATGCCGATAATTGCGATCACGACGAGGAGTTCGATGAGGGTGAAACCGCGTCGGATACGTGAGTTTGAGAGAGTCATGGTTGTTATAAGTTGTCGTGATGCGGGCTTATGAGTAATATCCGCTTATTTCTTATTGTACGAGAAAACCAGAAAAAGAATAACGATCCTGTGGACAACTCTATTTAGCCTTCTAATCGCTGTAAACGACGATGCACGTCATTGTCATTACGTTTTCCTATAAGCGGTATGAACAAGGTTGAGCCCACGACACAGTATATGATACGATGCTCGCCCATATCAGCGCGCCGAAAGGTCGAATTCTTAAGCTGTTTGCTGTCCGGTGGTGACGGATTCTTTTGTAGTTCGTAGAGCGTTAGAATCACTTGCTGCGCATGCTTTTTCGGAAGCGTGCGCAGGTACTTCTCTGCTCGCTTACCGATATCAATCTTTAGCATCAATAAACTTTTTTAAAAGTGCCTCAGATTTATTGGTTCCAAGGTATCCACCCTTTTTATGGGCTGCTTCTGCGCGGGCAGCCCATAATGCGTCTTCCGTTTCTTCAAAACGCTGATAATCGTCAAGAGAAAGCAGCATCGCAACCCCCCGTCCATTTTTCGTTATCCGAACTGGTGCGCGCTGCGCTGAGTCAAGAAGCTCGCCAAAGCGGTTCTTTGCGTCGCGTGCTGAAATTTCTTTAGTATAGCTTATAGAGCTATTGTAGCTACTCTGTCAATAGGGATCGCGGTGACTAATTGATCGCACCGGCAAGATTATAGATAGGCACGAGCACGGAGGCGAGCAGCGAACCCACACCGAGACCGAGAAAAACGATCATGAGCGGCTCGATGAGGTCAACGAGCGTGTCGATAGAGGTGGAAACTTCACGACGATAGAATTTCGCGAGCGTGTTGAGAATGTTGCCCAGCTCTCCTGTTTCCTCACCCACCCGGATCATGGCGATCATGATACCGGGAATCTGTTCCGGGTGCCGCGCGAGCGCGTCAGAGATCGATGAGCCGCCTTTTACCGCCTCACTGGCCTCTCGCAGAAGATTTTCATAGACATTGCTGCCCGCCACGCTCGCAGTAATATCAATCATTTCCACTACCGGCACACCTGAGGCGAGCATCGTTGAGAAGTTATCGGCAATGCGCGAGAGGTAGAGTTTTTTGTAGAGATCACCCACATACGGGACGTCGAGTTTTAACGCATCAAAGAAAAGCCTGCCGGACGCAGTTTGCAATGCGCGAAAAACAAAGAAGCCGGCGATGGCCAAAGCGATAAGCACGAATATGCCGTAGTGAACGAGGATGTTCGAGATACCGATAACGACAGCTGTGTAGAAAGGAACCTTTTGCCCTGAGTCAACCAAAATAGCCGTGATCTTCGGAATTACGAGCGTAAGCATCAGTACCATCACCACGATGAATACGACGACGACGAATGCAGGATAGATAAGCGCATTTTGTGCTTTACTCATGACTTCATAGGTACGATCGAGATAGTCGGCGAGATAGCCGAATGTCTCCGAAAGCTTTCCTGACTCTTCACCCGAGCGCACCATATTTACGTAAAAAGAAGTGAAGGCTTTAGGATGTTGTGCGAGTGCTTTTGATATAGGGCTCCCGCCTTGAAGGTCATCCGCCACTTGCGTCATGATTTCCGAGAGATATCTGTTATCAACTTCAGCCGCAAGGAGACGAAAGACACGGAGAGCGGAGACCTGTGCCTCAAAGAGCGTTGCTATCTGACGAGAAAGAATAACGATGTCTTTGTTGGAAACGCGTTTGAAGATGCCGATGTCCATCGAAAGCATACCGCCCTTATCCATCGGGGCTATCGAGGAAACGATCAGATTTCGGCGTTGGAGGGTCGAGACGGCCACATCCATCGTGAGAGCCTCGATGGTTCCTTCTCTTTCGTGTCCGTCTTTATCGAGTGCGTGGTAGGAGAAAAGCATGGTAAATAAGTATTTGTTTTATAGGTACCGCTCGAAGGTCTTCGGATCGAGGGCCCGTTCGTAGGCGTGTTCGATGGTCACCTCCCCTTTTCGGACCAGCTCCGCAAGCGAGCGATCCATGTCGATCATACCGTCCTGAGAACTCGTCTGAATGACGGTCGTGATCTCATGCGTGCGACCCTCGCGGATGAGGTTAGCGACGGCGGCGTTGTTAATGAGCAACTCGTATGCAGGAATGAGCCCTCCTGCGATACGCGGCACGAGTCGCTGCGAGAAAATACCCGCCAAAGAACCCGCGAGCTGCACGCGCACCTGATCCTGCTGGCTCGACGGGAAAATGTCGATGATACGATCGATCGTCTGTGCCGCATTGTTCGTGTGAAGCGTTGAAAGCACGAGGTGACCGGTTTCAGCGGCTGTCACCGCGGAAGAAACGGTTTCCTGATCGCGCATTTCGCCCACCATGATCACATTTACGTCTTCACGAAAGGCGGACTCGAGCGCACTATGGAAATCAGTCGCATCAATATGTACCTCACGCTGGTGAATGAGTGATTTCTTTGCATCAAAGATGTACTCGACCGGGTCTTCAATGGTCACGATATGCTCAGCGCGTGTTTCATTGATACGGTCGATCATCGCGGCAAGCGTTGTCGACTTCCCTTGCCCTACCGGACCCACGACGAGAAAGAAGCCTTGCTGACGCTGAGTGAAAACTTCGAGGATAGGCGGAAGGTTGAGATTTGCAAACGTGTGAACTTCGTGGGGAATGAGACGCATGGCAAGTGCGATAGAGCCTTGTACGGTAAAGGCGTTGATACGAAAGCGTGACTCTGACGTGTGTGCGTATGCAAAGTCGACGGACTGGTTATCAACGAATTTCTGCCAACGTGGCGCGGGCAGAATGCTTTTAAGAATAGCTTCTGTTTCGGGAGCCGTGAGGACTGGTTGCTGCAAGAGCGGCACCAAGGAGCCTGAGACACGGATGATAGGAGGGGAACCTACCGAGAGATGGAGATCAGACCCACCTTCTTTCACAACGATGTCGAAAAGTGCACCGATACGGGTAGTGGAAGTGTTGCTCATGCTTGTTTTTCAATAATCTTAATAGTTTCTGCGTATACTTCGGAAGGAATTGCTGACGCCTTTATGATATAGCCCGACGCACCAAATGATTTCGCCTTTTCCACATCTGTTTCCAACCCTTGATTTGAAAGTACGACCGTCTTCATGCCTGGCGCAAGTTTTTCCTTTTGCACCGTCTCCAGCACTTGAAATCCATCTACCTCCGGCATAACGATATCGAGAAGCATGGCATCGGGAGGTGGTTTGGTGCGGAGCGCTTCAAGCACGAACTTTCCACCGGGAAATACAGTAACTTCATGTCCTGCTGCTCGGAATTTGACCGCGTACATATCGAGGAGAAATCGATCATCATCGGTAAGATAAATGCGGTACGTGGCCATAGGTGCTACACAGTTGTTGGTTGTTGAGCTTGAATCTGAGCTTCAGGTTGCGGCGCGTCCTGATCGAGTAATGCGTCGCCGCCGAGGGTATTTACTTCTTCGAACGGTATCTCTCCGGCTAACGCTTTAATAATAGCATCCTCGCGCATGGTTAACATTCCTTTTGCACGCGTTGCGGCGTATATTTTCTCTTCTACCGGGTTGGTGAGCACAATATGCTCAAGCTCCTTGTCCATGCGGAGAATTTCGAAGACTGCCAGACGTCCGCGTGTGCCATTCGGACAGTCAGGCGTTGATTTTGCCTCGTAGAGACTCTCGAAAGTGGGAATTTTTGAGCGGTATTCCGTGGGTAGGTCAGCAAATTGCTTATCTAAAAGACCGTGGATGCTTTCTGAGATTGGTATGGGTGAGCCAGCACCAGGGCACAACTTGCGCACGAGACGCTGACCTATCGCCGCGATCAGCGTCGGCGCGATGAGGTAAGGATCGATACCCATGTCGACAAGGCGTGGGATAACCCCGGTCGCAGTATTGGTATGAATCGTTGAGAAAACGAGGTGACCGGTGAGCGCGGCTTGAATAGCAAGCGACGCGGTTTCATTATCGCGAATCTCTCCCACCATAATCACATCAGGGTCTTGACGCAGAATGGAACGCAAGCCGGAAGCAAAGGTGTAGCCGATTTCGGGACGCACTTGTGACTGCGACACGCCCGGAATCTCGTATTCGATAGGATCTTCCACTGATACAACGTTTTGCGATGCACGATCAAGTTCCGAGAGCATGGAGAAAAGCGTGGTTGATTTACCCGAACCCGTCGGACCGGAAATGAGCACAATGCCATACGGCGCTTTGACGATGTCGCGCACGGTTGCAATATCGATTTCCGAAAGACCAAGCGATTCCAGAGTAATGATGGACTTCGCACTATCGAGAATACGCATCACGATCTTCTCACCGTACTGGGTTGGAAACGTCGAGACACGAAAATCAATACGACGACTTTCAACCGTTGCTGAGAAACGTCCATCTTGCGGTTTACGTTTTTCATCGAGACGGAGCTGCGCAAGAATTTTAATACGGGCGATAACCGCGGCATGCACTTTGGCCGGGAGCTCGAGCGACGTGTGCAAATCACCATCCATGCGAAAACGAATCTGCACTTTCTCCGGAGTCGGTTCGATGTGAATATCCGATGCGCCACCTTCTACGGCATAGCGCAGAATGGTCGCGACAATTTTTGTGACTGGCGCGTCCGCTTTGATAACTGGTTCTTGGTTTGGCTGAGATTGGTCTTTTTTTTCTTTGTCGTCGAGAGAGAGCGGTTCGTTGAGCTCGGAAAGTGCTTCCGTCACTTCGCCGGTGAGACTGCCGTATTCCTCAATCACTCGATCAAAATCTCCTTGGCTTATCAAAAAAAGCTTATACGGCATGCCTACCCTGCTTGAAATAAATTGAAGTGCGTCGAGTGCTTCAATATTATCGGGATCAACAATACCGACTTCCAGAACTTTATCGACGATCGACAGAGGAACAAATTTATAATATTCAGCAGATTCTTGCGGTATGTATTCAAGTGCCTTGCGATCAGCCGGATCTGTCGCAGAAAGTGTGCGCGAAGGAACGCCGTATTCTTCGCTTTCAGCAGAAAGTATCGTGTCGGCACCTACTTCATGCTTCTCAAGCACTTGTTTGATCGTGCGACCGCTCGTGCGTGCCTCTTCTTCCAAAGAAGCTTTATCTTCAGATTTGACGACGCCCTTGCTGATAAGAAGAGTAAGAAGGTCCATTTACTAAGAGTATAATACATCCTTGCGAGAGTTTTTCATCGCGCACGTGTGAGAACATATTAAATCGGTGCGAACGGATCCTTACGGCCACTTGTTTCCGGTAGTATAGCGGTATGTATATCAACGAGGGCCATAAAACGAGGATCGGTAAAAATGGTGGTATCAAAACTAATCGGCTGAAGCTGGCTCGAGAGATTGAGGAACGTAACTTCAGCGGCACTTGTCGCTCCGCCCTCTACCGTTACTGCGGCATTAGTATTGTTGTTGTTAAACAATAGCAGATACGCCGCGCCAAGGAGAACAGCGACCACGAGCACAGCGACGATGATTTTAATGCGTGAAGACATAATTAGTGTAGCCAGTAGATACGGTAAGTAATGGCGTAGGTATAGACCCCCGTTGCGGAGTCCGTAAGGGCAAACGAGGTTATATCCATAGGACGCAAGCTCTGTTCTGACGCGGCAAGGAAGGTGCGAAATGCGGCATAGGTTCCGGTCGCCGAAACGGTGAGGTCAAGAGAATCGGTCAGACTCGTAGACTGTACGGCCGAGGCAGTATCTTTGGTTGCTGCCGCTGCTGCCGTGACCGCGCTATTATTCGCCACATTAAAGTCAGAGAGCGTTACTCCCGAGCGAGACGCAAGCGAATTTAAATCAATGATGAGTTGTATGTTATCGACGCCGTCAGGCAGATACGATTGGAGGCGGGCAAGCTGATCAGAAGGGATCTGGTTACGCTGCGCAATAAGTTCATTTTCTTTCTGCGTAAAGTCTGCAGCCGCTTTCAGTGCGCTATTGTCACTTGCGATCTTCTGTTTAATTTCAGCAATCTGTCCGTTATAGGTCGGGTTGATATAACCAAAGAAAAGACCTATCGCAAAGAGAATCGCAAGAATGGGAAGAATGCGTGCAATCATGGCGTTGTTGAGGCGGTAGTCGTCGTTGCCTTCGTGTTCGTGTTCGGCGAGAAAGAAGGCGCTCCTCCTGCTGGTGCAGCCGGAAGAATAACCGGTGATGTTGGTGCCGTACTCTCCACGATTAGTGCAGGATTGAGCGTGGCATTCAGCGTAAAACTTACCGTTTTATCAACATTCACTTTAATACCCGAAAAAATAGCACTCTTAACATTCTTCTCAGCCGCAAATGCCGTCGACTCTGCAGCCAGCGCATTAAAAGTCTTTGCTTGGCCGGCCATGGCCATACTAGCAGATCGATCCTCAGCTACAATCACTTTCAAAGAGTCAAAACGTATGTTTTGCAGGGTGATGCCCTCAAGCAACGTAAAAAATTGCGTAAGTTCTACGTGCTGATTTATGAGATTTGCTGAAGCAGAGAGGCGATTACGCAGGCGTACAAACTGCTCCACCGTATCGGGACTGATTTGAGCTTGGGCTTGAGCCAGCTGACTCATTTTTGTTTTTTCTACGCCCGTAAGGTAATTCGCATATAAAAAGGTGCCGATCGCGGCAAGAATTGCGATGCCGGCAATCACCATAGAGACAATGAGGAAGATGCTATCTCCCGCCGAATAGCGTCGCCTAGGGCCCGAGGAGATCGGCTGCTTCGGAACGAATGACGTAGGAATTGAGGGAGAAAGAGCCACGAGGTAAGTATACGCTGTTAGAGAAGAAGAAAGCGGAAGATTGAGGACGGTGATGTGTATAACGCAACTTATCCTAGGTCTTCAAGCTTACGGAGCGCAAGTCCTACCGCCACTGCAAATTCCGGACCGATCTCCGCAAGCACTGGCCGCATGAAGGCGGGCGCTTGCGTACGAGCAAAGGGATCAGCAACATGAATGTCTGCAGCAAAAAAACCTTTCGCGTACGTCGCAAGTTCTTTCGTGACACCTCCTCCTCCGGTGAGCACGATCGCTGATATAGGTGTGCGTGCCCCTACTTCATATTGCGTAAAGACTCGTTTGGATTCTTCGAATATATGCGAGAAGACTGATTCGATACTTTCGCGCGCATAGGGAGGGGCGAGCTGGGTTGAAAATCCATGTTCTTTTTTAAGTGTCTCTGCTTTTGCTATCGAGAATCCTTGGGAACTGGAAATGTTGCGCGTGACGTCCTGGCCGCCGCGCGGGATGTTATGTGAAAATGCGACCACGCCGTGTTCGACCACATACACCTTGGTCGCGGATGCACCAATATCGAGCACCATGACCGGCTTCACTATTTCGTCTACGACCGAGCGTATCGTGCTGAAAATTTCAATTTCATAAAAACTGCTTTCGAGAGAAGCTCCTTGCACGACATTTTGTAGAAGCTTGAGCTCGTCGTTATGAACCGCGACGATAAGCACTTTCACCTTTGGAGAGAGTTCTTTACCTTCAGAAATAGGATCCGGAATAATGAACCAATCGAGCTGCACCTCGGACACTGGCACTGGTATATATTTCCGTGCTTCGAGTTCGACGATGGTCTTTTGTTCTTCGGGAGTTTTGGCGCGAGGAAGTTCGACCAGCGTGAGAAGTGAGCGTGAAAAAGGAATGGAGACGCCCACATCGATCGTAGTGACATTCGCCTCTCGCAAAAGATCACGGAGATTTTCTGCAATTTTGTCGGCTGGGAGATTTGTCGCTTGCCCTGCTTCGCCGCCTGCGTAGGGACCAAGTGCAAGTTCCCCGTATGTTTCAAGAACGGCAGTACCGCCTTGTCGACGCAGCTGCACTACTTTGAGTGAGGAGGAGCCGATGTCCAAACCCATGACGCTGCTATTTTTCTTTTTAACTTTAAAAAGATTTGATAAAAAACTCATGCGTCGATTGTATCATGCGCGGATGTCGTTTTTTACTCACCTTATCGACCTTATTTTTCCTCCACGAGCGAGCACAGTGCTTGTACGAAGCGCGACATTTCCATTACTTTCCGCCCTTCTTGCCCCGAAAATCGTAATGGTTGAAAACGTCTCCGTTGTCGCTCTGCTCCCCTATCGAACGCCACTCGTGCAGGCGCTGATAGTCGCAGCGAAATATGAAAATGACCGAAAAGCGCAGGAGTTGCTCGGAGAGGTACTCGCTACCTATATAAAGGAACGTATAAAGAAATGGGGGTCGATAGTCATCGTGCCACTGCCTCTTGGGAAAGCGCGCCGAAAGGCGCGCGGCTATAACCAAGTCGAAGAAATAGCAAAGTGTACAGCACGACACATAGGAGCGGGCACAAAGAACCTCGTACAATCGGACCTTCTCGTACGAGTGCACGAAACCGTCCCTCAGACGTCACTCGGAAGGATGGCTCGAAAAGAGAACATGCGGCACGCTTTTGCCGTTCCGGCAAGAATAGGAGAAAAAGCACATGGCTCGGGAAGCATGGATTCCTCCCTCACCTACCTTCTTTTAGATGACGTTCTCACCACAGGCGCGACCCTTGCAGCAGCTCATGCAGCTCTCCTTAAAGCCGGTGCCAAACACGTCATTGTCCTCGCATTGGCGCATTAGGTTTAAAGTGATAATTTGTATGGATTGGAGACGTGGCTGAGTGGTCGAAAGTACCTCACTGCTAACGAGGCAGGGGTTAACGCCCCTCGAGGGTTCGAATCCCTCCGTCTCCGCAGATAGAAACTTCGAGTTCGGACAGAGCCGTGCCGCAAAGCGGCGTGGCAGAATGGGCGGACAGAAAATCCCGCCGCGTAGCGGCGAATTGGCTCGGCGTGGGGAATCCGAAATGCGGGGATTTGTCACGAACCGAAGGGTTCGTTCCGATTTTTTGCACGAATGATTTGATTTGGTACAAATCATCCGATTGAGACAAAAAATCGGCTTGTTTCATATCCAAAATCCATTCCCGCAGGGGTTCGACCCGATTCTTTCTCCCGCGTTCAAAATCTTTCTTTTTCTCTTGCAAAGCGGCGAGAGAGCGCATGAGCACGTCCTTGCGCTTCAAGTACATCTCTTTCGGTATATCGCCATCTAGGTACGCAGATACCAGCTTTTCCATGCGCTCCTCGCTCGCTTTGATATTGTCGGAAAGATTTTGAACCTCGCTTTGCGACACCTCAACTTCCTCGCGCTCCCATTCTTTCACTTTCGCCAACATCCAATCCGTATAGCGATCGCAAAGCGAGATTGTTTGAAGCCGTGCCTTTATTTTGTCGGCAAGGTCGGCCTCGCGGACATACGGTTGCGAGCAGCGGCCGCGTTTCTTGGAACACCGATAGTAGCGATACTTCGTACCCCAGCGATTGACCGCCCACTGCGCGGAAATCATGCCGCCGCACTCGCCACAGCGGAATAGCCCGACAAGCGGAAAATCATGCTTCACCTTGCGCGTGCGCGGCCGCTCCTTGCCCGCCACGACCTTCTGCACGGCTTCAAACAATGCGGGAGTTAGAATCGGCTCAAAGTTTCCATCAAACCATTCCTGACCGTGCTTCACGAATCCGATATACACGCGATGCGTCAAAAGCCGTTTGATGGAAACTTTGGCAAGTGGCGTTCCGTTTGAAGTCATCACATTCAAGTCCGCCAAAAATTGCGACAACGAAACGAGAGTATGCGACCCTTTGGCGTATTCTTCGTACGCGAGGCGCACGATACGCGCGTTCGTCGGATGCGGTTCAATATTGCGAATACGCGGGTTATTTTGATAGCCAAAGGGTGCGCGATTGAGCCACTCGCCCCGACGCAATTTTTGGCGGACGCCGCGCTTGATATTTTCGGACAGATTGTCGCTGTAATATTTAGATTGCCCGAACGCCACTTGCAACATAAATAGTCCCTGCGGGGTCGGTTCAAACCAAAATGTCGGGAAGCGCAAAGACACCACCTTACGCGTGTCTACGGCGTATATGATGCGCCCGCCGTCAATGCTGTTGCGAGCCAATCTATCGGGATGCCACGCCAATATGCCCACGCCGTCCATTGATTCAATGCGGGCCATCATTTCGCCGTACACCTCGCGCCCCGGTGTCTTTGCGCTTTTCGACTCTTGAAATTCCTCAAGAATTTCAAGATTTTCTTTACGCGCGATCTCCCGCAACTCAAACAGCTGCGCCTCGATGGACATGACTTGCCGGTCATCGTCCTCAGTGCTCTTACGCGCGTATAGAAAATATTTTGGCTTGTTCATATTAGTTTTTGGATTGAAACAAGAGACAAATCCCCGCATTTCGGATTCCCCACGCCGAGCCAATTCGCCGCTTCGCGGCGGCATTTCCTGCCCGCCCATTCTGCCACGCCGCTTTGCGGCGCGGCTCTGTCCGAACTCGAAGTTTCTATCTGCGGTGACATATTAGCCTTTGCTCGAACTCACTTCGCACGCGCCACGTGCGTGGTGGCTTGAGATTGAAGCGTACGCTCCGATCGCGTGGCGACTCTCTGAATCTCGCCACGCGCGGAGTACCGCGCGTCCGCCCTCTCTTTTGCCGTTTCCCCATTCTTATTTTTTTGCGGGGGGGGATTGAATTTGGAATGGACGGCAGAAACGAGAGATTGGGCTTAAATCTAATAATCCCATTTTGGGATTATACCATAAAAGGATATATCCTTTATCCACATGAGCAAGTCCGTTTTCTCGAAAGACTATAAAGAAATCATAGAACGCTTGAAAACGGCGCGTATTGAGGCTGGACTTGCACAGCAGGCGGTTGCGGACAAACTCGGTAAACCCCAATCTTTTATCTCAAAAATTGAATCCGGCGAAAGACGGCTTGATGTGGCGGAGATCAAAAAGTTTTCCGTAATCTACAAAAAAGATGTTTCCTTTTTCATAAAGTGATATGGCTAAGAAGGTAACCAATCATCCAAAAACAAGCAAAGGAGTAGTTTGGCAAAAACTTCTCGACGCTCTTTATGCTGATATCGGCAATGTCGTTTCGAACCAGAAACTTATAAAAGTTTCTGGACAACACAACTATGCTCGTCGTGTAAGAGAATTACGAGCAGAGGGTTGGGATATTGTTTATAGCGCAAGCCCAACTGGATATATTTTGCGTTCAACTAATAAAACCGCCAAAAACGCTGATGTTTATATCAATTTTAAATTAAGACAAAAGATTTTAGAAAGGGATCAATATATTTGTCAGCTCTGTGGACATAGGGCGAATGAAAAATACGCTGATGGTGAATCAGTAAAGCTTGAAGTTGACCACATCCTTCCTCTCAAACAAGGCGGGAAAACTGTTGAGGAAAACCTTTGGACTTTATGTACTCGTTGTAATGCTGGGAAGAAATCACTTTTGGATTATCCCGAAACGGTTAAAAATAGGATAATCTCGGTTAATCTTCCAGATGATATAAGAGGAAAACTAAGCGAGTTGTCTCTCAAGAGGGGTGAGACCATCAACAGCCTCATTTTGGACGCTATACGCAGAGGGATTAAGAAATTGAAATAATTCTTTTCCTACAGCAAGGGCCAAACGGCACGGCACGGCGTTACCGATTTGTTTGGCGACTTGGACATTTGAACCCACGAAAACATAATCATCGGGAAATGTTTGTAATCGTGCCGCCTCTCGAATTGTTATAGGTCTGTGCGCTTCAGGATGCAGATAACAACCTTTCTCCGGTTTAAAAAATTCGGTTCTGATAGTGAGAGATGGTTTATCCCATTCCAATCTACCGAAGACATCCGTGGAGCCAGTCTTTTTCCGCTTCCAACAGTCAGGTGTCAATTCCAAAGGCAAATCAAATCTATTGCCTCCAGCCGGAATTGATTTGTATCTCTTTAAAGACGTGGGGGTAGGGTTTCTTCCAATGTGCCAATCTTTTCCGGTTGGTTCTAATGGCAAGTCTGCGATCGCATCTTTGACGGTAGCCCAAGTCTGTAGATGGGCGTTTAAAAGATTAAAATTATCAGCAGAAGTATGTGTTGGTTGAGGGTGATTAGGTATTCCAATCCTACTGCCAAAGATGATGGCCCGCTTTCGTTTTTGTGGAACTCCGTATTCGACGGCATGTAAGACTTTTTCTCTTACTTCGTATCCTAAATCCTCCGCCATTTTCTTTATGCTGGGGAATTCATCACTTGTCAGGAGTTGGGGGACATTTTCCATCAAAAACACCTTCGGTTTAAAGAAAGCAACGAAGCGCATATATTCTCGCCACATTTGATTACGAGGGTCGTCCTTTTTTTGTTTGCCCAACCGACTGAAACCCTGACATGGCGGCCCCCCTACAATTAAATCAACTGTCCTAGTTCCAATTCGTTTTGAAAACTCTTCTAAATCCACGGATGTAATATCTCCTTCATGCACAAGCATGTCTTTATGGTTTGCGCGTAAGGTTTCGCAGCTCCAATGATCCCAATCAGTTGCAGCAAGGGGTTTAAATCCGGCTTGCTGAATTCCGATAGACAAGCCGCCAGCTCCAGCAAACAAGTCAATGAAAGTTGGTTTTTTGTTGCTCATAAAATAATAATCCTATTTTAGCATATATTAAAATTCACTCCTAAGTACACCGACGACCTTTCCTTGTATTTCCACATTAGTTTCATAAAAAGGCTTCATTGTATGGTTTGCCGGAACAAGTTTGATCCGATTTTTCTCTCTATAAATCTTTTTTAGCGTAACTTCATTTCTGTCCGGCATATACGCGACTGCTTTTTCTCCATCATCAACAGTCGGCTGTTCTCGCACTATCACAATATCGCCATCCGATATTCCTTCTTCAATCATACTTCTTCCAGATACCTTGAGTGCGTAGTGATTAAACCCTCGCGAAAGCATACTACGTGGAACTTCTATCGGTTCGGGGTCTCTGATTGCCTCAATCGGCCCTCCTGCGGGCGAGAAGACAGCCGAGGCAGAGCGAATCCTTTCCCCCAGACAGATTGTTTCGCTCTGCCGAGTCCGAATTATTAGTTTTAATCATCAGGATTTTGTCCGAAATACATTCGAACTTTGTCCAATACACACCGCCAAGAAAACTTAGTATCGGCTGACCCTAGTGCCTTACTCTACCTGTACATCTTTGAGCAAATCTATACGCTCAATAATGAGCATCTCCATCTTCTTTATAGAATTACAAATGATTCTAGCGAGCTCCTTGTCTTTATCCATTTTTTGCTTCGAAAGAGACACTTCCAAAATCTGCGCGTAGCAATATATCACGCTCAGGTCATTCCGAAGATCATGAGCGAGACGAGGGAGTCCATCAGCTTCATTCTTACCTAAATTGGATTGATCATCTTCCATATATCCTATCTATAAAGCGTACTCTTTCACCCTTGCTAATAAGTCATTCATTTCAAAAGGTTTTGTCATGAATGCATCAGCCCCTGCCGCTCGCGCGGAATCTTCAACATCACGGCTAGCAGAAATCATTACGATCGGAATATGCTTTGTTGATTTATTTGCTTTAAGTTTTTTACATATTTTCTTGCCATCTTGACCTGACATCCAAATATCTAGAAGCAGAAGATCCGGTAATTGCTCTATCATTTCCTTAACCGTTACACCTTCAGCCGTGGTCTGTACCTCATACCCTTCAAGCTCTAGGAGCATTTTTGTGGCATCCAGAATGGCTAGGTCATCATCGGCAAGTAGTATCTTTTTAGCCATAGGTTTATGCGTGTATCGCTTTCTTTATCGGGATACTAAAAGAAAAAGTCGAACCTTCTCCTTTGACGCTTTCGACCCAGATCTTACCCACTTCCCGCTTTACGATCTCACTTGAAATGTATAGACCAAGTCCGAGACCCGGGAAAGTCTCGCTTGTAGGCCCATCGACTCGGAAAAATTGCTCAAAGACCTGATCGATATTCTCTTTGGCGATGCCTAATCCGAAATCCTGAACGGAAAGAGTCGTCACTTTGCCCTTAGAGAAGGTTGAAACAATAATTTTCTTACCATTTGGGGAGTACTTTATTGCGTTTGTAATAAAATTCGTCAGAACTTGTCCCAGCCTTTCTCGGTCGCCATATACTTTTTTCATTGAAGTGAGGACCACGATTATTTTATGTTTTTCTGACAATCGTTGCATTTCTTCCACTCTTTCGTTAACGAGTTCGTTAAAATCGAAATAGTCTTCATGAAATTGCAATTGGCCGGAATTAATTTTGGTTACATCTAATAGATCGGCGATCAAGTCATTTAATCTGTTTATTTGAGTATCCATTTTACTAAGCATTTCTGCCGCTTTGACGTCTCCTTTACTTTGAAAAATCTTCTCGAGGACTTGCCCATATGTCTTAATGCTCGTAACAGGAGTCTTGAGTTCATGCGATACAATACCTAGAAAACTGTCTTTCTGTTGCTCTAGTTCTTTTTGTTTCGTGATATCGCTTGCCGCACCAAACCACTCGATGATCTTTCCTTTCTTATCAAGGATGGGTATAGCACGTGAAAATATCCATCCATACGTACCATCTACTTGCTTAATCTTGTATTCCAATTGGAAAAAGCTTTTTGTACGTATAGACTTTTTAATAGCCTCCTTGACCTGCAATTTATCGTCCGGATGTGTATATTTTTCTAACCAATTAGTAATGGGCTCCTCCGTATCGATAAGAAAATTTTTACCACGAAGTTCCTGCATCTCTTTCCAATCAGGACTCATCCGATATACGACCTCCGACGTTGCATTAACAAGGGCACGAAAACGCTCTTCACTCTTTCTTACTTTCTCATCAGATTCTTTGCGAGCTGTAATATCACTGTAATTTATGACAATGGCTTTTACGTCCGGATCCTCCAACAAATTGGACATTACCGACTCTACCCAAATAGCGTACCCACCTTTATGCATAATCTGATATTTGGTTCGTTCTACACTTCCTGGTTTTTTAAGCAATTTTTCGAAAAGTTTGGTAACTAATTTTCGTTCATTGGGTGGCACTAATTCGAAAGGATTAGACAATTTTTTAAACTCTTCAGGTGTATAACCCATAACCTTCTTTGTCGACTCACTGGCGTGCAGGACCTTTCCTTTTCTGTCCACCAGAGCAATAGCATCTGCGTTTTTTTCAGTCAATACTCTAAATCGTTTTTCAGAAGAAGTTATTTCTTCCATAAAAAGATTGTGGTACGTGAATGCTATTTTCGAAGATAATATGTCGCAATAGCTGCCGATGATCTGGCTAAATTCGAATAAGTCTTGGGTGGAAAGTCCTTTGAGCAAACCTGTTTCTTCTAGTTTCTTCCAAATTGCTTGCTTCAAAAAAATGGTTCCATCGACCGCTTCCTCTATGGTAAGGCCATCCTTGTTCGCATCTGTTGCGACTTCTATGCCAAGATCCTGGAAGATTTTAGTCCCTTTTTCGAAATCATCAAGATTATTCGCAATGGCTCTAATCATCTTGGTATGAATCTTCCTATACTTAGTGACATGTTCTTTAGGCAGAGAATCGCCACCGATAAGATGCGTATGCTGGGAAGTAGCCGATGTTTGTATGGCGATCTCATTCGCCTTAAGAAGTTGTTTTATCTTGGTAAATTTTTTTTGCTCCTCTTTAATGCTTGGATTTGAGGTCAATTTGGACAATGCTTCTCTGGTAAATCGCCAATCGCCACGAGAACCGATCTTTACTCCATTAAGCTGGTTGGTTTTTGCCCACTTGCGTATAGTCGCAGGATTCACACCCAAAAAAGCTGCTGAGCGCTGAACATTAAGTAGCTTTGGTTCTATTTTATTTATTGACATTTTATTTAATGCATATTTGCACGTATCTATAAGAAACTATCACTAACCGAGTGATTATCTGATGAAGTTATCTGAAATTAGATTGAGCTCTCCTCACACACTTAAGATGAACAAATAGAACCTTACCTCGTCGAATGAGAACCCCTTTTCAGGAATAACACCCTTATTTTGTGTCCCATTTATTCCAATCGTAAAAATTTCCTATTCCGACCCGGGTGCACCGCAACATATGTTTAGAAGAATCGATCGCTGCTATTTTATAAACTCAAGGAACTTTGGGTCGGGCATTGGAAATTGTGTAGCAGACACTCATGCCAGAAAACGGTAGCTTGTACGGGAATTTTATAGTAATTTAGAATCTATTTAAAATAACTGATCAACATATCCAACCAGTCTTGTTTTGTGACCCGACCATGGGAGGTCTGGTACAGTATTCCCTGGTCATCTGGATTGTCTGATCCTGAACGGTACTGCCAGTACGTAAAACTTACGCCCTTTTGGTTAAAGAGACTTAATACGTCCCGCACATATTGCATCGCACCTGGGACCGCCGTATAAATGCCGATCTGGTTAGCGTACACTGGCACATTATGCGCAGTCCTGAAGCTTGTCGCGCATGAAATCAAGCCACTAAGCCACGTCTGATTCATCAAAACATTGCCTCCTCTCCCAGGATAATTGCAGCTATTCGAACTGTCTCCTTGGTCGGTATAGGTGCCCGGATATCGTAAAGATTATTCTCCCGGATACTACGCAGCATTTGTGCATGATCTCGATGGTCACAACATCGAAGTGGTCTTTCACGATCCCTCCCCGAGCGAGTGACGCTACACGCCGAGATATTTACCAATCTTGAAGCCGGCCCAGATGCCAAAAAGTCCCCCGACGGCCGTGAGGATAACACCCGTAAAAGAAAAGTAGCTGCCCCAAAGATAAGGAATGGCACCTCCGACAGTCGAGCCGATAAAAAGCCCTCCCCAAATAAAACGTTTCATTCTGAAAATTATAGCCTATAAAAGAACACCGGCGCAAAGCGCCGGTGTTCTTTTGAATTGAACAAATCTTAATTTACCGCACTGTTGGAATTGGTCTTCCATCTGGCAAATGTCCGCGTACGTTTGGCTCGTCATACGGGCCTCCTTCCAAAATTGCTGTGGGTAAAGTGCCGGTTCGCACGCTGTGAGCAAAAATCGAGCCATCCTCATTCATCGTTCCTACGACAAATACTTGTTCACCAACCGAAAGCTGATCTGAGCTGATTGTCGTCGGGGTTGAAGACGCCGTCGCGAAATGTTGAATGGTCGTTGTCGCAGAAACGGTGACTACTTTTGTCGTATCGTCAGAGAACGTAAGGATAAATCCATTATCATTGAAGATTTCAATCGATCCTCGTACATACCCGCTAGAATTTCCAATAGTATTTTCTTCCGAAAGATAATTTGTCGGTGCAGGAGACGTCAGAGCTTGTCCGAATCCGAGTCCTGTTGCTACCTGCGGGTTAGAAAATACATACAGTATCGCAGCCACAATGAGTAGCAGGAGAACAAGAATGCTGATAACTATCTGTGGTCTTTTCATGGTGCGAGCCACGAACACCCACCATTAGGAATAGTTATTACGGAGTGGTAGTGCGCAGCGTTCGTACCATCATATTAACACTAGTCGCATTACTGATGTTACCTGAAGTATCCTTCACGCCCATCGCTACGATTTTCTGACCAACGGCTAGATCGTTTACGGTATCTGACTGACCGTTCTTTTTATAGATGGTTGCTCCATTTGTGGTAACCGTAACAGTCGTTGGGGTGCCTTTCTTTAGATGACGAGTAAGTGTAATGCTCGACCCATTGATGCTTGAGATAGTGCCCAGCGTAGCATTCGGAAGTTTCTGATGCGTTCTCGTGGCAGGAATACCATCGGCAATTCTTTTTGCTACTACCGAAGTCCCGGTTACCGCACCCTTTACTGCGACGGTATCATTTACGGCAATACCCGAGACGGCAAGCGGCGCTGCAGTCGTGCCGTATCCCTTTTGAATTTTCGCTTTTGAAGCGTCAACGGCATAGGTAGTGCCATCTTTCCCCGCAACCGTGAGAGAGGAGCCGTTCACCGCGGTAACGGTGCCGATAACACCGGCGCGTTTATAAAAACCTGCTTTCCTCATCTGATGACTTGGATGCTGAGTTATGGAGGGATTTGCTGTTGGGGTGTCAGCGAACGCTGGCATCGCGAGTAAAAACGAGACCGCGGCTGCACCGCCGGCGGCTAAGATTTGTTTTTTGTTCATAGTGTTGAAGTTACAAAGGAATTAACAAAGAGATTAACGAGACGAGCATATAGGGCACTTTTGCCCATACCCTACTACTACGCATTGAACACGCGAAGTGGTGCATGGCATACTGGAAATATGGATGTAGACCTTAAAGAGCCTAAACGAAGGCGTTCTGCGGGAGGCGTGGTTATCGGCGACGGAGGAACTATTGCCTTAGTTCGCAGTCACCGTGGGAAAGGATGGACCTTCCCCAAAGGGCATATTGATGGTGACGAAACAGATGAAGAAGCTGCTCTCAGGGAAATAAAAGAGGAGTGCGGTATACATGATCTCGAATTCGTCGACGATCTTGGCACCTATGAACGGTATCGTATTGGAAAAGAAGGTACGGATGATGATTTCTCTGAATTCAAAGAAATTCATTTATTTCTTTTTGCTGCGCCCGCACATAGCGCACTCATTCCAAGCATGGAAATAGAAGAGGCAAAATGGATTCCCTTCCGGGAAGTTGCAGAAGTACTAACGCATCCGAAGGAAAAAGTGTGGTTCGCGTCAGTATTCACTCGCGTGCGCGAAGCGATTCAAAGAGATTAATTGGAATGAGAAAAAGAAAGGTGCGTGGTTAGGAGGTCAGTATGTCGCGCTCTATACTGGAAGCACATGGGAGAGAATGATCCGATCACAAAGCATTTTACGCGCCTTCGCGCTGACCAGAAAACGGCGCTTGCAAAGCTTGGCATCCATACAGTACGCGATCTGTTGTATCACTTTCCTGCCCGCTATGAATCAGCGGGTCCGACTGGCACTATCGCAAGCGCGACGCCGGGCACCGATGTAACCTTATACGGAACTATTCGTAAACCAGAAACGCGCAAAGCATGGAAAAGCCGTCGGCCGATCGCTGAGGCCTGGCTTGAAGATGCATCGGGAAAAATAAAGATCATGTGGTTCAATCAGCCCTATATAGCGAAGACATTGAACGATGGCATGGTAGTACGCGCAACTGGTCGCATGGCGGGCACTGCAGAGAAAGCCTATCTAGCCAACCCGGAAATTGATCGTTCACCGATTTCCCCAGAAGATGTGCATGATTCTCTTTTTTCAAGCGCAAAAACATTTGCTGATCAAACACTGTATGCAATTTATCCTGAAAGCAAAGGGGTTTCATCGCTATGGTTCTTGCACGCGTTAAAAAAAGTATTCGAGTCACGCGTGCACGAAACAATCGAGGATCCAATTCCTTCAGAGATTCTTGAGAGATACAACTTGCCGATACTTTCAACAGCACTTGTTTGGATGCACGCACCGAAAACGAAATCAAACGCTGATGCGGCGAGAAAACGATTCGCCTTCGAAGAAGTATTTCTCTTGCAACTCTCACTCGCAGAGTCACGACGTGAAGTTGCTCGGGAAAAAGCATTACCCGTAACGGTAAATAGGACTGAGCTCGCTGAATTCGTACGGTCATTTCCTTTTCCTCCCACAGACGCGCAGACGAAATCGATCAATGACGTGCTCGATGATTTCGAAAAGCCGCACCCAATGCGTCGATTGCTTGAAGGCGATGTGGGCAGTGGAAAGACGGCGGTCGCTGCCGCGACCGCTTATTTAGTCGCCACGTCACGCCCGCCTAACCGGAAGTCGGGCACCCTTCAAGTCGCCTATATGTGCCCGACCGAAATACTAGCGAAGCAACATTTTTCTACCTTTGTTTCGTATTTTAAAGATCATCCTATTCCGATAGGACTTATTACCGGAAGCGAGTGCCGCAAATTTCCCTCGAAGATTAATCGTGAACTCTCAACGAAAATTTCTCGTGCGCAGTTTAGGAAATGGGTGGCGAACGGTGAAATACCGATCGTCATCGGTACGCATGCACTTATACAAAAAACGCTCGAGTTCAAAACTCTCGCGTACGCGATCATCGATGAACAACACCGCTTCGGAAAAGTTGCGCGTCACAGCCTCGCGCAAAAAAGCGGCCTTTCACCGCACCTACTCTCCATGACCGCCACACCGATTCCACGAACCCTTGCGCTCACTATCTACGGCGATTTGGACCTCTCCTTGCTTGACCAAATGCCCGTAGGCCGCAAGCCAATCCTCACTCAGATAGTGGGTCCGGAAAAACGCGTTGAGGCCTACGCGCGGGTACGCGAAGAATTACAGAATGGACGGCAAGCGTACGTCATCTGTCCCCGCATTGACGAACCGGATCCGACTAAAGAACTCGCCATTCAAGCAAAGTCCGTAAAGGCTGAGGCTGAGCGACTCACGAAAGAAGTTTTCCCTGAATTCTCACTCGATATTCTCCACAGTAAAATGACACCAACGCAAAAAGAAGAAACGATGCGAGCGTTTGAAGACGGTGAGACGCAGATACTTGTCGCAACATCCGTCGTTGAGGTCGGAGTGAATGTTCCAAATGCGACCGTCATCTTAATAGAAGGCGCCGAGCGCTTCGGACTCGCGCAGCTGCATCAGCTGCGCGGGCGTGTCATTCGTTCTAATAATCAAGCCTATTGTTTCGTACTCCCCGAAAAGCTTGGGCCAGCAACAAAAGATCGCCTCAAGGCACTCGCGACTGCTAAAAATGGCTTCGAGCTCGCCGAAGCAGATCTCCTCAACCGTGGCTCCGGAGAATTCTATGGTCGCCGGCAATGGGGCATCTCCGACATCACCATGGAAGCTATCAAGAATCTCAAGCTTGTTGAGGCTGCGCGAACTGAGTCCGCAAAGCTCATAAAAACTGATCCCGAATTAACAAAACATCCTCTTCTGAAAAAACTTATTGCGGGAAAAGCCGAACGTATTCACATCGAGTAATAAAAAGAAAAAGTCGCAACGATCTGTTGCCGTTAACCTCTTTCAAAGTACCGTCTTCCTTTTTATTGACCAAATGGTACATTCCAGCGAGATACTTCTGCACATATCTACGATCTTTCACACTAGAGGAGACCGTCATGGCCCAAGAAATCAGCGTTCCTCATTTCGATACCCATATTCACGCCCGCGTTGGCGAAGTTATGGAAACGATTCTTCCAGAGGCAGCTAAACGCATGTGCGGAGGATGTGCCGAACCGAATACAAGAAACCCTACGCTCGGAACCCGCCATATCCTGACCTGCGACGATGCGGAAAACTATGTCGGGGATATGGATAACGTCGCTCCCGGACGTATGTGGTGTACTAGCATCTATCTGACACCACGCACATCATTTCATGAAGTTTCGGGGGCGTTCGAACAGGGTCTCATCAGCCACGTCAAAGGATACCCTCCCCACGGCACGACTTTCGCGGATGAGAGTGTTCCGCCGGAAATGCTGCTCGATATCAACAGTGGCCCCGGCAAGCTTTTGTGCGGTCTCGCAGAACGGGGAATTCCTTACAAGAGTCACGGGGAGGTCGTTGCGATGAATGGCAAGTTCGTTCATCCGCAAAGGCGTGAGGGTCTTTGGTATCGAGATGTGCAGCCGCGTATCGATGATCTCTACCGCTCTCGTGGTTTGCGCCAGATACACGCGCACATTACTTCGAGCGAAGCGGCATCTTACATGGAATGCAATGGGAATCCTGACTCGTGCGTCTGTGAGATCACCGGCCACCACCTGATCGATGATTGGAGTCTGCAATACGACGGCGGTTTCCTCCTCCCTGATAACCACTGGCTGCCTGTCTCGAAAGACGAGGTGAACACGGAAAGTCTGCGGGCTCTACTTCGCGCTCGATATTCTTTTGTGCACGCTGGAAGCGATATGGCAGGCCATGACACCAAGCGTAAGTACGCGGCCAAGGCGTTTGGTGGTGGCTACACCTATCATTGTTCGCTGGAACTCTACGTTCAAGTGCTTGACGAGCTCGACGTATTGGATTTTGCACAGGATTTCCTGTACGGCAACGCAAAGCGTTTTCATGGCACGCTCGTTCCTCATAATCCCGAACCCTTCAGACTTGTGCGTGAAGACTGGACGGTTAACGAACGTACGAAATACGGTGGTGGCGAGATGACGCCGTTTGGATACGACGATGATCTCAAGAAGCGTCGCGTCTTTACGTGGAAGCTGGTTGTGTGATACGACGACGATAGTGATCCGTGTGAAGCTTTGCTTCACACGGATTTTTCATTTTTTACCATCTTGTTTACACCCGTCGTCAGGCAGGATATGGTACACACACGATGGCACGTGAAAAAATAGTACGGGCAGGAAAACATGTATGGACTGTTTTTGTCTATATTTTTGCTGCTGTGGGCTTTGTGCTGGTCGTCGGGTATTTTGCCCTCCGATTTGGATTTACAAAAGTTCCCGGTATCATTGATCTCCAGCGTCAAGCCTTCATCGGCAGCGCAACGACCTCAACCGCTGCGGTTATTAACCAAGCTCCTGAATATCCAAAGGGTACTCCCTGGCAAGATACCCAAGAGTGGCAGGTTCTTTCTGCAGCTATTACAAAAGATACGTCAGTTATAAACCAAGCAGCCACCACGTCGGGAGTACCTGCACGCCTCATTGTGGCGAACCTCATCGTTGAGCAACTGCGTCTCTTTTTCACCGAACGCGGTTTCTACGAACAGTTCTTTGCACCATTAAAGATTCTTGGCTCGCAGACACAATTCTCCTGGGGCGTTATGGGTATGAAAGAAGCGACTGCGGTGCAAGTTGAAAACAATCTCAAGAATCCAACCTCTCCCTACTATCTCGGTCCGCAGTACGAACATCTTCTTGATCTTAGTGCCACTGCGACGACCTCTATCGAGCAGCAGCGGTTCATCCGAATGACTGACCAACACCAGCATTACTATAACTATCTCTATGCCGGCCTCTACATACGAGAAATAGAAAATCAGTGGCAGAATGCTGGCTTCCCTATTACAAACAGACCTGATGTTATTTCCACGCTCTACAATATCGGATTTGAACATTCGATGCCAAATGCAAACCCGCAGGTGGGAGGCGCTGCGATTGTCATCAATGGTGTCACGTATAGTTTCGGCGGTCTCGCGAATCAGTTCTACCAATCCGACCTGCTCACAAATATCTTCCCGAAATAGAATCGATTGAAAGGCGTCATCTTTTACGTTAAGCTCGAAGAAACCATCCTTAGCTCAGTTGGTTAGAGCATCGAGCTTATACCTCGAGGGTCCCTGGTTCGAGTCCAGGAGGATGGACTACGAAAGTGACGTGTGTGAAAATGGGCCGGAGTCAGCATGACTCCGGCCCATTGTGTCTGTTTGGAAAAGTTCCTATGCGAACTCTCGAGCGGCGAGAAGGCCGCATTCAACGAGCATGTCGACATGTTTGCGCATGAAGCCACCACCCATGACGCTTGCACGAAAATTTTCCACCGTGAAAAACTCTGGCTGCTCGCCTTCATTTTCCGTATGACTTGAGTGCATTCCGGCGGCCTCACTCTTGGTGAGATTCGCAGTGAAGAGAATATCTACATAGGGACCATTCGGCCCCTTTCGATCCCACTTGCCGGCAAATTCAAAGCGAGCGGTGGGCAACAAGATACCCGTCTCACCGGTGAACTCCCTTTGGGCCGTTTGAAGAGGGTCTTCGCCGGGCTGCTTATGGCCAGCCGCCATTTTATATTTTGGATCGCGTCGCGAAGGTTCGATCACAAAAATATAGCCTACCGGCAAGGCACTAGTAGGGATTTCTCCGTCAGGATATACCCGAGCGAACGTCATCCCGCACCACTCGTCGAGCGGCCAGATATCGTGCTCTCTAAAATCAAATACTGGCACTTCACGCTTCCCTATTTGCAGAATTGAAGCACCGTGTTGGAACTCCTATTTATATTGTATAGTATTTATTATAAAAGTCAACTGCTCAAAAAATCCTACCCCACGATTACCGCTCCCTCAGAATAGGTCTCGTCTTTTACTTTCGGGGTAATGCCGTTTGCGATCAAGAGCTTTTCAAAATCTTCGCGTTCAAGTGTTTCTACTTCCACAAGTCGGAGAGCAATGGCGTCAAGTGCGCCGCGGTGTTTGGTGATGACCTCGGTTGCGGTCTTTTTTCCTTTCTCCACAATCTGTGCGACTTCGCTGTCGATCTTGGCTGCAAGATCTTGAGAATACGACTCCGGTCCAAATGCGCGGTCTGAGGCAAAAGCCGCCGGGCCGATCGTGTCACTCATACCATAGCGAGCGACCATGTCGCGAGCGACTGCGGTAGCAACGGCGAGATCATTTGAAGGTCCTGTTGTCACATCATCAAATATCATCGTTTCAGCAGCGTATCCTCCGAGCATGGTCGCGATGTCATCGATAAATTCTTTTTTGGATGGCATTTTCTTATCTTCAAACGGAAGTTTCAAAGTGTACCCCCCAGCGCGTCCGCGACTGATGATAGAAACTTTATGGACAGGGTCTGCGTATGGAAGCACTGAAGAGACAAGCGCATGGCCCGCTTCATGATATGCCGTGATGCGTTTTTCTTTCGGTGAAAGGAGATGCGACTTGCGTTCAGGACCAAGCATGACCTTCTCGATCGAACGTATGAGATCATACTGGGTGATTTCCGTGCGGCTTTCACGCGCAGCAAGGATTGCTGCTTCATTCATGAGTGAGTAGAGCTCAGCTCCAGAGAAACCAGGCGTGCGTTCAGCGATAACATCAAAGTTTATGTCCGGGCCAAACGGCTTCTTGCGAGCGTGCACAGAAAGTATCTCGAGGCGGTCTTTGCGATCGGGTAGATCGATAGTCACGCGTCGGTCAAAACGACCGGGGCGCAAAAGCGCAGGATCGAGTACATCAGGACGGTTTGTTGCGGCCATTACGATCACCTTCTCTGTTGGCTCAAATCCATCCATCTCGACGAGAATCTGGTTGAGTGTCTGTTCGCGTTCATCGTTACCTCCACCAACACCAGAGCCACGCACTCGACCCACCGCATCGATCTCATCGACAAAAATGATGGCCGGTGCTGAACGTTTCGCCATCTGGAAGAGATCGCGGACACGGCTTGCGCCGACACCCACGAACATTTCAACGAATTCAGAACCTGAGATGGAATAAAAAGGAACACCCGCTTCTCCTGCTACCGCGCGAGCGAGCAACGTCTTTCCTGTGCCTGGAGCTCCCATGAGAAGAATGCCTTTCGGAATGCGCGCACCGATATCCAGGAATTTTTTAGGATTCTTTAAGAAATCCACTATTTCAAGCAGTTCTTCTTTCGCTTCTTTGGCGCCCGCAACGTCTGCAAATGTCACGCGCTGATTCGTATCTGCGGGATCGATCATGCGTGCTTTAGATTGTCCAAACGTAAATGCTTGCATGCCCGCACCTTTTACCTGGCGCGCGAGAAACCAGAACAACACCGCGAGAAGGATCGTCGGCAAAATAAGTGGTCCCAGCGTGATCAGCCAATACGTAAACCCGGACTCGTTCGCAATCGTGATTGCAACTTTCGAGAGCTGGTCAGGTGTTACACCATACGGTACAAGTGTTTCAGGAAGACCTGAGTTAGGATCTTTCATCGAAGTCTTTTCACTCTTGTCGTTATACGTAAGCGTCAGGTCATTTCCTGAAACCTTGATGGTGCTTATTGTTCCTGCCTTTATGTCATTAGCTACCTGCGAAAGTGAAATGATCGGCTTCGCTTTCGTCCCCGTAACGATAAGCGTGTAGGCACTCATCAAAAGAAGAAAGATGAGAATGATCGAGATAAGATTGCCGGTAAAGCCGCCTCCAGACGTAAAGAGACGACCGGGTCCTCGCCCTTTAGGACCGTTCGGCAACTTCTTGCCGTGCCTGTTCCCCTTTTGATCCTTTCGGTTCTTGGGTCCCTGAGGCTCCGGCGGTAGTTGCGGAGGTATTGGATTGCGGATAGGAGCCATGACTTCGACACTATACAATAATATGTATAGTAATGAAACAACATCGTTCACTTAGAAGTTCGGTATGAATTTACTCGAAAATAAAAAAGTCAGACTACGCTTTTCCCTACTCGAATCCTTCCAGGCGGGCATGGAGCTTTCGGGTGGCGAAGTAAAGGCGCTGCGCAACAAACTTGGCAGCTTGGAGGGTTCGCGCGTACTCGTGCGAGGTGGAGAAGCATACCTTGTTGGTTCAACGATACCGCCGTACCAAACTGCAAACACTACAACGACCTATGACCCGGAACGAACGCGTCGACTACTCCTTTCGAAGAAAGAAATCGCAGAACTTGCTGAAGCAGAATCACGTAAAGGCTTGACAGTAGTGCCTTTAGAAGTGTATAATGCGGGCAGGTATATTAAGCTACGCGTAGCGATTGCGCGCGGCAAAGGCAAAGAGGACAAGCGTGAAGATTTAAAGAAAAAAGATGCCGACCGCGAGAGCGCACGTCTCTTGAGAAAGAAATAATGTTCGACGTCGTCGTTACTAAGAGACAGTTTTGAATAGATATCGGCCAGTCGCGGGCTCGATTGCTTCTCCTGAAGCAATCGAGCCCGGGGGTGACCGGTTTTGACGGTCTGCCCTTTGAGAAACGTGCGACGCGATGGAATCTTGCTGACCATCTGAATCTCGCAAGCACCCAATACCTGCCGACAAAACTGTTGCAGGCGCAAAGGTATCTCCGTACTTTACGGCAAAGAACTTTGCGTTCGCTTACGTGTAAGCTTGAGCCTCGGCTCGTTTAGCGTAACGACGTTCACTCTTCCCGGGTTCTCATAGCCGGTCGAATGGGCGAAATCTTCTATGGGATCGATAGCCGTGCGCCCACACGTGCTGTTCAGACTTCGGGCGTAGACAGAAAAGGTTTCGCTGACATTTCTACTTTTCTGTTGAAACACTAATAGCAGCTACGTGTCGTAGACTCGTTCTCAAAGCCAGATTCGGACGGGGGATCATACCCCCCACCTCCACCGATATAGAACTATATGGAAACATATAGAACATTAAGGCCACTCAAAGGAGTGGTCTTTTGTTTAGTATGAAAATGAAGAAGCCCCGAGAGAGACTGAGGCTCTTCGGGACTCGATAGGCTAATCATTACTGTGAGAGTTTAGAACTTTCTGAATTATGCGCTCGTTGAAATTGAGATGTCTGCATAACGATCCAGATAGTGAATGGCGATAGTTGGAAACTCAACTTTTAAAAGAGCTTCTCTTTTCGTAGCGGTTGCTCTCCAACGCTCTGTATCCTCAATACCAAAAATGACATTGTTGGGCTGAAGTATCGACAGAATATCTGGATGAGACGTGTCTATATCTGAGATAAAAACACGATCAACACATCGTAACGATTCCACCATTTGTGCTCGATATTTCTCCGAGACAATTGGCCTCCTTGAGCCTTTATACGATGCAACATTTATATCTGATAGAACACATGCGACTAAGACAGCTCCAAGCTTCTTTGAGCGCTCGAGCAAATGAACATGTCCGACGTGCAGAAGATCAAAGCTGCCACCCACCAACGTTACCGACTTTCCTTGACGTACCGAGTCTTTTACCGCTTGAGCGGACATAAAAACTTTACCCACGACATTCTCCTTCCAAACTCATGATTCTAAAAATACTATACAATATAAGTATAATATAAGCAACACATGCACATAATTTATGAGCGGTAGTGCATGCACATTAAAATGCTACGATTACTCTATGCCCAAGAAATATACTGATGAGGAGTACGCTGCCCTACTCCCCAAAAAACAAGTTGGGACTGCAGTACTGCTTTTTAATACCAAGGGCGAATTGCTTATTGTAAAACCAGACTATAAGGACGGGTGGCTCGTCCCCGGAGGTTCCGCTGATGAAAACGAATCTCCTCTTCATTGTGCTCTGCGAGAGACGAAAGAAGAGCTCGGACTTGAGCTCACTACGTTGCAGCTAGTAGGAGTATATTATGCTCCCAAAAAAGGAGTATATACAGATTCACTTAAGTTTATATATTTCGGTGGAGTCTTAAACGAGGATAAAATAGCAACGATAATGTTGGAGACCGAAGAACTCGAGGAATATACCTTTACTGCCACAGAAGATGCGTTGCCGCTTTTATCTTCGAGCTTACAAAAGAGCTTACCAAAAAGCCTTGAGGCTATAAAAAATAATACTGTTGCCTATATTGAGTAAAAGGAAATCCGGGACGACTCGCATGTGCGAATAATCCCGGATTACAAGTTTGAATCTGCTTTAGTCTTCATAGTCTTTTGACCAAGGGAAAGAGTAGCTACCTCGGGGAAGAATAGAGAAATCAGGTTTCCTGCTTGCGACGTACGCAAGCGTAGATACTTTTATCTCCTCAGCGCCCGATGCGGTTAGATATTCAATCGCCACGTCAATCGTTGCTCCAGTATGTAGAGAATCATCTACAATTAATACCTTTTTACCGGAAACATTCCCATTGCTTTGCGCCGAGACCACAGGCTTTACAGTCTGGAACAAGTAATGGTGATACATACTCATAATCCAGCGCAGAGGTATTGGATCAAGGCTATACCTGCGTGCGATGGTAATATTTCGACGAACAAGCAGATGCAGCACTGGAATATCTAACGTTTCTCCGATTCGTTCACCAGGCACTGACCCTCCCGTATCTATGGCAATGACCATATCAGGGTTGTAGCTTTTCTTAAGCTCTTGTGCGAGCGCGTCGCAATACGCAAACACTTCTTGCCGAGAGATTCTTACTCTTGTTCTATCCGCGAGCAGATCTTGCACTATTCTTAGAAACAAAGGACTCTTCATTTCGCACCTCATTTTGATATAGACAAAAAGCTTTCAAGAGCACCATACCACATAATCAGATTCTGTCATCCTACTAACAGGTAACGGATTGATTCAAGGTTCTAATCTCTCATCCTAGTTTTGAGCACTCTGTAGGCACATATTGGCTTTCGTGTACTCATTTTGATACCCACTCATCCACCACTCGTAGGAAATACGAGGAGCTGTTTTGCATCAGCGAGGTTCTAACCTGGAATAACCAATTCCACTAATAAATAGAGCGGCCGCCTTCTTAGGCGGTTTTCGCTTATTAGTGGAAGTGGAAGAAGCGAACTACTTCGCTTCTGTGGGGTATGACCGGCCGGAGCATGTGCGAGTCATCGAGCAAGCGAGGCGAGGTCGAGAGCACTTAACGAGTCTTCGAGTTTAGTGACTCATGACTCAATCCCCCACCTCCACAAATGTAAAAATCGCTTAAAGCGATTTTTACGCAACCTTCGTACTACTCCTTCTCACTTTTACTTACTTTCTTTGCTTCTTCAGTGAGCTCATTCAAATTTGTAGGTATAGGGTTTTTTTTCAGAAGATTCGCCATGTACGTCAGGTTATAGACCATGTGACGAAGCGTTTTGTTGGTATAGAGTGCTTTTTCTCCACCGGCTTCAAGATAGCTGGGGCCAGGACCTGCGCTTCCAACCCAGTAGGTGTTCGACGTAGGAGGGAGCGTACAACCGAGCTCATTTAATGCCCATGCCACGCGTGCAACAACGGCATGTGCGCCATCCTCGTTTCCGGTAACGATAACTCCAGCAACTTTTCCATACATAATGGTCTGACCAGTTTCAGAATCCATAAGTTCTTTCTCATGGAATACGGCATCCAGACGTTCAATGACACGTTGAGCCAATGAGCCCGTGAAGCCAACCCATATTGGCGTCGCAATAATAAATATGTCGCATTCTTTTACTTTAACGAGAAGTTCCGGCCACTGATCTCCGTCACCCTCATCTGAACTTGTGCCTGGTTGCACGGTATAATCGGCTATACGTAAAACTTCTGTTTGCACATTGAGGATTGAAAACTGTTCGGCTACTTTATGAATAAGCGCATCTGTATTAGAGATAGCGGGCGATTTTTTAAGTGTGCAATTGAATATAAGCGCTTTCATAAGTATTTATGCAGGTTGCCAAAGTTCAATAGGATTTCCCTCTGGATCCTGTACCCGCGCGAACTTTCCCATCTCTGGCGATGCGTTCCATTCATCACGTACCTCTACCTCCACACCCTTTCCCTTGAGGTCTGCGATTAGGCCTTCCAGATCGGATACGCGGAAATTGATCATCCACTGCTTTTCGAGCGAGAAATAATCCGAATCCTTCGGAAACGGTTCGAGTACCGTAGGGCCTGCTGCTTGTTGCCATACAAATTCGCTGATAACTATACCGAGCACGTCGGTATACCACTTCTTAAGCGCCACTGGGTCATTGGCACGAAAGAATAGTCCGCCTATCCCTAAGATTTTGCTCATGGGCATAATTATACGCTAGTACCGCTGACCATTTTCGGGTTGAGTCTACTTGCGAAACCTATAAGATGAGCACATGGATCATTACACTTCTATAAAAAAGGTCGTTGAGCACATCGTGGAGAATAAATTACAGGCTCGCTCTCTTGAGGAAATCGCCGCATCCATGCAGATGAGTCCTGGCTACCTTCAAAAACTCTTTACAGAGTGGGTCGGCATTACCCCCAAACAATTTGGAAGATATTTAAGCGTAGAATACGCTAAGGAACTCCTGAGGCAGAATCAGAATACTATGCAAGCGACTATTCATTCGGGGTTGAGCAGTAGCGGCAGACTCCACGACCTTTTTGTCGACATCGAGGCCATGACGCCGGGTGAGTATCAAAAACGAGGAGCTACTCTCACCATTAACTATTCAACATTCGAAACCAAGTTTGGTTTGTGTTTGGTCGCTTCGACCGAGCGCGGTATCTGCAATATTCTTTTCTTCGAAAATCCAAAAGATGGCCTCCGAGAGCTTACCTCTTTATGGCCAAAGGCGAATATCGTACATAAAATTGAACCTCTCCACGAGGCACTACGAGATTATTTCTCAAACCTAACATCTCAGTCAAAAATCAAACTCCATCTGCAAGGAACGAATTTTCAGATCAAAGTATGGGAGGCACTTCTATCCATTCCGGAGGGCACCATTGCAACGTACGGTGAGATCGCTCGAAAGCTCGGCTCTCCCAATCAATCAAGAGCAGTAGGTGCTGCGGTTGGTGATAATCCAATCAGCTATCTTATTCCCTGCCACCGTGTACTTAAGTCGACTGGTGAGATAAGCGGGTACCGATGGGGCGTAAGCAGGAAGCGAGTCATGTTGGCATACGAAGCGATGCAGAAAGAAACGGCGTGAGCGCGGCCGCTGAGTGGGTAGCTGAATAAAAAGAATGCCTTGTTCAGTACCTCGCTACAGTGGTATAGTCCCGTCAGACGTGATTTTTGATGAGGGAAACCACTTATGGACAGGAATGCAGTGTTCCTTCCTGGTTCCGTCATAGGAATTTTGGGAGGTGGACAACTGGGCAAGATGACAGCGTTAGCCGCTTATCAGCTCGGCTATAAGGTGATCGTTTGGTGCCAAAGTGCGGAAGAGCCCGCGGCACAGATAGCGACCTATAAAGTCATCGCGCCCTTTGATGATCTTGAGGCGCGACAAAAGTTTCTCATGTACGCCGATGTCGTGACGTACGAGTTCGAGAATGTGTCTCACTCGCTTGCGGTTGCCATCGAGAAGACACGAGTACTGCGATCATCCGCAAGCATCCTCGCGATTACCCAAAACCGCTGGGAGGAAAAAAGTTTCCTAAAACGCATCGGGATTCCGACGGTTCGCACGATGCCAATTCGTACCTATGCAGAAATGCAGGCATGTAAGATTTTTGCCGTTCCTTCAATACTCAAGACCGCCCAAAATGGGTACGATGGGAAGGGCCAGGTGCTTATTCGTACACACCAAGAACTCGAGACGAAGTGGCACCTTTTCAAAGGGGTGCCTTGCACACTCGAGGAAAAAGCAGCAGTCGAGTACGAAATATCAGTGATCGTCGCTCGAGATACACGTGGCCTCATCGAGATGTATTCTCCGATCGAGAATGTGCATGTAGAGGGTATTCTTGATCGATCATATTATCCTGGTGATCACGCGTCTCCTGCCATTGAAGCGACTGCTCGCGCTATTGCCCAAACCATAGCAGAGCGCCTTCATCTTAATGGCCTTCTCGCAGTTGAAATGTTCGTTCTGAAAAATGGGCGGGTGCTCGTGAATGAGATTGCTCCGCGGCCACATAATTCGGGTCATTTAACGATCGAGGCGTGTCGCACCAGTCAATTTGAGCAACATGTGCGGGCGGTGTGTAATTTGCCGCTCGGCTCTACGCACATGCGTCCCGGCACATGGGCCATGCAAAACTTGATCAACGTGGACGAGAAAGAGTGTGGTCGTTATTTCGGCAACGAGTGCGCAAGCGTTCATTGGTATGGGAAGAAAGAACCGCGCATTGGCCGTAAAATGGGTCACGTGACGTTTGGTCCCAAGTGAGTTCAAGCCGTTTCTTTCCTTCGGGATTGGGATGGCTTTTCTTTTTTATATTCCTCCGTATGCTGCTTTTATGAAACGACTTCTGCAGTCATGGTTTGTTGGTGACGCTGTTGCGCTCGCGCCAAAGTTACTCGGCAAAATTATAAAGTATCGCGACTGTTCCGGTATCATCGTGGAAACTGAAGCATATACAACTGACCCTGCTTCGCACGGCTACCGCATTACGCCGAGAAGTCAGATCATGCGCGACACGTACGGAAAGTGGTATGTGTATTTCACCTATGGGATGCATTTCTGTGCGAACATAACGACCAACAAGGGTGGTATCGGTGCAGTGCTTATCCGTGCGGTCGAGCCGCTCGTTGGAACAGAAAAAATGGAAGAGCGACGCGGTATTTTTGAGGTGCAGAATCTCACGAACGGACCTGCAAAATTTTGTAAAGCATTCGGCATCACAAAAGCTGAAAATGGGCTACCGATCGCGGGTGATTTTTCGATCTATGATGCTCCAGAGCTTTCTGCTCAGGAAATAGGTATTTCATCCAGGATCGGCATCAGCCAGGGAATCGATCTTCCGTGGCGTTTTTACATAAAGGGAAACCCGTTCGTAAGCCGCAAATCAAATTGAAATAAATTTATCCGTACAATTCACTATGCGTACCAATGAGAGCAAAAATAATAATCGACTCATCTTGAAGAAAATACAATGCTCGTACGTCCCCGTTGACGTTGATACTCCAGTATCCCCCATACCTACCTTTGAGTGGATGATTTCTTAATTGGGGACTTGCTGGATCCACAAGAAAAAGTTTTAGCTTTTCAATAAATTGTCTTTGAAATTTTTTAGAGAGCTTCTTATATTGCTTTTTAAAGTTGGGATGATACTCGACCTCCATATCAAGCTATGTATTAAGGTCCGCTATAAAATCATCAGCATTCGTAAACCCTTTGCTGACCTTTCCACTCCTGATATCGGCGTCAATTTCCGCAATAAGTGCTTCAAGTTTTGGAGTCATCTGCTCAGGGGCATAAAGCTCAATACGCCTTGTCGCGACAATTTGTCGCAGATACGCATTCACAAGGGTGCTTAGAGAGATACCAGCACTTTCTGCAACCTCTTGTGCTGATTCCTTAACATCTTTGTCGATTCGTACGCTTATGACAGTATTCATACTACAAAGTATATACATTGTAACCATAGTGTCAATCTCTTTTTGTGTAGCAAGAGAGCCATATTTGTGCTATAGTGGCCTTTCATTCATTGCTTTGAGTACCCTCGAAAAGACGCGAATAAATAAGGAGATACGCGCAGCGGAGCTGCGCGTCATCGGTGCACAGGGTGAAAACCTTGGGCTGCTTTCTTTTGCTGATGCCCTCAAGGCTGCCCAAGACGCTGGATTGGACCTTATAGAAATATCGCCAAACGCCGTACCGCCAGTTGCGAAAATCATGGATTATGGTAAATATGAATACGAGCGAAGCAAGAAAGAAAGCGCCGCCCGAGCGAAAGCCAAGGTCTCCGAAACCAAGGAAGTCCAGATAAAAGTCGGTACGGGAGAGAACGATATGCGCCTCAAGGCCAAAAAGGCAGCCGAATGGCTCGCTGAAGGGCACCGAGTGCGTATGGAACTTTTCCTTAAGGGTCGGTATAAAGGCATGGAGGAAGCATTTCTCAAAACCCGCCTCGAGAAATTCATGCTCCTCATCCCCCATGCCTACAAAATAGCTGAACCGGTCGCCCGTGCACCAAAAGGATTCGCCGCGATCATCGAACGCGACACGAAAGTCGTCACTCCAAAAGACAGTTCGACAAAAAACACTGAGGCACCAAAAGAAAACCATGAAAACTAACAAAGCATTCACCAAGCGCATTAAAGTTACCCGCAATGGGAAGCTTGTTTCGCGCAAGCCAGGACAGGACCATTACAATGCCCTGGAATCTGGTCGTGAGAAGGGTCACAAGGGCGGTACGCAGAATCTCACCATCACGAGCCGTAGTCGTCGACGTTTTCTTCCTGGTCATGGAGGAAAAACGCTGAACGCATAATTTTAATACTGTTTAATCCTAGCCATTTAATTTACCTGGTATGTCACGAGTCAAAGGAGGAGTCATCTCACTAAAGCGACGCCGCAACGTGCTCAAGCGCGCGAAGGGATATCGTCATGGCCGCAGCACCAAGGAACGCGCAGCGAAAGAATCTCTCGTACATGCAGGACAAAATTCCTTTGCCCATCGCAAAGACAACAAAAGCAATTACCGCAGCCTCTGGATCGTGCGGCTCAACGCCGCTATCCGCGAGAACGGCTTCAAGTCATACAGCACTTTCATCGCCAACATGAAGAAACAGAATATCGAACTCGACCGCAAAGTACTCTCCGAGTTCGCTCAGAAAGAACCAGAAGTATTCACGCGAATTGCGAAACAAGTAGAAGCGTAGCAAACAAAATAAGAAATAATTCATATTCTTTCCAGGTTTTCTTGATCTAGTCTTTTATATACTTCGTTTACTTGACCAATTATTCAACTAAGAAGATACTGTCATAACTATGATCACTTTGGAGCAACTTGATGCGACGCTCGATAAGAAATTAGGGCAACTGAGTTTGACTTTCGATAGCAAATTAGGAAATCTTGAGAAGAAATTTGAGCTAATGGGTGAAACTCTTGACGCGAGATTTGGGTCAATTGATGCAAGATTTGAGTTAATGAGTGAGACTTTCGACAAGAAGTTGGTGAAACTTAATGAGAAGCTTGATACAAAATTTGCAGAACAGTATGATGACCTCGCCGGAATGATGGCTCGAGGTTTGACTGAGTTACGCAACGAATTTAAAGAAGACTTAACTGCCACAACAAATAAATGGGAGTTGATGCTCGATACCCATATTGATGCGTTTCGTAAGGACTATAATGAGCTTGCGCCGCGGGTGAAGAATCTTGAGCTCGCTATCAAATTCTAGCTATCTTCTCCTTTGTTATTTCGAAACTATCACCTTGGATGGGGACGATGGCATTGGCACCAAGATAGTCGTGGATGCGCTGGGCGAGGAAACGGGCAGCGGAGGGCTCGCCGAGGGCCACGAAGAAGTTTTTGGTGCGACCGTCTGATTGCGGGAGTGCCGCTTCCGCAAATTTCAAAAGTTCATCCCTGTCGGCGTGAGCTGACCACCCCACAAAGGTCTCTATTTTGGCCCGTACGCGTACGTCCTCTCCACCGAGACGTACATGGGGCGAACCGTCCTGGAGCAAGCGTCCTGGGCTTCCTGGTGCTTGATATCCCACAATGATAAGCGTGGTAGAAGGGTCGGGGAGATACTTCTGCTCCCAGCGGCCGATACGGCCGCCATGACTCATACCAGCGCCAGCCATAATGATCTTCGGATTTGGTGCCTCAAGGATCTTCGAAGAATCCTGCCGTGAGGGAGTCATCGTGAGAAATGGAAATTTGAAAAGGTCGTGTCGCTGCCGTAGCTCGTCTTCTGCTTCTTTTTTAAAATATTCTCTTCCCCACTTTTCATAGACTTCTGTTGCATTGATAGCAAGGGGAGAATCGAGAAATACAGGAATATGCGGAAGCTCGCCTGACTCCATCAGTTTTGAAAATTCATACAGCATGAGCTGTGTGCGCTCTATCGAAAATGCAGGAATGAGAATGACGCCACCTCGTGCTACCGCACGCTTGATCGTGTCGCGCAAAAGCACGACACGATTCCCTTTGTCCATATTTACGCGGTCGCCGTACACACTTTCCATGAGCACGGCGTCTGCGTCCGGAATCGGTTCCCAATCCGGAAGATACGGCGACGGTGAGTTACCGATATCACCAGTGAGTGCCAGCGTCGTGCCATCTTCATCTTTCACCCGCACGCTCGCTGATCCGAGAATGTGGCCGGTGTTACGCAGATACACTGAAAGTCCCGGAGCAACTTCTCTTTCTTCGTGATAGTTCACGAGCTGCACAAGCGACATGAGCTTGGTGACGTCTTCATCAGTATAAAGAAGCGGAAGTCCGTGCTGACGCGACGTTTCGGCAAGAATGTCAACGGTATCACGCAACATGAGTTCCATGAGATCTTTTGTCGGCGGCGTGACAAAGACCTGTCCTTTAAACCCTTCTTTTACCAACTTCGGTGCACGACCGATGTGATCAAGATGCGCGTGCGTGATGACGAGAGCGTCGATCGAAGGCACGTCATAGGGAAAAGGCGCATACATATCTTTCTCAACGAAATCCCTTCCTTGTTCTAAACCACAATCTATAAGAATCTTTCCACGAGTTCCCTCGACCATGAAGTTTGAACCCGTGACCGTTTCCGCGCCACCGTAGCAGGTGAGTTTTAATGCCATGTGAAAACTTTAGCACAATAAAACCCAGCCGAAGCTGGGTTTTATTGTGGAACCATCCGCAATGTGGCAACTTTTAAATGCCACGTGGGTGTCCGCACCGCGCTCATCGTTCCCGAAGGACACCAGAACACGTAGATATAAGACTCCCGAGATATATGCAAGTTGCGTTTTTAACGGATGGCTCCGTATTGATTATGAGCTAGTCGAGAATGCCGTCAAGGTTCGCATCGTAGATGATTTGCTCGTTCACGAGACGATAATCAATAATCTCACTTGGGATAAACCAGTGCTTGATTTCCATATCTGCTTCCTCGGGAGAACCGGAAGCATGTATGACGTTACGGACGGCTCGATTATCAGTATCGGACATCTGGTATGAATCGAGAACGTAATCACCGCGAATCGTCCCGACGTCAGAGGTAAGGGGCTCGGTACCGCCAGTGAGCTTGCGAACAATCTTTACTGCGTGCGCTCCTTGCCACACCATCATTACCACAGGACCTGCAGTCATATAAGTCTTGAGATTCGCGAGAATAACGGCTGTGATCTCAAGGGGATCTTCCGAGGGAGGGGTCATCCCTTTCTTTTTGTAGCTCTCGATCGTCTTCTCGCCGGTAACGGTCCGCCAATTCGGATCGAGTGTGTAATGCTGCTCAATTTTCTCAGGAGTTGGTACGCCAATCTTAACTCCTACAAGTTTTAGGCCAACATTTTCGTATCGTTTAATCACTTCTCCGATGAGGCCGCGCTGCACTCCGTCGGGCTTTATCATGACCAGTGTGCGCTCAGTGCTTGGATGCGGTGTTGTTGCCATAGATGATTGTTTTAAAAGTAAAAATCGCCAAGGGCGTTTGTATAAAAGAAGTATAGACGAAATCGAACCTAAACGCTACTCATGCGGGCGACGCGTCAAAACGATAGTTTTATTTTTCTCAACGAGAATGGTGTGCTCAAAATGCGCCGACATCGAGCCGTCTTTGCTTTTATAGGTAAAGCCATCGGGTGCTACAAAAACGCTTGCCTTGCCTGCATTTGCTATCGGTTCAAGTGCGAGCACCATTCCTTCGACTATTTCAGGACCCATTCCCGGATGCCCTACGTTCGGAATGAATGGTTCCTCGTGCACAGAATTTCCCACACCATGACCGCCGAGAACTTTTACGATCGAGAAACCACTGCCTTTAAAGGTTTCTTCGACAGCATGCGAAATATCCCCGACCCGCGCGCCAGGGCGCGCGACCGCTATCGCTTCCTCAAGTGATTCTTGCGTAACATTCAGAAGTTCTTGAACTTCCTTTGCTATCTTTCCTACCGGCACCGTGAGTGCAGAATCCATTACATATCCGTCATGGATAAGTCCGAGATCGAGACTCACGATATCGCCTTCTTTCAGAATACGTGCGCCCGGAAGACCGTGCACGACTTCCTCATTCACCGAAATACAGCAAGTGGCAGGATACGGACTTCGCGCACCATCTGGCTTGAAACCTTTGAACGCGGGCGTATCCCCACCGTCGCGAATAAGTTTTTCAGAAAGTGCGTCGAGCGACGCCGTCGATACACCCGCATGCGTTGCTTTTGCTACTTTTTCAAGAACCTCTCCAAGCCGTTTTCCCGCTTCAATGACATCCCTTCGTTGCTCCGCATTACGTACGATCATGTGTTTACGAAATAGTTAACGCACGCAATACCTCTGCGGCAACTTCTTCTGGTGATTGCTCACCATTAATCTCAACAAGAACCTTCATCTCTTTGAAAATCTCAAGTGCCTTAATGGTATAGGTATTAAATTCGGCGATTCTTTCTTCTACGAAATGGTCATCCATGCGACCTGAGTTTTTCTGACGATTCGCAAGTCGTCGTGTCACTTCTTCGTCTGAGACTTCGATATTAAGAACGACAAAAGGACGATTCAGCCACTTAAGAGAGTCAACAATGAGTTGTGCTTCTGGTTCCTTACGGTTGAATCCATCAAAAATTACGCTCTCGCCTTCCGGTAAAGAAAATAATGCGCGTTGGTAGAGATACATTGCAAACCAATGAGGAGCAAGAAGTCCTTGCTCCATCTCTTCTTTTACTTTCCGTCCCACCGCAGTATCTTCTTTTGCGATAAGCCTGAACTGGTCACCTGATGCTAAGATAGGCCAACCCGTTTTCTTCGCCAAAAGTTTTGCTTGTGTTCCTTTTCCGCAGCCGGGTTTTCCAATAAAAAAAACTGTTCGTGGACTCATGACCAACACTTTATCATAGGGAAGAAATATGGGGCGTAAGAATGTACGTTTTTAATACTCGCGGAGCGATGCCTGAGCGTCAATTTTTCGTACAAGATCGAGCACTACCTGTACCGCGATGAGAAGTGCGGTACCGCCCACGAGTATAGCGGTGATCCCCGTAATGCCTTGGATAATAAACGGAATAACCGCTACGAAGCCGAGGAAAACGGCGCCAGGCAGTGTGATACGGCTCACGACGGCACTTATATACTTTTCGGTCTCGCGACCTGGACGAACACCTGGCACGAATGCGCCTGATTTCTGGAGATTATCTGCCATACGTTTCGGTTCGAAAATGACCGCGGTATAGAAGTACGTAAAAAGTATGACGAGAATAAAGTAGACGATGCCGTATTCCCACAGATTTGCAGAGAATGCTGCGTACCATGTGGCTGCAATTGCAAGTCCTTTTACACCAACGGCAGTAAGACCCGTGAGAATCATTTGCGGGAGAAGAAGTAATGAAAGAGCAAAGATGATCGGAATGACGCCGGTCTGAAGAAGACGGATCGGGAGATAGGTTGCGGCACCTTCCTGCAGAGCAGCCCCGCGCGTAGCGCGGGCATAGGCGATCGGGATCGAACGTTCAGCATCTGACACGACGACGACCGCATAAATCACGACGATAGTCAGAATGAGAAAACCGAGATACGCAGGAATATTGGAAGCTGAAGCACTGAAAAGCGCTTGTGAAATACCGGAAGGAATACGAGCAACGATACCCGCAAAAATGATGAGTGAAACACCGTTTCCAATACCGAATTCCGTGATGAGTTCGCCAATCCACATGAGAAGTATCGACCCGCCGGCCACAAGAAATACGTTCGCTGCAAAAAGAAGCGGCGAGAGGCCATTTGCAATGACTCCCTGACTCTCAAGCAAGGAAAGAAACGCGACGCCTTGTAGTATCGCTATGGGGATCGTAAGCAAACGGCTCCACATGATAAATTTTGTGCGTCCTGCTTCGCCTTCTTCGGACTGCATGTACTTTATCTGAGGAAAGATAAAGGTCGCGAGTTGCATGATAATAGATGAGGTGATGTAGGGACCCACGCCAAGCATTACGAGCGAAAGGCGAGAAAAACCACCGCCCGAAAATACGTTCAGAAGTCCGAAGAATTGATTGTTTTGGAAAAATCCTGCAAGTGCAGCACGATCAACACCCGGAATAGGTATTGCTGCCAGAAAACGAAATACGACTAATGCCCCAATAAGAAAAAGAATGCGGTTGCGAATCGCTGTGTCCGTAAAAACAATTTGGAGTTTGTGTAAAGCTTTTGTAAACATTGCCTGAGTATAGCGCTTAAAGCACTGATCCGCCCGCTGCCTCGATAGCAGTCTTTGCAGAAGCAGAGGTCAAAAGACCCGAAAGCATAAGTTTCTTAGTGAGAGCGCCGCCGCCGAGGACCTTCACTGGTGTGACGCGCCCACCACGTGAGCTTGCAACACCTTTTTGTTTGAGGACTGCGAGGGTAATAGTGTCGCCATCGGTAAAGACTGACTCGAGAATAGCGAGATTGACTGGCGCGTACGCTTTTACCGTGTGCACCGTGCGTGAACGGTTTTTCCCGTGTCCACGGAGTTTAGGAATTTTCTTTATAGTGTCGCGGATTTCAGGACGCTTCTTGTGACCGGCACGAGCATTCTGACCTTTAGTACCACGACCAGAGGTTTTGCCGCGCTTACCGCCGCGTCCGACACGCATTGAGGTCATGCGAGAGGTAGTTGCTTTGAGGGTGTTGGATTGCATACGAAAATAGTGAACTTTTTACTTTGTCTGAAGCGACTTGAGTGCCGCAACCGTTGCACGCGCAATAGTGAGTTTGTTTTTGGTACGCGTGAGTATCTTGGTGACGACATTCGTGACTCCCGCATACTCAAGAACCGTACGCATCGCGCTGCCAGACACCAGACCGCGACCAGGACTTGGAATGACTTCCACTGTCGACGAGCCGTAGCGCGCCGTTACCATGTGTGCGATTGAATTGTCTGACGTGCGCGCTACGGTGATGAGATTCTTTTTTGCAGAACGTACGGCTTTGTCGATCGCAAGCGCGGTGTCTGCACCTTTGCCAAGCCCAACGCCCACGCGACCTTTGCGGTCACCGATGACGACCGTAACGCTGAAAGAGAAACGACGACCGCCTGCCATCACACGGGCTACACGGCGGACTTCCAGAGTACTCTGATCGAACTCGCTGCGTTCACGTGGTGCACGTTCGCGACCGCGACCTCCACCCTGGCGACCACCTCCCGGGCCACGACGGCCACGAACCGCATTTGGCGCTGGTGTTTCTAGTACAACTTCCGTTACCGTTGCTTCCGCAACAAGTCCTTCAGCGACCTCTTCTTTCAAAACTTCTGGGTTCGTTTCAACCACCGTCTCTTCCGTTTCTTGGGTTGCGGGAATCTCAGTATCAATCATTGGAGTGGTAGGATCAGCCATATAAAAATATTAGAATGCGAGGCCGCCTTCGCGTGCTGCGTCAGCAAGTGCTTTCACCTGGCCTTCGTAGCTGAAACCGGCGCGATCAAATACGACCGTTTTGATACCTGCTGTTTTTGCTTTCTGTGCGATCTCCTTCCCTACTGCAGCGGCCTGCACCGAGAGTGATACCTGTTTTTTAGCTCCTTTCTCAGCACGACCATGTGCAGCGACGAGCGTACGTCCCGCGACATCATCGATAAGCTGCGCCGACACGAAACGGTTCGATTTAGAAAAAGCGAGACGAGGTCGTTCTGGAGTGCCATTGATACGAGAACGGACGCGTGCATGTCGGCGCGTTCGAAGTTCGCTTTTGGTGCTGGTTTTAGTGGTTGGAAGCTGTGACATACAAATAGGTAAAAACTATACGGACTTCTTGCCTTGCTTGCGCCGAATGACTTCGCCTTCGTACGCGATACCCTTGCCGAGATACGGTTCCGGTGGCTTCACCTGGCGAACCTCTGCAGCAAACTGTCCTACACGCTGCTTATCAGCGCCTTCGATACGAATAACACCCTTCTCGACGGTTGCCGTAAGACCTTCAGGAACCGTGAGAGTGACTTGGTGTGAGAATCCTACATTGAAAACAAGATCGCGTCCTTTGAGCTCTACTTTGTATCCAACACCTTTGAGAATAAGGGCTTTCTTAAATGGAGTTTCGACACCAAGTATCATTGAGTTTAGGTGTGCCGCAAACGTTCCCGTGAGCGCGTGAGCGAGCTTGCTTGAATTCTTCGGAAGTATGACCACACCTTCGGGAGTCACTTCAATTGAAATAGAAGAGTGATAGGTCTTTGAAAGGGTTTCCTTTGCACCTTTTACAGAAAGCACCCCGTCAGCCGCCGTTACGGTAATCTTTGCAGGAACTTGTATTGGTTTTTTAGCAAGACGTGAGGGCATAAAAGTATAGTGTCGGGATCGGATGATTACCAGACTTCGAAAAGAGTTTCTCCACCAGCGCGCACCTTGCGTGCTTCTTTATCAGAAAGAATACCCTTTGGAGTGGAAAGAATGCGAGCACCCAGGCCATTCTTTACGCTGTGTGCTTCACGTACCGGCACATACATGCGACGGCCGGGCTTGCTGATGCGCTTTACGTCATGAATCTTGTGATTACCACGATCGTCATACGCAAGCGTGACTTCGAGCGTACGCGCGTCTTTTTTCGACATTTCAACCCGCGCCACAAAGCCGAGTTCTTTGAGCTTATGAGCAATCGCTTCAATGTGCTTTGAGTGCGGCACAAGCACGGCTTGATTACCGATTGCGCCAGCATTCTTAAGACGGATGATGAAATCTCCTACGCGGTCAGTCACCATACAATTACCAAGATGATTTCTTAACACCCGGAATCTTTCCCTCGAGCGCGAGCTCGCGGAACGTGATGCGCGAAAGACCGAAGGCACGGAGGTATCCGCGACTACGACCCGTGATGGCGCAACGATTCTTGATGCGGCTTGGAGAGGAGTTGCGAGGCAGC
Source organism: Patescibacteria group bacterium (assembly GCA_013815345.1). Taxonomy (GTDB): domain Bacteria; phylum Patescibacteriota; class Minisyncoccia; order Phycocordibacterales; family Phycocordibacteraceae; genus C7867-001. Next base: position 171,284 of record JACDGK010000001.1, read on the forward strand.
TTCTGGAGGCCCTCAGAATCACCGGCAAGCTTCAAAGCAGCACGCTTTTCGGCGTACTGAGCAGTGAGTTTGATTTTCTTACGATTGCGCGCAAGTTGTGAGGCTTTGGCCATACGAAAAAGCGCTCCGAGGAGCTGTCATTTAATGTATCAGTAAGCAAATAAGCTGTCAAACCAACCCCCGCACCCCCTGCAATTTTTAGGTACGCTGTATTTTTCTGCTGAAAAATCAGCTCGCTCTCGCGCCGACGCGCTCCGAGAGCCCTAAAAATTGCAGGGGGTGCGGGGTTGGTAACTCGTAACGTCCATAGACACACTTCCTTGCATGGAAGTAAAACGGCCCTTTCGGGCCGTTTTACTTTGTTTATTTGAAACTACGCTTACACTGTCGCGGTGCGAAGTGGAATACCGAGGTGACGAAAGAAGGCTTCTGCTTCTTTTTTATCTTTTGAGGTTGTCACAAGGGTGATAGCGATACCGAAGACGTCTTTGAGATCTTCTTCGCTCGTCTCTGGGAAGATCGTGTTTTCCTTGATGCCGATAGTGATATTGCCCATGTCGTCGATGGCGCCTGCGGAAAGACCGCGGAAGTCACGCGTACGAGGAAGGGCGATGTGTACGAGCTTGTCGAGGAACTCATACATGCGCGTGCCACGCATTGTTACCTGATACCCCACCGTGTCCCCTTCACGCACTTTGAACTGCGCGATGGACTGCTTTGCGAGACGCTTAGCTGGCTTCTGACCCGTAATGCGAGCGAGACGTCCCTCAATAAGTGCGATACGTGCTTTGTCTTTCGCCGAACCAACACCTGAAGACACGATGATCTTCGTCAGTCTTGGAGACTGATGCATGTTTTTATACCCGAAATCTTTTCCGAGGGCTTCGAAGGCGCTTTTTTGTTTGTCTTTGGTAATCATAAAATAGTAGTTAGCAGCGTTATCCGAGAACTTTTGAGCTCTTTTTGGTGACGCGTACGCGCGTGCCATCGTCACGAACTTCGCGACCGATGCGCGTTGGCTTTTTCGTCTCCGCGTCCATGAACATCACGTTCGAAGCATCGATGGCGCGCGGTGATTCCACAATCTGTCCTGACTGTCCGCGACCTCCCTTCTGATGTCGTTTCTTGAGAGCAATACCCTCGATCACGACTTTATTTTCTGCAGGTAATGCACGGTATATCGTTCCAGTCTTTCCTTTGTCTTTGCCGGATACAACTATTACGTGATCGCCTTTTTTGAGTTTCATTTTCATATATTAAAAATTACACGACTTCAGGCGCGAGTGACGCGATGTTACCCCAACCACGTTCAACGAGGTCACGAGGTACTGGGCCAAAGACACGGTTCCCTTTTGGACCCATTTCTTTGCCCTGCTTTTCAATGAGCACTACAGCATTGTCATCGAAAGATACGTACGAACCATTCGCACGCCGGAATGGCTTCACCTGCCGAACCACGACAGCTTTATAGATTTCCTTTTTCTTTGCGGCCTTACGTGGCTGCGCCGTCTGAATAGAAACAACCACCACATCACCGAGTTCTGCATAGCGGCGCTTTGAGCCTCCGAGAACTTTGAAGACACGCGCAACCGTAGCGCCACTGTTGTCTGCAACTTTTACGATTGTTTGGTCTTGAATCATGGTAAATAAAATTAACGCAAAATTAAACGGCCGCAGTCGCGCTGGCGATCTTAAAGCGTTTCATTTTAGAAATGGGACGGCACGCGACAATCGTGACCTGTTCGCCAACTTTCGCAACACCTTCAGGGTCATGTACGAGGAATTTCTTCGTGCGCACCTGATACTTTTTGTATTTCGGATGCTTCACGTAGCGAGAGACTGCGACGGTAGCCGTGTCTTTCATCGCCGTCTTTACGACGACGCCACGGAAGTTTTGAGGTTTAGTAGTTGTTGGTTCCATACAAAAATTGATTAATTGATCGCGCGGGAGTGCAACTCGGTGAGAATACGAGCGATCTGCTTACGCGCTTTCTTTGGAGCGGAGCTGTCCTTTGGGCGAGCGCCAGCCGCAGCAAAACGAAGGGTGCGCAACTCTTCACGCTGCTTTGAGAGCATTTCCGTGAGTTCGCTTGGATTCTTTTCGGTGAGTGAGTGTTTTTTAGGCATAGTATGTTCAGGATAGAAAGCGAATTTAGCGAGTGACTACGGAAGTCTTCACGGGAAGTTTTGCGCCCGCGCGACGCAAAGCGTCGCGCGCTATAGGCTCTGCCACACCATCCAGCTCAAACATCACGCGACCGGGACGCACTTCAAAAACAAAGTGCTTCGGATCTCCCTTACCCTTACCCATGCCGACTTCTGCTGGCTTTGCAGTGACCGGACGGTCAGGAAAGATGCGAATCCACATCTTGCCCCCTTTTCCTGTTGCGCGCGTGAGGACCTTGCGAGCTGCTTCGATCTGATTCGAAGTGATGCGATGAGGAGTCGTTGCCTTAAGGCCGTATGTGCCAAAAGCTACGGTAGTGCCGCGCGTTTCAGGACGCAAAAGTTTCAACGGATTCCTTCGTCCGGTCTGCCACTTGCGGTGTTTTACTTTTTTAGGAAATAGCATAAGCCAAAATTTATACCGGAGACCGCGCCGGCATAGCCGCACGCGGTGTCGCACGAGGAGCCGGACTCATGACCTGGCGAGCTGCCGCCTGCGGACGTTGTTCAGAACCTGCACCGCGAGCCGTGTTCCCCTCAAACTGATCGCCGAGATACACCCAGACTTTAATACCGATAACACCGTATGGAAGATTTGCTTCCTGCTGTGCGTAGTCGATGTTTGCACGAAATGTCTGCAACGGAATACGACCGCGCTTGATTTGTTCAGTGCGCGACATATCAGCGCCACCAAGACGACCAGAAATCACGATGCGTACGCCGATGACTTCTCGAACGGCCATAACTTTCTCGACGGTTTGCTTCAGTACGCGGCGAAATGGCATGCGCTTTTCAAGACTTTCTGAAACCATAAAGCCCACAATTGCAGCGCTCGTTTCTGGCTGACGAATTTCCATCACATCGAGCTTTACGCTGCGGCCATGCAACGGGGCCACTTTGTGAACCGTCTGTGTGAGCTCCTTACGAAGCTTGGTCGCATTCTCTCCTGAACGGCCAATCACAAGGCCGGGGCGAGCAGTATGAAGAAGCACCCGCACCTCGCTTTGAGAGCGTTCGACTTCGATATCACTTACATGCATGCCCTTCAAACGCTTCTTGAGGAAATTACGAATGGTCGCGTCAACAAGCACGTTTTCGCGATAGTTCTTCTTATCAACGGCAAACCAACGACTTTTCCAGTCGCGGATGATGCCAAGTCGGTGTGCGTAAGGATGTACGGTGTGAGTCATGGTATATAAATCGGTGCTTATGCGGCAACTTTTGCCGGAACTTTCTTAGCAGGAGCCTTTTTCGCCGTTGTGCCAGGGGTTTTCTTTGCGACAGGCTTTTTTTCCGCCGCTATGCGAGCCGGTCGAACTATTTCAGGGGCTGCTTCAACTACCACCGGCGCAGTTTTTGGTGCGTCAGAAACAAGAATTACCTTCACGCGGCTTTTACGGTGACGTATCGGTGCGCCGCGGCCCATTGCGCGAGGCATCATGCGGACGACCATGCCCGCGCTGTCGACCATGATGTTTTGTATGCGGAGGGTATCAACATCCTCGCCGAGATTTTTAGCATTTGCGGCAGCTGACTGGATGAGCTTCGCAATCGGAAGAGAGGCTCTTTTTGGTAGAAATGACAAAGCTGCAAGAGCATCGGAAACCCTTTTTCCTTTCACCAGGTCCGTCACAAGACGAACTTTGCGCGGAGACTGGTTATGGCTCGTAAGTTCAGCTTTCATAGATTATTTCTTCTTTGCGGGAGCTGCAGGGGCGGCTTTAGCGGCTTTTGCTGCGGCTATCTCGCTTACCTGACGCTTCTGTTCAAGATCCTTCTGCATCTTACCGCCGTGACGAATGAACTTTTTCGTAGCGGAAAATTCTCCAAGGCGATGTCCGACCATATCTTCATTCACAAGAACGTCGATGTGCTTTTGGCCATTATGGACACCGAAAGTAAAGCCGACGAATTCAGGAGCAATCTGGCTGCGGCGTGCCCACGTCTTAATAACCCCGCTGGTGGAGGCTTTAGCGCCAGAAACCTTCTTCATGAGTTTGAAGTCCACGAAGGGTCCTTTTTTGAGTGATCGAGACATACGAAGTAAAAGCCCGCACCTCTGCGGGATAGATAAAATCTATACGAAACGAGAGAAAGTGTCAAATTACGGGACATTTTGAGTCTTCCTCCCTCATGGTTTGCTCTTTTAAGATGATTTTCCAGTGTATTCCCTTCAACTCTCATGCCCTTATGCGCTACAATAGAGCCTATGAGCGTTACTGTCCGCAATATTCTCTTTGTTATCGTGCTTATCCTCATAATGCTCGGGCTTCTGGCTTGGTACATATTCAGCCGACCTTCTCTCACCCTTCCGACGACGGCAACTTCATCTCCTCTCACCACGGCAACCGTGCCCGTACCAGTCGCCTTTAATGCTCCTGCCACTCAGCTTGCGGAACATACCCAGTATTACGATATTGATTTGCAGTACCCGTCGGCGACTCCAATTGCTGGAAGTGGAGCCAATGCCGCAGCAGTGAATACCATGAAGACATTTGTACAAAATACGAGCGAGAGTTTTAAAGAGGATGGGAATTTCAGCAATCTTTCTCCTGCCCAAATTGCCCAAATGAACGGCAACAAGGAATCTCTTTCAAGCACGTATAAACTGTATCGATCGCCTGCTACAGTCTCATATGTCTTTACTCTTTCTTCCGATACGTTAGGAGCTCATCCTAATTCTTATTTCCGTACATTTGTCTTCGATGCAAAGTCGGGGGGTGGCATCGCGCTTTCTGATTTGTTTACCCCAGGAGCTGATTATCTCAATACGCTCAGTACCCTGAGCCGCACAGCACTCAGCAGCCAGCTCGGAAAAGATAGTGATTCTACTTTTATTAATCCCGGCACAACGCCAAATGATGATAACTTTCAAAACTTCGCGATTGATAGTGCTAATCTTGTACTCCTCTTCCCCCCCTACCAAGTCGCGCCATATTCCTCAGGTCCGCAAACGATTCGGATTCCTCTCAGCAAGCTTGGTAGTATCTTGAAAGCTGGTTATAAATAGAAGCACTATTCACTACTTAAAAGATTTTATGGATGATAAAAAAATTATTGCGTTGGTTATTGGAGGGGTAATTCTCTTTGTGGGCTTTCTTTTTCTTCTCGGTCATTTTTCACAACCGAAACCAGTCGTGCCAATACAAACGCTTACTGATTCCAGTGCACTGCCGGGTATGCAAGTTGGCAATGCACCGTGGGCTCCAGAACTTTCACATCTTCTTGAACGGTTGAAAGCGATACATCTGCCCGCACTATCCCAAGAAGGTACCGCGTTGCATATTCATCAACACTTGGACCTTTATATAAATGGAAAGTCAGTAGCGGTCCCTCCTGAAATTGGCATTAGTACTTCATTTATTTCTCCTATTCATGTACACGATACTTCTGGCATCATCCATGTGGAATCCCCTACGGTGCAGACATTCACACTCGGTCAGTTCTTTGATATCTGGGGTGTCCGGTTCACCTCACAATGCATCGGCGGTTATTGCGCAAATGCAAATTCCACTCTTGCGGTATACGTCGATGGAAAACTGTATTCAGGAGATCCTCGACAACTTTCCCTTGCTCCCCACCAAGAGATCGTCATTACGTACGGAACAGATACACAATTGCCAAATCCTATTCCCTCTACCTTTGCGTTCCCTGCGGGCTATTAAAATACAAAAAGCAAAAGAAAATCCCGTGCCAAAGGCGCGGAATTTTCTTTTGTAAAAGTATTTTTATTTCTCTTGCTAGCGCTTCTTTCCCACCTTGCGACGCGAAACAATAAACACGTTCGAGTATTTCTTTGGGGTGCGCGTCTTCTGGCCCTTTCCAGTCGGCTTGCCCCACATGCTCTTAGCACGGCGCAGACCGCGACCCTGGCGACCTTCACCACCACCGTGTGGGTGATCGACCGGATTCATAGCAGTACCACGCACAGTCGGACGAATACCCATCCAGCGAGAACGTCCTGCCTTTCCGATATTCACGAGACGCTGTTCTTCATTACCTACCGCACCGACCGATGCGTAGCAGAGATCAGAAACACGACGAATTTCGCTCGACGGAAGCTTTACTTGCGCGTAGCCAGCATCATGAGCAACGACTTCAGCGTAGTTACCTGCTGAACGTGCGAGACGTGCGCCGGCACCAAGCTTCAGTTCGATATTGTAGATAAAGGTCCCAGTAGGAATCTTGCCGATTGGTATGCGGTTTCCAACCTTTACGGGCGCGTCTTCTCCCACGAGAAACGTGTCACCGACTTTCATGTCCTTGCTAGCAAGCACGTACCGACGTTCGCCATCGGCGTAGAGCGTGCGTGCGATGAATGCCGTTCGATACGGATCGTATTCAATCGTCTCGATCTTCGCTGGAATGTTCTTTTTGTTGTACGAAAAATCAACATCGCGAAGACGCTTCTTGTGGCCACCTCCCTGGTGACGAGTGGTGATGCGACCTTGATTGTTACGTCCAGCACGATTCTTTTTTGAGAGCATCAAGCTCTTCATTGGCTTGTCACCCGAAAGCACACCGCGGTAGGTAACCGTGGTCATGTGTCGTCGACTTTTGCTGGTTGGTTTGTATGTTTTCATAATCGTATGGCTACACTATGCAAACTGGATGGTGTCACCCTTTTTGAGTGATACGTACGCCTTGTGACGAGCGGCGCGAGAACCCATCCCCTGTCGCGTGCGCATTGCCTTTTTCTTTGCGGGAAGATTCACAATACGAACCGCACGAGGAGTAACCTTATAGATGTTCTCGATAGCAGCCGCGATCTGAGGCTTCGTTGCGTCAGTCGGTACTTGGAATACGTATACACCGTTTTCGGTGCCAATGAGTGCCTTTTCAGAAAGCCATGGTGCGCGAAGAATCATGTGCTCACGTCCGTCAACTGCTTTCTTTGCAGAGACAACGCTCTTCTTCACTGCCTTCTTAGCAGGTGCTTTCTTGGTATCTTTGGTGTCGGAAGAAAAAAGTGCCATATAGTAAAGGTTATACGCTCGGACTCTTTTTTGAAAGACGAGCCTTCAGAATCGCAAATGCTTCTGTAGGATTTTCAATCACGAGATAGCGTTTGTCGAGAAGATCGACGGTGTTCAGGTTACGAACTTCTTCGGAAATCACGCTGCCGATATTCTGGAACGATTTTTCAGCAACAAGATCTTTCTTTGCAAAAGCAATGACCGCTGCATTCACCCGCTTTGTTGCAAGCGATGGTGTTCCTGAAGCTGCGGCGATTGAGACTAGCATTGCTTTTGCTTCTCGAGTCTTTGGTTCGCTAAAGAAAAGTTTGTCGACAAAGATGATCTCGTTGTCCTTTGCCTTTTTCGAAAGCACGGCCATGAGTGCAGCTACGCGCATCTTGCGGTTGATCTTCACGGTGAAGTCACGTTCAGCACGAGGGCCGTGGGTGATACCGCCATGACGCCATATTGGGGAGCGATTCGATCCATGACGCGCACGACCCGTTCCTTTTTGCTTCCACGGCTTCTTGCCGCCGCCGGATACTTCGCCTCGAAACTTCGTGTTTGCAACGACTGGACGAGCGTTAGCGCGCATACCAACGTACACCTGATGAACAAGGTCTGCGTTCCACTTTACGCTGAAAATCTCAGTAGGGAGAGTAATGGTCGTCGCCTTTCCACCAGTTGTGCTCCAAACCTTTGCTTCGATTGCTACTGGTGCTACAGCTTTTACCTCAGCCTTAACAACAACTTTCTTTGGCGTCGTACGCTTACGAGCGTTGCCCTTCGCTGGGGCGCGCTTGAGGCGAGTGTTCGTTACTTTTCGTATCGTTGCGTTGTTCATAGTATTGAAATTATGCAGAGATGATCTCTACCAGAGAACCGCGCGCACCCGGGATAGCTCCCGAGATGATGATTTCGCCGTTCTTAGCGTCTACGTGAAGAACCTTTAGGTTCTTCACAGTAACGCGGTCGCTTCCCATACGGCCGCCCATGCGAAGACCCTTCGCCACGCGACCACCAGCACGACCGCCGCCGCCGATAGAACCCGGCTCACGCTCAGAGTGTTTTTGACCGTGTGAACGGCGACCGCCGTGGAAACCATGACGCTTTACCACACCCGCGAACCCGCGACCTTTGCTCGTGCCGACAACCTGAATAGGGTCGCCTTCTGCAAAAGAATCGAGGGTAATTTCAGAACCGACCGCTAGTCCTTCAAAGTCGTTCGGATTCTCCGTGCGGAATTCCTTAAGAATCTTAAAAGCCTTTGTCTCACGCTGTGCTTTGTTCACACGCTCAACCTTTTGGCTGTCGTAGCCAACCTGCACTGCAGAGTACCCGTCAGTGTCGGCAGTTTTTACCTGGGTAACGGTAACCGGACCAGCCTTAAGAATGGTGCCAGCAAACACGCGACCATCCTCTCGGAAGACCTGCGTCATGCGTTCTTTTCGGGCTAGGATAAATTTCATGCGTTTGTTTGGTGGAAATCAAAGATTTCCAATAAAAAATGCGCCTAACAGCGCAAGGTTCCCGAGGGAACCGAGGCAATTGGTCCGGCTTCAGTCTGAGTTTCCCCAAACTGATCGTACGTAGCGATTTCAAGAACTTTACACTACCCACAGTCTTGCTGCAAGCATGCACGTGCTACGCTTTAGTTACGCCACGCAACCATGTGGCCTGTGAGGAGAATCACCATGCGCAATTTGTACATTCTCGCTGCCGAGCGGCGGCAACTGAATAAGACCTTCACCGCCTAACAGCGGTCGCGTTTGAAAAACAACGTCTGAAAGGAGGTGATCTCCTTATCTTGTGAGTCGCGCATCGGCGCACTCTAGTTACAGGGCCGACACATCCGTGTCGGCCCTTACGAATTTATTTTATAAAAACAAAACCGCCCTTTCAGGCGGTTTTGTTTCACTTTTTGTACGTTACATCATTTTCACATCGATCGTCACACCCGAAGGCAGATTGAGGTTCGTGAGAGCCTCGATCACTTTAGGATTTGGCGAAAGAATGTCGATGAGACGCTTGTGGATGCGCATTTCGAACTGTTCACGTGCGTCTTTGTGGACGAAGGTTGAACGATTCACCGTCCAACGCTTGATCTCAGTCGGTAGTGGCACCGGACCGACAATCTTCGCATCAAAACGATTTGCCGTGTCCATGATCTGCTTCACCGAGAGATCAAGAATCTTGTGCTCGTAGGCACGCACACGGATGCGGAGTTTTGGCTCTGCTGCCGGTTCAGCTTCTTTTTTGGGCGTCTTAGTGGCTTTCGGTTTCACTTCTGCTACTTCCTTTTTTGCCACTTTTTTCACTGCCGTCTTTTTTGCTGTAGGTGCCATAGAGTAAAGATCAGAATGATGCTGGCTTATGCGATGATCTTCGTGACCACGCCTGCGCCTACGGTCTTGCCACCTTCACGCACTGAGAAACGCGTGTTGTCTTCAAGTGCGATAGGTGCAGTGAGCTTCACTTTGAAAGTCACGGTGTCGCCTGGCATAACCATTTCTTTTCCTTCGGGAAGCGTCACTTCGCCGGTCACGTCCGTCGTACGAACGTAGAACTGCGGCTTGTAGCCAGTGAAGAATGGCGTGTGACGACCACCTTCGTCCTTGGAAAGGATGTACACCTCCGCTTCAAAGTCAGTATGCGGAGTAACGGAGCCGGTCTTTGCGAGCACCTGTCCACGATGTACGTCTTCTTTTTTCGTACCGCGAAGGAGGATACCAGCGTTGTCGCCAGCTTGTCCTTCCTGGAGCTGCTTATTGAACATTTCAATACCAGTGACGGTGGTCTTCGCTGTTGGCTGAAGACCGACGATTTCAACTTCATCACCTACCTTGATAACACCACGTTCGATGCGACCGGTGATAACGGTACCGCGACCTTCGATCGAGAAGATGTCCTCGATAGGCATAAGGAACGGCTTGTCGAGATCACGCTCCGGCTGGGGGAAGTATGTGTCCATCGTGTCCACGAGTTCTTTCACCTTGAGAGCGTACGGATCTTCGGCTGAGGTTGCTTCAAGTGCCTTGAGGCCTGAGCCTTTGATAACGGGTGTTGCTGCGCCGTCAAAACCTTGCTTCGTGAGAAGTTCACGGATTTCCTCTTCAACGAGGTCCACCATGTCCTGGTCATCCACCATATCTACCTTGTTGAGGAAGACGATGAGTCGAGGCACACCAACCTGCTTTGCAAGGAGGATGTGTTCACGCGTCTGAGGCATTGCGCCGTCAGTTGCAGCAACCACGAGGACTGCGCCATCCATCTGAGCAGCACCAGTGATCATGTTCTTGATGTAGTCAGCGTGGCCTGGAGCGTCAATGTGGGCGTAGTGGCGATTCGGCGTCTCGTATTCCGAGTGGTGGAGAGCGATCGTAATTCCACGAGCCTTTTCTTCAGGTGCGTTGTCGATGTTCTCGACTTTTTCAGCACGGGCTTTGTAGCCCTTGTCCTTGTTCAGGTTAAGGACGTTGAGGATAGACGCAGTGAGCGTCGTCTTGCCGTGGTCAACGTGGCCGATGGTGCCCACGTTCATGTGCGGCTTGCTGCGGTCAAATGCTTCTGCTGCCATATGTTTGTAAAGTTACTAGTAGCCCGTAATAATTTTCACCACCGCGCCTGCCCGGCTCAGCAGGGCGACCAAGGCGTCAGAGGGGACACACCCGCGGAGCGTTTCTTAGCGTCTAGAAATAAACGTAGACACCAAAAGAAACGCAGGTCCTGCGTTATAAACGAGATTACACGGCCTGCGAACAAAGGTCAAGACAATGCCGAGCAATACTTCTACTTTCGACTCGCAATGATATCGTTGGCGACATTGGTCGGCACCACTTCATAGTGATCGAATTCCATGGTCATAGAACCGCGACCTTCCGTCATGGAACGGAGCGAGGTGGTATACCCAAACATTTCTGAAAGAGGCACTTTAGCGCTAATGGCCTTATTCATACCACGATCTTCCATACCCTCAATAGATCCGCGCTTTCCTGAAAGAGAGCCAGTAATATCGCCCATGAACTGCTCAGGCACGACAACTTCGACATCCATAATCGGCTCGAGGATAACTGGCCTTGCCTTTTGTGCTGCCTCTTGAAAAGCCATCGAGGCTGCGATCTTGAAGGCGATTTCAGAGGAGTCCACGTCATGATAGGAGCCGTCGTAGAGATCAATGGAGACATCAACAATCGGATACCCCGCGAGAATACCGCGATGCAATGATTCACGAATACCCTTTTCAACGGCAGGGATGTATTCACCCGGAATAGCGCCTCCCTTGATATTGTTGATGAATTCGAAATTCGCTTCACGCGTAACGTTCTTTGCCACTTTTGCTTCGGGATCTACCGGCTCAAGGTGTTTCATCTTTATCTTTACATGACCATACTGACCTTTGCCTCCGGTCTGCTTTATATATTTACCTTCTGCATCAGCGTTACCCATGATGGTTTCTCGATAGGCCACCTGCGGTTTGCCGACATTTGCACCGACATTGAACTCGCGTTGCATACGATCAACAAGAATCTCGAGGTGCAACTCACCCATACCCGAAATAATCGTCTCCATTGTCTCTTCATCAGACGAAACTTTAAAGGTTGGGTCTTCGTCGGATAGTTTTTTGAGTGCCATACCCATTTTCTCTTGGTCAGCCTTTGTTTTGGGTTCGATGCGAAGTGATACCACTGGCTCAGGGAATTTGATCTGTTCAAGAATGATTGGGTTCGCTTCGTCACAAAGAGTGTGTGAAGTTTTGGTATCTTTGAGCCCCACCATTGCCGCAATTTCTCCGGTAAACACTTTCTCAACTTCTTCACGCTTGTCGGCCTGTAGACGCACGATACGGCCAACGCGCTCCTTCGTACCTGAGGTGCTGTTGTAAATGTACGAACCAGCAGAGACTGTGCCTGCGTATATCCGGAAGAAAGTGAGTGCTCCCACAAATGGATCTGTTTGGAGTTTGAAGGCTAGAGCGGTGAAAGGTTCCTCGTCAGAAGGCTTGCGTTCTATTTCCTCTCCTGTTTTTGGATTAATTCCTTTTACTGGCTTGAGGTCGAGAGGAGACGGGAGAAAGTCAACAACGGCATCGAGTACGAGCTGTACTCCTTTATTCTTGAGCGAAGAACCGGTGTAGACGGGAAAGATCTCATTTGCAATCACTGCCTTACGAAGAATACCTTTTAAGTCAGCAACTGAAGGCTCGTTTCCTTCAAAGAAGGCGGACATTGCTGCCTCGTCATGTTCGACAATGCGTTCGATGAGCTCAGTGCGATATTTTTGTGCCTCCTCCACGTATTTCGCAGGGATTTCTCCCTCGGTCACGATTTCACCCATGCTGCCGCTAAAACTAAAGCTTTTCATTGTCAAAAGATCCACAAGTCCTTCGAAGTCACCTTCGGCGCCCATAGGAATCTGCATGCGCACAGCTTTTTTGGAGAGTCGATCAAGAATCGATTTGTATGAATCTTCAAAAGAAGCGCCTACTCGGTCCAGCTTGTTTATGAAGCAGATGCGTGGCACCAGAGCTTCATCTGAATAGCGCCAGTTCGTTTCAGACTGCGGCTCTACTCCGGCAACACCGTCGAAAACAACGATGGCACCATCCAACACACGCAGCGATCGCTTCACTTCTGCGGTAAAGTCGATGTGCCCGGGAGTATCAATAATATTGAAACGGTACTTTTTTGAAATATCCCTTTTGTCACTTTCATGAGACTTTGTCCAAAAGCAGGTGATAGCGGCGGAGGTAATAGTGATGCCCCGTTCACGCTCCTGTTCCATCCAGTCGGTCGTAGTATCACCTTCGTGTACCTCGCCGATCTTATGCTGAGAACCGGTGTAGTAGAGCACGCGTTCAGTCGTAGTGGTTTTACCCGCATCTACGTGAGCGATAATACCGATATTACGCACCTTTTCGAGTGGATAATCGCGATTCATTGTTGCAAAAGCAAAGCTAGTAAGTTAAAAGGAAATAAAAAAGCCGCGAGGGCGTTTATCTATAAGATACGGAAAAAGAGCGTAAAAAGCAAGATTCGGTAAGATCGGCTGACAAAAAGAGACGCCGCGCACTAGTGCGCGGCGTCTCTTTTTGTCAGTTTTATAAACGTTACCTTTATTGACCGAGGATCGTTCCCGTAGGATTAGTTCCCGAAGGCTGAACCTGCTGCTGCAACGCCTGCTGGAGTTCCTGCTGAGTCAGTGCCTGACCGTTGTCCACCGGACGCGTAGCCTGCAGTACCGCTCCCACGAGGCTCAGAAGTGCATAGAGCACGACCGCGAGCGCAAGGGCCGTCGTGAGGAAAAATACACCGAGACCTACGGGCGAGCTCCAGCTCGACCATGACTGCCACATACCAAACCGAGCTTCTGAATGTTTTGTTTCTTTTTGTTCCATGGCCATAAGTATACCTATTTACGTATTAAAAATCGAGCCCCACGCGCGCTGCGGGGGCCCATGGTGGAAGTTAGCAAACGAGGTAGCACGGATGCTCTCTTTCCGGATCCCGCAACTTTTTGCGCGAGAAAGATTCACGATCGGAAGGTTGTGGTGGTTTCGGACGTTTCTGCGAGTCGGTCGAACCTTTCGATTCTTCCTTTTGATTGCTTTTTGACATATTCGTTCCTCGTGAACAAAATTCATGGCACCTCTGAAGAGGAGCCTCTATATACTATAAACGCACCGACTCTAAAATAGTTACCATTGGTATGTGTATTTAGGTGTGGTACCTTCTCTCCTAGACTCATTAACAATATTCGAACGAGGAAAGCTCCAATGAGCGAAAGCAGCGATACGACCCTCTACGGCAAGGCTTTGTATGGGGCTGGTTTTAGCAGGTGGACTGGCTTTAGTAGGGAGAGAGAGGGTTGGTCGCCTAGGAACGGCGTCTTCTTTCCACACGAAGCTCGTATGGTCTATGTAATTTTTAGCGACTATACCTATCTCATCGACGACGAAGGCAGAAAGTGGGTTAGGTATAGTGCAGAAGGCAAGATTCCCAAGGGAATCGAGATACTGAAGAGTCCTGCTCCCGCATAACTCAAAAACGCGCCCGAAAGGAGCGCGTTTCTTTTTATAATTAAAATCTTTCTACCACGCGAAGTGAGCGAACGCTTTGTTTGATTCGGCCATGCGATGCATATCTTCTTTTTTCTTTATGGCACTGCCTTCATTTTTAACTGCCAAGAGAATCTCATCGGCTAGCTTTTCAGCCATTGGCTTTCCTTTTCGGGCACGGGCTGCATTGATAAGCCAACGATATGCGAGCGATACACGACGTTGCTGGGGAACTTCGCGAGGCACTTGGTAGTTTGCACCACCGACACGACGAGAGCGTACCTCCATAAGTGGTGCCACATTTCGAATCGCTGTTTCGAATGTTTCAAGCGGATCAACATCTCCTTTTTTGATGATGTCGAGGGCATCGTACACAACCTGACGTGCTGTATCTTTTTTTCCATCCCACATAACGGTATTAATAAAACGAGAAATAGCCTCAGACTGATAGATGAGGTCAGGACGACGAGCTGGTTTTTTCTTAAGGGGACGGCGCATAGTGGCAAGTGAATTACAAAAAATTATTTAGGCTTTTTCGCGCCGTATTTGGAGCGACCACGACGACGTTTGTCGAGACCGGCGGTATCAAGGCGTCCACGTACTACCGTGTACTGCACACCGATATCTTTCACACGGCCTCCGCGAAGCATCACCACCGAGTGTTCCTGAAGATTGTGGCCTTCTCCTGGGATGTAGGCGGTGACTTCCATGCCATTGGTAAGACGGACACGAGCGATCTTTCGTATAGCGGAGTTTGGTTTGCGAGGAGTTTTCGTTGTCACCTTGGTGCACACGCCGCGTTTGAAAGGAGCTGGATAGAACGTAGGGCGATTCTTGAGCGCGTTAAAACCACGCCCAAGAGCCACGACTTTCGTTTTTCGTGAAGTATCCTTGCGCCGCTTTTTAGAAAGCTGGTTGATAGTGGGCATGCGGTGAATGAAAAACTCTCCCTAGATTCCTCTGAGGGGAGCTTGCAAAACTATATAGGAGTGCCTGGTGAAATGCAAACACCTCGTATTTCACTTCTTTCTTAGAATCTCCTTATCTTTCCTTGTATGAGCAATAGCTATCGTACGGATATGAAATCATTTATCACAACCATATCCTCGTTCCTTAGTCCGTTCCTTATTATAGGTATCCTTATCACTGCATCTCTTTTTATCCCACAGCACGCATATGCTGACGATTCAGATGACTCAGATGCGGCGTCGGAAGCGCATGATCTTTTTTTGAGCTTTGAAGACCTCCTGCCGAGCCACCAGTATCTCGACCTTTCACTCTCCCTGGACGGCACGGCACTTCAAAATGAAGGTACGTCGTCCTTTGAGCTAGAAAAAAGTACTGCGCTTTCATGGTCGTATGCGACGAGCACGAGCGCCACCTATCGAGGTTCGCTTGCTGATATCCTTTCACCCGCTGTTCTCACTTTTGATGTATACGAGGGAGAAATTGGCAGCAGCACCCTTGTATTTTCTCAGACTGTTGCCTCCAGCACCGACACCCCGCAACTACCGATACGTTTCGCGAATTCAGGAAAATATATCTTCGTCTATTCCGCGACTTTTCCCGACGGCACCTATCCGCTCCATAAAAGTCCTGCTGACCTTTGTTCGGGCACCGGAGGTGACTTTTGCTTCGTGCCGAAATATTCCCTTGCAGATTTTCAGACATTTATGACACGAGCCCAATCCCTCGCGGCAAGCAGCACTTCTTTTGGAAATTTTATTCCTGCGGCATTTGGCATGGTGCAGGTAACAATCGAGGCGACGACGAGTCGTCAAAAAGCATCTAACGTTCTTTTTCTGCCAGGCACTATGGAAAGTAGGTTGTATATGAAAAGCGGAGTGAATGAACAACGAGTATGGGAGCCATTCAGAGATGCTGATGCTGCCCTTCTCACGATGAATGCTGATGGAACGAGTAAAAATCAACTCTATACGCGTGACATTCTTGATCACCTCTATTCCGACAATCCACTTCTTGCAAACGTCGTGAAGCTCGCAGCGGGAAATAATTCGATCATGTACGGCCCTTTCGAAAACTTTATGGATGGATTAGTTACCGACGGTACGATTCAAAAGTGGCAAGCCTATCCATATGACTGGCGCTATGATGTTCGTGACATCGTACAAAACGGTACGCTCATCGGTACTACAACTACCTCGCCGACTCGGATATATCTGCAGCAGGTCGTCCAAGAACTTGCCTCATCATCTCCTACCGGAAAGATCACGATCGTTGCACACTCGAATGGCGGCCTCCTGGCGAAAGCGCTTGCGATCGAACTCCAGAACGAAGGCAAGCTGCAACTACTGGATCGCGTTATCATGGTTGGTACTCCTCAGTTTGGAACACCGGGCGCCATCGGCTCTATGATTCATGGCGACGGTCAGACCCGGGCACTGGGTTTCGTCACCTATGCGGGAACCGTGCGAAGCGCTGCCCTCACTATGCCTGGCCCCTATGACCTGCTTCCCTCTCCTGCATATTTTTCAAAGGTCGCGACGCCCGTTGTCACGTTTGGAAACGATGCATTGGAGAAAAACTATCGGGCAGCATATGGTGCTGGTATCGATTCGTTTGAAAAACTTTCAAGCTTTATTACCGATGCACCAACGCCGCGATCGCAGCCGTCACTTACTGACCTGCGAACCCCTACCATCGTTTCGAGTACACTCGTAGAGAAAGCAAAAGAGACACATGACGCGCTTGATACATGGGTACCTCCGTTAAGTCTTCCGATTATTTCGATTGCAGGATGGGGAAAAGATACGATAGCTCAATATAATTATTCGAGTACGCCATTTACTCTTAATTGTAGCTTCTCAAATCTTTTCTCGTTGAAATGTTCGAATACGCTTCTCTTTAAGCATCTTGCAACAACGACCGAAGATGGCGACGATACGGTCATTGCGGCAAGTGCCGGCGGAAATGCGGAGCAAATTTTGTATTTTAATTCTTCGGAGTACCAGAACAATACAAAAGAGAATATTGTTCATCAGAATCTCTTGTCTGCTGCACCAATCCAGAATCAGATTAAAAATCTGTTGCAGGGCAATTCCGCAACTGAATCCTACTTGCAAACAACTGAACCCGTCAGTATGAGAAATCCACTTATTGTCGTAAGCGCACATTCACCCGTAAATCTCATGGCAACCGATACTCTCGGAAACCAAACTGGTCTTTTTCCTGTTTCGGCTCTTCCGGGTATGTATTTCATTAAGGAAGAAATTCCGGGAAGTTCAGTGCAAGTACTGGATGATGAGAAATATCTCTATCTTCCTGATAACAGAACGAGCTACCATTTCGCTTTGCAAGGCTATGACAGCGGGCAGACCACCCTCGAAATCGGAAGGGTTGATGGGGTCGGAAATACAATCACGACTCAGACGTTCTCTGACATTCCTACGCTTGCGAGTACCACCGGCGCTTTTATAGTTACCGGCAGTACGAGTACTCCGCCTACAGTAGATATTAATGGAGACGGAAAGATTGATCTTGTGGCGACGAGTAGCGGCAGCAATGCGACTTCTTCTCCAGGTTCAATTCTTTCTCTTCTGCGTGAACGTTTCGCATTCCTTGATACCCATCCCCTAATCAAACTTCGCTTTTTCCTCGCCCTGTTAAGATTCCGAGATCCTACTGCACACTACAGTGCTCAAGATATTTATTCGTATTTCCAAAAATTACTCGATGTCCGGTCTGCCGTTAAACCTACGAGTGCTCAATCGACGTTCCTTTTGCAACTTCTCAGCGCGTTTCAGTCATAAAACCTAAAGCGTGAAACCGATCTGCAGATCTTCGCGATAAATGCAACTTGGATGATGAAACATTAAATCCTAAAACCAAACCACCGAGCCCTTCCTCCGGGGAAGGTATCTCGGGGTACGAATTTACCGAATACCGGTATCGATATCAATGGAGACAGGAGTAGTCTGGTCTTTACTAATACTTATTGTGGCGGGTACACCACGCGCACCACCTATTGGCTGACGTTGCACATCCACTACATACTTGCCTACCGGAAGAGCTGCGGAAAAGTTCCCGTTAGCGTCGGGTGTCAGAGTCGTGATAAGCCGCGCTCGATCTGATGAATACACAGACACAGGGTGTGCGGCATACATTTCAGGAGTCGGCGTACAAGGATGTCCCGCTTGTTCCACAGGACAGACCGGGCCGATAGTCATCCTTCCTTCGAGAGTTCCTGTGCCTTGAGAGGTTGGCGGGACTCCGGTACCAGGCGGTTTGGGTGGTATCGAAGTAGTGGTTGTGGTAGTTGTGGTTGAATTCGTTATGATCGTCGTATCGGTCGTCGTAGCAATGGGCAATTGAGTTGGCGGGCTTAAAAACGTATATCCAGCAAAGACGGCGGCACCACCACCGATAATTACGAGTAGTATGACAATAAGGGGCAGAAAGTTTTTCATATTTCTAATGATACACCTTTTTTCTTTGGTAAGATGACCAAATAAAAAGAGCGTTTTTTCACTATGCAACTACCTCGTCCTCTGGCATAGCTTCCCACTTTGTGTGGAATTCTGCAGACCACTTATCCATATCTTCTTTGGGCATCTGTTTGATTTCTGAAACACGATCAGGATGTACTTCCTCCATGTGCTTCCATCCCATGTCCATCATTTCCTTCTCAGAACCGGCAGTCATCGAAGCGTCACACGGTCCACCCATTTGTGAACAAGTCATTGTCTTCATATGTATTTGGTTAACGCACGAAAGTAATACCGTAACCTTATCACGTCACACAAATAGCGATAGTCTTGGCGAAATTTCCCTCTAATAGAAATATATTTTATGATTTCAGAACTTCATTAAACGTTCACGAGTGTGTTCCTAAAATACGTTTTTAATAACCATATCCATATATAGTATGAAAGCAACTGATGTAATCAAACGCGATCACCGCGCTGCAGAAGAGTTATTCGAAAAATATAAGAACGTCGCGCACGAAGACCGAGCAGCAATGGAAGAGAAAATTTTTCAAGCATTGGATGCACATGAAAATATGGAAGACACGTACTTCTATCCCGAACTTATGGCGGCTGCACCCGACATGGAGGGACTTGCCGAGCTTGAAAGTGAGCAAGGCGAACTAGAGAAAGAAGTAGAAGCCGTTCGCGCCATGGAGGGAGACCGGGACGAGGCAATTATGGGAATGATGGATAAAGTACTTACGCACGCGAAGAAAGAGGAGGAAGAAATACTCGCACCCGCTGAAGAGATTCTCGGCGCACATAAGCTTGAAGAATTAGGAGCGCAGATGGAACCAGAATCGGCAGTCGCAAAGGACGAGGGTTAATCTGATTACGGAGAAAAAAGAACGGCGCCAAAGGCGCCGTTCTTTTTTCTCCGCGTTTAGTTTTCTGGAACTGAAACCTATCCAACCAACACTGCAAAAAGCCATTGGATGAGTGCATAGAAAATATTGGAGAAGAAGTAGGTGAAAACGAGGAGCACGAGGATGAGCGTGACGATGCCGCCGGCGCGCAAGCGCGTCTCGAAATTACGGAACGCGAGAGAGAGGCGCGATGGAAGAAGACCGCGCAGCACCGTGTAACCGTCGAGCGGTGGAATCGGGATAAGATTGAAAAGTCCAAGCGATAAATTTACGAGGGTAATCACCGCCGCAAGACTGGCAAACATAAGATATCCATGCGCGACTGAGAGACGGGTAATGAGCGCGAAAAGAAGTGCAAGGAGAAGATTTGTAGCCACTCCAGCGAATCCGACAATAGCTTCGCCCCAACGCTGGTTCTTTAGATTGTAGGGATTATAGGGAACCGGTTTCGCCCACCCAAAAAGAAAACCGCTGTGACTAATGACAAGGATTGCCGGAATGATGATTGAGCCGAAAAGATCGATGTGCGCTAGTGGATTGAGTGTAAGACGTCCTGCGCGTTTGGCCGTGGTATCTCCGAGAGAATAGGCTGCATAGCCGTGAGCTACCTCATGCATGATGACGGAGAGAATGAGCACTACGATACTAAAAATGATCATGCTGGGGTCGGTTTGCATACGTACGCCTCCGTATGCTAGCATGCGATGACTATGGCACGAAGCTGCGCAATCACCGGAAAAACGACCCAGATCGGTGGGCGGTACTCTAACCGTACCCGTGCAACTCAGTTCAATCCGACTGGAAAGGTTCGCCGCAAAGCCAATCTTCAAAAGCGACGCATTTTTGTTCCTGAAATCAACAAAACTATTATGGTTGATATTTCCGTCGCAGGTCTTCGCACGATAAAGAAGAACGGCGCTCACGCGACATTGAAAAAAGCAGGAGTTCTATAATCCTTGGGATTTTTCGGTAATTGTTTTTCCATCACTTATAAAATCAATCGTGCCGAGATCTTCCGTCGCAAGTATCTTTGCACCCTGATTCTGTATGCGTGCAAGTGTGTCCGGAGCTGGATGCCCGTATCGATTATCCTTTCCAACTGAAATTGCTACTGTTTTAGGATTGACTGCCGCAAGCCACTCATCACTCGTTGAATATTTTGAGCCATGATGACCAACTTTGAGTACATCACTTTTTAACTCACCATCCGCAGCATCAAGTTTGATAAGCCAATCCTCAACAGGCGAAGGGAGATCTCCCGTGAGAAGGAATGACGTATTTCCATATACGACGTGCATGGTAATAGAGCCATCATTTGTCGCGGTTTCTTTCGACATGTCGCGGTCGGGATGAAGCACATCTGCATACGCACCACCCCCGAGATCGATACGCATACCGCGGCGAGCGGTTATACGTTTTAGATTTGGCAGTGCATTCGCTTGGCTTTCGATTTGATTAAACGTGATCGTTTTATCTGGAATTCCAGGCGTTATGAATGTAGAGACTTGGTACTCTTTTAAAACGTATTCGAGGCCAGTGATATGGTCAGCGTCGGGGTGCGTTTCCATGGCTATATCGAGGTGACGATTCAAGGGACCGAGCTCGGTTCCGAGACCCGTGAGTACTGAGCGATTAGGGCCGGCATCCACAAGCATGGTAATGCCGGTCGGCCCTTGTACCAGAATCGAATCACCTTGCCCTATATTCAGTATTGATACTTTGAGCCCGTGAGAAAGAGGCGCTGCGACCAAAAGATAGATACATACATTTGCTGCTAGCAAAAGAAGTAGTACAAAATAGGGAAATATTCGTAGCAACGTCCATCGAATGGAGTTCATTCCCTCATCATGACCTCTCGCGGTATACTTTCGATAAGAAACTAATAAAATCTTTATGACATACACCGCACGGACCTTTACTCTTCCTGAACTCAAGGGTCTCTCTAAAAAGCAGCTCGACGTGCATATCGCCTTATACGAAGGCTATGTGAAGCACGCGAATCTCATTATGGAGAAGATCGACAGGCTACACGCCGACGATGCAGAAGGTAACGCGTATCTTGTAGCAGAGCTCCGGCGCAGATTCGGATTCGAATTCGATGGCATGCGCATGCATGAATACTATTTCGAACAGTTCGAAAACGGTGCACAGGTTCCCAAAAATGAGAGTCCGTTGCTCGATGTCGTTCTCGACAAATATGAAAGTTGGGAGAATTTCATCGCACAAATAAAAGAAGTCTGCGGCACGCGAGGTATCGGTTGGACGGTCGTCTACTACGATCCTGCGGGTCGAACGCTCCACACTGCATGGGTTAATGATCACGAAATTGGACAGCTCGCCGGTCTGCCTATCATTCTTGCGGTAGATATGTGGGAACACGCCTATATGGTGGACTACGTTCCCGCCGACAAGAAAACATACGTGGAAGCATTTCTTGAGAATGTGAATTGGGAAGTCGTAGAGAAACGATTTTTGGGTGAAGTGGTATAAGAAGAACTAGGCTTGTTTGACTAATCCGCCGGCGCCTAAAGGCGCCGGCGGATTCTTTTTGAGCCACCAAAGTATTCCGATGAGAATGCCGTACATGAGAATCACAAGCGCGAACGGGAATGCGGGAAGTATAAAATCCGCGTACGGTAACGTGACTGACGTTTTCGCAACCGCGAGGATATAGTAGAGAACCATATAAGCAGGCAACCCGAAGAGCGGCGCCAAAGGCGCC
>JACDGK010000022.1 GCA_013815345.1 Patescibacteria group bacterium
GGTTTACTCCTTTTAAAAGGGCGTAACGCAGCTCCACTTGCCTAAAGTTCCTTTCTCCTAATGCATATTTTTTCTGGATTTCGTTACCACTGATCTTGGACATAGGGTGGACTACCTCCCAATTAAGGATGTGGACTTACGGTTGAGGCTTACCTCTGGATTTTCATGTCGTGAGTTGTCACAATTGGTCGCAAATCAACTGTGTAGAGAAAACCGCACTCATCCGACCAGGTAGCGATCAAAAGACCATATTCGGCAAATGCAGCGAGCGCTGTAATCTGACTTTTATCCATTGCTGTGGAAGTATCGGTGAGTTCAAACTTGCTAAAAGCATAACCCTCTTGATATACCCTACATTCCGCAGGTTCCTGAACAGAGGGAATAATATTTTTGACAGGTGGAACTGAGGAAGCGCAAGATGTGTGATTGTGAATCGTTCAACTTGATCGCCCACTTTGTTCCATCCACCCAAACCAAATGCACGGACTGAAAACATTGCATGACCCATCGCAGGGTTGGTCGTGCTGTTGGTTGAGCGCGTTGATCAGAAATCGTTGCATTCGCCGCCTCTAAAGCTTGTCGAAGTTGTCGTTGTCCAATACTGTAGACCAGCAAACATATGCCCATGAGCATAGCCAGAGCCGCCACTCGGCGAGGGGATTTAACAAAGACGCGAGAGACAAAAAAGAGGGGGTCTTTGAGGAATCGAAACCCTCGCTCGCAGGATTGCTGGTTTTTGTACTCTTGCAGAATCGGATCGTTGGGCCACAACTCGTCATTGAGCAGGTTGGTGGCCAAAATAAATCGTCCTGCTTGGTTTCGATAGGGTTCAAGGGCTGACTCATTGAGGATTAAAGTCGCTTGAATATGATAGGTGAAGCGCTGCGGCAAATCGTCTTTACCGGGACGGCCTGGCTTATCGTAGTGAGGCGTCTTGTGAACCTCAATGCCATCAAGGCGATGATACTGAAGCTTTTTAGCAAAGGCATTGGCCGCATCCAAGGCATCGGCTTCACAGGCAAAGGGATGAGCCCTCAGTTCTTTGAGCGCCTTGGTTTTTTCGGTTTTTACAGTCTCAACGCGCCAATTCAATTGCTTGAGGTCAGCCTGTTTACGCTTCTGGCTTTGAACGACCAGCCAGCGTTGGGGGACTCCCGCGTAGATGCTACATACTTCGGCAATAGCGTAGTTATCCAAGGAACTGGAGGCGAACATCTCCTGTGCTAGGCTTTGCATTAACTGTTGCGCCTCAGCAATGGTGGCAGGGACACGGCTAATCCAAGGGGTGTTTCCTAAGGCTTCAAGATTTGCTTCGCTGTAGAGGGCTGAATCCGCAACAAAGACCTCAGGCTCTGCGGCTTTCCACTGCTGCTGGAATTCCGCAATCACTTCGGTAAACACGGCTTTATCAGCATCATTGCCATTCCCCACGCGCAAGTCCAACGGGACATCCCCATCGCCACTCGTGATCAACGACAGGGTAAACTGTTTCAGGTCAGGGCGATTGTCTCTGGAATAGCCGTGGGTAATCTCAATCGGTACGGGTGCTGCCGAGTTCTCTGCTGCGGCCTTAGGTGAGTCCTTGATTTCACTGGATTGCCCCTCTGACCCCATGTCTCCAGCGTTACTATTTTGCTGCGAATTCAGGTATTCTCCCTGAACACAAAAGCTGCTGCTATCAAGATGTGCTCGTTTCGTGCTCACCTCAAACCGTTTCACCGCAGCCAGGGCGACTTCCATGAACACTGCCGTTAAGCCTTGCTTAAAGAGCTGGTCAAGGACGCGACCGATGCGGCTGTCGTTGAGGTGCGCTGGCTTCACTCCCGGCCCAATCAAATGTTCAGTCGCTTTACCTTCAAAAAACTGACTAAATAGGTACAACGGTGCAGTCAGAAAGCCTAAGCAATTGAGAATCAGGCCTTTTACCACATGCCCAGCACTCACTTCCTCCAGCGGATGTGTTCCCAATAGGCGATCAATGATTTCGACAATCCCGATCTCATCTACAATCCCTGCAATCAGTCCGAGATGGTCGATGTCCTGAACATCAATATCAATAGGTTGGTTCATTAATCTCTAGCTGAAAATATCTAAAGTCCAAAGTCTCTCATCTCTGAGGCATTCTGAATTCTAGATTAACCTCGCAAAAGTTTTAGGTTGCTTGGGATCTATAATTGTTGGTTTTCAGATCAAACCTGCTGAATGCGGGCTTATGGTGCCGCTATTGGCGATAAGAAGCGAGAGGTACCACCTGGCTATCAGGAAGAATATGTTGAATCGGGCGACCCGAACGGGCTGGAGCCGGTGGTGCCGACAATTGCGCCGCTGCTAGATGAAGGCGGTAAACCGTTACCGTATATTGCAAGTAACGACATCACGGTTTTCAGCATCTTGGACACAGCAACTGGCACGGTGAGCAGCTACCGCTTTGACACACGGGAACCGGAGTCGAAGGTGGTGAAGTTTGATGAGTTTGCATTTATGGGAAAACAGTTAGGCTTTTGATGTTATCAAACACATTGCTGTTTCTAAGATTTGTGCTTGCTCCACCATTTCTCCAAGTTCCTCAGCTTCATAGCGACCCTCAAATGCTTCTAAAGCGGCTCGTCTTAAGGCTGATTCATAAGCATCTTGAAATGTTTCTACTAATTCTTCTTTAGTGAGATAGGTTCCTTGAGCTTTGTATCGCTGATTTGTACGTTGAATTTGTTTGACAGCGTTGAAAATTGAAGTTTCCCAAGACTTAGTAGTGCGATTTTCAGCTGCTTGTTTAATCAGATGTAACAATAGAATAATTCCATAGCTAAATATTTTATTGACTTTATCGGATTTGCTCATCTCCTCCAATTCTTCTACTAGCTCAAGAGCTTCGGTTACTTTGCCCTGATGAAGAAGTTGCTTTAGGGTGATTAATTCTTCCATTTGATATCAATAGATTTTGTGAATAGAAAAACTCTCTACTGACATTTAGTAGAGAGTCTTGAAAACCAATTATGTCTAAAGAGAGAGCTTTCTAACTCGGCAGCCGCTTAGGCTTGGGAGAAATGATCTAACCAACCGTGACTTGCTCAGTTTCAACGTTTGTAGCACCATTAACACCCAAAGCTACAGCAACCATTTGATTAAGAGTCTCTTGGCTAGGGGCTTGGCCTTTGAGAACTACAACACTACCGGTCTGAGCAACGTAAACCGTATCAATATCAGCCAAATCTGGCTCTTGATCGAAAGCTAGGGCAACCCGCTTTGCCAGTCCGCTCTGGTCGTACTCTCCACTCAGTCCCACACGCTCTGGAGGAATCGAGTCAGTGGCAGTAGCTTGTTC
>JACDGK010000008.1:0-11688 GCA_013815345.1 Patescibacteria group bacterium
TGGTGTATCCGGTGAGAGTGGAGGCGATGGCACGAGCATTCGTGAAGTACAGGTTCGTGCCTTCGGCGACGTTGGTGGTGAGGAGGCCAAGTGAGCTTGTTGCGATTTGGGTGACCGTGTTGCCGGGGCCTCCTATGAGGAGTTGGTTGTTGGTGACTGAGGAGAGGCCGGTGCCGCCGCCGGGAACGGTGAGGGTGCCGGTGAGGGTTGGGGTGAACGTGAGCGTTGAGCCTGAGCCAACGATTTGAATACCGTGGGTTTGTCCGTTAAGCACAAGCGTGGAAGAAGCAAGAGTGACGGCGGGGCCGGTGGTGGTTTGGTTAACTGGCCCTATAGAAGTGATGGCGCTTGAGAGAAGTCCAAGTGAAGAGGTGGCGGTGAGTGTGTATCCCCCACCACTGTTGCCAACCAAGATGTTTCCATAAGCAGGAGCCGTCGTGAGTCCCGTGCCTCCGTACAGAACACCGATAGATGAGGTGGCCGAAAGTACACCGTTATTAGCCTGCAATGGACCATTCAACGTTCCAAAAGTGACGGTGCCTCCAGTTGTGAGTCCCCCATTAAAGATATTGAGTGCTGAGTAGGTGTTGGCGGTGGTTGTCGAGAAGGCGGTGCTGAAGACGCCCGTACCACTGTTGTATTGAAGAGGATAGGTTGCGCTGAGTGAGGTTGGTGCAAGATAGTCCGTGCCTGCGAGTGCAGTGAGGATTGAACCGGTTCCATTCCCTTTGAGAAGTCCGGTAAGCGTCGTAGAGCCAGTGCCTCCATTTGCAACGCCAAGTGTTCCCGTAATCTCACTCGCGAGGTTAACATTGCTTGCCGATACGAGTCCCGCAACAGCATGCAAAACACCAGTAAGCGAAGTAGCAAGTGTTGTTGTGCCGGTTACTGATAGAGCTCCGCCGATAATGGCATCGCCAGAAGTTTGGAGTGTGCCCGCATTCGTATTGAGAAGTCCTATACCAAGCCCGCCGGTGAAATATCCGTTCCCACCGACTGAGAGTGCAGTCGAAGGCGATGTCGTCGCAATGCCCAGTTTCGTGGAAATGTATTGCTGACCAACAACTTCAAAGATGCTGTTCTTTGTAGAGGTCGCATTGTTTCCGATTACCACTTGACTGGAAGTATTGAGAGGATAGATGACACCGCTCGTAGTGGTTCCGAAAATTCCATCGCCTCCGCCGCTTGAGCCGGTCGTAAGATCAACACCCCATCCCGGCAGACCTGCCGCGACTTTTAACACTTGACCGTTACTACCGACTGGTAAGCGCTGCAGAATTCCAGAACCATCCGCGTAAAGAATATCGCCTGCGGTGTACGAACTAAAACTTGTGCCGCCGTTTGCGATACCAAGCGTACCCGCTAAGGTAAGTGTCCCTGAACTGGTGATTGGACCGCCGCTAAAAGTCAGCCCTGTTGAACCGCCCGAAGCTTGCACACTGGTAACGCCACCGGCCGCAATACCGAGTGAACTTGTCGCAGTCAATGTGTATCCACCACTTCCATTCCCTACCAAAATATTGCCGTATGCAGGGGTGCTGCTAATACCGGTGCCGCCATACAAAACACCGATGCTCGAAGTTGCCGATACAACACCCGCGTTTGCTTGGAGTGGACCATTCAATGATCCGAATGTAACAGTACCTGCAGTGGTGATGCCGCCGTTGAATGTTTGGAGTGCACTCCAATTATTCGCGGTCGTAGTACCGAACGCAAGACTAATTGTGTTACTCGTATTGATGAGCGGATACGAAAAAGCGAGTGTGCCTTGTTTTGCCGCAAATGAATTGTAGTCAGTCGAGCTCAAGAAACCTGACGTGCTTGGCCCTGCTTGTGCAACTTGAATAGTCGCGCCGCTTCCGAGAAGTGCATTTGTGCCACCCGTGATAGTGAGTATCGAAGAACCAGTTTCGCTGAGCGTGCCGCGCGTTGTCGTAGACAACGCGCCCGTACCATTGCCGAGAAGCACGGTGTTAGACGCAAGACTTCCCCATCCGGTGCCTCCGTTTGATACCGGCAGAATGCCCGTCACATCGCTTGCAAGATTTATAGCGCCTGTCGAGAGAACACCCGCCGTGGCACGAAGTACGCCGTTTAATGTGGTTGCGAGGGTGGCGAGGTTCGGTGCAGACGTGAGAGTACCTATAGTGGAAGTGGCATTGATGCGCGCGTCCGCGCGCGCATTGGTGAAGTACAGATTTGTACCTTCCGTAACTTGAGTCGTTGTGTAGTCACCGGACTGCGCGGTAACCGCGCCGGTGCGACCGAAGACAGAAAGTGCACCGGTGTTGTTTATAGTGACTGCACCCGTGGCTCCTGAAACACTAATACCCGGTCCTGCGATATTTGAAGTAACGCCAGTGTTTGTTATTGCATTCGCGACGCGAGTAAGACCACTTGAGAATGTAAGTGGAAATTCATAATCAGTACCACCAACAGCAGTTGTGATAGCGCTTGTACCATTTCCCTTTAGAAGACCCGTGAGTGTCGTTGATCCTGTACCTCCGCGCGAAACAGAAAGCGTGCCGCTCGTATCAGAAATGCCGATGCCGAGTGAAGACGTTGCAGATGATACCCAACTCGAACCATTCCACGTAATGACATTTCCAAATGCTCCACCTGCAGGATGAGCAATGGTCGATGATGCATTTATGTAATAGTCGGCACTGGTCGTTGAGAATGCGTTGCTCCCGCTCTGCGAAAGAAAATATGTCGCGCTTGTGGTCGAGAAAGAATTTGCGAGATAGTAAGAACCGGTATGGCCGTTGAAGGTGCCGAGCCAGTCGCCAAGCGTGTTCGCAATGTAGTCAGTTCCAGCAATCGCAGCAACGACGGTTCCAATCGGATTAACCTTTAAGAGCGTCGATGCCAGATTCGTGATTGCAAAATTCGAAGATGTCGCATTTCCAAGTGTCGTATTACCCGTGAATGAATTCGCACCCGTGAATGTTTGTGATCGGTTCAGATAGGCAACGTTTGAAAGAGTACCTGAAGTATTAATATCTGCGCCGTTCAATTGAATCGCACTTGTTGCGTTAAGAATCGGGGTCGTTACTGAGGTGCCCACTGTAATCGCGTTTGAAAATGCGGGTGCGCCATTATTTGCCACGAGTACTGTGTTTGCTCCGCCCTGGCCGGTGGTAAGAAGACTGCTGGTACTGTTTCCATAGAGAACACCGTTGGTTGCAAATGAACTGCTTCCCGTGCCGCCATTTCCAATCGGCAGAAGCCCGGTGACATCGGAGCTAAGATTTATGAGTGACGTAGAGAGTGCACCTGCCGTTGCTTTAAGAAAACCGGTGAGTGAGGTGCTGACCGTGCTAAGGTTCGGCGCGAAAAGAAGCGTGCTAATTGTAGAGGTAGCATTGATGCGCGCGTCCGCGCGCGCATTGGTGAAATAAAAATTCGTCGTACCTTCAGCAAGATTGTCAGTCGTACCAGTCAAACTTCCCACGGCGATCCCGAGCGAAGATGTCGAGGTGAGCGAATATCCTCCAACACTATTCCCCACCAAAAGCTTCCCGTACGTAGGTGCGCTCGTGAGTCCCGTGCCTCCATACGTGACGCCGATTGAGGATGTGGCCGAAATTAAGCCATTGTTTGCCTGTAATGGGCCGTTAAGGGTGCCGATTGATACTGTGTTTGCCGTCGCATTCGTCGCATGAAAATTCGTGCTGGTGGCATTCGTAAAGCCTGCATTTGTCGCAAAAAGATTTGTGGTTGTCGCACTCGTTGTTGTCGAATTTGTAACATTGAGTCCGATGAATGTTGCAAGTCGTGCAGTAATTGTATCGAATATTCCTGTTGTTATCTGCGCAAGGGTTGCAAAAAAGTTTGTTGACGTTGCATTCGTAAAGTTCGCACTCGTCGCAAAGAGATTCGTGCTGGTCGCATTTCCAATAAGCGCGTTCACGATAGAGGTGGTGCGCGTAGATGTTGCGTATACAAATCCCCCATTATCGATATTTACCGAACCAGCAAACGTCGAAGTAGCCGTCGTAGAAGTCGCTGCAAAAAATGGTGCGGTGCCGCCGAAGCCACCACCTCCACCGGAGAATCCTGGTGCAGTAAGGGTGCCAGTAATCGTCACATCACCAAAAACAGTAACCGGTCCTGAAAAAGTACTCGTCGCTGCTGAAAGTGCATTCAGTGTTGTGGTGCCAGTAACATCAAGGGTGTTCAATGTGCTACCACCGGAAATCGCTAGCGATGTTCCACTAATCGCTCCACCGGTAAAGCCTCCTCCTGAAGACGTACTCGGCGTACTCGGCACATTTTGAAAACCTTGTGAGATCGGTCGAAGAAGTGCATCTATCTGTTGTAAAAATAATCCGTGCAAATTATTGATGGAAGTATCAACGTACGCTTGCGAGACACCGTTCACTATCGTCTGTTCGGTTATGAAGTCATTAGTAACGTTTGGTCCTGAAAAATTATTTGCGTTGGTGTTCGTTGTGAGTGATGGTGGTGTATACGTGATCAGGGCACGGGGAGCGGAGGAAGAGGCGATTCGCAGTGTAGACGGATATACAACGAGTGCGGGCGGATGCCATCCGCCAAAGATCATTGCGAGTGAACGTGTCGCTGCAGTGAAAAAGTCATGCAGTGAATAGTATGTGAAAAGTGCGATCTTTTCACCGGCGTTGTAATTGGATTCTATTACTGCCGCTGCAGCAAGTGGGTATGTTGCAACATTCTGAAACGAAAGACCCATTGCTTCCATCGGATTTACAAATACACTCGACGTTGCATTTTGAGAGAAACGATCTTGATTATTTCTTCCAAACATTCCGTTCAAAGATGTCTGTGTCTGGGCCGTCGCAACATGCGCAATATGAGGTGCTGTAGAGAGTACGCTTCCTTTGCCAATCTCGTTATAAGCAAGGTTTTGAGCCATTTCTAAGCCACCCGCAAGTTTCTTTTTTCCGGTGATTGGTACGGCTTCAACGGCAGCCGAGAGTTTATCACCGACACCGTACGCACCCTGTGCAAGAACGTCGGGAACCGTCGGCGCATACGCTACCCATCCATACACGCCGTTCGAATACGTAGACAAAATATTTTGTGAAAAATGAACGTACGCGAGAAGTACATTCATCTCCGTTGTTGCGAATGTTCGCGGAAGAGCGCTCCCGGTATCTCGCACGATTGTTCCGAATGCTAATGCGTTACGGGCTGAGGTACTAATAAAATCTGCATACAACGCAAGACCATTTTCAATGTGAGAATAGATCGTAACACCGACAGTTGCATACCCGCGTTCACTTCCATAAAAAAGTTTTCGCGCTGCCCCGTATGGATTTTGTATTGCGTCACTAACTGTGTGCCACGAACCAGCAACAATTGAAGATGCTTCGAGCGGTGAGTTTTTAGAAGGAAGCGAGGTAGAAAAAAGTGGTGATGGTGCGCGCTCGACGACCGGCGATTCATCCGAAGATGCATGTGCAACTTTTGTCGATACCAATGGTGAAAGTGTGGAAGAAAGAGGGTGTGTGATACTGGTAAGTGATGAAGAAGCAAATCGTGTCGATGGTAAATCGAAAGTGTCTGTAGAGGAAGAATTTTTTGCAATTCCACTTGCATGATGTGCTCGAGCATTTTCAAAAGCCGCGTACGCGATTTCATGCAGTCCGTCTGAAGTTTGGATCGCTATCTGTAAAGAAGGTTCTAGGAGCGTGGCTGAAGTTGCCGCCTGCGCTCCCCATACGCCGATCAATAGTACGAAGAGTGACGTAAGAAGTGCGAGACTTTTTTGCTGAAAAGGACTACGTTTTTTAGCCTGAATATCCTGTATATTTTTTATAGATTTACCACTCTCAAATAAATGGGCACTGTATGCATCATTATTTGACTTATATGCTTGTTCAACGTGGTATTCCTTCTCTCGCTTTTGTGAAAGTATATGTCGTGATTTTTCTTTATGCTCTTCTTGGTTCTTCACGAATTCTTCAAGTGAAGATTGAGAGACTAACCATGACCGCGCAATTTGCATTGCATCAATTTTCTTTTCGCGACATAAGCGCGCGATGTAATCTGGATTGTAACCAGAAAATTTTGATGCCTCTTTAGTGGAGAGTAATTTTTTTTCCAGTAAGGGATTCATCTAGGTAAAAGAGCAAGTCGGATATCCGAATTACCTATATAATACCTCACTATTTCGGCACTTCGCGTAAATGTTGTTGGGGATAAATAGAAAACAAATAATTTATTTTATCGAAGAGAAAAAAGAAATTTCAGAAAATTTCACCTTCCTGAATGACATTTTTGAGAAAATTTAAAATAAGAACTAAAATCACTGATATTGGCGAAACTTAGATCTATTTTTATATTTCCATGCGTACATCAATAAAAAATTTAACGATTCTCGGCAAAAATTTCTAAAAATTAACTCTTGCAGCCTATTTTCGATCAAGAAAAAGCTCGTGGTGTCATTTTTCACAGGTAACATAAATTACACTGGTCGAGCTTTCTCCCAACAAAACTCAAAATTACTTCACCAAATCAATTTCAACACAGTGAATCCAGAATTATTTTAAAATAAGCGATTCCAAGCTTGATAAAAATGATTTGATCAACTAATTAATATTTTCTTGCCGAGACAAGAAAACCTTATTTAGAAGCATTATTTAGAAGCATTATTTAAAACTCTTTCCCCGCCGAGATACTCGCCCACCGCTTGAATAGGATAATAATTTATCTTCTTCTGATTTAAAAATACATCCAATTTGCCCGTACCGATGACGGCAACCGCTATAGAAATGCCCGCGAGCGACAATAGCAGCGCGGATAAGACAAGGCTCGGTTTCTTTTTCGTGACTACCACCCTCGTCCTTTGTTGAGGCACCAATCTTTGTGGCGCATAGCTAAATGGCTCTCGATCAGGGTTTGTGGGTGCCCTGTAAACGGGATTCGCGGATGGCATTGCTACCGACACCGCAGGCGTATAGTTCCGATGGAGCCGAACTACCTCATCTTCACCTTCTTCAATGATTTTCGTGTTTTGAACAAAATCGCGAGTTATATTTTGACTCGCTATTTTGAGTGGTTCTGAAACTTTTTGGATACTCACAGGCTCAAATTCTGGCTCCTGAGCCTCGCGTAATTCTTCACGGCTCTCCATGACCTCTGGAGAATCCAGGAGGCCTTCTTGGAGTAAATTTTCGGTTTTTTCACGCTTGAACCAGTCCTCCCAAGCGGTTTGCATCTCGGTCACTACTGCTGATTGGCTTGCAACTGCTACTCCTACGGGCGTTTCTGAAATATTTGATCGAGAAAAAATCTCTGGAAGCTGATTTTTGTCTTGGTTTTCGAGTTTAGGGAATGCAGAAAATGCTTCGTACATGTAGTTTGGCTTCTCCCAGGTTGAGAGACTGCTCTTTTGAATCGCTTCAGAGACAGAAGGTACTTGGTTTTTGCTGCTTTCCTTTCCAAATCTATGTTCTCGAATCGAAGATTCGAGAACATACCAATTCCTTCCTACGAGTCGTGCCTCAACTCTTCCTTCTCTGCACAATTGTCCTACATAGTCCTTCGCATAACCAGTGATTTGGGCTGCACGCTTTGACGAGACATACGTCTTGTCATCGAGAGTTATTTCTTCCATGCAGTAAGTATAAGGTATCTTGTCTCGTGTGAAGCATACTTATGAACAGCTTTGAGAAAGGGACGACGTAAAGGATTTTGAGGGCTCTCGGAGGCGGCATGACATTACTGAGCCGTAGAGAGGCTGCGAAGGAATTCATGCCGGCGAGAGTGAGCAAGTTTTTAACAAAAAACTATGCGTACCTCAAAATTCTTTACGTCGTCCTTTTCAATTCCTCGGTCAAGAGTTCGCGGAGTATCTCGGGATTGCCTGCGCCCCTGGTTGCTTTCATCCCCTGGCCCACGAGGAACTGGAGGACTGATTCTTTGCCTGCCCGGTATTCCTCGACTACTGCCGGATTCGCTTCTAGCACCTCCCTCACACTCGCTTTAAGGGCTTCAGGATCACTCACCTGGAGAAGGTCTTTTTCAGTAGCGATATCTTTGGGTACACCACCCTTTTCAGCCATCACCGCAAGAACGTCTTTTGCCCCTCTCGACGATAACTCATTACTACTTACCATACGTATGAGTTCGACAAATGATTCAGCTGAAATATTTTTATATTCAACACCAGGATTGTTTGCATAGTATCCACCAAGATCAGAAACGACGTAGTTTGCAGCAAGTGGCACGTGCGATGCATCCTCCTGCATATGTAAAAGTACGGCATCAAAAAAGGTACTGCGTTCGAGGGTTGAAGCAATAAAAGTTGCGTCATCTACTTTCAACCCGAGCGCAACGTATCGCGCATGGCGATTCCACGGAAGTTCAGGTAGTGCTGCAACGATGGTGTTGCGTGAAAATTCAGGATCAGCCGAAAGCATCATTTTTGGCAAATCGGGCTCGGGAAAATAACGATAGTCCGCACTTCCCTCTTTAACGCGCTGGCTGAACGTTTCCTGTTTATCCTCATTCCAACCACGAGTCTCTTGCGAGACACTCCCGCCACTTTCGATAAGTGCAATTTGTCTCTCGGCTTCATACGTGATGGCGCGCTCGACCGAACGAAACGAATTTATATTTTTAACCTCTACGTATTTTTTAGCCATCGTTCCATCTTTGGAGACAGAGACATTTGCCTCGACCCGCATCTCCCCTTTTTCCAAATTTGCATGTGAGACACCAAGCGTTCGGAGCAGAAGCTGCAGTGCGCGTGCGAATTCTCCCGCGGTCTTTGCATCATGTATCGCGGGTTCGGTCACGAGTTCCATGAGCGGCACTCCTGCACGATTGAAGTCGACGAGACTTTGATTATTTCCATGTATCGATCGAGCAGTGTCTTCTTCGAGATGTATACGGGTGACGGGAACACCGACGAGTTCACCGCCGCTAATGAACGGGTGTTCGAACTGACTGATCTGATACCCTTTCGGAATGTCGGGGTAGAAATAACTTTTGCGATCAAATTCCGTGTAGTCTGCAAAATTGCCGTTGATGGCAGCGCCCACGCGCAGCACGTGCTTCACGGCTTCGCGATTAATAGTAGGCAAGGTCCCAGGATGCGCCATACATACCGGGCATACGTTTGCATTTGGCATTGTCTCCTCCGGATCGTTTACGGAGTTGCAAAACATCTTGGTCTTTGTCGCGAGTTCTGCGTGAATCTCAAGGCCGACAGTGAGACGATAGTCGCTGGAGGTAGCTGGAGTTTGCTGCGCCATATCCAAAGGTTATAGCATATCTCCTTCTCTGCCTAGCCGAGTAGGAGTCAAAAATGCACTGTTTCTTAGTTTTGACTAATCTTTGAGGAGCGTCGTGAGGCGCTCGGAAATGCTCTTAAGAGAAGCGTCATCCAGAATCGTAACTGCTACGACTTCCTTACCGGAGACCTTTTTAAGGATTTCGATCGCTCTTTTCTGCTCTTCTGGGGTCAGTAAATCGGTCTTAGAAAGTACCACGAGCTCTGGTTTCTCGGGCAGTCCACGTCCGAATGCTTCAAGCTCCGCGCGTATGTTTGTATAGGCCGCGGCGAGGTCTTCTTGCTCAGCCGAGACGAGATGCGTAATAAATCGGGTACGCTCGATGTGACGAAGGAATTTCGAACCGAGCCCTCGGCCAGTCGAGGCGCCCTCAATGAGTCCTGGAATGTCAGCAAGAAGAAAGCCGTAAAGATCACCGAGGTATGGTTCGAGTGTCGTAAAGGGATACGCACCCACTTTCGACTGCGCACGAGTCAATGCATTCAAAAGGGACGACTTGCCGGCGTTCGGAAAACCGATGAAGCCTGCGTCAGCGATGATTTTGAGGGTGATATGGATATCCCCACCCTGCCCCATTTTGCCCGGTGTTGCGGTCATCGGATTCTGGTTTGTGGAGCTTTTGAAGTGGTCGTTGCCGAAGCCACCGGGACCACCCTTGAACATCGTTTTACGTTCGCCAGCCGCAAGAATCTCGATGATCTCACCACGCGTAGTATCTTTCGCGATGGTGCCTACCGGCACGCGTAACACGATCGGCTTGCCGTCAGCACCGTGTTTGTTGTTACTATCACCGGGGCCGCCGTCCTCCGCACGAAACTTTTTCGAGTAGCGATAGTTGGAAAGCGCCGCGAGGTCACGCACACCTTCAAAGATTATGTCGCCGCCCTTGCCGCCATCACCACCGGAAGGCCCCCCCTTCTCTTTTCCTTTGATATGCATCCACCGCACGACGCCTGAGCCGCCGTGTCCTCCTTGTGCATAGATCGTTACCTCATCAACAAATGCCATATCTTCCCACTCTATCAGAAAGGAGCGCAAACGGCACTTTACGGCATTTTTTGAAAGAATCGACCTGATTTTATAAATTTTTGATTAGAACTTTATGGTAGATACATATACTGGAATTTTGTGAAGAACTCTTTTGAAATTAAGTATAGAAATCTTTATGAGTCTTTTCAGCCGTGCTTTTGTCCATCTCTACAAGAAAAGGTCTATTTCGATGCCGATGGTTTTCATCATTTGTTATTTAAAGGACGCCGTCCCCGAAGCATTGCTGAGCGTTACTATCGTCTTTCACTACTTCCCTACGTACATGAAGTTATCTCTAATGCTTCTGCGGCAGTTTGCTCGAAAAGGCATAGTGATTCATTTATTATGTGGAGTATATGGTACGGAGTTACCGGAAAAGATGAAAGGAAGCGAAGGATAAAAGTAATACTAATGAGAAAGGGACTCGAGGGAAGGCTGTATTTCCTGAGCATCATGCGAAAAAAGAACCGAAAAAAGAAAAGGCATTGATTGATACAAAAATCCCGAGGGTATATCCTCGGGATTTTTGTAGTACCCGTTGCTAGCTTAAGTGGCTAGGGAGGGGCTTTCGCCCACGGGCACTATAGCCAGTATATATAAACCTAATAAATTTTTCAAGGGTATTCTCTATTGACTTGCCAGAATGCTTGATTATAATGGTATTATAATCGTAATTATCACACCCTATGGCATCACTCCAAAAAGCAATCAAAGTGGGTTCATCGGTCGCTGTGGTGATCCCAAAGAAGTCTCTCAAAGCGCTCGGCATAAAAGCGGGAATGCAGCTTGCACTCGACGTCGATGAGAAAAATCAACGGGTAGTGGTATCCCATCCTGCTCCTCTTGCCGATACTGAAATACTTGATTGGAGCAATCGTTTCATCAAACGATATCGAAAAGCACTTGAGGCGCTTGCCAAGTAATGATTCGCTATCTTTCGGCAGAATCGATACTAGTGCTTCATTCTGAACTTATTGATGCGACCGGAGGGTCGCATGGGGTTCGTGATGCGCATCTACTTGCTTCACTGGCTGAAAAACCTCGGGCGGTTTTCACCAGAAAAGATCTCTATCAGGGCATCTTTATAAAAGCCGCGGTGTACCTTGAATCGGTAGTTAATTATCACGTATTCATCGACGGCAATAAACGTACCGGTATTACTGCATGCGCACGTTTCCTTTTCTTGAATGGGTATGAACTTACCGCCACTAATAGAGCAGTCGTACAATTTGTCCTACGTGTAGCCATTGATACACGGGAAATCAAAACTATTGCTGTGTGGCTTAAGTCTCATTCGAGGAAAATATAAAATCTCTCGAATTCCAAGATACAAAGTATCAAAGAGATAGGAGAGATTCGGTGGCGAGTCCGGCCG
>JACDGK010000008.1:11698-15286 GCA_013815345.1 Patescibacteria group bacterium
CGCCCCAAGGTATTCAGTTTCAGTTGCGAGCGAACACGCGATCGCCAGCGCGCCAGCGGTCATCGCCGAGGTCCCACCTGTCGACGTCCCACTTCCGATAGTCGGAGAGCCAGCGGACGTGGACCACGTAGCCTGCGACGTAGAATATGTTCGCGTGGCCGTTGTTGGTAAGGAGGTCGCCCTTCTCACCGTTTGGCTGCTTGCTGATCATCTGGTCGATGCGGGCGCAGAGTTCGGACTCGTAGAAGATGTAGTTCTCGCCGAGGCCGGGTGTGATCTCGCGTTCGTAGGTGTTCTTCATCAGCTCGTGGGAGCTGAGGGAGAGCTGACCGAGGTTTTCGACTGGACTGGCCCTCAAGCGCACGTGCAACACGAAGTCGTCGGAGACCCAGACACCCTTGCGGCTTTTAAGGGCCGACGGATCGTAGGCCGCGATGGCGTCGAGTGCGACATCGCCGTTCACCAGCTTCAGCACGGACGGCTTGGAGGCCGCTGTGCCGAGTTTGAGCGCTGCGCGGAACGCCTCGCGATTCGAGAAATCGGCCTTGGGATCAAAGAGGTCGGCCAGGACGCCGGTATCCAGCAACTTCTGAAAATGGTCGCCGGTGACTCCCTTCTGATCCATGAGGTCGAATTGTTTCCGGAGCTAGCCGGCACTGACTTGCTTATCCATGTGGAATCTCCAGTGTGGATGCTGTCCCGAACGTCGGGGAGCATGCTAGCGGGCATTACGGACAGTTCTGGTTCGCCATAGCGGAGAAAGCTCTAGAATAAGAGCGCTCTACGCTATTGCGAATTCGCACAATGTCCCAAATATCAAAGGTCTAGAGCTCGTTAACAATGTACTTCGATTTGAGCTATATGTCAAGAATACCGATTTTAATCGAATTATTCGATAGTCCAACCTTCGGTGAGCAATGGTTCTGCTTTTTTAAACTTAATGGTTTGCACAGCGTCGCCTTTACGAATGGTGACCATATCATTGCGACCTTTTTCGGTACCAGATTTTACGATTGGCATTTTCGCTGTGGTACCATCCCCTGCTTCAGAAGCGGCAAGAACTGCTTTACGCATTTTCTCTTCTTCGGCACGTATACGGGAATCATCCGCGACCTCGACACGCGGAAGCGCTTCGGCGAGCGCACCGGCAATATTCTTTTCCATTGTATTAAAACGGGCGAGTCCTTCGCGACGATATTCGATGAGCGGATCACGCTGGCCGTACGCTCGAAGCGAGACCGAGCGACGCAAATATTCCATCGTTTCCAATTGTTCGAGCCAGAAGGTATCGATAATCTGCAGAATGAGTCGTCGCAGAAGTTGATTAAAGACTTCGACTCCGAGCGAGGAACGCTTTTCATCGTACGCTTGCATTGCTGCTTCGTCGCCCGCGATCATACCGAGCACGACCGTTTCGAGCTCTTCTGCAGAACCGATAAGCGCGACGCGGCGTTCTCGATAAATAGCGAGACGTTGCGTATTCAAAACATCGTCATATGCGAGCACTTGTTTGCGTGAGTCAAAATTAAAACCTTCGATGCGTTTCTGCGCGGTCTCGAGCGATTTCGTAATAAGTGAGCTTTCGATTGGCTCGTCTTCAGGAATTTTGAAAGTACCCATCACCCGCTTGATCATGTCCGAAGCGAACACGCGCATGAGACGATCTTCGAGGGACACATAGAAACGCGTGCCGCCCGGGTCGCCTTGGCGACCCGACCGTCCGCGGAGCTGGTTGTCGATGCGGCGCGCTTCGTGGCGTTCAGTACCGATCACATAGAGGCCACCAAGCTGTCGGACCTCTTCGCGCTCCTCGGGAGTCGCGAGCGCGCCGCCAAGCTTTATATCGACGCCGCGACCGGCGAGGTTCGTGGCCACGGTCACCTTTCCTTTCACTCCTGCCTGCGCAATAAGCTCTCCTTCCCTTTCGTGATTCTTTGCGTTCAAGACTTCGTGCGGAATTTTTGCTTTGCTGAGAAACTGACTCACAACTTCGTTGTCTTCGATAGAAACGGTACCCACGAGTACTGGTTGCCCCTGATCATGCAGTTCCTTAATCTGTCGCACGAGCGCGATGTACTTACCCGTTACGTTTTGAAATATGAGGTCATGATTATCTTTACGTTGTACATCACGATTTGTCGGTACGGCTACCACCTCGAGTGCATACACGGTATAAAATTCTTCTTCAGAGGAAAGCGCCGTACCCGTCATACCGGCAAGCGCGTCGTACATACGGAAAAAATTCTGGAAGGTCACGCTCGCATACGTACGGGTTTCTTTCTGAATGGGCACGTGCTCTTTCGCTTCTATCGCTTGATGCAAACCTTCTGACCAACGACGGCCTGGCTGCAAACGTCCGGTGAATTCATCAACGATCATGATCTCGCCCTCTTTCACGACATACTCTTTGTCTTTTTGGAAAAGTGCTTTTGCACGTACTGCCGTTTCCAGATGATGTGCATACTTCACCCCACCTTCGGTATAGAGATTTTCAACACCAAGCGCTTGTTCAGCTTTTGTGATGCCTTCGTCGGTGAGCTGCACGGCTTTTTGTTTTTCATCAACCGTGTAGTCTTCTTCCGGCACGAGAGCATCGGCAATATGTGCAAAGCGGTCGTAAAGCTGTTCTGCATCACCCGTTGGACCGGAAATGATAAGCGGCGTGCGTGCCTCGTCGATAAGAATAGAGTCGACCTCGTCGATAATGGCGTAGTGATGTCCGCGCTGCATGATCTGTGAGGCGTCGTATGCCGTATTGTCGCGAAGGTAATCGAAGCCGAGCTCGTTGTTGGTCGCGTATGTGATATCCGCGGCATATGCTTCTTTCTTCGTCACCGGTCGAAGGTAGTCATAGAAGACACGAAAAGAACCTTCTTCGGCGACATCTTCTTCTTTCGTAATATGGCTTGGGTCATAGAGATATGCGCCCGATGAAGTGACTGATCCGAGCGAGAGGCCGAGGTAGTTATACACCTGTCCCATCCATGCCGCATCGCGGCGCGCGAGATAGTCGTTGACGGTCACGAGATGCACCCCTTTACCAGAGAGCGCTCGCAGTGTAGCGGCGAGCGTCGCAACGAGTGTCTTTCCTTCTCCGGTGCGCATTTCGGCAATCTTGCCTTTGGCGAGGGCGAGCCCACCAAGAAGCTGTACATCGTAGTGACGTTCTTTAAGGGTTCGGGTAGAGGCCTCACGAACAAGCGCGAAGACTTCGGCAATATCCGCATCGTTTTGGGGTATGCCATTCGTGCGGTCTTTTACGGTCACGAGACGTGCCGCAATTTCTTCTCGAGAGAGTGCTGCAAACTCATCCGCAAGACTGTTTGCAGCTTTTACAACGCCACCCGCGGCCTTCAGAAAGGCCGCGGACTGATTCTGCGTGAATAGTTTACCCAGAATATTTGCCATATATAAGGTATAGGCCACTATACCATTTTGGTCTTTTTCCCGCCTCCACCCCCTATCCCCTAAAATAACCCGTCACTAACGTAAGCCAGTCTTGCTTGGTCTGCCAGACTCCATTTGTGTCTAGATAAAGCACTCCCGCTGAGCCAGAGCCTTTATTAGTACCTGAGCGGTATTCCCAAT
>JACDGK010000023.1 GCA_013815345.1 Patescibacteria group bacterium
TTCCTTTAAAAAAAGGTGGTCAAGCCAATGGACTTATTAGTATTGGTTAGCTAAACATATTACTATGCGTACACTTCCAACCTATCTACCACGTGGTCTACATGGTGTCTCATTGGGATACCTTATCTTGAGGGAGGCTTGGCGTTTAGATGCTTTCAACGCTTATCCGTTCCGAACATAGCTACCCGGCAATGCCCTTGGCAGAACAACCGGAACACCATTGGTTCGTCCACTTCGGTCCTCTCGTACTAGAAGCAGCTCCTCTCAAGTATCCTACGCCCACAAAAGATAGGGACCAAACTGTCTCACGACGTTTTGAACCCAACTCGCGTACCGCTTTAATTGGCGAACAGCCAAACCCTTGGGACCTTCTTCAGCCCCAGGATGCGATGAGTCGACATCGAGGTGCCAAACCGCCACGTCGATATGAACTCTTGGTGGCGATAAGCCTGTTATCCCCGGAGTACCTTTTATCCGTTGAGCGACGGCGATTCCACTTTCCACCGCCGGATCACTAAGCCCTACTTTCGTATCTGCTCGACTTGTAGGTCTCGCAGTTAACTTGTCTTATACCTTTACGCTCTACTCGTGATTACCAACCACGATGAGACAAGCTTTGGACTCCTCCGTTACTCTTTAGGAGGATACCGCCCCAGCAAAACTGCCCGTCTGACAATGTCCGAATCCCAGCTTCATGGGATTTCGTTAGATTCCCGACTTGTCAAGACCAGTATTTCAACGATGGCTCCATCCCGCCTAACGACGGGATTTCACAGCCTCCTGGTTATCCTACACATGACAAGTCAAGAGCCAATATCAGAGTACAGTAAAGGTTCACGGGGTCTTTCCGTCTTATTGCGGGTAAACAGCATCTTCACTGCTACTACAAGTTCACCGAGTCTCTCGTTGAGACAGTGCCCAGATCGTTATACCATTCGTGCAGGTCGGAACTTACCCGACAAGGAATTTCGCTACCTTAGGACCGTTATAGTTACGGCCGCCATTCACCAGGGCTTAAATTCAATGCTTCGCCTTGCGGCTAACATCTCCTTTTGACCTTTTGGCATTGGGCAGGCATCACACCATATACTTCGACTTAGACGTCTTTGCATAGTGCTGTGTTTTTGTTAAACAGTCGCCTGGGCCATTTCTCTGCGGCCCCCTGCTGCTCATGACGCGAAGTCAATCACAGCCTGGGGCTCCTCTTCTCCCGAAGTTACGAGGATAATTTGCCGAGTTCCTTAACGAGAGTTCTCTCGCGCGCCTGAGAATCTTCTTCCCACCCACCTGTGTCGGTTTTGGTACGGTCGCCTACATCGACTAGAGTTTATTTCTTGGAAGCATCGCGCTACACTATCGGTTCCTCCGAAGATTCCCCTTAGTTACCACCTGGTATTATTCTGACGGATTTGCCTATCAGACTACCTCATGGCACCACGGACACGTCCAATCGTCCGCGTGCTTAACTTACTTCGTCAACCCATTGTCATAGACTTTAGCGGCGCAGGAATATTTAACCTGCTTTCCATTACCTACGCTTTTCAGCCTCGGCTTAGGGACCGGCTAACCCAGGGAAGACGAGCTTAACCCTGGAAACCTTAGGTTTTCGGCGAGGGGGATTTT
Organism: Patescibacteria group bacterium; assembly: GCA_013815345.1. GTDB lineage: Bacteria > Patescibacteriota > Minisyncoccia > Phycocordibacterales > Phycocordibacteraceae > C7867-001. The sequence goes on from JACDGK010000023.1 coordinate 1,624, forward strand.
CACCCCCTTTATCGTTTACTCATGCCATGCATTCTCACTTGTATGCGCTCCAGCACTCTTTACAGTATACCTTCGACGCACATACAACGCTCTTCTACCGCTTGCTTTTTACAAAGCAAACCCGTGATTTCGGCTCCATGCTTTAGTCCCGGATATTATCGGCGCAGAGTTTCTCGATTGGTGAGCTGTTACGCACTCTTTAAATGATGGCTGCCTCTAAGCCAACATCCCAACTGTTTTAGAAACTCTACTTCCTTACTCACTTAGCATGGAATTAGGGGCCTTAATCGACGATCTGGGCTGTTCCCCTTTTGACAGTGAAGCTTATCCCCCACAGTCTATCTCCCGAACGATTCTGCAGTATTCGGAGTTTGATTTCCTTTGGTAGGCCGGTAGGCCCCCGCGTGAATTCAGTGCTCTACCCCTGCAGAACATATGTTCGAGGCTAACCCGAAAGTTATTTCGAAGAGAACAAGATATCTCCGAGTTTGATTGGCCTTTCACCCCTATCCACAACTCATCCAAAACTTTTTCAACAGTTACTAGTTCGGTCCTCCACAAGGTGTTACCCTTGCTTCAACCTGGTCATGGATAGATCACTCGGTTTCGTGTCTGCGTCATATGACTAAAGTTCGCGCTTTTAACACTTGCTTTCGCTTCGGCTTCAGAACGTATGTCCTTTAACCTCGCCATATAACGCAACTCGCTGGCTCATCATGCAAAAGGCACACCGTCAGCCATTCCCTTAAAAAGGGCATAGGCCTTCGATCGTTTGTAAGCTGCTGGTTTCAGGTTCTATTTCACTCCCTTAACAAGGGTTCTTTTCGCCTTTCCCTCACGGTACTGGTTCACTATCGGTCATCAACGAGTATTTAGCCTTAGAGGGTGGTCCCTCCAGATTCAAACCGGGTTTCACGTGTCCGGCTTTACTCAGGTGCCAGTCTTGGTAGATTTCTCTTTCGCTTACGGGGCTTTCACCCTATACTGCCCAACTTTCCAGAAGTGTTCAGCTAGAAATCTCTACTCTTTATAACTGGTCCTACAACCCCGCAGTTAAAAACTGCGGTTTGGGCTCTTCCCGCTTCGCTCGCCGCTACTAGGGGAATCTCATTTTGATTTCTTTTCCTCTGCCTACTAAGATGTTTCAGTTCGGCAGGTATCGCTTCTTAGTCCTATGTATTCAGAATAAGATAGTGGGGATTTAAGTCCCACTGGGTTGCCCCATTCGGAGATCTCCGGGTCAAAGCTATTTCCAGCTCACCGAAGCTTTTCGCAGGTATACGCGTCCTTCATCGCCTGTTGATGCCAAGGCATCCACCAGCAGCCCTTAATAGCTTGACCAAAAAAATTTGATACAAGCTGTTAAAATTCGAGCTACAATTATTTTGGCATAGTTTGCACTATGCCGCTTACGCCATTTGATGTTTGAAGATTTTCCTCAAGCGTCGATCTTTATAAATGAACATAAAAAAAGACTCTTTTAGATATTTAAAGAATTTTAAAT
>JACDGK010000024.1 GCA_013815345.1 Patescibacteria group bacterium
ACTGGGAGTAGGTAGTAGGGAACCACTGTTATCTATTTAAGTGAGCATTGCTCTAGTACTGTCGGTTCGCTGATTTTGGAAGAGAGAAGGGAATTAAGTCTTGCGCTGCTTGAGATGTAGGTGATACAGAGATTCTGGTAATTGCATCAGTGCAAGAATCTGTTTCTGGAGATCAGATAGAGGTGTCATAAAGCGGTTAAGGTCTGGCAAAAAATAGAGGGTGAGATTGTCAAAGGCTTTAAGAAGTTGTTCAGTAGAGGGGCGTTCCGTAGCTCGCTTGGGGTTGCCCTGATAAAGACCGGCTAAAGATTGCTGAGTCCTTTGTAATGCCTGTCGGACCACAAACTCAATTAGGGTAAATGCCCGTAACGCCAGCGTTAGCAAGAACATTAACCCTGCAATCCGGTGTTGATTTTGAAAATAAATCGGCAGCGCGGGTAAACGACCGCGCTTGAAGCGATGAAACCCTCGTTCAACGAGCCATTCATCCCGGTAGTAGATCACAGCCTGAGGTAGAGAAAGCTGAGATATCGGGGCATTGGTAACATACAAACGCCACCCCGCCAACTGTTTAGCTTCCTCAATCGCATTGGTGTTGCGCTCAAGTTGAAGGCATAGTTGGCTCTGAGTCACTTCCTCAGTGACCGAGTTAGCGGTGGGACGCCCCCGTCCAACGTAGCGGTTTTGAGACCGGACTTCTGAGGTGAGGGTGACTGAGAAGAACTCCCTGACGCGGTGGCGATTGAGAATCGCCTCCAGCTTCAGATTGAGTTGCTCTAGCTCCTTCCCTGGGTTTGCTGCCAATTTCTCAAGTGCGGTTTGGGCCTGTTCAAGACGCTGCTGTTGACCACGGATTTGCGCTGTCGCCAGACTTGGGGAGTACACAACCAAATAGCGTTCATGCCAACGCACCCATTTTTGGGTGTGCGGATTGAACCAGAACTGTCCAAGTTCGACATCAAATCCCTTCCCAACGGCAGTTTCATCCGCATCCGGTTTCGACAGACGAATCTCTCTGCTCGGACTCGGTGGGTCGAGTACCCACTGTTTGAGCCACAAGGGGTGTTGCCCACTCATCGGGACGGGAAAACAATAGACCCCTCCCTTTGAGGCAATTTGAGCGCGTGTGGAGATGGCTGCGGCTTTGCAATCGGCTAAAAAGACAAAGTGTTTGTGTCCAATCACTTGGGTCATGCGCTGCCAGGTCGGCCAATACAGCGGGTCATCCGCTCCATTGCCGGGGAGGGTTGCACTCACTAACGGAATCCCAGCAGGGTCTAGGGTTGCCAATAATTGACGGTACTGCAATAGGTCGGGGCGCTTGTCTTTGGAGTACCCATGACGTAACAGACTCTGTTGGTCTGCTTCGCCTTGCTGATGCTGCACTGAAAAACTGGTTGTGTCTGCCCTTGCAACCTCTGTTGGCAATTCATACGCTCGAATCAGATGCTGGCCGAGCTTGACTTCAATCTGTCTGCAAGCCTCTTCCTGCTTCCCAAATTCTTCCACCACACGCGCGAGGCGGTCATCCGTAACATCCTTTTCCCTAATCAACCACCCTGTCGTTAATTCTAAACTCTGCCGATGAGACTTCACCCATGCTTCCGCTGCACACAAGCGATGATCTGCCTGGGTCATCATGTAGGTCAACAGCAACACGCTCAATTGCCCGTAACTCAACCCTTTACGGTTTCCGTGTGGCTGACTCAGTTTTTGGTCAATCCATTTGGCAATCTCCATTTGCTTGAGCCACTCCACGATGACTGGAATATCATCAACCCGCTCCGAACTGATTTCCACCCTCTCGCTGGTCATACTCTCAAGTCTCAAAAACTGCTCAAAGAGCCTACCTCGTAACAGTTCCCTTTGCTGAGCGTCTGGCACAATCGCTCTATTCTTTGCCCCTCAAGGCATTAATTCCTCTTGCCTCCTCAAAATCAGCGAACGGACAGTAATTATACAGAGTTATGTCCAGCTAACCGAAGTTCTGCGTAAATTCCTCAACTAATGCAATCAGTGAATGTACTAAAAAAATAGTCGACAAGTAGTAACAAGATAAATTCTTGAGTAAATTCACTTTTAGATGTGTTTCAGTAAATTCACGCTTATACATGTAGCAGAGCTAGAGTTAACTTTATTTTGTAGCTTGATTAACTCTTTGTATGTTTTATATTACTGCAAGAAACATCAGAAGAACATTTAAATCTTTTGTCTTAGTTTTCATCTTTATTACGTCTATTATTACTACAATTACTAGCAATACAGTATTGGCGACTGATGCAAATACCTCTGCATATCCGAACACTAACTCTCCTTTAGGGATTAATTTAAACGGGGTTGCTGACTGGACAACTCAATGGCCATTTGTCGATGCCTTTAAAGTTTCCCGTTCTTGGATATCTCAACATAAAGACTCTGCTTGGGGTCAAGGTGGTCCTTTACATTTAACTCCTAGTGGCGGGATCGCTTCTTTAGAGCCAGACCAATATGCTGATACGGTGATGTTTGATGATGGTGTAGGACATTACCCCAGCGGTCAGTATGTACTGCTTTACAATGGTCAAGCGACGATAAATTTCCTGTTTGGTAGCGCCTCAGTTGTGAGCCAAACACCTGGGCGGATGGTTTTGAATGTAGTGCCTCAAGCTAGCGGCATCTTTATGCGGATCTTGGCTACTGATCCTAACAATCCGGTCCGCAATATTAGACTAATTATGCCGGGATTTGAGAAAACTTATAAGACACAGCCGTTTCATCCGTTGTTTTTACAGCGCCTATCTAAGTTTAAAACCATCAGGTTTATGGACTGGATGAACACTAATAACTCGAATATCAGCAAGTGGTCAGAGCGTCCAACGCTTAATTCCGCTACTTTTGCCGACAAAGGAGTAGCTTTGGAAACTATGATCAATTTAGCTAATACGTTGCATGCTAATCCTTGGTT
>JACDGK010000025.1 GCA_013815345.1 Patescibacteria group bacterium
GCCTCACGGTGGGGGTAGAGTATCAAGGGCAGGTGGAGCCAACGACGGTAGGGGTCCCACAAGGGGCACCGATATCACCGCTCTACAGCAACATCTACCTAAACCTGCTCGACCGCGTATGGCATAGTAGGGGCTACCCTGAGAAATTAGGGGCTACCCTGCACCGCTACGCTGATGATGCGATTTTGGTATGCCGTCAAGGAGCAACTCAGGCGCTACAAGCATTTGAGTCGATAACTCGGCGGATGGGACTGACCCTGAACAGCGAGAAGACCCGAATCACGAAATTGACCGCAGGGTTTGATTTCGTTGGGTTTAACTTCGTTAAGCGCCGCAGTCCTAAAACTGGCAAGAATGGGATCTACATCTTCCCCAGCAAGACCTCACAGTGCAATATCCGTCGGCAGATTAAGTCCTTCACTAAACGGCGGGCACCTATCCTGCCAGATGAATTCGTGCGGCAAGTGAACCAGGTTGTATTGGGGTGGGCGAATTACTATCGCCATACCAACGCCAGCCAAGCGTTTAGGAGCCTGCAACGATTTATCAATATCCGCTTTCGACGCTACCTGAACTACCGCAGCAAACGGCGGGGGTTTGGATGGATGACCTATCCGAATCGCAAGTTGTATGCCCTGGGAATTATCTACATTGGCAGCGGCTTCATCAGGTACGAGAGTGGGACTGTGAATGCTTGGCGATGAAGACTGTCGGGCCGCCGTAATGAACTACCCCGCCCTGCTGCGCGAGGACGGGGTTTCTGAATGCCCGTCAGCAGAGAGAGATTTTTGACGCTTCATCGCACCCAGTTGCTTCATAGATCCACAGTTCTTGCGTTCTTTGGTCTGTGAAGTAGAGCCGTTTGCTCCACGTCTGAGGACGCTCGTTCCAAACGCCCCAGATCCAGTTGCCCACAAAAGCATGACTTCTGCTGACGCTAAATCTCTATCAGTAGTGTATTTGCACTCCAGACATAGATGTATGCGTTCAGATAGTTCTTTCTTTTTCTGGTGCAAGCATCTAGGACAAGTTTGAGAAGGTTTAACAGTCTTTGTTGGTACTTCCACAAAAACGCCTCCACCTTCTTCTAACTTGTACTTAATTGCAGCCGTAAGCATGCCCCAACCGACATCTAAAATAGAACGATTGAGTCCAGCTTTTTGACGCTTTCTCTTGCTGCCCGACTTAGCCTTGCGGGTCATATTCTTAACTTCTAGTTTTTCCGTAGCGACCAGGCTATTACTGCTGGTGATCTGTGCCGCTTGGTGATGAATCCAGTTTTGACGCTGATTAGCTGCTTTGTGATGAAGCCGAACAACTTTTTTCTGAACTGTTTTGTATCTTCTAGAAGCTTTGATCCTCTTCTTCCAGTTGGGCGCACGTTTCCGGCGCTTGTTACGAGAAGCTTTTTTGATCTTGGGTAGCGTCTGCTTGAACCATTTGGGGTTTTCAATGAAATACCCCTTCTCGCCATCGGCAACTGCAGCAGCAGCGTTTACTCCAAAATCTATACCGATAGAGCCAGTACCTAAATCTTTAGCTGCTGGCTCACAATTTATAGTGATACTCGCATACCATTTACCAGAGCGATAAACAATAGTACAAGTAGTTGGCTTTCCCCAAGTCTTAGCTTTTCCACGCATTTGGATACTACCAAGATTGGAGATTTCTAGATAACCATTATCGCCGATGGTATGCGCTTTCCAGTTGTCTCTATCTGGGTACATCCAACCGCTGTAATGACGGATGGATTTAAATTTTGGGTAGCCTCCTAACTTCTTGAAAAATCTTTGATAGGCCATGTCTACACGTTTTAACGTTGCTTGTAGAGCATGAGCGCCCAACGCCTTGTATTCAGGCCACACCTGTTTGAATGCAGGTAAACAGTTCTGCTGCTCAAAATAGTCAACACCATGTTTGAACCGTTCGTACTGAGTCTTGCGGTTGGCAATTGCCGCATTGTAAAGGTATTGATGCATCTTCCTCCACTTGTAGAGTTGGTCCTCTTGAGCAGAAGTCGGATACAGCCTGTATGTTGCGCGTCGAGTTATCATTACTGAATAATACACTCAGGTTTACCCAATGTCAACCGTTGTCAGACGCGGCTCTCACTCAGTTTTTTCTATTCACCTACACCTTGTGTTTGTGACTAAATATCGCCGTAAAGTCTTCACAGCTGCCATGCTGGAGAGAATGACAGATATCCTAGCTGGAGTGTGTCGGAAAGCCAAATCAGTGCTAATTGAATTCAATGGCGAGGCTGACCACGTACATCTATTAATAGACCTACACCCAGACAACAACATTTCCGCCCTCATTGGTAGTCTTAAGTCAGCGTCTAGCAGAATACTCAGGCAAGAATTTGCCGCTCATCTTGAGCAACACTACTGGTCAAAACCTGTACTTTGGTCTGGAGCCTATTACGTTGCATCTTGTGGTGGCGCTCCTATAGAGAAGATTAAAGAGTATATCCAGTCCCAGGAAGTGCCCAATTAATTAGTTGGCGACTCCTCATCCATCTCTTACGATCGCTCTTCGAGCGTCGTTCAGAGATAGAATCGTCGCCGCCCGCTCCAACCCCTACCTTGCTAAAAGCTGAAGGTAGGGAACGCCGCGAGATGTTCGGGAAAACTACTAGCCTCTGGCATCAGCAAGTTCATTTCTCTGGCTCGGTCAAAGATCTTCTCAAAGTCCAGACCTTTGCCGTCATCGCTGACTGCAATCATTGTCCAGCGGTCCTGCTGATAAGCGTGGATACGGATTTGCCCCGTTTCTGGTTTCCCATGCTGGCGACGCACTTCCACCGATTCGATTCCGTGATCAAAGCCATTGCGGACTAGGTGCAAAATTGGGTCGTAGAGTTTATCAATGATTGTTTTATCTATCAGCAAGTCAGCGCCGCTAATCTGTAAATCTACTGGTTTGCCATGCACTGCTACCA
>JACDGK010000002.1:0-17439 GCA_013815345.1 Patescibacteria group bacterium
ATTGGGAATACCGCTCAGGTACTAATAAAGGCTCTGGCTCAGCGGGAGTGCTTTATCTAGACACAAATGGAGTCTGGCAGACCAAGCAAGACTGGCTTACGTTAGTGACGGGTTATTTTAGGGGATAAACTTAATGCGCCAAAGCCATCTGCACATTTGGCTCCACATACTGAACGATGTAAGAACCTGTTTGGTATGAAAACTTAACTTAATACTCATATTACATAGCACACAATTATTAATGACGTCGCTCGCTTCATCTTACTGATTTAACTGATACCTATGGATTCATATAATTCTCCGACTACTAAGCCGATTTTTCGTGGTACACAAATTGTTTGGTATATTTTGGCTCTACTTGAAATCCTTCTCGCGTTTCGTTTTGTATTAAAAATCGCAGCTGCTAATCCAAACTCTGGGTTTGCGAGTTTCATCTACGGTGTCACATGGCCGTTCGCAGAACCCTTTGCAACCGTTTTCCGTTTGACTAAAATAGCTGGGTCAGTGTTCGAGTGGACGACTTTGCTAGCAATGCTTGTGTACCTTATTGTTGCATGGGGAATAATCAAGTTGTTTTTGATGGGTAGAACCGTATCGACTCCTGAGGCTGCCGCGAAACTTGATGGCATAAAATAATCCTCGATACAGACACTTTTGGTCCGCGCCTTGGAGGATGTTCGAACCTATTCCGCAGTTCGCTAACCTCATTTCACATCCGTTTCGATGTACTGATTGTACTCAAGGATCTTCCACCCTCGCGTAGGACTAAACCAGCTGAACCAAGGGTTATATTCACAAGTTGTGATACCTGCATTATCGGCAGGATTGAAGAAGGCAAGTTTTGCATAACCTGCGGCATCCAATTTTCTTCGATAGAGAAGATAGGAAAGTAAGATCTGAAGAAACGCATGGTGCGGCACAACACAGATTCTATTTGCTCTTTGATGTTCGAGGTACGTGAGACATTTCTCAGCACGTTTGGTAAGGTCAATAAAATTCTCTTCATCAGAATATCGGTAGGTATTTTCATGAAATCCTTTTTCGATAAGTCCGGTAATGTGTTTAACCTCAGGATCGTTCACACTTTTATTAATCACTTCTTTAGGATTGTGACGTTCGGATAATAGAGAAGTATAAGAAATAGCTACGCGTAGATACGTGTTAATGATAAGAGCGGTTTCTCGTGCTCGATCATAGGAACTTGAACAGATGGCATTGATCTTAGGATTTTCAACGTTCGCAAGTGCCCGTCCCACCACATGTGCTTGCTGTATCCCGGCTTCACTTAGACTCCCTTCAGCTCCTTGCTTAATTCCAGCATCATTAAGAATAGTCCTCCCATGTCTTATGAAATAGATGCGTTTTGTCATACTGCAAGTATAGCTTTTTTTCTTGGCTCTGCGGGCTAGAGGATGTTTGAACCTACTTAATCATTAAATAGACTAGAAACTCTTGTGTTTCTATTAACGGGTGCTATGGTGTTTTAGTTACGGCTCGATGGTCTTGTCGTGATAGTTTCAACAACTCTTTGAAAAGTGAGGTCAACCATGTGCGACTATAGCGCCGAAAGCGTACGGCAACGAAGGGCTCGGGTGGACGACAAATTGGTCACGGATTCGATCAGCATGCATACCGTCGGCCTCGTTTCCCCCGAGGATCCCAGCACCGCCGTTTGCCTGATCCCAGGCTCCCAGGTTCTCGTTTCGGGGGTCTGTGATTCTAGGCGCGCGCTGTGCGGCATCCCCGATGGAGTCGCCATCGCCACCTTCAAGCAGAGGGATATTCCAGGCGGTACGCGCGACTATCACCGCGACGGCCTCGTCTTCGAGGGGGGTCTGCGCGATGGGCATGTCGTGCTCTTCCGTGAACTGGGTAGCGGCGTCGAAGTCACCGTCGAAACAATCCCCGGCGAACTCGAAAATTTCTCTCCGCCGGCCGCCGCCCTCGCGCACGACGTTGGCTCACCCGTCACGGCCCACGACTCCGAACTCGTCACGGCCTGACGACTGGAAAGGTGTCACCGGGCAATACTCGCCCGGTGACACCAACCACTCTTCTGCTCATTCGTTATTTAAGTCTGTCACCACTCATTGGTTGACGGACTTTTATTGTTTTAATTTGAATACTCGGCGAGTTGGAGGATGTTCGAGAACCTGTTTGGTATCAAAAACAGCCCCCGCAACCATTGCTGGCGGTGGGAGGCCATGAAAAATAAGCATATCATTGTGTAATTTGTGAGAGGAAGAGATTGGTTTGATATACTAATTCATATGGGTTTTGAAAGACATGTTAATAATGAGATACCGCGTATACCGTTTAGTCCTGAAGGGACCGCCGACCTGAGCAGCCAATTGCAACAAATATATGGACCAGCCGCCAATTCGATGGAAGGTTTGGTTGAAGAGGCCTTAGCACAACCTCATTCAAACGATTTTTCTATACAGCGCGAGCAGGTAATTACCCCAATAAAAGATTTTGACAGACAGTTCAGGGAATCCTATACGATCCACTTTGGAAATGATGATTTGACGTATAAGAAGGTACTACCGCTGGAACCGAAAAGTCTCGAGTGGGTAGTCTTTGTAGGTGGATTTAATTCGGTCCCAGAAAATTATCGAGATGAAGTCGCTAACCTTGTAGAGTCAGGCAGAAAAGTTCTCTTTATTAACCCAGAAACTCCTAAGACCAAAAATAAACCAACGCCCGAGACAAAAACTCTCACGAGCCTATCATCGCTTCTTCAAACTGAAGTCGCGGCGCTTGCTCACGTGCTTGAACAGGAGGGAATCGAGCGCGCGGACGTTGTTGGTCATTCACGCGGCGGTCTCTTGGCAACAGGATTTGCAGCTGCATACCCAGGTCATGTCAATCGACTTGTACTTGATTGTCCTGCAGGCATTGCGGGGAAAGAAGCTCCCTGGACACTTATGAGTAGGGCATTGTCAGAACAACAATCCGAAGGAAAGGATCCCGCAGATAAAGAACGTTTGAAAAAAGGAAATGCATTTCTAACCCAATTAACACAAAATCTTAAATGGAAATTACTTGATGAGATTCCCGCAATAGCAGGTAGTGACATACGCCCACTCCTCACTCGCATCCATAGCGATCCTCGACGTATAGATAATGTTTCCGAAGTGATACTCATATATGCTCACAGTGATCGCATATTTCCTTCTGGACAGGTTGAGGAAGCCCTAGGCCAAGACCCCTATAAGTATGTTGATCGTTGGATAAGCTATGCGGACAAAGGAGCGGCACACGGGAAAATCTCGCATCCCGATGCTGGCCTAGTGTCTGAAGTTATCTCCACAAATACTCAGCCAGATGTTAAAGAAGAAGTAATCAGCGAGCTTTTGGCAGCATAGGAGGATCGGACGAGTACGGCACTCGAACGATTAGGCGCATGTTGAACGCTTCAAACGCAGCGTGCAGGAGGAACGTTTTGACCTGACGGCGCACACGATCCCTCATTTCAAAGCCGCACTCAAAGATTATTTGCCATACTATAACGGTAAGCGCATGCACATGGGAATCGCGTTCAAGACGCCAAACGAAATGCTGGGAGTGAGTATAAGGTGTTGACGATTAAATGGCCCCGCGTAATGGTTTAATAGCTTGGAAACACTAACTGGCTCGACATGGTGGCTGAGATAGGAACCTTTTGGAAGCTCGATCCATTGGCCGCATACCTACCGAATTTGAAGGATGGGTTGTATCCGGTGGTACGGCCGACGAGTGAAGAGTTGGCGGCTTATTGATTAAGAAATCCTGCTTTTAATCTCCAGAAGAATATCTGAAAGTTTTTGAGCATTCTTCTCCCAAGCAACATTATTTGCAATAAATTCTTGAGCCTTTTTACCCATACTCAATCTTGCTTCATTGTTTTCAATTAGATGTGTGACAGCATTTACGATTGCGACAGAACTTTGAGGCTCAATCAGCACCCCATTTACTCCGTTGGTAATGACATCTTCATTGCCGTTATTTATTGTTGTAATTACTGGTTTTCCAGCAGCCATAGATTCAAGAACTGTTCCCATAAGACCGTCGCCCTGATGAGAGGGGAAAATACAGATATCTGCCATATTAAAATAGTCATATGGGTTCTGAACTAGTCCGACAACTGATACACTCTTATCGATTTTGAAATTATCAATCTTTTTTTCTACTTCCTTACGTAATTCTCCATCTCCCAAGATCCACAAATGAATATCATTATTAAATTTTAAAATCTGAGCGAATGCATCAAGAAGCGTTATAATTCCTTTTCTTTCGATCAACCTTCCTGCAAACACGAGATTGTACTTTGCTTTCGGCTCTATCACTTCGTGAGTAACTAAAGGATAATCAACTCCAGTTCCCAGGGAATATTTGAGAGGTACTCCCTCTAATTCCTCGGACCATTTTTCAGAGACAATGGAACTAATCGAGACGGTTGCGCTACAGAATTTTATAAATGATTTATACCACGGTACTGGTTTTGAAGGATATCCAGAAAGGTAGAGTACGTTCGGTATACCCACTGGCTTAAAAAGACTGTCTGGTAAGTAATATGACAAGATAATATCCGGTCTGCTTTGCTTCAAGGACTCAAAGATTTTCTCATCGAACGCAAGGGATTCGGTAACCCATCGTACGTGTTCTGTGTCAGGCTTATTTCCATATAAACCCGGAACAGATTCCGATACATCAAATCTCAGAATATTTACATTCTTTAAATTCTTTGCAATAAAATCTCTAAAAAGAAATGTCTCATCCAATCCTTTTGGTATTGAAGTATAAAAATCAATATTGTGGCCAATCTTTGAAAGATGTTCAGCATGCTTTAAAGACACTTTCTCGGAACCAGCAACATGATACGGTGTCCTTGGTTGAACAATCGCTATTCTCATAGATTAATCTTGCCTTCGATAAAGTCGCAATACATGTCGTACTGGATTTTACCGCTCGTATATTTATTGATGAACCCAACATAGTCAGGCAAATCCTTATAGTAAACAAATATTCTTTGCTCGGTCTCATTGTCCCTAAGTGGCACGAAATGATCTAGATTACCGATTTTACATGCAAACCTTACCTGTAGGTTGTGTTTCTGAATATCTTCTTCTGCACCAGGATTAATAACTTCCAAAGAGCCGAGAAGCTTTACCTCTTCTGGAACAAATTGAGCTTCTTCCATAAATTCTCTGTGCAATGTTTCGAGCGCAGTTTCCTCTTTTTCTGCGCCTCCACCAGGGGGAGTAAATCGGGTATCATCCTTCTCTCTAACAAGTGCTACAAGATTTTCTTTTGTACTACAGAAGCCATACACTTGTTGAACTGGTATACCTTCTGGAATTATTCCAGGATGCCAAATATATGTAATATTATAATCATTCTTTTCTTTAATTTCCGTAAGTTTGTATTTTTCCATAAGTTGAAACTAGTATAACAAAAAGGACCCTGTTTTCACAGGGTCCTTACACGATGCTCTCAAGGTATTCAATTTCCTTTTTGAGCACCGAAACGACGAGTTGTTGGTCTGGTTTCCTCAATGCGACACCACATGCAGGATTGATCGTAACCCTTGATCCTTTCTTTTCGAGAAACTTCACGAACTCACCTGGTCGGAAATCATCCACACTCTTCAGGTTTGAAGCGGCGCTAATAATTCTTTGCATGCGCGAACATGATGCCTGGTGGCCGACAATAATCTGCAGATCATCACCTTGCTTTTCGAACACCTCCTTCATCATGCGATAAAGGCGCAAAGAAAAGTCTCCTTGATGCTCTCCGAATTGTCTAAACCATCCTACGAGTTCGGGAAATTCCGCTACCCCCAACTTGTCCGTAAGAGGATCTCCAAACCGATAGAGCAGTTCGAATGCGTCAAGTTTCTTTTGCCACGCATTCCATGCATCAACCAGGGGCTTGTATTCATTGCCAGTGACATGATTCTTGATAATGAAGTCGCCCTGGTAGATTTCTCGTACTCCGGCGGTTTCCACAATCTCAGTTGGCATATCTATGGCAAAGAGTTCCTCTGCGATGATCGATGCTGTCTGAATCGCACGAAGGCGATTGCTGTGTCTTAGACAAATACGAGTATTGCCGAGGTGACCGCAAAACTTAATCAACTGCTTACTCAAGGTCCTAATATCAGGCTTCGTTTCCTCAATCAGCGGCTGGTTTAGGTCTTGCGAGAGAATGGGGACATCGATACCGTGTCTCACCAGAACCAAAACATCTTTCGGGATACAGTCCCGAATATTTGCACTTTCAATGAGTCTCATTTATTGACCCTCCTTTCTGGAAAGAATCATACAATAAATATTGAAATATATCAAGGATTTTGATATAGTGTCACATATTACAAGTACCCAATCAGAATGTTAAAACCGATCATCTCAATAGTCCTCGGAAGTTATAACAGAAAGCCTTTTTTGAAGAAGGCTATTCGCACTATTAGAGAAAATGGATTAACCGTTCCATATGAAATAATTGTTATAGATGGCGGTTCATCTGATGGCAGTATCGAATATCTCACCTCGCAGAAAGACATTATCACGATTGTTCAGCACAATAAGGGATATTGGGGCGACCAGCAAATTGATAGCAAGAGTTGGGGCTACTACATGAACATTGCTTTTAGAGCATGTCATGGGAAGTACATCGTGATGATTTCTGACGACTGCTTGCTCATACCTGGTTCAATAATGAACTCCTATAAGTTGTTCGAACAAAAACTGGAATCGGGTCTCAATGTGGGCGGTGTTGCTTTCTATTGGAGAAATTTTCCCTACGAGAAAATGTACTACGTTAGACAAACACTCGGACACAAGCTTTCTATTAATCATGGAATGTATTTGAGAAGCGCACTTGAGGATGCTGGCTACTGTGAGGAAGATAAATATCCTTTTTATTATGGAGATGGAGACCTGTCCCTCAAACTATGGAAAGCGGGTTATTCTATTATTGATTGTAAGCAAGCTTTTGTAGAACACTTTCACTTCGCGACAATGTCTATTCGACAAGAGAATAGTAAACACAAAGAATCACATAAAAAGATATATATGAATTCGTGGAAAGATATATATTATGACGAGTATGTTGATAATCAGAGCGGAAAAATATTTCTTAATTACTTTGATCCGCACAACACTTCTAGGTACTTTAAAAGAAGTTTGAAATATTATATTGGTGTTATCCAGTCAAAATTTGGATCTTATTACGGTTATGAACGCAAACGTCCGAATCGACTTCCGAGCATTGAAATGCTTGGGAATGCTCTCAATATCAAGTATCTCCTCTCAAAGTTTGAAATCACTCCTGAACAGCTCTGTATTTTTGCTTTTATCAGGAAAGATAACAAAGTCCTGATGGGACTTCGAGAGTATGTTAAAGGAAGCCCATCTGGACATATCCAGGCGGTCGCGGACAAGCAGGCGAAACTCTTATTGAAACTCTAAAAAGAGAGGTCTTGGAAGAAATTGGAGTCTCAGAAATTACTCCAACAAGAATGATTGGTCAGAAAGACGGTGTTAAAGATGGGGATAGAGTCTATTTTGTCGAATGTGAAATCTCGGATGAGCCGAAACTTATGGAGCCAGAGAAATTCATAGAATGGAAGTGGTTTCCCATTAATGAGTTACCTGAGAATTTGATTGATAAGAAAGATGTAGAGTTTCTTAAGAGATTAAAATAATTTTTAAATTGTTAAAGATGGATTGTATCCGGTGGTGCGGCCGACGAGGGAAGAGTTGGCGAGAGTGTAATAAAAAGACCGCCAAATTTGCTCGTCCAAGTTTTACTTGTTACTTTTTCTCCGTAACCTTATAAACCTTTCCTTTCGAGTCGTATGTCGTCCATGTACCAGCAGGCTCTCCGTTCTTAAAGGTACCTGATCGTTTGAGCGTTCCGTCAGGACGATACCACTCCCAATATCCGTGAGGCGTAGCATCCTTCATTTTTCCTTTTGACCATACTGTCTTACCACTCGCGTGGTGCTTGATCGTAAATCCGCGAATGATTGATGTTTTCTTTGTGGGTATCGTTTTCTTCATATATCTATTTTACACCTTTATCTTTTGTTAGTCCCCACTGCCAATGTGGTTTTTCTCCCTTCTTGTAACAAATAAGAATAAGCGTTGCTGTGAGGATAGTAACCGGCAAGATAAAAGTAAAAACGATTTCACGTGTAGGAGAATTACTAAGGACATATATGACAAAAAGCATCAGGACTATCACGACCAGCTTCAGGTTTTGGAAATTGAAATGTCTGAACACAGAAAAGCTGATTATGACTACCAAACCACGGTAGCTACAGTGCTTTCTGTCGCTCGCAGGGCAAAACATATCTTTGAAAGTTCTGAAGCAGCTGAAAAACGAGCATTCTTGAATTACCTACTTCAGAACCCGAGCGTAAACGGAAAAAAGCTAGATTTTACACTAGCTTCTCCGTTCAACTTGGTACTAGAATTGACTACTAGCCCTAACTGGCTCCGCGGGTAGGATTCGAACCTACGACCAACTCCTTAACAGGGAGCCGCTCTACCACTGAGCTACCGCGGAATGTTTTTGGTGGATTCTAAGAGAATCGACCTTATAGCCGCTTCAGAACTCTCGAAAGAGATACATGATGCGACAAAACTCATTCTAGCCGAAATTTCTAATCGGGCAACTTGTGAATGATTCATTTCTCGCTGCGGCCTCATTTATTCAACAGGTATTCAACCGGTTTGGTATACTAAGGAATATCCTTAATCTATCCTCACTATGCTTATTCTCTATGTAAAAACAGGATGTCCATACTGCGCGAAGGTATTCCGCGTCGGAGAAGAGCTCCAGCTCACCTTTGACCAGAAAAACATCGCAGATCCTGAAATTGCCGCTGAGCTTATCGAGAAGGGAGGTAAACGACAAGTGCCATACCTGATAGATGAAGAAAAAGACGTCGCCATGTATGAATCAGACGCTATCGTCGACTATCTTCATCAACGCTTTGGAATGAAAATGTAAAATGGAAAGAATGGAAATTCATTTTAAAACGCCACGGGGAAAAGACGCTGAAAATGAGATATCAGGGAAAACGACTGAATTTGCGGAGCGCAAGATACGAAATCTAAAAAAGTATCTTGGAAAGGAGAAAGAGAGCGCGCAGGTCTATGTAGAGCTGGGCAAGGATACTGAAGCTCATGCCTCGGGAAATATATGGCGCGCCATGGTAAATCTTGATTCGCACGGTAAGAGGTATCATGCAGACGCCACGGGAGAAACCATCGAAGCCGCTATTGATGTAGCAGTGCGCGAGCTTGAAGCAGAATTACGCAAAGCAAAACAGCGTCGAGAAAGCTTGCTTCGGAAAGGCGGTGGGGCACTCAAAGCCTTTATGCGTGGGTTCGGATCTCGTTAAGAAATTGTTTTCGAAAAATCTGAAAAAAATTGCTCAGCTTTTCCTTCAGGAACGATTCGGTTGGGTCGAAAGATGCCGGTTTCATAAACGGCAGTCTTTATTTTCACACGAATGTTCTTCCCCTTTTTCGTAGCAAAAAAATATGTTCCTGGTGACTCTGCATAGGCTCGATACTTGTTCCAATTCATGTGTGCGTCATTAGTGAGATCGAGCAGCCCATCTTCTTTTCGTATCTTTTTACATACGATTGCTTCTCTTGGGTCTTGAGGAGTACGCGTGATCGTTTTATCAATAAAGGAAGGGAGAATGTCGGCGAGAAGATTGGCGCCTATGGAGACTAAACGCGGGCGAAGCTC
This sequence comes from Patescibacteria group bacterium, assembly GCA_013815345.1. Taxonomy (GTDB): domain Bacteria; phylum Patescibacteriota; class Minisyncoccia; order Phycocordibacterales; family Phycocordibacteraceae; genus C7867-001. Next base: position 9,751 of record JACDGK010000002.1, read on the forward strand.
GCGCGTCGTTTCTTCTGGATGAATAGGTACGGTGGTGAGCGCAAGAATATCGCCTGCGTCGAGCGCTGGCACCATCTGCTGAATGGCGACACCGGTGACGGTGTCGTCTGCTAAAAGCGCTGACTCAACCGGTGAAGCACCCCGGTATTTAGGAAGAAGGGAATAGTGAATATTAAGAATGCCGAGTGAAAAGGAATCAATGAGTTTTTTTGGCAAGATCTTTCCATACGCAGCGACGAGACCGTATGTGCAATTATGAGCACTGATTTCCCCGATGACCTGAGGGGTGATTTTCTCCGGAGTAAAAAAGGGAATAGCATGGGAAAGCGCCCATTCTTTTGTTTCAGAAGGCGTGAGCTGCAGCCCGCGTCCGCGCGGGCTGTCGGGGGAAGTGACGATAAGCGAAGGCACATACCCCCGAGATTTTAGTATCTCGAGCGTATCGCGCGCCACATAGGGGGTGCCAAAAAAGACAAATGGCTCGTTCATAGGAGGGGAACTATCTCTTCTTCGGATTCCTTATTCAGATCTTTTTTCTTTATTCTCACCAGGTGATGCGCATGATCGATGAAAAGAATACCGTCCAAATGATCAGTCTCATGCTGGAATATTTGCGCCAGTAAACCTCCGCCGCCTCGCTCGAAAAATTTTCCTTGATCGTCTTGCGCGCGAAGGGTCGCTCGCTCGTGGCGGAGTGTAGTGCCAAAAATACTGCGCACTGAAAGACAGCCTTCATCCATCTCTACCCGACGACGCGAACTTTTAATGAATGTAGGATTTATGAATATGCCGAGAGATGGCAGAGGCTCTGGTTCTTGGGAGCCATCAGGGGGAGGCGGAAGGGTGCGATCATATCGCACGACGAACATACGATACGAGATACCGATCTGAGGAGCAGCGAGCGCAACGCCATCCGGCTGCACTTCGAGCGTTTCGGCCATGTTTTCAATGAGTCGAGAAAGTTCTTCGGTACCAAAAAGCTCCGGCGGTACCGGAAGAGCTTGTTTTCGTAGTACCGGATCACCGTCTTGGAGGATAGAGAGTATCGCCATGAAAAGACTATAGCAAATGTAAACAAAAAACGTCGAATCATATCCATGATCGACGTTGTGTAAACGGAAAATACCAAGTTAAAGAGCGGCGGGGTGCCGCCGACACAGAACAGGCACTGGCTGCGCATCAAAGGGCGGACCGACAACACCCTGCGCGCTAATGCTTCTGCACTGTCTGGCCGACGGCACCAACTCAAGTCAAGGAATCTGTCTGAACCCAGAGCATAATATGAATTCAGATCAAGAAACTTCACTCAAGTCAGTTAATACTATATCACCAAAGTGTTTCGGAGTCAATATGCACGCGGATAGAGGGAGGAAGTCGTGAAAGTCGCTCCGAAAGTTTCACATCCGGCCACATACCGCCTTGGAGCTGGAGTACGCTCACGCCTCGCCATATAGTTGGCGAAATCTGGCGTGGAGGTAGCTCAATGGGCAGAAACGCTTCACACGCGTCTCTAATAACCGCACGTGCGTGCGTAAGTTGTGTCGCGGTAGCTTCTACCTGAAAAACAATCAGTGTGCCAAAAGGAGGATAGTGAAGAATTTTTCGCATTTCTGTTTCTTCTTTCCAAAACCCAGTGGTAGTGGGGGAGATAAGTGCCAAAAGCGCGGCATCCTCCGGATGTCGCGTCGCCACTATCGTACGCGTCGCACGTTCGGCCAGCATCAGGCCTATTCGCACGAACCGTTCCCGCGCTCGCCAAAAGGGAAGCGCAAGCAGTGAATCAGCGGAAGCAATCACGCCAAGGTCGAAAGGCATTTCCGGAGAAAGCCAGGGGAGCATACCCTCAGTCCCCACCACTATCGTTCCCGGAACATCGAGTGAGGTGCGGACCTTCTTAAATGAAGCTTTCGAAAGTGCCTCTTGAGTAAGAGAAACGAGCGGAGAATCAGGAAATGCCATTCGCAGTTCTTCCTCTACGCGGTCGACGCCCACACCGAGCGGCAATAGATTCCAACTATCACAGACTTTGCAACGAGTGTGAGCGGCTTCGATGGTTGCGCCGTCAACTGAACGAAAAAGTCTTTTGGTGCCTTCAATAACAAAGCTGAGAATTCTGCCGTACTCATCTGTCACGGTCGTCCCACAGTCGCGACACACGACAGTGGGGGAGTATCCGTGACGTACCGCAAGTACCACGACTCGACCTTCTTTAGTAAGCGTGCTTTTAATATCTTTTCGCACATCGTCCGGAATCGCCTTCCAAGGACCGTGAGACTTTTTACTCTCATTCTTTCTGTCCCCCGTATCGGTTCGCACGTCACGAATCTCGATAGTACCGGCTTTCTCAACGAGTGGTTTTATGGGATCGATACGGTATTCAAGCGGCAAGGGATAATCACCGTAGACAAGCGGAATGTTTCGAGCGAACGCGAGTGCAGCGAGCGCGTGACATAGATCGATATACGGACGTTTTGGAAAAGTATAGCTTCCGGCGCTTACCCGATCGATAATAATTCGTTCCAGTTGAGGTATCGGTATCCACGAAAAGGCGGGAGTGACGATCACCAGGCGATCGCGCGCGCCGCAGGCGCGTGTGATCGCCTCCTCTCGACGTTTGCCTGAAAGTTTGCCGGATATAAGAAGCGGCGCATATTTTTTCAAAAGGATTGCCCACTCATTCATTTCTACCAGAGTAGGAACAACGAGAAGTGTTGTGCCATTTTTAGAACTCTTTTTTTCTACATACTTTTCGTATACTGCACGTCGTGAAAGTAAGGGCGCCTCAATGCGCTCAATAGTATTTCGAGGATTAGGAGTAGAGGAAGATGTTCTTTTCTTTGAAAATTGAAAAAGCATTTCTTCAGTCAAAACAGGTACTAAAAGCGATGAAAGCACGGCACCGAGGGTTGTCGCATGATAGGTGGCGATATCTTGCGCAGCAGCCAGATATGCAGGCGGAAGTTTTCCCAGCTCTTCGGGAGAGCTTTTCGAAAGTGAGAATGTAGCAGCTTTAAGGGCGCTTTTCGCTTCGTGGACGGGAATGCTTCCTATGACAAGCCCTGGAACTATTTTCTTTCGAAGAGGAACGTTGATAAGCGTGCCGGCAGGGAATTTGGTACGACTTCGGTATGAAAGTGGCACTGAGGGTGCGGTAGGAGAAAGGGGAATGATGTCCAATACATACATCGCCTCATTGTACCCTTTACAGAAATTTACGGAGAACGTTTTTTAAAGCTTGATACTGAAAACCGATGCATCGTTATGTACGACGAGGGTGCCATTTGAGAGAACTCCAAAAATCGGATTCGTCGCACCGAGTACGGGCGCAAAAAATTGCGGACTGCGAGGATCGAGGGCAATTGCGTACAGTGTGTTTCCCAGGCCCACCAAAAGCGCATCTTGTCTGCCGGGATACGGCAGAACTGCCGAAAGTTTTATCGTTGGTGAATAGATGATTGTAGAAGCGCAGGATCCGTCGATACAAAGATACACCGGAGGCGTACAGCCTGAAGCAGTAACAGCGTCGGTAATGATTTGATTGTTAGAAACATATACTGCTGCGCAGCCGCCTTCAAGTCGGAGAGGATTTGTTTTGCTCGGGATCGTCGTGGATGCGATTGCGTTTAGGGCATCAGTTCGTGCGGAGTCGGTGAGAACGGTAGCGTCGGGCTTGTTCGGTACAAGTATCGGACTTAGCTGTATATTCTTCCCCGACGTCACCGCCACAAGATCACTCCATGGATAGTCGCCCGGTATAGAGACTATGATGCTATGACTTCCTGAAATTAGTTCAATATCTATCGCTCCCGCTTTGGTAGTGGAGTTTCGCAATATTTGATCCGCATACACGGTTGCTCCTGCAGGAAGGTTAAGGGTCAGTGTGCCGACTCGTGAAAGACGAATGCCCGGGCCTACACGATATCCTTCCAAATACGCGGCGGTCACGCCGAGAATAACGACTATTAAAACAATGAGAAATAAGTATTTTCGTAAAAGGGGCAAAACGCGTTCCATAAATTGAGCGGTGGTAGAAGAAAGAATATCAGATTTCTTCGATTTTCGCACCGATACTCTGCAAACGGGTAGTAAGATCCTCGTATCCTCTATTGATACTGTATACGTTGCGCAGTATAGAGCGCCCTTCAGCGGCAAGCATGCCGATCAGGAGGATGGTCGCCGGCCGTAAGGCCGGCGGGCAGACGAGTTGCGCTCCGCGAAGGTGACTCGGCCCAATAATCTGAATGCGGTGCGGGTCGAGAAGCAGTGTGTCGGCACCGAGGCGATCAAGCTCGGTGTAATAGATGGCGCGTTTTTCGTAACTCCAGTCGTGAATGAGTGTCGTGCCTTCAGCTTGCGTTGCGATCACCGCAAAGAAGGGAAGATTGTCGATATTGAGTGCAGGATACGGACGAGCATGAATTTTTTCAGGAAAGGCGATGAGATCGGAAGGTTCAAGGGTGATATCCGCCAACCGAGTAATAGAATTTTCTGACATTCCTACAGAGTGAAGGGTGTATTTCAATCCCATCTTCTCGAGCACATTCAGCTCGACTTCAAGAAATTCAATTGGTGCCCGTTCGACCGTAAGAGAGGAGTGAGTCGCTACCGCAGCAGCTATAAAAAACATTGCGTCGGTCGGATCTTCTGCGACGGTATACGAAACGTTTTTATTAATTTCTGAAACGCCAGTCACGACGAGCGTACTGGTGCCGATACCTTCAACACCAACACCAAGCATTTTCAAATACCCGCAAACTTCCTGCACCTGATAATTTGCGGAGGCATATTTTATAGTGCTGACGCCTTCGATACAGGCAGCTGCTAAAAGGGAATTGATAGTCGCTGTATCGCTTGCCTCATATAATATGACTGTTTCTGGCACAAGTTTCGTGTGTGTCACATGGTAGTGGTCGGTGAGTGTCTCGATAGAAACATCAAACCGTTCCAATGCCCAGAGATGCTGGCGTACAGAACGCAGACCGAGCGTGCATCCTCCCGACTGCGGAATGTCGAACGATTTGAAATGGTGAAGCAAGGGGCCGATGAACATAAGAATGCTGCGTGTGCGTGCGGCCGCAGCGCGATCAATAGTGTCAAGTGAGAGTTTCGCAGGAGGCGTGAGCACGAGATTGTGTCCCTGCCACTTCGTAGTGACGCCTATCGATCGCAATACTTCAGTAAGACGATGCACCTCTTCGATCATCGGAATTTTTAAAAGGGTCGTCGTGCCTTTATTTAGGAGAGATGCAGCGAGGAGCGCGACGGCACCGTTTTTTGAACGATTGGTGACGATATTTCCCGACAAAGAATGTCCACCCTCGACGACAAAGTTTTTCTCTTCCGCAGGCATGTCGAAAGTATACGACATTATTTAGTTATGGGTCACGCGACCAAAATTCCTCCGCAGCGATAGGTTTTGAGTACTCGGCGAAAAAGAGGTATGATAACGAGCAAATGGCAGCTTTTTCTCCCAAACTGGGCATTGACCTGGGTACGACGAACGTTCTCGTTTTCGTGCCGGGAAAAGGGGTCGTACTGAACGAGCCGTCGGTGGTGGCCGTTTCAACGGAAAATAATAAAGTTCTCGCGATTGGTATGGAAGCGAAACAGATGATCGGACGCACTCCTGACAGCATCACTGCGTACCGCCCGATGAAAGATGGCGTTATTGCAGACTATCGGGTAACGGAAGCGATGCTGCGGTATTTCATGCGCAAAGCACTCGGAAGGTGGAATCTTTTCAAGCCCACGGTGCTTATCTCCGTGCCCGCTGGCGTTACTTCTACGGAAAAACGTGCGGTCATTGAAGCGGCTGCAAAAGCAGGCGCGCGTGACGCGTTCGTAGTGAAGGAACCGATTCTTGCCGCGATCGGTGCGGGTATACCTATTCATGAACCGATGGGTCGCATGGTTGCGGATATCGGCGGAGGCACTATCGATGTCGCAGTGATCTCGCTCGGCGGCATCGTTGCCTCTATTTCTGTAAAGTGCGCTGGCAATAAACTTGATCGCGCGATCGCGGATTATGTAAAAAAACAGTACAACCTCGCTATCGGCGACAAGACTGCCGAAGAAATAAAAATAACGATCGGATCAGCCGTACCGGTTACTGAAGAGCTTACGATGCCGGTGAAAGGTCGCGATCTCGTTTCCGGTCTTCCACGCACTATCGATTTGAAATCCAATGAGATCGTACAAGCCATGCATCGTGAGCTGCGCGAAATGATGGGCGCAGTGCGCAGAGTGCTTCAGGATACACCGCCGGAACTTGCTTCAGATATTATTGATAATGGCATTATCCTCACTGGAGGAACTTCTCAGCTGCGTCATTTGCCTGAGCTTGTGTATCGGCGAACTGGCGTAAATGCGAATCTTGCTCAGGATGCCTATTTTTGTGTTGCGCGCGGCACCGGTATCGCGCTTCGTCATCTGGATACTTATAAGAAGAGCATCATTTCGAAGAAATAGAAATGAATTTGCTCAAATAGAGTATTCTATAGGGAATGGCAGCGCATGCATATTTCCTAGTTGGAGAAATTGAGGAGGGCATACAGGATGCTTCTGCTTTCGTCGAGGGTGAGCTCAAGATGTCCACGGTCGCGAATCCCGACGTCATCACTATTCGTCATGGGCTTCTTTCGGTGGATGACGCGCGACGGCTGCGAAGTATTGCAGAACTTGCGCCGATAGTAGGGGATAAAAAAGTCATGATTATTTCAGCCAGTCGTCTTTTTCATGAAGCGCAAAATGCTCTACTGAAACTTTTTGAAGAACCTCCTGCAGGCACGATTCTTATTCTTGTTATCCCAAGCGAAGGCTTACTCTTACCTACACTGCGTTCTCGTCTTTTGCCTCTTCCCCACGACGGATCGAAAGAGAGAATTTCGAACGAAGCTGCTAATTTTTTGGCAGCGGAGAAAATTGAAAGGCAAAAGATTCTTGCGAAAATCGTTGATCGTACGAAATCTGATAACGATGAAGAAAAGCAAGCAGCACGGCTCGCCGCAATTCATTTAGTTGAAGATTTACTGCGAAATGTACATACCCGCTGGCTAACAGAGAAAAACAAAACAACGCAAAAGGAGTTACAACTTTTTCTTAATGACCTAAATCGCTTTTTACCGATACTGCACGAACGTTCAGCGCCGCTTAAACTCATTTTTGAACATATACTATTAACACTTCCGAGCCTGGCGTAAGTGTAGTCTTGTGGTATAACTGAACACGGAAGGACTCTGTTCTATTTCAGGACAGAGAAACAAAGCATTCAAAATGCCAGGGGAAACGCTATGAAGACCAAGAATTTTGTTCTCGCCGCTGTCGCGTGCGGGCTATTTTTTTCGACGGGCGCCGGGAGAGCCCAGAGTTTGGAAGGGGAGGAAGGCATGGCGCCTCTTCCTCGTTTGGCGCTTTCGCCTGAGGAGAGGAGTGTCCTCATGGGGATGATCGTTGGATGCAGCGTGGCGACGAAATATCCAGAGCCTCAGGATATGATACAGGTGAACACCTGCATCAACGATCATCTGGATGGAGATCCTCGCATGTGGAATGTTCCACTTCTGTTTCCATCTCATTCAGTGCTTCCTCCCCTGGATCCGATACAAGGCCCTGACGACTATATGTCAAATGTGGATCTCCGACCGGCTTCTTAGGCAGGGTTTGAGGTTCTAGAGTAGCAGCGCGCGGAAC
>JACDGK010000002.1:17449-164399 GCA_013815345.1 Patescibacteria group bacterium
CCGCGCGTTTTTCATTACACTGTCATTTTTGTTTGCATTTGCTACACTGCTTCGTAATGGCATACGATTTCTCGGCACTCGACGCGCATATAAAGGAAACCGAAGAATGGCTCGGTCGTGAATTTTCAGGTATCCGTACTGGTCGCGCTTCGCCCGCACTTCTCGATGGTATAAAGCCAGAGGCATATGGTGTGCGCACTCCAATTACGCAGATCGGTTCGGTCACTATCGAAGATGCGCGTACACTCCGGGTCGTTCCGTGGGATAAAACGTTAAATAAAGCAATCGAGAAAGCGATCATGGAAGCCGACCTCGGTGTGTCGGTGGGAACGGATGATTTGGGTGTGCGCGTATTTTTCCCTGAACTCACCGCCGAGCGTCGCACACTTCTTTTGAAACTTGCCAATGATAAAGTCGAGCAAGCGAAAGTGACGCTGCGGGGTCATCGTACCGACGCTCTCAAGGAACTCGATGCAGCGGAAAAAGAAGGCGGCATGGGCAAGGATGAGCTGGATCGTCTTAAAGAAGACGTACAGAAAAAGATTGATGTGGGAAGTGTGGCAATACAAGCACTTGCAAAGAGGAAGCACGACGAAATTTCACTTTAATTTATATTTATGGAGATCATTATTTTTCTGATAGTTATCATTGTGCTTATTTTGGTCCATGAATTGGGACATTTCATAGTTGCAAAGCTCTCGGGCATGCGTGTTGATGAATTTGGCATTGGCTATCCACCACGTGCTCTCACTATAGGGAAAGTGGGTGAGACCGAGTACACATTGAACTGGTTGCCCTTTGGCGGATTCGTACGCATTTACGGCGAAGATGCGGTGACCGAAGAAGCCGTTGCAGGAGAAGCAGTGGACAAAGAAACAAACGAAAGCACGCGAGGAAGCGGAGCTTCCTCGCGTGCTTTCTCGTCAAAGCCGCGCATTCTTCAAGCACTTACCCTGATAGCAGGAATTGTAATGAATCTTTTGTTCGCGTACATCCTTCTCACTACCACGCTTGTAATAGGAACGCTTCAGCCGCTCTCTCCCGAACAAATTCCGCAGGTAAAAGACGCGACCATCGCATTTACTGACGTGCGTCCTGGTTCTCCTGCCGATAAAGCAGGATTCATGGCAGGGGATGAAATAAAGAGCGCCAGCATTATTACGAAAACCTTTGCCGAAACGTATGACGGCAACAATCCCGAGGGTCTAACTACACTTATAAGCACCGATACGCAAGGCGATCCCATGAAGTTTATCGTGGATCGAAACGGCAAAATGCTTACCATTATGGCCACCCCCGTTGCAGGTGCTATCACGTCCGCTCCCAGGCGACCAGGACTTGGTGTTGTAGTAACCGCTATCGGCACAATCAAAGTACCACTCAAAGATGCCTTTACGCAGGGAGCTCATTTTACGTGGGAGGCGACCAGGGCAACGGCCATCGGGCTTTTTGATTTCTTCAAAAGTATTTTTACTTTCAAAGCTAACCTTGCCCAAGTGACTGGTCCGATCGGCATCGCAAATGCCGTCGGCCATGCCTCGATGAATGGCATCGCAGCGCTTCTCTCCCTTACCGCGCTCATCTCGATTAATCTTGCCCTTATCAATCTCTTGCCGATTCCTGCACTTGATGGCGGCCGGTTGCTTTTTGTCATCATCGAAGGCATCATCCGTCGTCCTTTGAATCCCAAAATAGCGGAACGTGTGAACATGGTTGGCTTCGCATTTCTCATTCTCCTCATGATCGTTGTCTCCGGCCACGACATCTTTAACCTGCTTCATAAATAAAGGGTTTTGCGGCATATGGTCGCACGACGTATACTGTTCGCACAATGCGGCAAACGGCACTTTTTACCAAAACGAGGCGTGAGGCTCCGGCCGACGAAGTCGCGAAAAATGCGCAGCTCTTAATCCGTGCGGGATATGTTCATAAAGAAATGGCTGGCGTCTATTCCTATCTCTCGTTAGGGTTGCGAACGCTCCGAAAAATCGAAGATATTGTGCGCGAAGAAATGGACGCACTTGGCGGGCAAGAAATCCGCATGGCAACGCTTCATCCTTCCGAACCCTGGCGACAAACCGGTGCATGGGAACAGGTCGACGTGCTTTTCAAGATTGATAGTCGTACCGAAAAAGAATACGCGCTTGGACAGAGCGAAGAGGAGATTGTCACGCCGATTGCGAGTGAGTACGCACCGTCCTACAAAGATCTGCCGGTAGCGATCTACCAGATCGGTCAAAAGTATCGTGATGAGCTGCGTGCGAAATCAGGCATCATGCGCGGACGCGAGTTCGGCATGAAAGACATGTACAGTTTCCATACGACGCAAGAAGACTTCGACCGTTTTTACGAAATCGTCAAACAAGCGTACCTTCGTATTTATTCTCGTTGCGGACTTGTCGCTAAAGTAACCGAAGCATCCGGCGGAAGTTTTAGTCAAAAAATCTCTTATGAGTTCATGGTTCTTACGGATGCCGGAGAGGATACAATCTTGTACTGCGAGGCTTGCGACTATTGCGTAAATCTTGAGGTAGCGAAGGTGAAAGAAGGAGACGAGTGCCCGAAATGCCGAAAATCAACACTCAAAACCGGCATTGCGTCAGAGGTTGGGAATGTGTTTGATCTCGGGGATCGCTATCCTCGTGCACTCGGGTTTATGTATAAAGATGAAGAGGGTAGGGCTCAATACCCAATTATGGGCTGCTATGGCCTCGGTACGACACGACTTATGGGAGTGATTGTCCAAGCGTTTGCCGACGACAAAGGTATTGTCTGGCCTGAAAGCGTCGCCCCGTTTCAGTATCATCTTGTGTCTGCCGCTCCGAATGATCCTGAGGTCGTAAGGTATGCCGACGCGCTCTACGATGACCTTACAAAAAAAGGAAGAGCGGTTTTATATGATGATCGCGATGTTCGTGCGGGAGAGAAATTCGCTGACAGCGATCTCATCGGTATTTCACATCGGATTGTGATCGGGAAAGATGCGATTGGGGGAAAGGGAATTGAGGTGGTAGCGCGGTCAACAGGCACGGTGTCCCGCATGACTCGCGAGGATCTCCTCGCAACATAACTATGGCTATCTCAAAGAATTCAATCTTTTCAAGTGATATTGGTATCGATTTGGGTACTGGCAATACACTCGTGTATGTGCGAGGGCGGGGCATTGTAATGAACGAACCGTCCGTGGTGGCGGTAAATGACAAAACAGGACAGGTTGTGGCAGTAGGAAAAGAAGCAAAAGTGATGCTCGGGAAAACCCCACCGCACATTCGAGCGGTACGGCCACTTTCGCATGGTGTGATTTCAGATTTCGAAGTGACACAAGAGCTTTTGGCGTATTTCATACGAAAAGCACAAGGCGGCCGCACGCGACTTTTCGGTCCTCGCATTGTCGTGGGGGTACCGACCGGCGTCACCAATGTCGAAAGCCGCGCGGTGCGGGACGCCGCCATGACGTCGGGTGCACGCGAGGTGTATATCCTTGAAGAACCCATGGCTGGCGCTATTGGCGCGAAGCTTCCGGTGACTGAAGCGATAGGGACGATGGTGCTTGATATCGGCGCAGGCACGACGGATATCGCGGTACTCTCGCTCGGAGGAACGGTGTCTTCAAGAAGTTCTCACGTGGCTGGCGATCGTTTTAATGAAAATATTAGTGATTTCGTACGGAGTGAGTTTCAACTCGCTATAGGAGAACGAACTGCGGAAAATATAAAAATAGACATCGGTGCGGTGATGCCGCAAGAGATTTCGCTTGAGTCACCGGTGCGTGGCCGCGATCTTGCTACCGGTCTTCCTCGGGAAGTCATGCTGACTGACACCCACATACGGGAAGCACTCGCTTCCTCCCTTGACTCACTCATGGAGGCGATGAAGGAGGTTATCGAACAAACACCACCAGAACTTCTTTCGGACGTACTGGAGCGCGGCGTGACGGTGTTTGGCGGCGGAGCGCAGCTGCGAGGTCTTCCTGAACTTCTCGCTCAAATGCTTGGTGTGCCGGTACATGTCGCCGCCGATCCCTTAACGGCGGTCGTACGCGGTGCAGGTATTGTCACCGAAGATCCGAGCAAGTGGGGCGATACATTTATGCATGAAGAAGCCATTCTTGCGCAGACTTAATAACGGCAGCAGACGTTCCTCCCTGGCGTATGACGCCAGTTCTTCATCAGGTTCTGCTATGTGGATATATGGGTCCCTCGTCGCGGTCATAGTGATTCTTATAATTGTGCGAGCGTTGCTACCCGACATTTTCGTGTCCATTGCCTCGCCGCCATGGCGGCTCGGCACGAATCTCACGGCAAGTGTCGGAAATATATTCGGAGGACTGGATTCAAAACAGAAGGTACTGATCCAGAATGCAGCACTGTTGGAACAAGTGAATATTCTTACCAACGAAAACCAAGTTCTCACAGCGCGCTCGCAAGACCTGACCACGCTTCTCGGTGGTTCGGAAAACACAGTAGTAGGGAATGGAAATACCATTCTCGCTGGGGTACTTGCAGGGCCGCCGGTATCTCCCTACGACGAATTGACAATCGCGGCAGGAACAGAAGAAGGCATAAAAATAGGAGCGTTTGTCTACAGCCGTGGGGGAATACCGATCGGCACCATCACCCAATCAAGTGCACACTCTGCGCACGTGTCTCTTTTTTCAACGTCAGGCCGTAAGTCGTCTGGTTGGATCGGAGTTAATCGAGTGCCACTTATTCTTAAGGGTGAAGGCGCGGGTTCTTTCGAGGCAGTACTGACAGCAAGCACCACCATTACAGCGGGAGACATGGTCTATCTTCCTGGCCCTGGTGCGCTTCCTATCGGTACGGTGTTGCGCACCGATACCGATCCTTCGTCACCAACGCCGGTCATTCACATTCAACCTTTGGTTAATCTTTTTTCAATCACGTGGGTTGAAGTTTCGCGTTCGGCCTCTTCATAAATGTATATGTTCCGATATGCACCATTCTCTTTCTCGATACTTTTTTTCATTGTTTTCGCTGTGCTCGCGCCTTTTTTCTTTCCGTGGAGCGTCTCGGTGTTCCTAGGAATTATCGCTGCCTATTTCTTCCCACCGATTGCGCTTCTCATCGGCGGTCTTTTAGAGGTCTTATATTATCCCGGCAGTGGCGTGCCGTTTTTTCTCTTTGGAGGCGTGGCGGTCACGCTAGGTATTATAGCCGTGCAGCAATTCATTAAAACCCGTATTATGTAGTAATGTTTGGCTTTCGACGTACGCAGCGCGATTCTGAAATCAGTCCTGATGAGATTTTTCTCGACGCCTCAAATCTTCCTGATTTCAACCAGTCTAGTCTGGAGGGTCGGTTGGAAAAACCGCTCACGCGCAGTTCGTACCTGGGTATTGGTCTTGCTGTCATTCTTATTTTTTCCGCACTTGTCGCACAAGCAGCGCATCTAGAGATAATGAAAGGTGCATCGTATGCGAAACGAAGCGAGCAGAATCTTTTGCGTCCCGAAGTACTCTTTGCTGAACGAGGCGCTATCCTTGATAGGAATGGGGTGCCTTTAGTCACGAACCAAACGACACCGAGTGATCTTCTCGTGCGAAGAATATACAAAACTCCCGGACTCTCAAATCTTTTAGGTTATGTGTCTTATCCAAAAAAAGATAGTTCGGGCCAATATTATGATACTGAAATAAAAGGTCTCGCTGGTGTTGAAAAATCTTTTAATGCACAGCTCGCAGGAACAAATGGCACGCTCCTAGTAGAAAAAGATGCGCGCGGACATGTGGAATCACAAGGTACTAGCATTCCAGCAAAAAATGGTTCCGATCTTACTCTCTCGATCGATGTACGCGCGCAGGCTGCTTTTTATACAGCAATTCAGCAGTTCGCCGATCGTATACCATTTCAAGGTGGTTCAGGCATACTTATGGATGTAAATACGGGTGAGGTACGAGCGCTCGTCTCCTATCCTGAATATGATTCCAATGTGCTTTCAAGCGGGGGACCCTCAAGTGTGATTGCAGGCTATGCGACCGATAAGCGTCAAGTATATTTGAACCGACCCGTGGAAGGATTGTATACGCCGGGTTCAGTCGTGAAGCCTATCGAGGCCAGCGGGGCGCTTGCGGACGGCACTATCGATCCAAGTAAAACGATCAATGACATTGGATATATTTCAGTCCCTAATCCGTACGATCCAACACACCCGACGAAATTTGTGGACTGGAAAGCAATCGGTGTTGAGGATTTACGTAAAGCGATAGCATTTTCTTCAGACGTGTATTTTTATATGGTTGGTGGGGGATTCGGTGGACAAAAAGGTCTTGGTATTACGCGTCTCGCGTACTGGTTTCAGACGTTCGGATTTACCTCCCCCACTGGTATAGAGCTGCCTGGGGAAGCGAGTGGATTCATTCCTACCCCTGCGTGGAAGCAAACTACGTATCATCAGTCCTGGAGCATTGGTGATACCTATCACACTGCAATAGGGCAATATGCGACCCAGATCACCCCGCTCGAAGAAGCACGGGCGATCGCTGCGATAGCGAATGGCGGCAAACTTGTGAAGCCCACTCTTATCAAAGGAGGAACGCCACAAGGGGAAAGTATTGCAGTGAGTGCGCAGGCGCTTCAGGTGGTCCGCGAGGGCATGCGACAAGGCGTGCAGGAGGGAACGTCGATCGGCCTCAATGATCTCTCGTTTGTGAATATAGCGGGCAAGACGGGTACTGCGCAACTTGGTTTTAATAACGAGTTCTACAATGCTTGGGCGGTCGGGTTCTTTCCGTATGAGAATCCAAAATATGTATATGTCGTAGTGATGGAACACGGCCCCTCGGGAAATGCGTTTGGCGGAATCTATGCTATGCACCAATTCTTTCAAACGTTGCATCAGAGCGCGCCTGATTATTTTAAATGACGTTGCTTCCTTACGAGTCTTCGAGTTAGGAAGCAAGAAATACCCTTGTGGTAAATACATTAAAAAAGCGGCGTCCGAAGGCGCCGCCGATGTTCTCGTAAATCTAAAAATCAAATAGTCGCCACGTCCAGAGGCCTGCCGCAGCAGCAATCACGGCAGCGCACATGACATATACTCTGTACTTCCACCAGAGCCCGTGGAAGAAGTCTTTACATTTCCGGACGTCTTTCTTGAAATTTATTCCGAGCATATCCGGAATGCCATCATCATGAGCTTTTGAGGTCAATCTCATCACTTTTCCTCCCGGGAGCAGTCTCTAAAACATACAATGCTGTTTAACCGCACTTTTGTCAATGCGCGCGAAAGGGACGGGATTGACGTATCGGACTAGGCCCGTACAATACCTACACCTTAATACTAGTATGCATCAAATGATCGAGCAAGAGACCGTCGTAAGTCAGGAAAAGTTTGACGAGATGGTCAAGGAATTGGAAAACCTGAAAACCGTTCGCCGCACCGAGATCGCGAAAAACCTTGAGTATGCGAGGTCACTCGGCGACCTCTCGGAAAATGCCGAATATCAAGAAGCACGCGAATTGCAAGCGGCGACAGAAGAACGCATTCGCAAGCTCGAAGAATTAGTAAAACGAGCAAAGATCGTCACGGACGGCAAGAAGAAAGACATTGTTGGTTTTAGTTCCGTGGTGACCATAAAGAAAGAAGGAGGTACTGAAGCCCACGAATATACAATCGTCGGGTCAGAGGAAGCTGATATGCGTGAACGAAAACTCTCTCACGTCTCGCCGCTTGGCGCTGCACTCATGGGCAAGAAAAAAGGCGAGGTATTCACCTTTGAAACGCCAAACGGTAAGCAGACCTATCTGATAGAAAAAGTTTCATAGATTCACTACTCGGTATGCCGAATGTGGTAGGATTTGTGTATGTTTTGGGCTGATCGCATTGCAAAAGAAATACAATCCACTCCCGCAGGAGAGAGAGCGACTTCTGAAAAGCCGCTCATTATTCGTGATGAGAAAACCATGTCGGGTCGCGTGCATATTGGCTCTATGCGCGGTGTCGCAATACATGGACTTATCTCTGAAGTGCTTTCGGAATATCGCGTGCCAAATAAATATCTCTTCGAACTGAACGATTTCGATCCGTTTGACTCGATACCGAGTTATTTGCCGGAAGAAAGGTTTAAGGAATATTTGGGATTACCTTTATACAAGGTGCCATCACCTGAACCGGGATTCGCAAATTACGTAGAATTTTACGGTGCCGATTTTATTTCAGTTCATGAGAAAGCTGGATTCTTTCCTGAGTATTACCGCGCCACAGAGCTGTATCAGTCCGGGAAAATGAATCCCTTGATCAAAACGGCACTTGACCGAGCTGCAGATGTGCGTCGAATCTTAAAAGAGGTCTCGGGATCCGTAAAAGATGAATCGTGGTTGCCACTATCAGTGGTGTGTGAAAAATGTGGCAAGATCATGACCACGAATGCTTTTGATTTTGACGGAGAAACAGTGGCGTATAGCTGTGCGGTGAGTAAGAATGACATCGTTTCCTGTGGGCACTCTGGACGAGTATCGCCGTATGGAGGGAACGCGAAACTCTTTTGGAAAGTCGACTGGGCGGCGAAATGGATCGTGCAAGAGGTATCAGTTGAAGGCGCCGGTAAAGACCATTCAACCAAAGGAGGCTCGCGGGACGTAGCAAAACATATTGCCAAAGAGATATTTGGTCACGAGCCCCCATTCGACATTCCGTATGAATTCTTTCTCGTAGGCGGCAAGAAAATGTCTTCTTCAAAAGGTAAGGGTTCGTCAGCAAAAGAAATGAGTGAACTCTTTCCAGCCGAAATTCTTCGCCTGGTGCTAATCGGAAAAGATATCAATCAACAGATCGAGATTGATCCGAGCGGCGACTCAATTCCGCGCACGTTCGACTGGTACGATGACCTCAGTCAGCAGGTACGAGATGGAATTGTTGATGACTTTAGTCGACTCTTCGCGCTCTGTGAGTTGCCGGGTGAGAGAGCGACGCTTACGAATCCATGGCAATTACGTTTTTCTCAAGTGGTCACGATCATGCAGATGCCGCACCTATCTTTGGAAGAAGAAGCAGTAGCGGTGAAGGGGAGTGAATTAAGCGCAGAAGAAGAACGCGCGCTCGAAGAACGCGCGGGATACGCTCGATTCTGGCTTTCTACCTATGCTCCTGATCAATACAAGTACGAACTTCAAGAGACCCTTCCCGAAGTCCAACTCTCCGATACTCAGAAAAGAGCGCTCGCAGCGCTCGCAGTATATATGGAAACCCCGCATACGGGAGAAGAAGTGCACGCACGTCTTCATGAACTAAAAACAGAAATCCCCATCCAGCCTAAAGAGTTATTTACGGCGCTGTATCGGGTCTTTCTAAATCGCGACTCTGGTCCGAAAGCAGGCTGGTTCCTTTCGGTGCTTCCTCGAGAGTTCGTGCAAAGCCGTCTTCGCGAAGCGAGTAGATAAAAAGTGGGCCTCGCTTGCGCGAGGCCCTGTGATAGATCTAGGCAACTTGAGCTTGGAAATTCTGTCGCCGTCTGGCCTGATGGCCGCTCCGCCATGCATTTGGATCGCGTGGTATTTTTACGGCTGCAATTTTAGCCGCGAAGTCGCTATGAATCTGATCAACAGCGCTACAAAAACCCTTCCAACAATCCGGAGCATACTTAGAGGATAGAGCGATAAGTTGCGGCCGCACACCTTCCCGCATGGCCTTCTCCTGAATCGCCCCTGTCCAAAGAGGGAGCACGAAACCCCTCTCTTCAACATCCCGTGGCAGCACCAGTCGTCGCATATGCCGATTTCGATAGTTACCATTGCTGGTAAAGAAGGCGACCGTGCACTCATTGGCACGGGCACCCGGTTCGAGCACGCAAACCAGGTCTCCCCATTTCTGCTGCAAATGATGTACGGCGAGTGTTCCGAGATAGTCATCATGATATGCCACGAACGTCGTCATCGTTTCCTCTTTTTTTGTTGAGATTTGTGTTGAGAAATGTAAGCCGCATTTCCCCCAAAAGATCAACTTGTCGGCCTAACAAGCGGGTCCCCTGCCTTTCGGTCGGGGACTCGCTTCAGATTTCTTTCCTAGATCCTTACTTTTACTGGAGAAAGCTCAAGCGAAACCCCGACCGACCGTAGAAGGACGATATAGGTGTGGAAGAAGAACCGTCGAATCGCTTGAGTCATAACTTGTCTATAGTACCACAGGAAGCACCCACAACCCAAAAGACCTCGAAAACTGTGGATAGCGTACGTAAGGTGGGAAGCAGTGGCATATAATCACCTATAGGTGGGATGAAGTGTCATATTTGATACATGTGATATTTTGCCTCACTCTAATCCAGCCCGCAGCATGTTTATCGGAGAATATCGTCATACGTTCGATGCAAAGAACCGCATCTCGCTTCCGGCAAAATTTCGGAAGGAACTTGGCGCCTCGGTGATCGTGACACGCGGGCTTGATCATTGTTTGTATGTCTATCCAAAAGCTGCGTGGAAAAAAGAAGCAGCGAAGATAGCAATTCATTCCACCGGTGGAGCAGCAGGTCGTGGACTTTCACGTCTCTTGCTTGCAGGTGCGACTGAAGCGGACGTGGATTCGGCAGGTCGCATTCTTATTCCCGACTACCTTAAGACTTTTGCGGGTCTTGCGGTCAAGAGCGTTATTGCGGGCGTTTCTGATCGTGTCGAGGTGTGGGATGAGCGTGCATGGGAGACGTATACCAAAAATATCGAACGTGACGCCGATGCGTTTGCGGAAAAACTTGTTGACACAAGTTCTCGATAGCGGTTTTGGGTCCCTATGTCTGAAGGCCATACCAGCGTACTTCTTTCTGAAGCACTCTCCACTCTTGAGATAGCTCCTGATGACGTCGTGCTTGACGCGACTGTCGGTGGAGCGGGACATTTTAGCGCCATGCTTTCTGCGCTTAGTCCGGAAGGAACGCTTATTGGCATTGATGCAGATTCTGAAGCTATCGAACGGGCACAAACCGTTCTTGCTAGCCAAGAGGAATTAGTAAAACCACGCACGTTTCTTCGACAGGAGAATTTTCGACATCTAGGAAAAGTGCTGGACGAGCTGAATATTCCAGTAATTTCGAAATCTCTTTTTGATCTGGGATGGAGCGGCTACCAGCTTTCCCGTGGCCGAGGGTTTTCGTTTCAAAATGATGAGCCACTGCTGATGACCTATGCATCCGCTGAGCACCATGCTGAAACGACGCTGCCGACCGCAGCGGACGTTGTAAATGGAACTCCTGAAGAAAATCTCGCGAACATCCTGTATGAATTCGGCGAGGAGCAGTTCTCTCGAAAGATCGCGAAGGCCATTGTTGAACACCGCAGACGCGAACGCATCCTCACCACCTTTCAACTGGTAGAGGTGATCAAGAAGGGAACACCGGGCTGGTACCATCGTCGTCGATTGCATCCAGCCACGAAAACCTTTCAGGCGTTGCGAATCTATGTGAACGACGAACTCGGCGCATTGCGTGAAGGCCTTGAAACTGCGATAACACGAACACGGTCGGAAGGACGAATTGTCGTTATCACTTTTCACAGTATTGAGGATCGCATCGTGAAAAATCTTTTTCGAGATGCTGCAGAAAACAAACTTGGTATCGTTCTCACCAAAAAACCACTCGTGCCCTCAGCGGAGGAATTGAAAAAAAACTCGCGTGCGAGAAGTGCGAAACTTCGGGTATTTGAGTGCAGTGAAGCCCAGTCACGTAGTTAATTATCAAGTAGCTCTTTATATATGTCTGACCGATTGATTCCTATTTTAAGCCTTTCATGTGGGGGGCTGGTGACGTTGTATATAGGGCTTGTCGTGTCGACGGTCTTTTTTGCGACGTGGCAGACACAAACGGTAAGCTCGGTGCGTGATACCGAAAGTGCTATTGGAAATCTTGAAACGAACTATTATACGACGTTAACTCGAGTAAGCGCGATCGATCCTCACTCGGTAGGCTATGTATCGCCGTCAAATGTAAAATATGTGGTCGCGGTGCGGAATGTCTCCTCGGGCCTTACCTTTGCTGGTAATTGACGACCTCAGACGATATCAAAGGCATTCATGCGCCGCGCATTCCGTTTCCGTTTACGTATTCTCGCGGGAGTGCTCTTATTCTTTGCTCTTTTTCTCATAACGCGTCTTTATTTTGTACAAATCGTTCGGGGAGCAAGCTACGCACTGCATGGTGAACATCAGTACATTAGCTCAAGTCAGGAGCTGTATGACCGAGGCACGATATATTTTACCCAGAAAGACGGCACGCTTATTTCAGCCGCCACGCTCGCGACTGGTTTCTTAATAGCTATTGATCCCGAAGAACTAAAGAATCAAGAATCGGTTTACACTAAACTCTCCTCTCTACTGTCACTTTCTCATACTGCGTTTCTTGCTTCTGCTGCAAAAAGCACTGATTCCTATGAAGTGCTGGCACATCAAGTATCGGAGGCACAAGGCCAAGCGATCTCTGATTTGAACATTCCTGGTGTTCTCGTCGAGAGGGAACGGTGGCGCGTGTATCCGGCGGGAAGCGAAGCGGCACAGACGCTCGGATTCGTCGCCTATGACAATGGAAACACACTTGCCGGACGCGCCGGGCTCGAGAAACAATACAATGACGTACTCGAGCGACCTGCCGAAGGGCTTTTCGGGAATTTCTTTGCAGAGATTTTCGCAAATCTTGACAGCGTTATCGTGGACGCACGGAGCGCGCGGGAGGGCGACGTCGTCACCTCAATCGAGCCGGCGGTAGAGCAAAAGCTTGATCAAGAAATAAAAGCACTCAATGCGCAGTACAGCAGTACGGAAACGGCGGGGATCATTATGGATCCGAAAACAGGAGAAATAATTGCCATGGATAGTTATCCAACGTTCGACCCCAATAATTTCAAGAATGGCAATCCTCAATATTTTGGGAATGGCCTCGTGCAGCATGAGTATGAGTTTGGTTCGATTCTCAAATCTCTCACTATGGCGTCTGGGCTGGACGCAGGGGTTATTCAGCCGGATACGACGTATAACGATACTGGCTGCATTCATCCGAACAATACGAAAGTTTGTAACTACGATCACGTCGCGCGCGGGGTGATCCCGATGAAGCAGATACTTTTTCAATCACTCAATGTGGGAGCAGCCTTTATTGCAGATAGTCTTGGACACACTCGTATGCGCACGTACTTTACCAAGCTTGGTATGGGTGAAAAGACCGGCATCGATCTTCCTGCTGAACCTTTGGGAAATATTCGTAACTTAAATACGAATCAAGATGTGAACTATGACACCGCAGCTTTCGGACAGGGAATCGCTCTCACTCCAGTTGAAATGATTCGTGCGCTCGGGGCTCTTGCAAATGGTGGGACAATCGTCACCCCGCATATTACGAAGACAATACTGCTTCCCACTGGCGTGCAAAAAGTGATTCCGTACGCAGCACCCGTCGAAGTCTTTAAACCACAATCAGTAAACGAAGTGACGACCATGCTTAGTCAGGTTTTCGTAAATGACGCTGAACTCGCTCGAGCTTCTAATCCTGGCTTGCCAATTCCACGGGTGACGGTCGCTGCAAAAACCGGAACGGCGCAGGTAGTGAACCCTAATGGAGGGTACTATCAGAATGTTTTCTTCCATTCTTTTGTCGGCTATTTTCCAACGAAGAATCCACGCTTTATTATCCTGCTCTACACGAATAGGCCGCAAGGTGTAAAGTATGCCTCGGGGACATTGACCAAGACATTCATGGATCTCACCAATTTCCTCGTTAATTACTACGATATACCCCCCGATACTGGACCGTATGCGGACGCTTCTTAGGAACATTTTTATCGCACTTCTCGCCGCGCTTGCGCGCGGCATCGTTCGCAAATACCAGCCAAAAGTGGTCATGATCACCGGAAGCGTCGGAAAGACTTCTACAAAAGACGCTGTTGCCGCAGCGCTTTCTGAAAAATTCTTTGTTCGCAAAAACGAGAAAAGTTTTAATAGCGGGTTTGGCGTACCCTTCACTATTATCGGCGTAAAGAATCCATGGACGAACCTTTTCGCATGGATGTCGGTTTTTGGTGAAGGAATATTGGTGCTCCTTTTTCCAAACCATTATCCAAAACTCCTTGTGCTTGAGGTAGGAGCAGAGCAGCCAGGGGATCTCGCTCAAATTCTGAAAATGGTAAAACCTGACGCAGTGGTCGTCACGCTCCTCCCGAGCGTGCCGGTGCATGTCGAAGCGTATGAAACACCCGAGGCGGTTCGAGAAGAAGAATTTGAACCGGCCCGCGCTCTCGTCCCTGAAGCTCCGCTTATTATTTCTGCTGATGATCCCCACGCCCTTACTCAAGCGAGTCATACTGAGACAGAAGTTTATACGTTTGGCTATGCAGAGGGGTCAATGGTACGGATAACGGATATAGGAATAACCAGAGAAGAAGGCGTGCCGCAGGGGATGGAGGCGCAGCTCGAGATAGAAGGGAAGCGATACAACTTAAAAGTTGCCGGTGCCTTCGGACGCTCGCAGCTCTACGCGCCCGCGGCCGCTGTCGCGGCTGCACTTTCACTTGGCATGAGCGTGAAAGAAGCACTTACGGGTCTTGAAAACTATGTGCCGCCGCCGGGTCGGGGGCGACTTTTAAAGGGAAAGAAAAACAGTGTATTGATCGACGATTCATATAATTCTTCGCCGGCGGCGGTAGAGGAGTCGCTTCGCTCTCTTACTCTTCTCGATCCAAAAAAGCGAAAAGTGGCAATTCTCGGTGATATGCTCGAACTCGGTCGCTACTCGATGGCTGAGCATATTCGTATTGGACATATTGCAAAAGAAATGGTCGACGTGCTCATCACCGTGGGGGCCCGTGCGCAGGCGATAGGGGAGACCGCACGCGAAGACGGCATGCCCGATGAGCGCGTCCAACATTTTGCTTCTTCGAAAGAAGCTGCACATGCGATTGAGGGAGTCTTGGAAGAGGAAGATCTTGTGCTTGTAAAAGGTTCTCAAAGCATTCGCTTGGAACGTGTCCTGAAAGTGCTCATTAAAGATTTTGCGGACCAGAAGCAATTAGTGCGGCAAGAAAAAGAGTGGAATCGTCGCTAGAAGTCTGTTATAACGAAACTACCGGCCCTATCGTCTATCGGTTAGGACACATCCTTCTCAAGGATGGAAGCGGGGTTCGACTCCCCGTAGGGTCACCACAATCGGAACTAAGTCCTGAATGGATGCGTTTTGGTATTGGCTTTCATTACCCCCCAACAAAGAAAGCCAATGCATTTGTGCTGTGCCGCGCGCTTCGCGCGCAAAAAGGACGAGGTTCGAGCCGAAGATTTTTTGGAGGGAGGATTTTTTCAGAGGAAGATCTTCCGATGCGGCGATTTCGTCCAATGTTTGCGGCTCTTGTATCCACTCCCGCAGAGGTTCGAGCCAATGTCCGGCGTTGCGCTCAAACTTGAGGACTTGTTCCTCAAGTTGGCGCTTCGCGTCCGCAAGCGAACGCTTGCGCGTTAGATAGTCAGTGCGGTCAATGTCCTGCTCCACGAACAAGTCTGTCAGGCGGGCGATTTTGCTGTCTAGCCCGGTGATTTCGGTGCGAAGCGCCGAAACGGAGGCTGTGGCGCTCTGCTCAGCTTCCTGCGCGTCTTTGTCCGCCATTTTGTTCATCTCCTCTGCCCAAGAGCGTGGCAAGTGGAAACGCGCAAGCAAACTGGAAAGTTCAGCGTCCAATGCTTCTTGGCGCAAAAATTCACCACCACATTTGCCGCGCTTCTTGGTGCAGTGATAGTACACATAGCGATGTGTATTGCCGTTCTGTTGCACTTTTACTTTCTCCTCGGCGGTAATGGAACAGCCACACTCGCCGCAGGCGAGTAAACCGCAATACGCCTGGGGGTTATTTTCTGGCGGGCGGTTCGCATTGCTACGCGCTTTCAAAACTTTTTGCACGCGGTCAAACAATTCTTTTGAAACAAGCGGCGTATGCGTGCCGTCATACATCTCGCCCGCGTAGCGGAAGCGTCCGGCGTAAAAAGGGTTTGAAAGCAAGAATGCGATTTGCTCACGATTCAAGAGCCGCCCACCGCCTTTCGTCCACCCGCGTGTTGCGCCGGTAGCAATGCCGTTCTCGAAAAGAAAGCACGCGATGTCTTCGTATCGTGATTTACCGAGTGCGTACATTTCAAATGCTTTGCGGATAATTGGCGCTTTCTTTTTGTCGACGACAATAGTGCGCGTGCGCGGGTCGTTCAAATATCCAAGCGGCGCACTGCTTGGGTACACGCCGTTTCGCGCTTTTTGCCGTAGACCGCGCGATACATTCACGCTTAAGTCGCGGATGTACTGGTTCGCCATGCCGAACTCAACGGACATGAGAAGCACATTGTCATGCGGCAAGTATGCGCGGTCATGCGTGATGATTTTTGCGATTGTCCCTTGTTGCAAAAGCCATGATATGCGCCCCCTATCAACGGGATTACGCGACAAGCGGTCAATTTTCCAACACACGATACCTTGCACCTCTCCACGCTCAATGCGGCGCATCATTTCCTCAAACACGGGACGCCCCGGCGTCTTTGCCGAACGCTTCTCCACAAACTCCTCGGCAATATCTAAATCATTTTTTCGCGCAAGCGAACGCAACTCGGAGAGTTGCGCTTCAATGCTCAACACTTGCTTGTCCTCAGTGTCGGTTGACTTTCTTGCGTACAGAAAATACCTCATGTATCTAGTGTATCGCATTTGCGGGGAGCAAACATAGCCGTTTTATAATTTCTCTTCAAAACGGCTATGTTTGGTGCGTGCGCATGGGTGGGTGGGGCAAACGCACATACAGATTTGCAGACCTTCCTAAAATCCTTTCCTCCAAAAATCTTCGGCTTTGGAATTTTTGAACCTCGCCCTTCATGCGCGCGAAGCGCGCGGCACAGCACAAATGCATTGGCTTTCTTTGTTGGGGGGTAATGAAAGCCAATACCAAAACGCATCCATTCAGGACTTAGTTCCGATTGTGGTGAGAGTATACCGCGCCGCTAGAACCTATTTCCAGTCGCGAAGCGACTGATGCGCACGCTCCGCGTGCGTGGTGGCTTGAGATTCTTTCATACACTCCGATTGCACTGGAACACGCCCCAGCCGCGCTCGCGGACTCGCGCAGGCAAACCAAAAACTTCCTTCCATTTCTTTGCACGGCTCCTCCCCCGACCCCTCCGCCGAAAGGCAAAAAGAGGAAAGGAAGTTCTTGGGTTTGCGCCCACGAGCTTATATTCCAGTCTAACAAATTAGAAAAATCGGCTACTTCTTAATAGCTATACAAAAATGAATTTGATACAATATGGCTATGCAACAGAAAACGATAGTTGGTGCAATAATCATCATAGTGCTCATCGTATGCGGTTTTGCAGTATGGAAATTACACGCACCGGCACCCGTGCCAGAAACTTCTACGGACACCTCAACCACACCGCCAACTCCGATTTCTGCCGCCAAAGTACCGGATGGCTGGCACTCCCATGAGACATACGGCATGGAGAATGCAATCACTGTGTTAAGTAAAACCACAGAGCTTCCCAACAACCCCAATATCGAACAAATCGCCATCTCCAAAATGACGACATCGCTTGCACCGGAGGACTTCATAACCCGCCAGGCAGGAGGTGACGCTCCTCCTGATAACACGCCCGAGTATCACTCAAGCTGGGGCATTTACAAAGGGCATAAGACATTGAGCGTAACCAGCACTGCGGGGGGCGTAGCTCAATGGTTTGTTTATGTGTTTGGCGGAACAACTGTCTACGAATTCACGCTTGCTCCAAATGACGCGAAAAATCCTAATCTAGCGCAGGATCGTACTGATTTCTGGAGAGTCATAACCTATTACGTCCAGGAATCTTCGTTCGGAAAGCTTGCGCGCACAGAGACGCAGCAGAATTGCAAGACTACAACTCTACCGGAAAATCAAGAACGTAACGTACAGACTGACCCCGAAGATGGATATGTGGTTGCAAGCTATCTTGAAGACGACAAAACCAAATACGTTTTCCTGAATTATAACGACGACCTTTCACAGTGCACTCCAAGCGTTAAAGAATTTCTCCAGCATACAAAGGAATCTGCTGCGAAGTTACCTCAATAGGCGACTAGACGAGAGATATATCTTAGTTTCTAAAATATTACACACACATACTTCATAATCAGCTCATCTAAACTTCGCTAAAATGAAAACATTATTGGCGAGCATTAATAATAGATAGATAAATATGAGCAAAAGAAAATTGTATGCTGCTGGAGGTGTGCTAGTCGCTCTTTTCGCCTTCGGCGGAATTGCGGCTGCAGCAGGCGTAGGCCCTTCGTTGGCCGACGCTGTGCAGAAACTTATTAGCAGTCCGGAAAGTAAAGTTGCAGTAGTCGATCAACGCACAGGTTGTGGCAGTGCAACTTCCACTGATTGCGCGACGATCAGGACATCACAACCGGCTGAACAGCCTGCTGAGGAGCGCTCCACCGCAACGTCTTATACGGAAGTGGCTTCCACTAAACAGTCAGGAAAGATCGATGATCACCTGACGGTGGACAATACGCTTAAAGATATATCTTTTTGCGGTGATTTGAAATTAAGGACTCGACAAATTCTCGTTAATGGAATGGATGTCGGCCAACGCATAGCGCAGCTTGCGTCGGATGATCAGATGGGGAAACTTCCTAACGGTGACTCGATTGGTCAGGGTATGTGCAACAGCATGCCTCATAACATTTCCTACACGAAAGGCATTCTGCAAATGCCCGACGTGACCACGTTCAAATCTGAGGATTCACGGGACACTGGAGAAAACTATAAAGTAGTCGTCGGAACTGAAGCCTTCACTGTAAATCCAGCCACGAACGAAATCTTCAGCATCAGCGCCTATGACGGCAGCACATTAACAGCGGTCGGTAACCTCAAATAAGAGTATGAAAACGAAACATCAAATGCGACAAGTCGCAACTTTCGCTCTCGGACTCTTCTTTTTTGCCTCTCCGCTGTTCGCGAGCGCTGCAACCACGGCCGTAAAACCAGGGCCGTTTCCAGACGGAATGAGTACTTGGTATGGAAGCGTGTACAACACTTCTTCTCAACATGACGATAAATTACAGGTTGGAGGCTGGGGAGATGAATACGATTCTCTCGTCCGCTTCAATCTAAGCGCTCTTCCTGTGACTGCCACACAAGCAGTTGTTTGGCTTTATGCCTATCCCCGAGGCGACGCATCTACCCCGGTAAACATTGAGTGGTACCGGAACACTACGCAATGGCACACTGGTTCGGTCAGCTGGAGCACAAAACCATCGGGAAATGATCTCGGGTATACCAATGCGCCAACGACAATTCCTGGCTGGTATGGTGTTGACTTCACCTCACTCTACAATTCATGGAGAAGCGGCTCTTCGCCTAACTATGGTCTTGCACTCAAGCCTCTTGCTAACAACAATCGCTTCGATATGTTCCGTGGTTCTGGCTATACGGCAGACACGACCCTAAGGCCGGAACTCGACGTAACATACAACACTTCAGGCACAGATAGCATTCCTCACTTCAAATGGCCTTTGTCATCGGTCGCGTACGCAAGTCGCTCGGTTACGCAAGCATTCGGAGCATTTCCTTGGGCTGGCGGTACCGAATGTCCTGTTGGCTATCAGAAATACCACAATGGTACGGACTACTCGACAGGCGGAGTCGGCGGAGCGACAGAATACGCTCCTGAAGACGGCATCGTGAAAGAAGTAACATTCGATAGTTCAGGTTGGGGTTACAACGTAGTGATGGAACACGTAACTCCTGGAGGCGGAAGCACATACACATCGGTCATCTGGCACATCTCGCCGAATTCTGATGTAACGGCTTCTAACCCTGGAGGCTTCATTCCAAAAGGCGCTCCTCTCGGCACAGTAGCTAGCCTCACCTACCCGAAAGTCTCGCACTTCCACTTCGGTATAAGAAGAGCTGCATATTCTTATCCGACATCGGGTGCGGGAGCGTTACCTCAGTCAACATGCAGTAGCTATCTAGGCTATCCTGCGAGCTTCGTCGATCCTGAAAGCTCAAGCAACGTTATCTTCAACTAAACTTTACCCTTTAAGAAAATATCCACATGCCGAGAGGCGCGTGGGTATTTTTGTATGCAGCCTTTGTTACGATTTGACTTAAGGCTAACAAGGGGGAGCCAGCCCTACCGTTTTATAATTTCTCTTCAAAACGGCGGGCTGGTTGTGTGCGAACGGGAGGGTGGGTCAAGCATATACAGATTAGCCTGCGCCTTAGCGCAGACCGCAGTGTATTGCGCCCCAGGTCGCCTTTTGATTACGGAGCAAGGGGCTTCAGTGTGAATACTTTGTTGCCCCTTGTGGAGTTTTCAAAAGGCGAACGCAAACCCAAGAACTTCCTTTCCTCTTTTTGCCTTTCGGCGGAGGGGTCGGGGGAGGAGCCGTGCAAAGAAATGGAAGGAAGTTTTTGGTTTGCCTGCGCGAGTCCGCGAGCGCGGCTGGGGCGTGTTCCAGTGCAATCGGAGTGTATGAAAGAATCTCAAGCCACCACGCACGCGGAGCGTGCGCATCAGTCGCTTCGCGACTGGAAATAGGTTCTAGCGGCGCGGTATACTCTCACCAATGCAATCCGCCCAAAGGCGGCTTTTGCATTGGTAACCCTAAGTAAAGCGCGGGGCGCTTTACGGCAGGAGTCGAAGACCTTGTGAGTATGAGATCAAGCATTCCTATGCGAAGGAATCATCCACAAGGTGTACTGTTCCTGTAAGGAAAGGCTCCCGTAGGGTCACAAATTTAAAGCTAATGTTTACCCCTACCACGCCGCGTAGCAACTTTATTTTTAAACCATTCTTTTTGTCCGAGTAAATCAAGTACCGGAAAAACAAACGTCAAAACTATATCTGTCAGTGCTTCTTTCGGACGGGGGATACCCCAGCCGACGCAGTGGCGGAAACCTTTCCCTCGACAGAGCCATTGTGCACGAGGGTAATGCAGAAACGTAGAAATAATTATCAATTCTGCGTCTTGCTCTTTTGCAAGTGATGAAGCAATTTCAATTTGCTCGCTTGTTTCTTTTGCTTGAGAAATATAGAGTACATCCTCACTCGGTATGCTCAGATCTTCAAGTGCCCATTGGTACCATTCTATTTCCGACAGCTCTCCAGCTGCCTGAAAAGAGCTGAGGATGAGTATCTTGGAGGGCTCATACTTTTTTAATAAACTAAGGCATGTGTTAAGAGAACCGTACCAATCTTGCATCTGCGGTGGACCGATACGACCTCGAGGCCAAGGACTTTTCGTCAGCGGGAGAAGAATGTACGGCATTTAGGATAACGTTTATTGAGCACCAACTACTTGCATTTTACAATGAGAATGAAAATGCCAGGGTACATTCAAGAATATATCGCAACACCTGCTGCTTTGAAGAATACCTCTTCGGGCGTGAGTCCGCCATGACGTTTGCGCGGACGCGTGTTGATAAGGTGTTCAGCGCGGGCAAGCGCCTCGGTTGAGACCAATCGAAAGTCTGTCTTCTTTGGGAAGAACCGTCTGAGCAGTCCATTGGCGTTCTCGTTTGAGCCTCGCTCAAACGAGGAATATGGGTGGGCAAAATATACGAACACCCCAAGGGTTTCCTCAACCTCTTTCCACCGTATGTTCTCAGTACCGCGATCGCGGGTCAGAGTCTTGCGCACCTTTTGCGGAAGTACGCTGAGCTTTTCAATGAGTGCGATGTCGCACTCAGCGGCAGTGCCGTCGTGTGTCTTTGCGAAGAACGTGACATCACTTTTGCGTTCAGTGGCACTCTTCACGCGTGCAGAAGACTGCCGCGACACGAGCGTGTCGTCTTTCCAGTCGCCAATACGAGAGCGGGACTCGACAACCCTCGGACGATCTTCGATTGAGGGGAGCGAAGCATGGCGAGCCAGTTTCCTGGCCTTGCGCATACCTTGTTTGGCGCGTACGACATGACGTCGTGCGAGCGTGCTGCGCAGGTCAGTTTCTCCAGGCAACACCGTCCCTCGTCCTTTTCGATGTACTCTGCGATATACCTCTTGGTATATCGCCTCAGTTGAGATGCGCATTGAAGAATCATTCGGATATTCGATCAGCAGTCGCAGATGTACCTGCTCGGGAGACCAGCCGATTACGAGCTTCTCCTCGATGTACGCCCTGAGCGCTGGCGTGCGGCGCGTCTTCGCGGTGTTTCCACGCTTGTCGATGCGTTCACGTGCCTTTTCGTGTGCGCGCTCGGCTCGATATCGCCCCATGCCTTTGCGCGGTTTGCCATCAAGCTCGCGGGATATTGAGCCTTTGTTGCGACCCAATTCTTTCGCAATATCCGTCATTGACGTGCTGTCTGTGCACCACCTGACCTCAATCACGCTGCGTCCCCGCAGCGTGAAGGGGCTTCGCCCTTTGGTTTTTGCCATATCTGATTAGCTTAAATGTCTAATCAGGTGTTGCAATTAATTCTGGAACTGAGGCAGAACAAACTTGACTTATATTCAATAAAGTGGTATATATTTACCTAGTCGTAACTGAACGACAGGTACAAAAATTTGAAGGAGTAAACATGTACCTTTCCGCCCATGAGCTCAATCCGAGCTCCACTGTTTCGCCCTGCTCCTTGAAGGCACCTCCCGGCAAATTCCGAGTCATCGCCACCGACCGGATCGATATCTGGGTGGCGCTTGACACGGATGACCCTGTGCTGGCTCTCGATTACGTCTCGAAAAAGAGGCAGAACGCTCCGTATATGCGGGCATACGACGAGGGTGGTAATCGCCTGAGTCCCATCTGCGAGCTCTGATCCCTTTTCTCACGCCCTCAAAGAACAACCCCAGACAATTTGGTCTGGGGTTTTGCTATATAGTACTGTGGAGAAATAAAAAACCGACCTAGTCGTGGGCCGGTCTTGTTCTGAATCGTTACACATGTGTCTTTAGAAGAGATCTTGCTGCTGCGCGGCGAGTTTCGTCCGCTCTACCGCAACAAGTTTCAGATGTCTTTTTCGAGCGCGTGCCTTGTGCCTTCAGACCCAACTTCGCACGTACGGCCTTTTCAATATCGGTGACCTCAGGTAGCTCACGAGCCGACACGTTCTGATAGTTAGTAATTCGAAACGTATTGATCTCGGTGGTCAGTTGAGCAAAATTCAACTTGTAGGAAATGTGGGCTTGACCCGCACTCGCATGTTTTCGGGCAAGATAGCGATTGAAGTCGTCTGCAACTTTTTCAGGAGTCACTCGATCCTCCTACTCGTGAATGTCGATAGGGAAGAACGTGCCGTCGCGCCATTCCATGTCGTCGCTTCGGGGAAGTTCAGCGAGATGCCTCCTTAAGACTTCATCGGTAGCTTTTACTTCCCGACGTTTAGCTGCGGTGGCGAAACCGCCTTTTTTGCCTGCTGCTTTCAGGTAGGAAATATTACCCTCGATTTTAGCCTGTTTGATTGGTTCGGGAGTTGCTCCCATCTCTTTTCCTCCTGCTTGATTGTGAGGGAACTTTTCCATAAATGATTATGCCACAATAAGCCTATACTAACAATGAATCCACGATTTTTTTCACCTCCGTACCATCTGCCTGACCCTTCAGATCTTTCATTACGACGCCGATAAACTTTCCGGCTTCAGTTTTGGTGGTGACCCCCGTCTCCGCCATTTTTGCCCGGACTATTTTTTCAATCTCTTCTGGGCCCATTTGGGCAGGGAGATATGACTCGATGATTTCTAGCTCTTCTTTTTCAGGGATGGCGAGCTCTGGCCGGCCTCCTTTAGTGAATTGCTCGATGGAATCCTTGCGCTGATTGGCGGCACGCTTGAGTACTGCAAGGGATTCTTCATCCGTGAGGAGCTCGTTTGGCTTACGTTTCTTACTGATGACTTCGTTGGTCATAAGCGTCGAGAGGGAGCGAAGGGTACGGAGGCGTGTCTCTTCGTGTGCTTTAAGCGCTTCAGGAATGCCTGCCTTAATGGATTCATGGATGGTCATATAGAGGATTTTATCATATGACGCTACTCGCGTTATAATAAGGCAAATGAGCGGCATTTTTCTCATGGGTGCTATCATCCTTCTTTTGCTCATCGGGCAAGGGGTCATGCTTCGGCTTGTACTTAAAGGTCGCACAAAGATTGCCGAAGAAGAGCCGAAGCAAGACAGTGCGAGCTTCATGCTCCTTCAGAATCAAATGGAGAAGCTGGAACGTACGCTCGATTCTCGCATGAATGAATCCTCGAAGCAGATGAACGACACGATGCGTGGACAGTTCGGTGATTCTGCACGTCTCATTAAGGAGATCACCACTGAGCTAACGTCAGTAAAAGAAATAGGCCGGCAAACGCAGACGTACGCGGAACAGCTCCAGTCATTACAGGATCTCCTCAAGAATCCCAAGCAGCGGGGCATACTCGGGGAATATTATCTCGAGACCGTTCTAAAGAACGTCATGTCGCCCCAGGATTATCACATTCAACATGCATTTAAGAATGGCGAGATTGTGGATGCGGTTATTGTCATTAATAAAAAACTGGTACCGGTGGACTCTAAGTTCTCCCTCGATAACTACAATCGCTTTGTCAGCGCGCACGTAGGAAGTCCGGAACGTGTGGCAGCAGAAAAAGCATTCGTTGCTGATCTTAAACTGCGTATTGCTGAGACGGCGAAATACATTCGCCCTGAAGAGGGAACCATGGATTTTGCTTTTATGTTTATTCCGTCAGAAGGGATTTATTATGACTTACTTACGAACCAAGTCGGCGTCGCGGAGGAAGAAAATCTCATTCAGCGCGCAGCAGGGAAGTACAAAGTTATCATCGTTTCACCGACCTCATTTCTTGCATATCTTCAGACGGTTATGCAAGGTCTTAAAGCTATGGAAATCGAGCAGCGCGCAGGGGAAATTCAAAAGCACGTGGGAGAACTTGGCAAGCACATCGGTAGCTATGAGGATTACTACAAGAAACTTGGGAATGCTCTTGGCACTACCGTTTCGCATTACAACAGCGGGTACAAGGAGCTTGGAAAGATTGAGAAAGATGTATATCGCATAACAGAGTCAAAAATAGGCATCGAAGCCGAGCTTCTTGAAAAACCCGGTGCACTCGAGCTGGAATAACGACGCGACCTTGCAATTTGTTAAAAAACCTTTAGGATAGGCTCTATATGGAATACGCTGTTATCAAAACGGGAGGGAAGCAGTATGTCGTCAAGTCAGGCGACCTCGTGACTATCGAGAAGTTCATGGCTCCTGACGGCAATGACGTTAAAAAAGGTGATGCCGTAATCTTTACTGAGGTTCTCCTGAAAGACGACGGTGCAAAGGCTACGATCGGCTCTCCGATGGTAAAAGGTGCTACGGTCACGGGCACTGTTTCAATGGTGGGACGCGCAAAAAAGATTGACGTGGTTAAATACAAAGCAAAAAGCCGTTACCTCAAGCGTCGCGGACACCGACAGCCTTTTGTAAAAGTGAAGATCGACGCGATCTCGTAAAGAAAAGCTCCGCCTATGGCGGAGCTTTTCTTTTTTACCGATAGGTGGTTATGCCTCTTTGCGATTGATAAGAGCGCCTGAAAGCGTTTCAGCATCGGCGTATTCAAGCTCAGAACCAGTTGCGAGCCCACGGCCGAGGGTGGAAAGGGTGACATGCTCTCGAAGTGGTTCGAGAATCTCGCGTACGCGATCTGCCGTGTGTTCTCCCTCACTGGTCGCCGAAAGTGCAAGCACGATTTCTTTGAGACCGTTTTTTATACGTCGATCGACTCGCTCAATGAGTTCTCTCTCACGAATCTGACCTTTGCCGGAAAGCGTGAGTACTCCACCAAGAATGAAGTATCGTCCTCGATACGCATTGGCGCGCTCGACGGCCGCAAGATCCTGATCTTTCTCTACAACCATTAAAAGGGAATCGTCGCGAGAAGAATCGTTGCAGAAATTGCATAGCGTATTCGTGCCGCTCCAATAGCGAAGACATTCGGGACATTGCCGCACATCTGCCCCGAGCTGTTCTATGAGTTTAGAAAGTTTTGCCCGATCGCTTTGGGATACCGTGAGAAGATGATACACAAAGCGCTTCGCTTGCCGCGGGCCTATACCCGGAAAACGTTCAAACGCATGCGCAAGATCCTCTACGCGATCAGCCATAATTAAAATTCGTCAGCAAGCCCGCCGTAGCCGCTTTTATCAACCGACATGAAGGTCGCACGTTTTTCATCGAAGTAGAGCTCAGCGCGACCCGTAGGTCCGTTGCGATGTTTTTCGATAAGTATCTCGGCAATGTTTTGGCGGTCGCTGTCGGGGTTCCGTTTATCCTCGCGATGGATAAACATCACGACATCCGCATCTTGCTCGATCGATCCTGAGTCACGCAAGTCAGAAAGGCGAGGTTTACCGCCGCGCTGCTCAACCGCGCGGGAAAGTTGCGAAAGGGCAAGAACCGGAACATTCAGCTCACGCGCAAGGGATTTCAGCGAACGAGAGATCTCCGTAACCTGTTGCACCATGGAGTCTGAATTTCGCGTATTGGTCGGCGCCATGAGCTGGAGATAGTCTACGACGATAAGACCAATTCCATGCTCCCGTTTTAGCCGGCGTGCCACCGCGCGCATTGCAAGAATGTTATTTCCGGGTTTGTCATCAATATAGATAGGTGCCTTCGAGAGTATTTCAAGGGCGTCACGAATCTTTCCAAAGTCTTCTTCCGCGTGCACCGCTCCCGTACGAAGCTTCCAAGAATTTACAAATGACTCTGCCGAGAGCATGCGATCGACAATCTGTTCCGCACTCATTTCAAGTGAAAAAATGCCGACCGGTACATTGTGCTTCACCGCCGCATGTCGAGCGATATCAAGGCCGAGTGAGGTCTTTCCAACAGAAGGACGTGCCGCAATAATAACAAGATCGGATGGATGAAGACCTGAAAGCAGGCTATCAAGTTCGGGAAAACCGGTTGGTACGCCGCGCACCGTACCTTCGTTTTTCGACATAGACTCGATGCGTTCCCAGGCGTCTTCAAGCTTATCTTTTATAGAAATGAATTTATGGGAAGCAGACGCATTCCCAATGGCATAAATAGTTTTTTCTGCGCTATCAAGGACTTCCACACTGTCTCTTCCGTCGTCATAGGCTGACTCGCTTATTTCATAGGCGGCGTCGATGAGTGATCGCATCACATGTTTACGAGAAACTAGATCGGCATAGTGTGGAAAATTTCCGGGTGAAGGCGCGCTTCCCGAAAGCTCAGCGATGTACGCACGTCCGCCGATACGTTCCAAAAGACCTTTATCGGAAAGTTTTTCTGAAAGCGAAAGAAGATCTATTGGTTCGCTTTTTTCCGAAAGCTCACGCATGCACTCGAAAATAAGGCGATGCTTTTCGGCGTAAAAAGAGTCAGGTCGTACGCTGTCAGCGACATCATGAATAGCATCTGGTTTAAGAAGCAGGGCACCGAGTAGTCCACGTTCGGACTCAAGACTTTGAGGAGGTATGCGGACTTTATCGGCCATCTACCGATTGTATCATTTTGGCACGATCGTGAGCAGAGGCCCTTCAGGTCGGTCTTCCACATGATATCCCCGGTTGCGTAATTTCTCTCGTAGGGTGTCAGCTTTTTCAAATTCCCCTGCCACGCGTGCCTTTTCACGATCTTTCACTAGAGACTGGATAGCATCGGGAAGTTCAGAAGAGGTAAACAGGCGAGCAGCTTCCGGGATGTGGAGCAGGGAAAGACCGAGTATAGGCTCTGCTGCTTCAATAACGGCGCGCTTTTCCTTTGCCGTGATATCTTCGTCTCGTAAGATTTCCCAGAGATAGGCGAGAGCCTGGGGAGTGCCGAGATCGTCATGGAGGAGGGTGATAATACGCTCCTGGGCTTCGGTCGGAACGCTCATGCCTTTTGACGCAAGCAAAATAGTAGCGGAGAGTCGCCACAAACGCGTGAGCGCCTCGGCGCTCGCCTCAAGAGCCTCCCACGAGAAGGAAAGGGGAGAACGATAATGCGCTTGAAGAAGAAAATATCGAAACGCAAGCGGATGAATACCGCGTACAGAAAAATCAGAAACGTACAAACCATTTTTTAATGATTTAGAAATCTTCACTCCTTCGATAGTGAGAAAAGCACCATGCATCCAATATCTTACGAATGGCTTCCCAAGCACACTTTCTGACTGGGCGATCTCATTATTGTGATGAATAGGAATATGATCAATGCCGCCGGTATGAACATCAATCTCGTTGCCCAAGATCGCTCGGATCATCGCGGAGCATTCGAGGTGCCAGCCGGGAAATCCACGACCCCAGAGCGACGGCCATTCTTGCAGTCGTCTCTCATTAAGTGAAGAGAACTTCCATAACGCAAAGTCTGCAGGATGACGCTTGTCTTTATTTTCCGCAATGCGTCTGCCCGCCGCGATAGTTATGCGGTCCTCCAGCGTAGTGGCATCCCCGGTCTTGAGCTCGGCTTCGCTTATGCCGCCGAGTTTTCCATACTCGGGGAAGCGGCTTGTATCGAAATAAATACCATCATGGGTGCGGTAGGTAAAACCTTTTTTCTCCAATTCTTGAACCATCTTTATTTGTTCAGCAATATATTCAGTTGCTCGTGGAAAAAGTATAGGCGTCGTATCTATGTTTAAAAGCCCGAGATCATCGATAAACTGCTTGGTGTATCGACCGGTCAACGCCTCTACACTCAGGCCTTCGGCTTTCGCTCCCATCTCGATCTTATCTTGTCCTTCATCTGCATCACCCACTAAATGTCCTACATCGGTAATGTTTATAACTTGTCGTACGTGACATCCTGCGGCTCGAAGTGTCCGCGCAATGAGATCGGCAAAAACATATGCGCGCATATTACCAATATGGATTCGGCTATATACCGTGGGACCGCACGTATATATTGTCGCTATTCCCGGCTTCTGAGAATGGAAAGCTTCTTTTTTCTTAGTGAGAGTATTGGTAAAGAAAATAGGAGTCTGGGCTATTGCAGAAGGTTTCTTTGAACTAAAGGGCCACATGGTCCTATTATAGCCATCCTTTGCGCTTCGTATAGACGACCAGAAATGTCGTAACGATCGCGATGGTTGCCAGAACGACCCAAAATAAATCTGGATCATTTGTAGCGGGGAGACCAGGTATGCCCAAACGGAAAAGTTCCACTATCAAGGTCGGCGGAAGAATGATGAAGGTAATCACGGTGAGGGTTTTCATCACTTCGTTTTGTGAAGCTGAAAGGAGTGAGTCGTTCGTTTCTCGGAGTTCGCCTGCCACTTCGCGGAATGAATTCACGAGTGCATACACATGTGCCCGTTCTGCTTCTATGCGGTCGGCGCGGTCCTCAAATTTCTTTCCGAAAAGATTCGGATTTAAAAGTTCTTTGAGGAATGAGCAGAGTGCCTCTTCGTGACGGGTGAGTGTCGTATCGAAACGCAGTAAGATGCGATTCGCCTCTGAAATGGTACGCATTGTTTCGCGCTCCTTTCCGCCAAAAATATCCCGCTCGATGCGTTCGAGGCGAGTCCCAATCGTTTCTACTTCTTCGCGAAGCGCTCCGTACATGCGTCGCATGATGCGTTCGAGAAGTGCGTCACCGGAATGCATGACTCCTGGCAGTCCGAGAAGCTCTTCTGCCTCAAATACTTTATGCAGGTTGTGAATGGAATTAATAGCTTCATAACGGGAGGTAATAAGGAACTGCTTGCCCACAATAAAATCGATTTCCTGACTGCGAGCGCCTCCCGTGGCTTCGGTGGTAGGGAAGTGCAATATCAGATACGAGTATTTTAAAGATGAAATAACCAAAGGGTAGGGCGTCGCGTGAGCAATTTCTTCCTCGATGCGAGCATCAATACTAAACTCCTGCATCACCTCTCGTAGTTCTTGTCGTGTTGGTGATTCTAAGTCAACCCAAACGATTTTGCCGCGCGAATGACGAGTAACCATTTCTCTAGTATAGCGGTCAGATATTCTTTAATGCAGTGCTCTCCCCACATAGTATTTTTCTCCAAGTACGGTTCAAATGATATACTCAAAGGACTCATGGAGCTTCAAGAATGGGAACAAGACGCGACGAACGCAACACCTGGAAAGGTGTTGCGTTCGTCGCGTTCAAGTTTCTTTAAAATTATCCGGCTGGCGATAGCGTTTGCGGTAGTTCTCGCTGTCGGGTTCAGTGGAGGATTTTTGGTAGGGAGCCATAAAGGCACAAATGCTTTTTCGACGATTCCACTGCTCGGCGACAATCTCGATGCAACTCCGGACCCTGCCATAAACCTCACTGATTTCTGGAAGGTCTACAATGCCCTAAATGCGCAATATGTGGTCACCCACGCCTCCTCGACGCTTCCAACGTCCGAGGAGAAGCTGTGGGGCGCCATTCAGGGGCTCACGAACGCCTATGGCGACCCGTATACGGTCTTTTTTCCACCCTCGGAAGCTAAAGCCTTTGCAGACAATATCGCGGGAAGTTTTAGCGGCGTCGGCATGGAAATTGGCGAAAACAAGGACAATATATTGACCGTGATCGCGCCCCTAAAAGGAACACCCGCTGACAAGGCAGGTATTCTCTCCGGTGACGAAATAATAGGAATTAATGGCAAGTCAACCCAAGGACTGGTACCGGATGAAGCAATAAAACTCATTCGTGGACCAAAAGGCACGGTGGTTACCTTCACCATACTTCGGGGTGATAAGCAGATGGAGATCAAGGTCACTCGAGATACGATTCAAGTGCCCGAAATCGAATATGGCCTCAATAAAACAAATGGCGTGTATACGATTGCGCTGTATGAGTTTACTCAAAACTCAGCGGAACTTTTCAATACCGCATTTACTGCGTTTAAGGCATCCGGATCGAAAGATTTGATTGTTGATTTGCGAGGCGACCCAGGAGGCTATCTAGATGCAGCCGTTAATATTGCAAGTCACTTTCTTTCAAAAGGTTCGGTAATCGTGACCGAAGATTATAAAGGAAAACAGCAAAATATCGTGCACACAAGTACCGGTACGAATGATCTTCCTGTAGGCACCCACGTCGTGGTGCTTATCGATCAAGGTTCTGCCTCAGCTTCCGAAATTCTTTCCGGTGCTCTCCAAGACCATCACGCGGCGACTCTCATAGGAGCCCGTTCCTTCGGCAAGGGATCCGTGCAGCAGCTCATAGATGTCGACGGAGCATCTCTGAAGGTAACGGTGGCCGCATGGCTTACCCCAAACGGACACTCGATTACGGGTATAGGCATCACTCCTGACATCCTCGCCACCACGACCGCTGAGAATATTGCTGCAAAAAAAGACGTCCAGCTAGATCGGGCAGTACAATTCTTCCTGACAGGAAAGTAAAAAGATACTGAAGAGAAAGCGAAGAAAGACTAACACAGCAAAAGACCGGCACGAAGTGCCGGTCTTTTGCTGTGAATACGTAATCGAGTGATCGATTAGTTACCGTATCGATTTGGCTTAACTGCAAGATTGCCGTTCGTCACTGGCTCTGCTACTCCTGTAACAGTGCCTGAAGCACAAGAAGCACGTGCGACTGAAGCAGTCACAAGGCTACTTTGGAAGGTTTGAGTGCTTGAGGAAGTCACTGCTTTAGCGAGCGTCCAAAGACCAGCACCAAATCCCGTCGTTTGGGTGTTTCGGTACGCGAATACTGCACTTTGTGTACCTCGAGCGCCCGTAAAGTTAGCACATTCAATGGGTCCTGACGTCTTACCTGCAGCAGTGAAGTTTCTTGCTGAACCGATGACGGCACCGTTTTGAGAAGTGTCATCAAAGAGATAGAAAGAAAAAACAGAACCTGCACCGTAGCTAAAGAGTCCGTTAGCGATTGCTACGCTAGCAAGGTCATCGGTCGGAATATATTCAGCGTAGAATGAATACGCACGTGTCGGAGGAGCAGCGTTAGTTGTAACGGTCTGTCCTGCAACAGGAGCTGCACTATTCTCCACTATGATCGGAGCCGTAGAGGTGCTGTTAATCGTGTACGGCACAGTTTCCTCATGGGGGAAGAACATAGCAATTTGTGATCCCGCTGGTACACCTACCAAATGAGGAAGTGCGTACCCATTGACACCTGTGTGAGCAGGAAACACTTCCGGACTTGAGTACAGAATACTACCACTCCGATCAACTACCACGAAGAAAAGGGAATTCGTATTAACGGCGTAATAGACGAATTTCTTAAGTGCTGCTGCCTGTGTAGCAGGATGATTGGTGTCTTCAATAAAGAGATTTGTCCCTGCATCTACAAGCGTGCTTGCACTTGCGTCGTTTCCAACGCGATCCCCAAGCACGTAACGTTCACAGTCGCCGATGTTGATGAAAGGAGGATTTGTGTATGCCTTCCATCCTGGCATAGTCCGACAATTGCTAAGTTCTGTTGGTGGGGTGAGCGGGGCATTTGCCGATACGAGGGCAGGAGTACCGAGACCAAGACCCAATCCAAGCAGAAGGAATGAGAGCACTATATAAGAAACTTTTTTCATAATATTATCTAACTTTTACTACTATTGGCTAACGAATAAATAGACCCATAGAACATAAGCATACACGACCTCACTTGCATAGCAAGATATGAGGCATTTTTGCCGCTGGCCGGACTATAACATGTAAGAAAGGAAAATGTCAATATCTGAGAAGATATTATTATAGGCCGTGAAAGATCGAAATTATAGCGCAAAAACAAACACCTGTAGTATGCTTCTGGTACTCTTTTCCTACGTGTCCTATGAAATACTTTATCGACTTCGACCGTACCATTTTTGATACTAATTCTTTTAAGAAAACGTTAGAGAGGCGGCCGACAGTGGTCGAGCTCGTAGCGCAATTCAAAAACGTGTGGAAAGAGTTCTGGAGTTTATCAGAAAGTCATTTACAGCGGCGATTATTTAGAGCAAGTCTCGGGGCATTTCTTAGTAATGGACGATTTCTATTCGTCCCTGCCGATCTAAAAGAATTTCTCTATCCTGATGCGCTCGCTTTTTTCGAACGGTATGGCGAGGATTGCACAATTGTGACGTATGGCATACGTGCGTTCATCACTGCCAAAGTGACGAGCGCACTTACGGACATTTCCATTCATGATGTTGTATATACCGGCAGACGAAAGGGAAGAACCATACAGCGATTATGTGCGGAAGAAAAGGATCAGTGTACATTTATCGACGATGCGCATTTTCAATTGGCCTCAGTGACGAGAAGATGTCCTAACATTACGGTAATCGAGATGCGTCGTGATTCACAACCCGGCGATGGACGCTGGCCTGTTATTCATTCTTTCGACGAATTAGTTAATTCTTCATATGAAAAAAGTCATTGCTAGAATGACTTTTAGTAGTGTTATGGCGGTAGGAGGTGAAACACTAGAATGTGGGTAGCTTCGACTCCATACATCTCTTGCAAATCGCACAATATATCTGCTTGCGTTTTTCTCGGCCAAAGTTTATCAGCAGGTTCCGCTTTCAGAAGGCGATGAAAGTCGTGGTACGTGCGTATCGCTCGAACCTTCCTTTCCAGAAAGTCGTTGAAGGAAATGACGTCGTCCATAGAAATTTTTGCCGTAAAAGCCCCATACGGACGAACCTCTAAGGTTTTCTTTCCCTGCTTAATGAGCTCAAGAACGAAGCTTCTGACGTAGAGAATATGTCTTGCCATTTGGACTTCCTGATTCTAGAAAAAATCTATCACAGACGAGCAGCGTTTCCAACATTTTGAAGCCAAAGAAAAACCGCGCTTATGAGGGCGCGATGTTGTCGTTGTCTAGTGGCAAGAATGCTTACGCAGCCAGAAATACATCCGCTTTTTGCAAGTGGGACAGGACGATGGATTCATCAGGTGATATGACGTAGCGCTTAACCCCACGAGAAGCATGATGCCACCCACAAGAATGACAAAAGGCGTAACAAAAGAATTTTGATGAGAAAACATACTACGCTCTTTCCTGAAAACGTGATCTCTATTATTTTTATCACGAAGCATGGGTTTATTAAAATAGATTTAAAGATAGAGAGTTGCAGAAGAGGGAAGGGCAGGGTAGGATACTTCAACTATGAAAGTCGTACTCACTAAAGATGTTCGGGACATGGGCCGTATGGGAGCCACCGTTGACGTGGCTGATGGGCACGCGCTCAATTACCTTATTCCTCGCAAGCTCGCTGTCCTCGCTACACCGCATTCTTTGCAGCAAGCAGAGTTGTATAAAAAGCGCGTGGATGATAAAAAAAGCATCGATGCTGAACTCGTGGCAGAACGACTCGCCGCTCTTGCCGAAACGCCGATCACTATCGTGAAAAAAGCGAATGAAAAAGGACATCTCTATGACGCCGTGGACGCTGGAGCTATTGCTGCCGTCGCAGAACTTCCTGAAGAAACGATAAAACTTGAAAAACCTATAAAAGAATTGGGAACGTTCGAGGTGCCGGTTTCTTTTGGAGAGATCTTTGGAAAAGTTAAAATAGTTATTGAGGCCGAATAAGAAATAGATGAAAAAATAGATGAAAATCGCCGGCCTAAAGACCGGCGATTTTCATCTTTCTAAACGACGTCAACTACCTTTTTACGGATCACCCGTCCGTCAAAATTAACTTTACGGCGGTCGCGGAAGGACACGAGTCCGGAAGAAAGGGCGAAAAGCGTGTGATCTTTACCCACGCTTACGTTTTTTCCTGCCTCGATCTTAGTACCGCGCTGGCGCACGATAATCATCCCAGCAGCAGCTTTCTGCCCATCAGCCAGCTTTATTCCGAGATACTTCGGATTTGAATCGTTAAGGTTTTTTACTGACCCTCCTGCTTTTGTGTGTGCCATACTGGTATACTCTTAGGTAGGTATGACTATAGCAGAACCGACAGAACCGAGCAAGGCAGCCTTTTGGCAGCCTTCCGGGATTGGCTTTACCATAGGTGTTCTGGTTTTAACCGCATCAGCGAGCTTTGGACTCGGCATGCTCGCTGAAAAGGATATGAAAATCAGTGCTTCAAACTCAGTAATCCAAGCAGGATTTCTTGAAAGCTCCGGTGCAAATTTTTCATCAAATTCGGGAGCAGGAGCGAGCAATCTTTCTACTTCTACAAATGGAGGAGCCCCTATACCTGCCGGCGGACAGGTAGTGGGCTCAAACAGTACTCGTCAATATTATTTGCCGTGGTGTCCTCAGGTGGCAAGCATTAGCGCAGGA
Organism: Patescibacteria group bacterium; assembly: GCA_013815345.1. GTDB lineage: Bacteria > Patescibacteriota > Minisyncoccia > Phycocordibacterales > Phycocordibacteraceae > C7867-001. The sequence continues at coordinate 52,564 of JACDGK010000002.1, forward strand.
GATGCGGTGACCTTTGATTCGCAGCAAACAGCTGAAGCCAAAGGATTTACGGCAGGGAAGGGATGTCCTGGTTTGTAAGAATATTAGAAGCGAAATCCCTCATGATCGCACTCGATATTGAAGCAAGTAGTCCAACTCCTGAAACCGGATCCATTCTCTCGCTCGGCGCTCTTGATACGGATGAGCCAACAAATCAATTTTACGATGAATGTCGCGCATGGAAGGGAGCGCACATTAAAGATGAAGCACTGGCGGTTAACGGATTTACAAAAGAAGAAGCTGAAGATCCAAACAAAAAGACCGAAGAAGAACTTTTGACGGCTTTTCTTGCATGGGCAAATGACCGACCGATAAACCGAACGCTTGTAGGACAGAACCCCTCTTTTGACCGTGATTATTTGAAAGCTGCATGTAAACGAGCAGGAGTCGAATTTCCCTTTGCGGATCGCACCATCGATATACATTCAATCACCTGGCTGCATATGACGCAGAGGGAAGTGCCGATGCCGCTGCTGAATCACCACTCAAAGCTGAATCTCGATGCAGCACTACGGTATTGCGGCATACCGGAAGAACCAAAACCGCATAATGCGCTCACGGGAGCATTTTTGCATGCGGAAGTCTTCTCACGCATAGCGTATACTAAGAAATTATTACCGGACTTCGATGGCTATAAAATTCCTTGGGAGCATTCCTAGGAGCCGACCTTATCAAGAGAACTGCTCATTACCATGCCTGACGAACCTATCATCGATTCACCTGCGGGAGACAGTATGCCATCGCCCCATGACGCACGCGGGCAAGTGAGTCGTGAGGAGCGGCATCACGCCATGGGCCATCTTTTGAAAGGTGCTATCGAAGAAGGGAAGCACCAGGTACCTGCGGAACCAAATCCATTGGTTTCAAGACCAAGCCAACTCGAGTCGTGGCGCGTATTCAAGATCATGTCTGAATTTGTAGAAGGCTTTGATCTCTTGCGACGCTATACGTTAGCTGCGACTTTTTTTGGTTCAGCACGTGAATCTTTCGACAGTACTATTTATCAAGCGGCCACAGAGCTTGCCAGTCGCCTCGCCAAAGCAGGTTTTGCCATTATTACGGGGGGAAGCAGCGGGGTAATGCAGGCGGCAAATCGGGGTGCATACGAAGCTGGCGGTGCGTCTGTAGGTTTAAATATTCGATTGGAAGATAATCAAGCTACGAATAAATATGTAACGGATGGCATGACGTTCGATCATTTTTTCATACGTAAAGTAATGCTTACCTTTGCGTCGGAAGTTTACATTTATTTTCCGGGAGGATTCGGTACGATGGATGAATTCTTCGAGATCGCAACCCTCGTGCAGACTAAGAAAATACGACATGTGCCCATCGTTTTATTCGGGAAGGAATACTGGACTCCTATCGTGACTCTTTTCAAGGAGAAATTTTACGAAGAGTATCATGCCATTGATGAAGGTGATCTCGAACTCTATCATCTTGTTGATACGATCGACGAAGCATACGACTATATCATTCAAAATGTTCAAAAGAGATAGTAAAGGAGCAGGGAAGCGAGGACGTATACGGGAATCTGAAATACTAAATTGAAATACTAAATTATTGGGTCCCCCATCGACCGATTTCTACTTTTCGGGGAAGTGCTCCCTTTTTGATAGTTAGGCATAGTAAAAAGCGCAAGTAATTTTGCACCCATTGAAGCCAGCGGAAAGAATTATTTTGGGAGACCCAAACGGGGAAGAGAAGTGTCAAGGGAGATGGCCTAGGAGTAGCTGAGGGCTTTATTATAAGTACGTCGCACAATGTATCTTTTACGTCTACTATATAATACAGGCTGCTGGGGAGCTTGCAAACCACTTCCCTTACCAGAGTAAATAAATAGGAAGAATCTACTGGAATTCCCTGCACTATCTCTCTATCATTCCCCGTCTTGCATACTACTTATAGATAATCTCGGATACCGAGATGTCCCCTTGACTCAGTAAGTGGGCCATATTTAATCTCGGAAGTGGTCTACGGTAAGTGATCGGGGAAGTGTCACTTACCTATCTCTACACCTTCTTCTGATTGGGGAACCAGTGAATTAAAGGCCACTGGTACGAAGAGAATTTTCGCTTCCCTGCCTAAAAGTATTGTTTCTCCGTCCAGAATAGCCGGTATTTCTTTTTCTGAAGAAACCGTAGCTTGTTTTACCTTTATGGAACTCACTCCGGGATCATCACGCCATTCTCCCAGAACAGCGCGTGAGGCGAGTCGCAGGACTTCTAGGGGGCCTTCAAGGTTAAAGATGACCACTTCAAGCGATCGCTCCTTATCCGCTAACACTGATGAAATAAGCGGACAGATAATACCAAGTGCCTCAGCGTTCTTTTTTTCGCCTGCATCCAACTCGTATGAAATATCTTTTCCAAAGGATTGCTGAAGCACCGAGACGCTTTGTTCGATAGCTTCACCCAGCGCTCCTTCTCGGACTGATTCACGAGCTTTGGCCCACAGGGATGGAGTGCCGAGTATTGCCGCAACGAAAAATCTTTTCTTTTCGATCTGACCGCAGGAAACCGATCTCAGAACGGGAACAGAAAGTATGGAGCGGAGAATGTCTTGCCACGAAACATCTCCATACAGAGCCTTAGGAAGCATGTTCATTGTCCCTCCTGGGAGAGGAATAAGAATAGGTCCCTTTTCGCTACATATTTCCGCGGCAGTTCGAATAGTGCCATCACCACCCAGAATAATAAGAATATCTAGCTCACGATCGGTTGCCTGGGCAAACGCCTCATCCATTTCATTCGCTTCGCCGCACCATATGTGGGGAGTGATTATTCCCGCTTCTCGTAAAATCGTTTCCATTTCTTCACGCACATTCTCGTCGCAACTACCGCTTGAAGTGTTCAAGATGGCACCGACTTTTTTCAACCGCACATTGAAATTTTGCGCATCCCTAGTCATAGCTGCATAGATTGACGGTTGTAGATAAATTTCTTATCCTTTAATTTAGATTCTAGAGTAGGAAGGGAAAAAATGACAGCCTCTCTGCAGAACACGCCGTTTGTTCGTCTTCCTAATGGGCTCGCCATAGTTGAAATTCTCTACTATTTGCCGGATAGACCTTTGCTTCTGGGACAGCCATTTACCTGGCAGACTCTCGATTATTTTCCCGAATTTCCTCGAGTGAGGATGTTCCTTGATTTTTGGGCAGCGAATATCGACGCGCCTATACGGGACATTTTACTCGCCCACCCCCTGCTGCCCAAGAAAACCGATATTCGGGAACTTCCCAAAGTTCTTCACTAAACCTCGAGTCAATCACTCTTTTCTGTAGGGTGATTTTTTATTTATACTATTTCTTCTGCCCTCGAGCCTTTTGAATAGAGAGTCAGCGGTACTGATTGCCACGTGTCTATGATCTCAGTTACTACACGCCATTCAGCCATGATTTCCTTCGTATTTGTAAAAAGGGTTTGATCGCCCTTGAGGCCATCATACAGAACTCGTTCATACGCATCATGCGACATCTCCATGTTCGTTTCGCGCGCATAGTTAAAAGAAAGCTCTTGCGGTTCAACGGACGAATGAAAGCCTGGACGTTTAAACCAGAATCTAAAACGTATTCCTTCATTTGGCTGTACGTCGAAGGTAAGAATATTTTGATGCCCTTCGGAATGTGATATCGCGCAATTGCATTTCGTAGTTCCTTTAAAATAAATGTGCAGAGATACACGAGCTTCGGCAACTGCTTTTCCGCTCTCAAGCTCGAAGGGAACTCCCTTCCACCGCTCATTATTTACCCCGAGAATGACTCGAAAGAAAGTTTCAGTCTGAGAATCAGGCCCAACCTGAGATTCTTGAAGATATCCTTCGTATTGCCCTCGCACTACTCCCCCGCCCCTATCAGTCTTAAAGAGATGTGTTTGTTCAAGAACCGCAGCTCGTGCCGCACGAATAGTATCGGCACTCATATCCTTCGAAGGCTCCATAGCTAGAAGTGCGAGCATCTGCAGCATATGGTTCTGACCCACGTCTCGAAGCGCGCCTATGCCGTCATAAAAACCGCCCCGTGTTCCCACCGTCTTACTTTCATGAAAGATGATGTGCACTCGCTCGATAGCTTTGTTATTCCAGAGCGATTCGAATACATTGTTTGAAAATCGAAACGTGAGAATGTTTTGCACGGTTTCCTTCGCAAGATAATGATCGATACGGAATATCTGTGACTCGCCAAAAAGCTCCCCAAGCATTTCATCAAGTCGCTCAGCTTCCTCAATGTTTTTTCCAAAAGGTTTCTCTACCAGGATTCGTGTCCATCCGGTTGTATCCTGGGAACTTTTGGGAACACACGGTATAGCAAGACCTGCTGTAGCGATATTTTGGAGAATGGTAGCGTAGAGCGAGGGCTGTGTTGCAAGATAAAAAAGCTTATTAGTACAGATTCCCTGTCGTTCATCTTCTTTCAACAATAGTTGGCCTAAATTTGTAAAATCCTCCTCGCTCTCGAGATTTCCCTGTACGTATCTAAAATGTTCCAGAAACTCTTCTACACTATTATTCTTATTGTTGATCGACAATCTGGGTGGGCTATTTTCAATCGCTTCGCGCGTAAGTACCCGAAACTCTTCATCCGTAAAAGGGCGCCGTGCGAATCCTATAATTAAAAAATCTTCAGGAAGAAGCCCTTCGCTATACAGGCGATAGAGTGACCGAGCGAGCTTCGTACGATAGAGGTCTCCCGTGACGCCGAAGATCGTTAAAATAAGGGGTTCTGTCATACTAGGTTTTTCTCAAGTGTATCATTTGAGAGAAAGAAACTCGTGGAAGCTTGACTTTTTCGATACACTATGGTATTTTAAGCATGGAAAAAGCCTTTTGGCGCTAACGATTGGACGGAGGTTACCATGCACGTCACTGCCGATAATACGCCTTTGGTCCGCGCCTTGAAAAAAGGCATACGGATTCACGAGGGGGTCGATAGCGTCCTCAGCTACTGGCGCGGATTCTGGAACGCTTTCTTCCAGGAACCGATTGACTCCGATTTGGACTCTGACTCCGAACGCTCGGGTGAGGAAGTCCGGGATCCCAATTTCGTGGATGACGATAGCGGATTGGAAGAAGTCATCCGAAATCGTTACTCCTAGTGATGCGAAATCTACCGCATCAAAGCCTCACGCCTAAAAACGTGAGGCCTTTCTTTTAAGCAGTATAGGGGCTTTGAATACCTGTTTCGGTTCCTGCAGTATCAATCTTTCCAAACTGAGTCTCATACTCTTTAACCTTTTCTGACCAGATCTCGACAATAGATTTCATGAGTTCGGGCGGTAACGCGAAACCGGAGATGTTTTGACCCGCTCGTAAAGCTATTACAAATTGATGTTTGCCGAAATTAATCTGTGCACCATTACAGAACAGCATTGGCAATGTATCGAAGTCAACGTTTTGCATAAAGGTGAGATAGTAGTAAAAGTACTGGTTCAGTATATAGGACGAGAATGCATTTCAACAACTCGGCTTTTTGTAACTATGCGAATCCTGGAAAATAGTCCTTTTTAACATGACGCTTGGGAATCTTTAGTCGTGAGAGAAGATCACTATACGCGGTAACCATAGCTTGTGGGCCGGAAAGGTAAAATAGGCAATCTTGATAATCAGGAATCTCCTTAGCAATAAGCTGTTCGCTTATAACTGAGGGAATTCCTTCGACTTTTGAGTCTCCAAGTGGTTGATTCGTAAGTATTGGGAGTGTTACTAACCCAAGTTCCCTCTCCGCCTGAGTAATAAGAGGCATATAGGCAATGTCGCTCATAGTATTGTTTGAATACAATAATGTAATATCACGCCTATCGTTGGTATCGAGAAGGTGCTGAAGCATACTTCGAAATGGAGTAATGCCGATACCTCCGGCAATAAATACCAGCTTCTTTTTTTTATCTGACGGTAGAACAAAATCTCCTGCAAGCTGCGAAGCAACGAGAGTCTCGCCCATCTTCATTGAAAGTAGCGTTCTTTTAAAACTGCTCATTGGCTGATAAAACTTTACGCCGACACGGAAATCAGAATCGGTTGGTGAAGAAGCAATAGTAAAGTAACGACGAATGCCCCGACTATCAGCGTTAGAATGCGCAAGTGTGTATTCAAGGTATTGTCCAGGGCTAAACGATAGTTTTCGATTTGAGCTAAATACGAATTCATAGGTGTTTTCAGCAATTTGGAGACGATCTTTAAGCGTAAGAAATAATTTCACTTTAGGGCTCACCACATATACGAAAAGGTTTCCTGCAAGAAGTGCTAGCTCAGGCGTAAAGTAAAAAGAGCCGATATGTACTTCCGGTGCAAAAAGAAATCCAACTATGATCGCGTAGTAGAAGCGGAGAAAGCGAGTCGATGGTGTGGTGAACGGCTCGGTAAGCATAACGGTTCCCAGAAATACTGCCGGTGTGTATAGGAGCGATGCTTGAACTATATGAAAAGCACCCGTACCTTCCCCACTGCTCAGTATCAGAATTGTCGCAACAAGTGCCACACCAAACACAATCACCATACCCACTCGTCGTATTTTATGAGCAATAAGAAATCCTCCTACAGCGACAAAAGGCAGCATCCACAACGTGCCGATCCACCACGTAGCTGATTGGTTGAGGAAAAGCGCGGTAACGGCTACTCCCAAGGCAGCGGGATTACACAAATGTTTCTGCCCGATAGCAAAGATATATTTTGACGCTATTGACCATGCAGCTGCCCATCCGGCGAGTGCGAGGAAATTAAAATCGTTAAATGCATGTGGTGGTGCAATAATGAGTACGAGGATAAGGGCAGTAATATAGGTTGATTCTGGATTGCTCGGTGCATCATAAAAATAAGCAAACGCTCTATTTACTATCCAAGCAATTGCAAAAATAATTACAACGGAATATCCGATATACAAAGGATCGTATGGTACGAGATGGAAGAATCCGAGTATGCCGGCAACGAGTATAAGAAAAATAAGCTCGTAGAGTACGAGCCGGTACATGGTTATCTTGTTTAGAATGGCATCAAGCGGCCGCATCATACCTTTGTATAGCTTTTCGTATACTTTTCCAAACCAGTGGTCATAGTAGCGATTCCGTTTGCATCGATCGCATATCCTTCAAAATCATCCTGGTGTTCTAAAAAATAAAGACCTTCCTTTTCCATTGCAAATGCCGCAGTTGCAAAACGATCCGCCTCATATACGTTCGGACCGATAACGGTAAGGCTTACAAAATCATTCGGAACCTGTGTAGGGAAAAGAGGATTATATACGTGATTCCCGCGAATATAATTTCCTGAAGTAGCAACTCCTTTTTCGTGCGGATAGAGCACCTTCACGATCTCCGCATGATTGAAAGGATTGCGTATACCGATACTCCACTCTTCCCCTTCCCCATTTCTGCCACTTGTTTGAATATCACCGGCGATCTCGAGATAAAAATGAGCATGTCCCCCGTCTCGTAAAAGCTTCGCAGCGTTATTGATTGCCCAACCTTTTACTATGCCGGAAGGATCGAGCTGGCCACCAGGCGTATGAATATCGAAGTATCCTCCCGTTTCCTCTCGCGTTTGCTCCGCAAGTCTCAGTACCTCACTCATTTCATCGCTATAGGTAACTGACGCAACTACCCCTTTATTTATTTCTGAAATCTCACTCTCACTTTTGTACGTGCTAAATCGATCATCTATTGAAATAAAATAATTGAAAATTCTATCGATAATAACTTGAGTGTCTGTGCCATCAACAATCTCAAGTATTACTGGCATGCCCATGATGGAACGGGTGTGATGCATGGCTATGCTTTTGCACGCGCAAGCGCTACGGCAAGGGATTCTTCGAACGCAGTGCTTGAATCCGAAGCTCCCGAAACTCCGTTCACGTGAGCACTTTGTGCTTGTATTGCTTCAGAACGCAAGATTGGCATGGCTTGGCGATTGATAGAGATGGAAGTTCCTCGATCGTTTGGATATTGTAGGAATGTTACATCCGTTAACTTTCCGCCTGAGATAACCGCACTGACCTGAATGTTGCCATAGTACGCATCAGCAACACTACCGATATAGGAGCCATCCACATACTGTCCTATCGATTTTTTGGGAACACTAGGGGCGACGGGCTTGACGACAACCGGAGATCGAGTCGTGCTACTGCTCTCAGGAGAAGTTATTGGAGTTGGGGTTATTGAATTGTTCTGCGTAATGGTCGACGAAGTGTTCGCTGTAGCGGCAGTGGTCAAGTGTGTATAAAAAAAATACGCTCCAAATCCGAAAAGAAATATGCTTGAAATAAAGGTTTTTTTCATGAAGAATACGCGGTAAACAAAGAAGACTACGATTTATAGTTACTACGTCCCGAGATGAGTTATTGTTTCATCTAGCCTGTAAATATTCTGTAAGGTAGATTAGTGCTTCACGATTGCGATAAGAGGTGCGAGCAGGGCTTGTATGATACTTACGATAAAATTCCACACTGCAAGTACGATTTGCCAGACAAAACCAAAGTTAGCTTGCGTAAGAGGTGCGTGGAAGAGACTCTGAATAGAAATGCCAAAGAAAGAAAGAAACAACACAATAATAATCGTCCAGAAAATGATTTTTAGCATACGCGTAGAATGTTTTGATAATATCACTATGCAAAACTAAAGGTATGATAACGGATTAAGATAGGCGTTTTTCGGAGACACGGGCATGGTAGCGTTGGCACATGGCGAAGTTGCTCCGCGGAATTGTTTTAAGGTCAGGATTTGCACACCGGCACTTGCATACACGCCGAAATGAAGGTGGGGTCCGGTCGCGTAGCCGGTCATGCCTGAATAACCAATAACCGTTCCGTTCGTGACTGCTTGCCCTTGGGTCGCCGAGATCTGTGAAAGATGGGCATACAGCGTATCGAGCCCGTTGGAATGTTTGATCATTACCCATTTTCCGAATGAAAAGCATCCCGGGACCAAATCCGTGTTCCCTGTTGCGAGTACCGTACCCGAAAGGGCTGCTTGTACCGGTGTGCCGATCGGTACACCGAAATCAACGCCATTATGTCCCAAGCCGTTGTATACCGAAGCATTTGCGGTCGCAAATGCCGTATTGCCGAAGTATTGAGTAATACAATTCACATTCCCGAGCGCCCCCTGCTTACTCACGCAGTTTGCCATTATTGCGTCAGAGAATGGCCACGCGAGAATACCAGAACCCGCGTGAGGAATCTGCGAAGAAGAAACACCTTTCAAGCTGTTTTCCAATTGCGATAGCTCGCTTTGAAAGGCTGCCTCCTGTGCTTTCTTTTGGGCGATCAATTTTTGATAGCTACTCTCTTGTGAATTTGTTTGGGCAAGGAGCTGCTGCTTTGTCTTGGTCGTTGCGTCAATTTGTCCTTTTTGTGTCGTAAGGTCAGTGCTCAAACCCGTGAGCTGTCCTTTCGTTGTGGAAACGCTAGTCTGCTGGTCTGCCAACGCGTGTTCATCGCCCGCAAGCAGATTTGCATTGGTTGCAAGAGCCTCATTCAATTGGGCAATGGTGTTCGTATCTTTCCATGCCTCAGTAAGCGTTTCAGAAGAAACAACGGCAGCGATGATCGGAAGATTATCCGCAGTGGCGATCTGGCGAAGCGAAGCCGCCAAACTTTGTCGGTCTAGATCTATCGCTTGTTGTTTGGTAGTAATCTGAGAGCCGAGTCGTTGAAGCTGAAGGTTCGCAGCAACAATCTGGCTTTGGGTAAGGGAGAGTTGCGCGGCTGTTTTTTGGCGGGTCAGGTCGAGCGATTTAATACTTGATTGCAGTGTTTGCTTTTGACCCCCCAAGGTAGTGATCTGCGTTTGATAGCCCGCAATTTCTTGTTGCAGTGCCGTTATCTGTTGGTTATGAGCAGTGATCTGTGCTTGAATATCCGCGCTCGAAGCAGTGTCTCCGAAAGAAGATCCAGGTGAAAGAAATAGCGCCGCGGCAGCTACCGTACCTATCAGAAACAAAGGAGCTATAAACCTCATCCCCCTAGTATATCAAGTGCGGCCCGAATGCGCAGCTCGCTCCCAGCAGAACCAAGTATATATATAAGCGAAAAGGGGTCTGGGGAGCGCTCCTGACCCGAAAGCCCGTATCGTAAGGGCCACAGGACAGCTCCTCGACCACCTTTTTCTTTAGGGTTTTCGTCTGCCACGGACATAATGGCGACTTTTATTTCCTCGATCGTTTTTCCGTCAGATTCCTTGATGAATGGCAGCAGATTGGTGAGAGTTGTGCGGGTGAAGCCTGCGGCTTCACCCGGTTCTTTCAAAAGGAGCATTTCTTCAGTAAGTACCGGTTGAGTAAAAATACAGGCAAGTTCTCCGGTGAGCATTTCTCGGGCTTCGCCAAATGTATGCGCACGTTCTTTGAGTAAGGGCACCGTTTTCGAAAATCGTTCAGGATCGGGAGAAGTGAAATTACCTTGCACAGTAAACTCTCCACTCGAAAGCTGTCGAAGCCAGTATTGATTTACCGACAATAATTTTTCCTCATTAAAATGAGCGCCGGACTTGTTTACTTTATCAAAATCAAATGCCTGAATAAGTTCTTCGGAAGTGAAGTATTCTTGCTCGGTGCCGGGATTCCATCCTAACAGCGCAAGAAAATTTACAAATGCCTCGGGGAGATATCCTTCTGCACGATAGTCCAGAATATCTTTTGCGCCATCCCGTTTGCTCAATTTCTTTTTTCCTTCCTCACTGAGAATGGGTGGCAGTGTGGCGAACGCAGGAGGCGGCAATTCAAACGCATCGTACAGCGAAAGAAATTTAGGAGTAGAAGAAATGAATTCTTCCCCGCGCGTCACATGGGTAATCTGCATCTCGATGTCATCAACGACATGTGCAAAGTTATACGTCGGGTACCCATCACTTTTTATAAGTATGAAGTCATCCAGTGCTTCTTCGCCTGCAGAAAGTTCACCGCGTACGAGGTCATTCCAGCTATATCGTTTAAGAAATGGTGTGCGAAAACGGAGTGGCTTTGTCCCATCCCATTCTTCACTTTGCTCTGGACGATGTTCTCGAAAAAGAAATGGCCGCTTCTCCATTTCCGCTTTCTGTCGAAGCTCCTCAAGCTCGTCAGGAGTATAGGGATCGGTATAAGCAAAACCACTCGCAATAAGCTTTTGAGCGTATGCTTGATAGATCGGGAGCCGAGCCGATTGCACGTAAGGCTCATGAAATCCTCCGATATCAGGCCCTTCATCCCACTGCAGCCCGAGCCAACGAAGGGATTCCATAATATGGCCGATCGAACCCTCCACCTCCCTTTCTTTGTCAGTGTCTTCGATGCGAAGAATAAAAGATCCGGAATGTTTGCGTGCATACAGCCACGCGTATAAGGCAGTGCGCACTCCTCCTATATGCATATATCCAGTGGGGCTCGGCGCAAAACGGGTCCGTACGTTCATACGTTATGCAGCCTCTGGCTTCTTTTTATCCGTCTCATGGGAAAGACTGATCGCAATGAGTTCTTCCGCAATAATGCGTGCCGCGTCGAGATTTGCGAACGAGCTTCCCTTTTCACCCATGTTCTTTGCCAATGCAGGGTCACTGGTGATTCGACGTATTTCTGACACCAGTAAATGCGGCGTCATATTTTCCTCTTCCAAGACAACAGCTGCGCCGGTGTGGGCATAGGAATACGCGTTTGTGCGCTGGTCGTGACTTATTGATTCGGGTATCGGAATGAGAATAGCTGGCTTTTTCCAAAATGAAATCTCATTGATCGAACTGCTGCCAGCGCGTGAGACGATAAGATCGGCAGCGCCGGCAGCTTCTCGAAGCGAATCAGCAGCGAGATACGGAAAAACATGGTAACGGGTTTTGTTTGGATCATTCTGCAAGATCACGGCCGATTCCGTTTCGGTCTCTCTGAAATTGTCTTTACCGGTCTGGTGAATTACATTTACGGATGAAACCAAACTGATCAATCCCTCGAGCACGATTCGATTGATACGCATGCTGCCTAGCGAACCGCCAATGATAAGTACGGTGGGAACAGTAGGATCAAGGCCGAGTAGTTGTTTAGCACCTTCTGCTTCCGGCAGCGAAAGACCTTTACGGATCGGTGTTCCGGTAAGCGCAATCTTTCCGCGCACTTTTTCAGGAAGATAGGTTGCGACACTCTCGAATGCGACCGCAATGCGATACGCGTATTTAGACGCAAGAATATTTGCACGCCCAGGCTTTGCATCAGATTCATGAATAACAATAGGAATACCAAGAAAATGTGCCGCAAGCACCGTTGGAACACTTGCGTAACCTCCTTTAGAAAACACGACATCAGGATACAGTCTAAAAAGTTTGAGCAAACACCAGAATGTACCCCAGAGCGTGACGAATATATCGGTTATATTTCGCGCTGAAGCGTAGCGCCGCATCTTGCCCGCTGGGCTTCGGAGGTACTCGATATTATTTGCGAAAAGAGCCTGCTCATCAAAGGCCTGTGGGCCCATGTAGTAGAGACGCGGCTCTACAAGGTCACGTTCTCGCGCGATGCGGTGCACTTCTTCCGCGACCGCAATAAGTGGATAAAAATGTCCTCCTGAACCTGCACCGGTAAATACTATCTTCATATTTTAGTCTTGCGTCTCGTTCGATGCGCAGCAATATTTAAAATAATTCCCACTGACGCCAGAGCGGCAAGAAGCGCTGTTCCTCCCTGGCTGATAAATGGAAGCGGTAGACCCGTGAGTGGAAGTACGCCAAGCATCGCGCCAATGTTCAGAAACGCCGAAAACGTGATAAGCAGTGTGAGACCGGTGACGGTCAGTGCTCCGAACGTTGTCGCTGCTTCTCCGGCGATCATAAGTCCCCGCGCTGCAAACGCTATAAACACCAGAACGAGGAGTGTTGTACCGAGAAATCCGAATTCTTCTCCGTATACGGCAAAGATTGAATCGCCGTTTGGTTCGGGCAGATAGTTGAATTTCTGCACACTTTGTCCGAATCCTCTGCCCACTAACCGGCCTGATCCAATAGCAATAAGCGATTGCTGAATCTGATAGCCGCTACTTAAAGAGGCGCCGGCGGGATCAATATACGTCTTAATGCGACCTAAAAGATAGGGGCGCATAAGTACTAGAAGAACTAATCCGATAGCCGCGGTCGCAAAGATAATGCCGAAATCTCGCCACGGTGCGCCGGCAAGAAAATACAGCGCAACACAGGTGGCACCCATCACCAGTGTTGTCGAGGTGTTCGGCTGCGCAATAAGAATAATTGCAGGGATACCGACGATAACCCCGAAAGGAATAAGCCCACGCCGGATGTCTTTGATCTTGTTCTTCACTTGTGCAAGGTACGCGGAAAGCATCAGGATGACAGCTATTTTGAGAAATTCCGCAGGCTGTACCGTCACCGGTCCGAGCTGAATCCACCTGGTAGCGCCGTTGGCGTGATAACCCAAATGCGGAATGAATACTACGAGAGTAAGAATGATAGCGCTAATATAAAATGGAAAGACGGCCTTCGTGATCCATTGTGGAGGAGCAAAACGTAAGAATGTAAGCGCAATAACTCCCGGAATAAGTCCAAGAATGATCTGACTGATAGCGATATGCCACAGCGTTTGGCCTGCGCGCGCAAGAAGTCCTAGAGAGGCAGAAGCGAACACCGCAAGTCCTCCTACGATAAGAATCGTGACGATGATAGCAAGTACTCGATCTCCAGAAAAGCGGGCAAACATAGTAGTTCTATTTTACACTGCCACGCGACTTTATTTCAAAAGAGCCACTGCTAACCCGAAGATTCCAGCCATAATCGAAACAATCCAGTACCGCATGGTGACCTTATAGGCAGGCCACCCAATCATCTCAAAATGGTGGTGAATGGGTGCGATACGAAAAAGCTTCTTTTTAAATACTTTCTTCCAGAAGACTTGGAGCATATTGGTAACCACCGTGAGAGTAAGTGGCAGAGCTATGATAGGCAACACCGTAACCCCGATCCCCCCCCCAAGTGTATCGGCAGAAAAAGCAGTAATAGCTAAGGCTATCGTCAAGGCCATTGTTCCTGTTTCAGACAGGTAAAAACGTGCGGGAGGAATATTGAACCAAAGAAAGGCGAATACCCCTCCTGACACAGTTGCTGCAAAACCCGCAAGCGCGATCTGGTTTTGAGAAAAAGCTATTGCTGCATAAATAATGAAAATGATGGCGAATACTCCACCTGCGAGCCCGTCGATGCCATCGATGACTCCGCTTGCGTACAACGCAAGCGTAACAACTATAAAAAATAAAATGAAAAACGGACCGAGGTGAAGTATGCCCCCGAATGGAATGCCGATTGTGGAGACGCCGAGCTTCGCGTAAAACCACCACCCTGCAAACGCTGCAAATATCGCAACGATAAAAAGTCGCCAGCGCAGGCGCATGCCGCCGTTGCTTCTCGTCACTTCCAGAAAGTCATCGACTAATCCCGTAAGACCTCCAACCAGAAGAGCGGTCAACGGAAGCCATGTTTGGCCGCGATTGATAAAATTAAGAAGTTCGAATGGCCCATCGAAAAGGAAGCCAAGCAGAGCGAGGCCGAAGGTTGTTATGGCCACACTGCTCCACACCAAGATCCCGCCCATGCGCGGCGTCGAGACCTCACGTTCCTTATGAAGTGCATCAAAAAGAGGCGTACCGTGAGTGTCCCCAAGACCTTTCCCTTTTCCGCTTTTCTTTTTCCACGCTTTATATTTGTAAAGATAATACGAAAGGAGTGGTGCGAGCAGAAGCCCTACGGAAAAAGAAATGATGAACGGCGTCAGTACACGTGCGGCATCGAGGACATGCATATCATTATGACGGTACGGTTCCCCCGAAGTGCGCAAGGGTGGCCTTCATCAATTGTCCCACGTCGGTAAAACGTCCCGTTTCGGTCGATCCCAACACGACGATAGCGACCGGGTGCCCTATTCCCGCGTCATACACCACTACTAAATTCCCGCCGGCAAGATCGGTGTACCCGGTTTTTGAAAGCAAAAGATTAGGGAGATGCGTAACGTCAATATTAGTGTTTGCAAAGGAGTGCCGTATGCCTTCAAGGGATCGAATAGATACTGAAGGCTGCGTCGTCGCTTGGGCGATCTGTGGAGCTTTTTTAATAAGTGCACCCGCCAATACCGCAACGTCATGCGCTGATCCATATCCTCCTGAGACTTCAGTATCTTTGTCCAAACCCGTGCTGTTATTTGCGTGGGTTTGGGTTAATCCAGCAGCAGCAGCAGCGCTAGCTAGCAGAGAGCTCGTATCCTTATTTTTTTGGATACCGGCTGCTTCGACGATTGCTTCAGCGCCGTCGTTTGATGACGCTGCGAGGGTGAGACGCGCAAGGTCTTCGAAATTAAATGTTTCTCCGGCGGTAAATCCATTATCCGCCGCGTCTCCATTTTGCGCGAGCGCCAGCGGTGTCATCACGACAGGGCTAGAAGGTTGCAGCACGTTCGATGCCGCGTATAAGGTGAGAAGCTTGGTGATGGAAGCGAGTGGCAGTGGTGTGGTGGCATTTTGTGCGTATAACGTCTTACCAGTAGTGAGATCGTATACTACGGCAGCCTTACCGATGAGTGAGAGATTCACATAGGCGTTTTTTGTAGAAAAAGGTGTCGAGGAAGCATCTCCAATATTCGGGGGTCGTATTATTTGCGCGGAAACAGTATCCGTAAATGAATTGAGTATAAAAAAAGTTCCAATACCAAGAATACCAATAATCGCTACCACTATAATCCCGAGTCGCCAGTAGAATCGGGATTGTTCTTTCTGTATGCGTCGTGCGAGATTAGGAGTCTTCATTTTCACTTTCCGTGCTCTCGCTGTCTACACTCACGGCAACCTTGCTGGCAAGCTCTTTGGTAAGTTCCTCATACTGCGGTAATTCATCGGCACTGCGCACCCCCAGGTGCGCGAGTGCTTCGATAGTTGCGGTATAGCGTATGCGTCGGCGATCCTGCGCGTCTTCGCTGCGCAGTACCAGACCTCGCAGTGAAAGAGAACGAAGCGCCGTTGCGGAATTTACGCCGCGTACCCAATCAATTTCGCTGCGCGTCGCGCCTTTTTTATATAAAATGATGGAAAGCGTCTCAAGGCCAGCCTTTCCAAGATCGCGGGAAAGTTCACTCTCCCGAAATTTTTGAATGAGTGGAGAAGCTTCTAGCGCCGTGCGGAGTTCCAGCTCCTCTCCTGCTATCACAAGTGCAAGTCCAGAATCTTCAAGCATGGTATGAAGTCCCGCAATAGCTTGCTCCAATTCTTCAGTAGAAATGCCCATCAAGACGACAAGCCGTTTTTTAGAAAGCGCCTCCCCTGCAGCAAATAGTAGGGCTTGCAGGGCAGCCAAATGAGAAAACGTCATGCACAAATAGTAGCACTTTATCCACTAAAATAAAGCTTTATTGCCCGCTCGTCGGCATTTCGCCCTACATTCCACTCTCTAGTTGTGGCTGATGAGTGATTTCCTCAACGAGTCCCCAAAACGCGACTACGCCGATCAGAATGCCTGCGCCCACCAGCATCCATTCAAGAGTCGCGTTCATAGCGCCAAAGAGGTTTGCCCCCCAGCGAAAGCAGTATAAGTCCAAGCCCCAGAATACTATTCAAAGCATGTTGCCACATAGGTAGTTAGGAGATAGCTCTAATAAAATCGACCTACTTCCACTTTCTAAGGATATACACACTCCTCATGAAGAGCGGGTGAAATTTATGACATTATGATTTTTATTTTATCCGTAATGCGGGACGCCAGCTGAGGCATTGGTGATTTTAATATCGGAAAAGACGCCGGGCTGGGCTGCCTCCACAATGCCTTGCTTTACGAGCTCGAGAAGCGCAAGAAATGAAACGATCACCTCTATTTTCTCGGCGTTTGTGCCTGAAAATTCTCTGAATGAGAGCGTGAGCGCGCTCTGCACGCGCGAGCTCAGACGATCCATCATCTCTTCAATCGTCACCATGGGACGCACGCGAGCCTCGGGAAGTTTCTCTTCTTTCTCATGGCTAAGAAGCGCTTCGCGTAGTGCTTTTTCTAAGGAATCCAATGAAAGATCTCGGCTGGGTGCAAACACCGGTTCTGATTCCCTATCGCCGGCGGATACGAGTACGTGAGAACCAAAAAGGTGCCCCAGTTGTTGGGCTGCGTCTCGAGTTTTTTCATAGAGACGCAACCGATCTTTGAGCTCTTCGACATCTCCCTCTTCTTCGGTCGATAGGTCGAGATCTGGAATGAGCGACCTGGATTTTATTAAAAGCAACGTAGCGGCAACACCGATAAAATTCGCCGCCGCTTCCATAGGAAATGCTGCTTGGCTACGCACGTGCTGGATGTAATCATCCGTCACCTGCGAAAGCGAAAGTTCGTTGACGAGCAACTTTCGTTTCTCGATAAGCTCCAGCACCAGTTCAAAGGGACCTTCGTAGCTCGAGGTCCGTACGGTAAATTCTTTGGGTGTAATTACGCCTTCCATGATTCGATAAAGGAGAGCAAGAGTCGAACCGGTGCACCTGCTGCACCCTTTGCGAGTTCGTCACCGGGCGCCGCGGTCATTCGCGGCGCGATGTCGAGATGCGCCCACGGGCACTCAAGTTCTTTTGCGAACTGCCAGAGAAACATGCCACCTTCTATTGCCCCACCGTATTTTCCTCCTGGTTGGATGCTTGAATTAGTAACATCAGCAAATGTTCCCTGCACGAGTGGCTCGTACTCGTCCCACATCGGTAGTCTCCAGAGATAGTCGCCACTCGTCTCCCCAAGCTCTGAAAGTTGCGCGGCAAGTTTGTCATCCCGCGTGAGGAGCCCAGATGCATACAGACCGAGCGCTCCTATTGCAGCTCCCGTGAGCGTTGCCACATCGATCACCACACTCGGCTTAAAACGTTTCGCGTAGGTGATCGCATCAGCAAGAATGAGTCGCCCTTCTGCGTCAGTGTTTAACACCTCGATGGTCTTTCCCGAAAGTGATTTCAATACATCCCCCGGACGGGTTGCGTCGTTGCCGGGCATGTTTTCCGCAGATGGAATAAGTCCGATGACGTTTTTTTTCATGCCGAGTTTTGCTGCAAGTGCTACGGCATGAATGACTGCTGCAGCGCCCGACATATCCATATGCATTTCATAGATATGTGCGGATGGCTTCAGATTCAATCCCCCGCTGTCGAAGGTAATTCCTTTACCGGCCAGCACGATAGGCTTCGAGGTTTCGCCTCCCTTGTACTCCATGATCGTAAAAGTGGACTCCTCTGAGGACCCATATCCAACCCCCAAAAGCGCCCCCATACCGAGTTTTTCCATCTCAGCCTCGCCGAGAGTACGCACCGTGACCGATTTAATGCCCTTTACAGCGTCTTTTGCCGCCTGAGCCAGCATTCGTGGGCTCATGTCCCCTCCCGGGGTATTGGCGAGCTCGCGGCAGGCATTCACCTCCTGACCAATAACCTGCCCTCGTTTTGCCGCGTCCTCCAAGGATTTCATCGACTTCCCACAGATCAGTATTTCCTCTACCATATTCCAACCCCCTTTCGGCTTAGTTTTAAAAGTGTTGAATTCAAAATTTGCCATCTCAAAGTTTTGCGCCGCAATCGAGGAGAGTTCTTCCGGAGAGATACCCTTCAGACCCTTCAAGATCTGCGGCGTTCGATCAAACTGCAGTGCGATTTTCTTTATGTTGTTCTGCTTTGCAATCTGCACTATCGAACGACAAAGGAGCACGAATTTTCGTCGGGTGATCTCACCACCCTTTTCGTTTACCTTCCCAACTCCGATCTCAATGGTGTCCGTCTTTCCTTCACGCACGATCCTTCGCATGCCTTTGTCTTCTTCAACCAACCGTACGTGGGTGTATCCTGCTGCTGTTTCTTCAACCTGTGTACGTGAAAAAGAGATGTTCATAGGATTACTTTTCATTTTTCTTATCAATACTAATACCAAGTTCTTTCAGTTGTTTTTCTGCGAGAGGTTTCGGCGCGTTCATCACGGCGGTCTGTCCGCCGCGAGTCATGGGGAATGCTTGGACTTCTCGGAGGTATGTCTCACCGGTGAGATTCATTAAGTTACGCTCAACCCCAAGTGCTATACCACCATGCGGCGGTGTTCCATATTTAAACGCCTGCAGCATATGACCAATACTTGCTTCCGTTTCTTCAGAAGAATATCCCATCACTTTATAGGTTGCTTCGAGTATCTCCGGACGATGTGCACGTATGCTGCCGCCGCCAGACTCATAGCCGTTACAGATCAAATCATACTGAGTCGTGAGAATGTCGCCGATATCCTCACCGGTCATTAGCTTTTCAACATGCTCTGGAATAGGCATCGAAAACGGATTGTGTGTGAAGGTCCACTTCTCTTCCTCGGTTTTCTCAAAGAATGGGAAATCAATGACCCATGCGTACGCTAGAATGCCCTTCTCCTTTTCTTCCTCGGTGCGAAGATCAAACTTGTCGGCACCATATTTTTCCATTGATTCTTTGTACGAAATACGCGGGAACGGCTTATCTTTAATTGTAAAGCCCATTGCTTCGACTGTTTCGGTGATCATGTGCTCAACCATGGCCATAACGTCATCGCGTTCGACGAATGACATCTCAATATCGATCTGCGTGTGCTCAAACCCGCGATCAGCACGAAGGTCTTCATCGCGTATAGCGCGAGCTGTTTGGAAGTATCGTTCAAAGCCAGCGGTCATCAGTAGCTGCTTATATTGTTGGGGAGACTGTGGAAGCGCATAAAATTTTCCCGGATTAAGTCTCGAAGGCACCACGAAGTCACGAGAACCTTCAGGGGTTGATTCGGTGAGAAGCGGCGTCTCTATTTCGGTAAAACTCTTATTAAAAAGAAACTCGCGGCATCGCTGTACAAACTCACTGCGCATTCGAATATTTTTCTGCATGCGTGCTGAGCGTAAGTCAATGTATCGATATCTTAATCGTGCGTTCTCATCAATGCCGCTCGTGTCTGATCCAATTTCAAATGGGATGGTATCGGAAGAAGAAAGTACGGTCAGGGCTTTTATTTCAAGCTCAATGTTCCCATTGATTCGATCAGCCTGCACATTTTTTTCCGGGCGTTTATTTATTATGCCTTCCATCCGTACGACAAATTCAGATCGCACTTCCTTTGCTATTGCCATGAGCTCTTCGTTGCCCGGAAGCACAACACCTTGAACGTAGCCGGTACGATCTCGCACGTCAAAAAAGACAAGCTTGCCTTGATCGCGACGCACATCCACCCATCCTGAAATGGAGACGGTTTTGCCGATATGCTGGCGTAGCTCACCTATAAGGATACGGTCAGTCATAGTCTTAAAATACCACGAGGAATTGGACTTGTAATGGCTATGTCGGAGTCGATTCTATTTCCTATGCAACCCCTACTGCCCGTCTGACTCGTTCCATTTTTTTCTCACTCACTTCACGCGCTTTTTGTTTACCGTCTTCGAGTGCTCGCACTACTGCACCTGGATCATTTTTAAGTGCCTCATATTTTTCTCGTAGCGGGGCGATGAATGTATCCAAGTCTTCAATAAGTGCTTCTTTTAGAGCCTTATATTTTCCTCGATGTTCTTCATAGAACGACGCTAGTTCCGACTCGCTCTTTAGAAGCTTATGGATCGCGTATACGTTTTGAGGTCGCTCTCCGGACGAATCAGTGACGATACCCATCACCTTTTCTGTGATGACGTCGCGGGAAGCGAAAAGAGGAATAGTGTTGCCATAGCTCTTGCTCATTTTTTGACCATCCGTGCCAGGTACAATAGCAACCTCGGGCATGATGTGCGGTTCAGGAAGCATAAAAGTCTCTCCAAAAGTACGATTAAATTTTTCAGCAGTATCGCGAGCGTATTCAATGTGTTGCTTTTGATCCTGACCAACCGGCACAATAGTTGTGTCATATAAAAGGATGTCTGCAGCCATCAGCATTGGATAGTTAAACGTTCCCACGCTTACCTCTTGGTTCTTAGTCTCTCCGTCTTTGAACGCATGTGCTCTGCTGAGATACGGCATGGTGGTGATCGTGTCGAATATCCACGTAAGCTCCGTGTGCGCCGGAACGTCTGATTGTTTG
This sequence comes from Patescibacteria group bacterium, assembly GCA_013815345.1. Classification (GTDB taxonomy): domain Bacteria; phylum Patescibacteriota; class Minisyncoccia; order Phycocordibacterales; family Phycocordibacteraceae; genus C7867-001. The sequence continues at coordinate 73,614 of JACDGK010000002.1, forward strand.
AAAAGAACTACTTGAGTAGGGTCGAGTCCCACGGCGATATAGGCCATCGTAAGTTCTTGAGTAAGACGATGCATCTCGGCAGCGTCTTGAATGAAATTCAATGCATGGTAATCCGCAACCATGATATAGCACTGATAGTTTCCAGATTTAAACAAGTCAACCTGTTGACGCATCGCGCCAAAATAGTTTCCGATGTGAAGTTCACCCGTTGGCTTAATGCCAGAAAGAAGTACTGGCTTCACGGTGCTCATGCAGTGTAGTCGGATATTCTTTCCATATCTTAAGAATATCATGCGTTTTGAGGCTTGTGCAGCTGTCTATTCTGCTCCTAATTTGGCAGCATCACTATGTCGCGTTTAACTTCGAAGTGTAAACGGCATGGATCATGGGGAACTCTTGAAGCTCCTAGACAATGCGCTCACGAAGCCAATACATTGACAAATAGTCGTTGTCTTGTAATATGATGAAGTACCGTCCCTCATGGCTATACAATAGCGAAACTGGGACGCAGCACTATAACAAGGACAAGTGGGATGTTCATTCCAGAAGACGACGATTCTCAATTCTGAGAGGATAAGTGCCCAATACAAAGCACCAACTGCGGTCGAGTTAATGCACTCGCCGCAGTTTTTATATCTCAGTAAGCTCCATAAATCAGGATGTTCAAACCTAGTTACGCACTAAAAAAAGCTAGCAATAACAACGGCTTTTCGTTCTTACGTTTTAAAAACTATCGAAAAATGCACATGGTGCGCCGGGAAGGATTCGAACCTTCGTAGGCCGAAGCCGACAGGTTTACAGCCTGTTGTAATTGACCACTCTACCACCGACGCAATACTGGAACTATAGCGGGATTAGTCTTATTTTTCAATCGTAAGAAGTGCTACCTGCTTGCCCCGTCGAAGGAGGACGAGATTGTCTGAAAAATGAGCAGAAATAAGCATGGTCTCCGGACTTTCAATAGTTTCGCCATTCAGAGAAACTCCCTTACTTTCGATAAGTCTTCGTGCATCTGATTTTGAGGTGGATAGGTTGCTGGCGATTAACGCATCAATAATAGAAAATCCTTGCTGCAGCTGACTGGAAGAAAGAGTAATCGAAGGGGCTTCTTTAACAAGCATCAGGCGTTCGCTGCTCGAGAGTTCAGAAAGCGACTTCCCACTAAAAAGTGCATCGGATACGGCGGCGGCGTTCGCCGCCGCCTCTTTCCCGTGCACGCTTTCGGTCACGAGCTGCGCAAGCATTCTCTGAGCGCCTCGCCTGCCGGGGTTACGGCTATGCAGCTCTACGAGCGCATTAATCTCCGCAAGGGGCATGAAAGTATAAAACTTTAAGAATTTGTCTACGCTTTCATCCGGTTGATTCAACCAAAACTGATAAAACGCAAACGGCGAAGTCTTCTGAGGGTCAAGCCATATCGCATTCCCTTCTGATTTGCCAAACTTCTTTCCATTTGCATCTGTGATGAGCGGACAGGTAAAAGCGAACGCTTCCCTTCCTGCTTTCTTTCTAATAAGTTCTACGCCTGAAAGAATGTTGGTCCATTGATCTGAACCGCCGATCTGCAGATCGCAGCCGTATTTCTCATTTAGCACAAGATAGTCGTATCCCTGGAGAAGCGCATAGGCAAACTCTGTGTAGGAAATGCTCTCATCTGGAGTTTCGAGACGACGAGCAATAATGTCACGTTTGATAAGTTCATTGATGGTGAAATGCTTGCCGATATCCCGAAGAAAATCCACCAGTTTTACTTTGAGAAGCCAGTCGGCATTATCGACAAGGGTCACTCGACTGCCGATAATATTCTGCATCTGTGCACGGATCGCTTTCTTGTTCTTTTCAATGATCTTTATATCTTGTAATTGACGCTCACCCTTTTCGCGAGGGTCGCCGATCATGCCGGTTCCCCCACCAGCCAAAAGGATGATTTTATGACCAGCGTCTGCAAGCCGTTTCATAAGAAGAACCACTACCAGATTTCCTGCTTGCATGGAATCAGCAGAAGGGTCCACACCGAGATATACCGTTCTCTTTTTGGAGAATATTATTTCGGGGTCAGCGGAGTGGTGCTCTATGAGTCCTCGCTCTTTTAATTCCTGTACAAAATCCATATAGGAACGAGTATACGACATTATTTCCCTCCAGCAGAACGCCAGTCCTACACCGCTGGCTGCATAAGAGGTATTTCAGCAATAAAGCTTGAACCCTTTCCGGCGCCTTCTGATTCGGCTCGTATGGTTCCGTGATGCGCTTCTACGGTGCTTTTTGCGATATAGAGACCGTATCCCGTACTGTGGACGTTTATCTTGGACGATTCCTTTCCTTGACCTCCCTCGGTGAAAAGACGTGCTTTATCTTCAGAAGTAATGCCAATACCTGTATCGGTGACTGAGAAAATAATTTTATCTACCGTCTTTGTAAGCGAAACGGCAATTGAGCCACTTGGCGTGTAATTTATTGAATTCTCAATAAGATTTTGAAATACGTGATCCTCCAGCTTTTCTTTATCGCCAACGAGCATAAAAGATTCAGTGCTCTCTGCAGACGGAAAGTGTAGAGCAAGTCCTTTGGCTTCTGCTGAAGGCTTCAACTTTTCCACGATTTCGCTCACCACCACCCTACAGTCAAATGGCGCCATCTGGAAGCTCACGAGTCCTTTCTTGAGATTTGATGCTTGAAGAAGATCCATAACCATACGGGAATCTTTGCGGCTTTGGGGGAGAAGTTGGGTCACGAGCTGTTTTGCAGGTTCAGGAAGTACGCCATAGTCTCCATCCACAAATCCAGAAAAGGCACCCATATACCGTGCCAAGAAGCCTTTGACTTCGTGGCTGATGAAGTGGATAAGACCTTCTTGTCGTTCATTTGTCTGCTCAAGCTCCTCGGCGAGTTTTTCAATTTTTTCGCGTTGTTCGACTTCTCGTACCATGGTACGGAGTAGCCAGACACCGGAAAGAAGAACCAATGCCAATTCGCCAACACGGTACAGAATGAGAAGCAGGTTGTTCGAAAACAAAATGTCAAAAAATGTTGCGGTAGCAAGAAAGAAGGTTAAAAGTCCAAAAACAGCAACTTGAATATTAAATAGACGATAATGCAGTATTGAGTACGCTGTTCCGACAATAAAAGGCAGTAGGAATAATCCACCAAGAGATACCAGTGTTGGAATATTTAAAAAGGCAGGGAAAATAAAATCAAAGGTTATTAAAAAAACAAAAGTCAATATAACTCCTGCAAGTACTGGCTCCATCCTCTTTCTATCAAGACCCATTGATTTGAAAAAAGTCCTTACTAATTTCCAAAGACCAATACTCACATATATAATTACCGTTATACCAAAAAGCGCGATCCCTGGTCCAGTCTTTGTTTCAACCGTTGGTAGTACCTGCGTTATAGATTGGTATATGAAAGGCGTGAGGGTCAATAAAGAGATACCGCTTGTCCAGACGAGGAGAATAATGAATAGAAGATGCGGCATAACAGCCTTTCTGCTGGGAAATTGATACGCAAGCAAGAGGAATGAAAACGCATGCCATATGGCGAAGAAGAGCACGATTCGTATAAACCAAATGATAGAGAAGCCGGTACCCGCTCGTATGCTTGCAAAATTAGCTACACTCCAACAAATACTCGCAATAGTAAAGAAAAGATATGCGCGGGCCGTTGCGCTTTTCGGTTCAGAGAAATATATAGAGCAGCCGAGCGTTCCTGCACCCGCGACTGCAATGCCTACCCACAACAAATCTAAATTTAATATCGATTCCATTTTAAGGTGAAATTTTTACCAAATGATCCGAAAAAGCAAACTGATAGCGTCCTGAGGGCAACGGTCGTTTAAGAATAATGGCTTTTGCGGCATAGCAAAGTATGGCACCTCGCAAAAACGAAGATTCAGCAAGTTGTGGAATGCCCACGAGAGTCTTTCCAAAAGCTTCGAACGATTCTAGGAGTCTCGTGTCAAGATATTCCACTCCCATAAAATCACGAGCCAAAGCAACTTTTTCATGAGGAAGCAGGTGCATGCTGCTGGGCGACGCAATCGTTTCATACACGTGTGGCTTCATAAGATTGTTAAGAATAGGAAGTTCTGCATCTTCATCAAAACGCTCTACATCAAGCAACACACCTTCTGCATTGCCGGTAACCATGATTACAGGAATGCGATTCGATCGAGCTTCTTTCCGCAGAGCAATCTTAAGAGGCAGCGCATCCATTTCCTCCACTATGAGATCGACTTTTGGGTTTTGCAAAAAAAGTGAAAGGTTGTCGGGAGTCAGTCCCGCTTCATACAACTCTAGTTTGTAGTAAGGATCAATCTCGAGGATTTGTCGCGCGGTAAGAGTCGATTTATTAATGCCAAGGTCACACAAACCAGCCCTAAAACGATTGAGGTTGGTGAGCGAGAGCGGATCAAAATCAGCGAGCTTCATGTCGGTCGAGCCTCCCTCCAGCGCTATGCACACCGCACCGGGATTTCCCACATTTAATCCAGCAAACGCAATGTTCGCTTTTCCGAACTGTTCCTGCTCACTCGTGGTAAGCAATTCACGATTACGATTGGTGCGCAATTCACGATATGCTTCAGGTCCTACTATCCGTACGATAGTGTTTCGCCAGGGATACTCGACAAAGAACTCCCCAGGCTTGTCGACAAGCTCTGTGGGAGTTTTTCCCACAGATCGCGGATCGCGAATTTGTGCTAGTTCTGAAAGTTGTTCGTCATAGGTATCAATAACGCGAGCTCCTTCTTTTTTTTGGAAATTTGCGATTTCAATACTGTCCTCTGGATCGTGTGGATTCAAGAGACGAATGAGCTGCGATACAGGTTGTGGCATAGGATCATTCTACGACATCGGATCGAATTACGAGCGGCGAAGTTTGTCTTTAAGAGGGATACGGGGAGTCATCCAGTCAACTTCCCCATCAATTTTTCCTGCCGCAAAGAGAAATTGGAGCGGCGACTGAAGAGTAAAAGCCACAGTTGCCGCCGCGCGTGTATCTTCATATTCTACTGAGGCGACAAAAACTGAGTAGTCAAAACCTTGAGCACACAGGGTAAGGGCCGCATGCGATGCCTGAAAACCCACTCCCAGCCAGCCAATAAAGGACTCTTCTGCCCCAAACCCAACGACTGCTTTTGAGCTGGCTATAGCGCCAAAATTAAGTTTTGAAAGCACTGGGCCCATATTAAGGAAGCGGATCATCGTAGGTAGGATCCATGATAAGATCACTGGCTGATTTAACGAGTACCCCGGTAAACCGGTCCTCTTGCGAGAACCGGTTGGAGTAATCCAATAAGACATTTCATTCCTAAACATTGGTAAGGCATAGACGCGCAATATATTTTTTGCCGTCTGCTCAGCGACAATTTTAATTTTTTCTTTCTCGATGAGTGTGGCTACTTCAGGAGGTCGTAAATCATGAGGGGTCAACGAGGAAGGTTGTCGGAGTTGGATAAGTAAGTCTTCAGGAATCTCCACGTTTGGATTAAAAAGACCCCGTCGGTTTCGACGCGTAAAAATGGCTCGGATCAAAGATTCATAGGTTTCATCAATAGTGCCGGTCGATAGTTCAAATGTTATATCAGCAATATGATCGCCCGTTGCATCGATAGTAAAATGCGTCGACATTCCAAAAAACGCCGTGATGCTTGAAATGTGGTGGAGAAGAAATCCGATGCTTACATATGAATATCGTCCGACAGAATCTGAGTAGGGCAACAAAATGGAGGTATCTCTATACACAGAGAGTCTTTCTTTGTGTATCTTAAAAAGCCACGGTTGACTGTTATGAGTGGAGGGCGCTCTCGTTGCTGCATTCAAAACATACGTCATTTGTTCCTCAAGTACACCAGAAAAGGGAAAGTTGTCTTTAAAGGCCGCGAGCGTGATGGGGACAGACATGCCTCAAATCCTACCATGCACGCTACGCTGCGGGACGAATGACCCACGGTTGTTTTATTCCGGGCTTAAAGTACAGAGGGTCTTCATACTGCCAAAATACGAGACGGGGCTCGGCTCGCTTTCCCATAAAATCTGAGAGTTCATGGAATTCTGAGTTTTTCTCGCGAAGATTTTTAAGAATTTCGCTTTGGAGTTCTGAGACGAAAATCTTTCCCGCCTCCTTTTGAGGTTTTAATTCAATATTGATTTCAAGATATTGATCCTCGTTATGGTCATATTTCGTGGTTAAAGTGAGCTTTCCGGTGAGCGTAGTATGGAATCGTCTATCAAGTAAGACTTCTTTGATTGTTTCAGGATAAATCTGCAAGCCATAGAGCGTCGTTGCTAGATCAATGCGTTCATAGACATACACAAAGGGTAGTTCAAGCACTTGCTTTGAAATACCAGCAGTTCGGGCTTCTTTCATAATGTCGATCTTGTGGGTCTTACAGCGATCTACCATCTCTCTGAATGTGTACACGCCTCCATGATCCCCTATCGAGTAACGAGCAAGCGGTATAGAGCTATCACCGGTCACGAGTATCTCCCCATTAGGTGCCTCAAATGAAACAGAATCGGGAATGTATTGAGCAAGCGTCGGTGTTTTTGTGGTTCCTCTGAAAAGATCCGTAAAAAGTTTCTCGTTATTCGTGGCGAGACGACGAATAAGAATGGAGAGCGGGGTCTCAAAAGCCATAGTGCCAATATCAGCGCTTCCATAAATGTTAATGGCATCCGTAAGAATGTTTTTTATCCCCACCTTTTCAGCAACGTGATCGCGAAACCGTTCAGTAAAAGCTTCTGCAGCAAAAAGAAGCATCACCCGGTGCTTTTCGAATGAAATGCCTTCCTCGATCGCCTCATCAATAACGTCCTTGAGAAAAGGCGGATACCCGGCCAAAATTATCTGATCATACTGCGGCGCAAGATCGCGCAAGGTCTTTAAGATTTCGCTCTTATTGATACCCGGTGTAAGTATGGAAATCGGGTATCCTCGACGACTCATGAGTTCAAATGCCTGATAGGTGATAAGTCCTCCTATCCATACTCCCATGCCAAAACACACGATAACCAGAGTCGAGGAATTTAGTTTAAGCGAACTTGTTCGATAAATAAGTTCATGTATCAATGAAGAGCGTTCATCAACCTCATGTGATCGTGCAAAGTAGGTTGGCTTTCCTGTGGATCCTGAAGTGGAAGTAAGAATGTGGGGCGAAAGTAGAGAACCGCGCCAAAAAAGTTCATTAAAATCTGACGGATGAAGATAATTTTTCTTCGAAATTGAAGGGACGGTGGAGAAGTCTTCGAGTGTACTAATATTCTTTCGTTTTATTCCCTGAGACCGAAGGAATTTCTTGTAGGCCGGAACCTTTTCAGCCATACGTTCAAAAAGTCGAACGACGTGCTCTTGATTGATACGGGTCCATTCTGCACTGGTATGGCTTCGAAGGCGCTTAAAGAAAGCGCCTGCGCTCGGTGTTTCTATAGCGTTTGAGAATTTCTTCCGTATCGTCATTGTTACCGTCTTACTGTCCATGGAATTTATTATAACACACGTAATCTATTTTGGAAATAGGGTGGAGAATATATCCAAAACGAAGGGCATATCCTTCGGAGAAGGAACTCCCATGCGGAGAGTTGAATGTAATAATTCCTTTGCTTCTGTAAATTTACTCATAGACTCTCCTATTGCTACTCTAACACCCTTCGCTCGTAATTCGTCCGCCAGAGTGTGCGCATTGGGTACTCGGATAAGAATGAAATTTGTTTCAGAGCTATATATCCTAATGCCGGAAAGACGCGAAAGCGCACTGCTAAAGTAATCCCGTTCTTGTATAACCATTTGACGACGTACGCGAATTGATTCTGTTCGCCGCATTCCCTCCTCCGCTGCAAACATACTCATATGCGCAATGGGCCAAGGCAACATACGCTGCTCCATTTTTCTGATTATTTCGGGCGCGGCGATACAGTAGCCAACTCGAGCACCCGAAAGACCAAAACCTTTTGAGAGGGTGCGAATGATCACGAGATGAGGTGTTTGAAGTAAGAAAGGCAAAAGCGTCTTACCAGAAAATTCAAAATACGCTTCATCAGATACCAGCAGTACGTCACTTTCTTGAGCAGTGGTAACTATTCTTTCTATCGTCTCTTCAGGAATACTACAACCCAGAGGATTATTAGGTTGGCATAAAAAAAGCGCTTTTGCGGTGTCTCGCCGGAGGGCAGTAAGGGTATCAGCAAGAGGGAACACAAATGCGCCGTCGGTTTCGGTGTAATATACGGGATGTGTTACTCCTCCTACTCGATCCAGTATGGATTCGTATCCATAAAAGGTTGGTACCGGAAGTACGGCTTCCCTTCCGTGGTTCACATAGAGCTCCGCAAGTGTTTGAATGGCAGCATCTGAGCCGGGAGTAAGGCAGAGTTGTTCGGGGATAACCCCGCTATATTCGGCAATTTGTTTTTTGAGTTCATTGTAATTGGGATACGTTGAAAATTCGTTCTGTGTGTAGGTTTGGAATGCTTTACGAAGCTCCTCATCCAGTAGCCAGTAACTCTCATTTTTATCCAACGGAATCATAAAAAGTAAGTATATCGCGGAACGTGGTTCTGAATTTTAAAATTCAGTCTTAAATTGTAACTTATCGTTCGAGCAAGAAGAGAACAATGAGAGGCGCGATGAACCACCAGAAGAAGAACGTTGTGGGATCGAAAATAGTGTTAACGATTGGGGGAAATGCATAGATGCGGGTGATGGCGAAGCTGTGGTATCCGAGTGCGAGGAGAAAACCAATAAGGAGTACTACTTGCAGGATCATCGCAGGAAGACGGGAACGTCCAGAGCGCGTCACGACACGCTTTACGATGAAATAGGAAACAATCACGAATACTGCGTAGATCACGATCGACAGTATTGTCCGCATCAAAGGCGTACCACCGATGGAGAGAACATTTTCGGAATAGGGAAAGATGCTATACACCGCGTAGCCGAGATACAACGAAATGGTAAAAGCATTCATCTCTTTAGCATAAACCTAATGAAGACTTTGTAATAGAGAATAGGAGTGCATAATTTTATCGCACGCATAATTCTCTGCTGAAAATTTGCTCCACTCGCGCCGACGCGCTGCGTGAGGCGCTAAAATTATGCACTCCTATTCTCCCCCCACGTATCGTTTACAGACCTTCTGACTTAAGGTCTTCAATCGCCTTCTTTGCTTTGCCTGAGAGTTTGCGGGGGAGCGTTGCCGAAAGCTTGATGTAAAGATCGCCGCTGCCACCTTCTGCGTACGCGACCCCTTTATTCCGTATTCGCAAGGTTTCTTCTGTATGACTCATCACGGGTATTTTCACTTCGAGGGTTTTATCATCGATGGTGGTAATGGTCACCGTGGTACCAAGAAGTGCGTCCGTGAGTTTTACCGGAAAGTTCATAATAAGATTTGCACCTTCTTTACGAAATACGGAATGTGGCTTTACATGAACTTTTACATATAGATCACCAGATGCAGCGCTTTTCACCGCTTCTCCAAGACCTGTCATGCGGATCATTTCCCCATTGTCGATGCCTGCCGGGACAGTAATTTTTATCTCTTCTTCTTTGCGTATTACGCCTCGACCATTGCAATTCGTACATTTTTCTTTCGGTACTTTGCCGGAACCTTCACATGTAGGACAGGAGCGGACACTCGTGAATTCGCCCAGTACGGAGTCTCGAGTCTCATGAATACGTCCGGCGCCGTTACAGGTCTTACAGGTTTCAAGCTCAGTGTTAGGTTTTGCACCTGATCCATGACAGACATCACACTGCCCTACTTTCGTAATAAGTACTGAACGTTTTGCGCCGAGAATTGATTCTTTAAATGAGACTTCAATGTCGAGAGAGATGTCACGGCCTCGTTTCGTGCGACCTCGTCCATTCCCGCCAAAGATATCTCCCATTCCTCCGAAGAGATCTGAAAGATCGAACTCAACTCCGCCATTTCCGAATCCTTGGAAATTGCTGAAATCAAAGCCCCCCATGTTGCCGCTGGCGCCTCCTGCTGCGGGACCCGCACCACCTGCAAACGTTTGGCCATAGGAATCATATTCACGTCGTTTCTTCTCATCTGCTAGGATACTGTATGCCTCGGTTATTTCTTTAAATTTTGCTTCATCACCATGTGCTTTGTCGGGATGATACTTTTGAGCAAGTTTTCGAAATGCTTTTTTTACATCGTCGCCGCTTGCTTTCTTGTCGAGACCTAGGATTTCATAATAGTTCTTAGCCATACGCATTTAATCTATTTGACCACTATACACCTCAATGTTTTTTCAGTAAAACACCCGCTTTAGCGGGTGTTTTACTGAAAATGTTCGAGTGTCACCTATCTTAACAGTGGTACTGATATTGATACTGGTAACCACCATAAGGGTAACTTTGTGACTGATATTGGTACTGATTGTAAAGTGGTTGCTGATACCCACATCCCGTATTCATTGGCTGCTGATAATAATTGTACGAGTTGTTGTACCAATTATTATTGTACGAAGTGTTGTAATTGTTGTTTTGATACTGCCAGGAATTACCGTATCCAGGATAACTATTGTAGTTATTATAACTATTGTTATATGAAGGATATTGGTTCCATTCTTTTAGAATACAGTTTGGATCATAGCGACCATTGCAGACGGATCTACCCTGATATCCGCCGTAGTAGGAGTTGTTGTAATTGCTATACCCATTCATATAGCTATTACCATACCCGTTGTTGTAGTTATTATAATTTGGATAATACGAAGCAAACGCAGGCGTAGCAAGCAACAGACCCCCCAAGGCTAGGGCACCAGCGGCTACTTGAGCGAGACGGATTTTTGTAGTCATACGCGTAGACATTAGCAATAATAAGCTGAACGTATCATGAAGATCGTAACTCGTAAATACCCCTTACTCGGAAGGTTTTTCTGTGAATTCAGCGTCGGTAGCACCAGCTTCTGGAGGGGTACCACCTGGCTGATCGGTTGCCGAAGCATTCTCTTCAGGCGATGTCCCTTCCTTTGCTGTGTTCTCCGCAACCTTCTCTGCTTGCATCATCGCCTCACCAATCTTTGAAAGTGAGGTGCCAAGGGCTTCACTCGCATTTTTAATGGCTTCCATGTCGTCACCTTCACGTGCGGTTTTGAGGGTTGCAATCTTTTCATTTACTTCGGTGACGATTGCAGCGTCAACCTTGTCACCGTTATCTTTGACTGCTTTTTCTGCGGTGTAGACCATTTGTTCAGCAAGATTTTTTGCTTCAACTATTTCTTTTCGCTTCGCATCTTCTCCAGCGTGCGTTTCGGCATCCTGGCGCATCTTCTCAATATCGGCGGTCGAAAGGCCAGTTGAACCTTCGATACGTATTGACTGTTCCTTGCCCGTTGTTTTTTCCTTTGCTTTCACTGTGAGAATACCGTTGGTGTCGAGATCAAAGGTGACTTCTACCTGCGGAAGGCCGCGCGGAGCAGGCGGTATGCCGTCAAGCATGAATTTGCCCAACGACTTGTTGTCGGTAGCCATAGCTCGCTCTCCTTGGACTACGTGGATTTCTACGCTGGTCTGGTTGTCAGCAAAGGTTGAGAATGTTTGTGAACGAGAAGTCGGGATGGCAGTGTTGCGCTCTACCAACTTAGTCGCAACTCCTCCTGCGGTCTCGATCGAGAGAGAAAGCGGGATGACATCGACAAGAAGAATATCTTTCACGTCCCCCTGAAGAATACCTGCTTGAATGGCCGCACCAATGGCCACCACTTCATCTGGGTTTACAGTAAGATTGGGTTCTTTTCCAAAGATTTTTTTTACTTCTTCCTGGATTTTAGGCATGCGGGTCTGACCTCCTACCATGACGATTTCGTTGATATCAGAAGCTTTGAGACCTGCCGCTTCAAGTGCACGTTTCGTGATGTCTACCGAACGATTAATGTATTCATCTGCAAGAGATTCAAGGGTCGAACGACTGAGTTTTATGAGGAAGTGTTTAGGGCCATCGGCATCAGAGGTGATAAACGGAATATTTACTTCTGTTTCAGCGGCGGTCGAAAGCTCATGCTTTGCTTTCTCTGCAGCTTCGTCAAGACGTTGAAGGGCAAGAGGGTCCTTTGTAACATCAATACCGCTTTCCTTCTTAAACTCATCCGCCAGATAGCGAACGATCTTTTGATCGATGTCGCGACCGCCCATATGTGCGTCACCGTCGGTTGACTTCACCTCAACCACGTCATCACCTACTTCAAGTATCGATACGTCGAAGGTACCGCCGCCGAAGTCATAGACAGCAATTTTTTCATCTTTCTTTTTGTTAAAGCCATACGCGAGTGCGGCGGCTGTCGGTTCATTAATGATGCGTTTTACATCAAGGCCAGCGACCTGCCCCGCTGCCTTCGTCGCGTTTCGTTGTGCATCGTCAAAATACGCAGGCACGGTAATGACTGCCTCAGTAATTTTCTCACCAAGCTTTGCTTCGGCATCTGCCTTAAGCTTGCCAAGAATCATGGCTGAGACTTCCTCTGGTCGGTAGTCTTTCTCTCCCAAATGAACGAGTGCACCACCGTCAGGACCAGCTTTTATCTCGTACGGGACGACTTTTTGATCGCTCTGCACAGCCTCATCATCAAAACGATGACCCATGAAGCGCTTGATGCCGTAAATGGTGTTCTTTGGATTCGTGACGGCTTGTCGTTTTGCAAGTGTTCCAACGAGTCGTTCGCCATTCTTTGCAATAGCCACGACTGAAGGTGTGGTGCGTGCACCTTCTGAGTTTTCAAGCACACGCGGCTCACCTCCTTCCATGATAGCCATGGCGGAGTTCGTGGTCCCCAGATCGATACCTAGAATTTTTGCCATAGTTTTTTAAAATTAACTTGTAACACCGCTTTATATCTTATTTTACACCTTTTAGTTTTTGAGTTCAAATCGGCGCGTTCACCCTTTACCACTATCCTTCATCAAAATGTGACACCCGTACTTTCGCCGGTCGCAACACCATGTCACCAATTTTCCAGCCAGTCTCGAGCACTGCGGTTATATGGTCATCATTCTCTTTGGATTCTGCATTATCTTGCCCTAAGGCTTCATGAAGCAAGGGATCAAATTGTTCGTCAATCGCCCCGAACTGGGTAAGGCCTAGCGACTGTGCGGCTCCCTCAAGTTGCTTAACAATACCTTCAAATCCTTCAGGAAGCACTCCGCTCATCTGCGCTCGCTCGAGAGAATCAATGGCAGGAAGAAATGCTTTAGCGGCAACAATGGTGCCGAGTAGAATTGCCGCTTTTTTTTCCTCCTCGAATCGTTTAAGCGCATTCACATAGTCAGCTTTAGCACGTTGCCAGCCGTCAAGGTTTTCGAGCTTTTCTTTTTTCACTACCTCGAGCTCCTTGCGAAGTTTCGTGACTTTTGTATCTGCACGATCCTCAAGGGCAGCGATATCTTCCTCGCTTTCGCCAGTAGATTCTTCGCTATCGTGTTCTATGACTACCTCATCGTCATCCATACATTGAATATACAGGAAAAAATTGTTCTCTCAACATTACACTTTCACACTCACTTTTTCTTTGCACTCTATCGAGCAAAATGTCTTTCCATTAGGTTCGAAACAATCAACACAAACGAGAAAATGGAGGTGACAGAAGTTGTTGGCGCAGTTTATGTACTGTTCGGTGGTAGCGTTGCAGAGGTGACAAACGCCGATGATTTCTCGATCGCCGCCGAAATCCATCGTGAGTCGCTGATCGAAGGTATAGAGTGTACCGAGAAAATCTTCTCCTGGATACTTTTCCATATAGCTATGTATGCCGTCTTGAAGCTGATACACGTCAGTAAAACCACTACTCATAAGATAAGCCGACATTTTCTCGCAGCGGACTCCCCCAGTGCATACGGTCACGACTTTCTTATCCTTAAGTGATTCAAGCTTCGGAAGTGTCTGAGGAAGATCACGAGAGTTTTCAAGGCCAGGATTGATAGAGTCTTTAAAATGCCCGGATGCGAATTCATAGTCATTGCGCATGTCTACTACTACAAAATCCTTTTCATTCGCATACCAAGAACGAAGCTCTTTGGGTGAGAGATGCGGTGCTGTCTGAATACGAGGATCAACTTTTTCTTGAGGAAAATGTGTTCCTACTATTTCGTCTCGTACTTTCACTGACAATTTTGGAAATGTGTTGCCTTGTCCCGCGCTCCGTTTGATACTCATGTTCGATAATCGGCCATCTTGTATAAGCTCTTGGACAAACGCTTCGGTATCCTTCACTATCCCTTCAAAGGTGGCATTGATGCCTTCTTCCGCAATAATCGCCCGACCTAAAAGTGAATGTTTTTTGGCAAGCTCACGAATCCAGCCCGCAAGTTTCTGCGGATTTTCAATGGTCACATATTTATAGAAAAGTAGTACTTCGTAGGACGAATGGCTCATTGAGACAATTGTACCAAAATCACTTCATTTAGGTAAAGAAACACGCCAGAAGAAAATCGCAGCGAAAGCACTCAGGCTGCGATTTTCTTCTGGCGTGTTTCTTGTGCTACTTAATTTACTTGGAAACTACGCGTATTGCTTGCCTGACCATTTGGCCCTGTTACATAGATCAAGTAGGCTCGGGGGGTAACTTCTACGACAGGTTGTGTACACGAAAATGTTGAGGTCCAGAGATCGCAACCTGATACAGCGCGAGGGATCGTGTAGTAGATCACCGTGCCATTATTATAGGATTGCAGATTTCGCATGCCACCGATTCCAAAATGAACCGTATTTCCATAGGTTGCGAAACCGCTTCCCTGGATGGCAATCGTTGTCCCTACGCTTCCCTGCTGGGGCGAAAGATACGAGATGTTTGAAGATCCGCCACCATTGTTTGAGCCTGATACAACAACCGTGAGGTTGTAGCTCGTATAAGAACCCGAGTTCCCTCTCGCAGTGAATTGAATAGTGTAGGTACCTGAGTTCTGGTACGTGTGGCTGAGTGATACCGAACCATTGTTGGAAATAAATGCTTGCTGGCTTGTGCTATTTCCGCTTTGATCCTGCCAGTTGGCGGTTACGGTAACTTGCTCGTTTACGGTATCAGTAAGGTATACAACATAGGTATTCGTAGTGCCCGTCGTAACATTTGTCGGACCGTTTACGCTCGTAATCGATACGGTACCGTTCTGGTTACCATTGTTCGTTAAGACAAACTGAACGGTATTACTCGTAGCACCATAACTATTCGTTATCGAGACAGGATAGCTTGTCGAATAAGAATTCGTATTAGTCAGATTGTAGGGAACGGTAAACGTGAGCGAAGTGCCATTCGAAGAATAAACATTCGAAATCACACTGTTACCGAAGCGCACGGTGTTTCCATTAGAAGAGAATCCTGAGCCGTATGCCGTAACCATTGTTGCTCCATTTACGAAGTTTGAAGTGAGGGAGTTAAGGATTATTGTCTGCTGGTTGGGGTAGCAGAGATTCGAGCCATTGTAGTTGTAACCGTTGTACTGATAGTTGCAGCCGCACTGATTCGTGTTGCCATAGGTGGTACCGTACAAAGGACAATTAAACCAAGAATTTGTGAGATTGAATTGCAACGCGTTCGTCGTACCGCGAGAATTTGATACCGAGATAGGATAGTTGCCCGTCGAGAGCGAAGGTACGATAAACGTAAGCGAGGTTCCATTGCTTGAAATACTGTTTATTGCAGTAGAACCAAAGTGCACGACGTTATTCCAGGAATCAAATCCGGTTCCATAGAGCGTGACCGACATTCCGGCTGATCCGCTTGTTGCCGAAAGAGAGCTGAGCGAAAGATACGAATAAGTATTGCCGCCATTATACGGAGGATACGTTGGATAGGCCGGAGGAATAACCGGTGGAATGACTGGATAGGTATTTCCGCCGCCACAACTTACCTGCTGCACTGCTGCACGGGTGAGAGGACCGACAACGCTGGTTGGAGGGATTCCGTGTGATGCTTGGAATTGGGCTACGGCTCCTGCGGTGATGGTGCCGAAATAGCCGGTAACAAGGGTGCTCGGAAGATACCCACTTCGAGCGAGAAAGCTTTGAAGCTGAGAAACCTGGCCCCCACTAAGAAAATCAGAGGTTCCTATTGTAAGAGGCGCTGTGAGAGTGAGGCATGAGCCGCTCGTATAGCCTGTTGTCGGATAGGCTGGATTGCCGTAGACCTGTGCGTGAGCCGCTGGAGCAAACGGAAGACTGCCCACAAGGAGGGCCGAAGCGAAGAAAACAGCAAAAAATGAGGTCTTTTTCATATACTAATTATGGATGAATATAAATGGGTTATACCACTATTATTTATTTAATGCAAGCCCTCCTCGCGATACCCTAAATGGACCTTGATTCTTGCTTCTGCGAATAAAACTGCTAAAACGCATGTACTACAGCTAGACATTCTCATTCAATGAAGTACCCTTTCCCTATGACAACTGAACAAGAAAACAATTCATCGCACGCGTGCCGTAAATATGGTTTTTATGGATCTTTCGTTGGAGGCGTATGGTTGATTGTGGTGGGAGCAATCTTTCTTTTGAATAATTTTGGTTATTTTGAAGGAAACGCCTGGGGAAAGCTCTGGCCACTCTTTATTATTGTTCCTGGCCTGTTCATGATATTCCGTTCTCGCAGTAGTAAGTAAAAACGCTTTAACGTTTTGACCACTGCGGAGCTTTACGCGCCTTAAGAAGACCTGGTTTCTTACGTTCTTTAGCACGAGGATCGCGTTTAAGCAGCCCTGCTTTTTTGAGGGAGGGACGAAGCGATGCTTCCCCTTTCAGTAGTGCGCGGGAAATAGCATGGCGAACGGCCTCGGCCTGAGAAGATATTCCACCACCCTGCACACGTGCAATAACCTCATAGGTTCCCGTTACGTCGTCTAGTCGAAATGCGTCACCCGTGATAGACGTGCGCTCTTTTGTTTTAAAATATTCATCTGCGGGCATGCCATTGACGGTAATAGACATCTTGCTCGCTGGCGTGAGCTTGATGCGAGCGCTCGCCGTTTTGCGGCGTCCGACAGCGGTAGTATAGGGTTGGGTGGTTTCAGGCATAGCAATAAATTAAAGCACTACACAGTGATAGTAAGGCGCTTCATGCGGTCGTTGCGCAGCTTGTTACGAGGCAACATCCCGTCGACGGCTTTTCGCAACGCTTCTTCGATGCCTTTCTTGTCGATGAGGAGAGCCATCGTCGTTTCCCGAAGACCACCAGGATAGCCAGTGTAGCGAACATATGTCTTACCCGCTACGCGTTTTTCTGGAAGAGAAAGCTTTGACGCATTCGTGATTGTAACTTCCACTGGAAGCACGAGATTTTGAACGTAGTGTGCCGATTTCTTTCCGAGAAGTGCAGAAGCAGCTTCACTCGCAACACGGCCAAGCGTACGACCCTGAGCGTCCACGGTGTAGTGAATTGTCTCAACGCCTTGAAGTGTTCGCTGCTTGGATACTTTTTGAGAAATGGTGCTCATGGTACTGGAACTAAACGAACGCAATATACGCGGTATCGCGCCCGGTAGTCGCGTTTGGCGCGCGCTTTATAATACGCACATACCCGCCCGGACGAGTTGCATAGCGAGGTGAAATAGTCGCAAAGACTTTTTTAACCGCCTCATCATCGTTGCCGAGCCGTGAAGACACGAGGCGACGATTTGCAACGCTGTCGACGCGACCATGCGATACCAATTTCTCGATGAATGGTCGAAGTTCTTTTGCTTTCGCTTCAGTCGTCGAAATACGCTCATGAATGATAAGGGAACGGGCAAGAGACCGAAGCAACGCACTGCGCTGGTTCTTCGGCCTATTAAACGATCGTCCTTTGTGCTGATGTCGCATAGATGTTGATTTACCTTACCCGTTTAGAGAGAATGAGTCAATCTATGCGTCTTTGAGAGAAAGGTCGAGTGACTCGAGAGCCTCGCTGATCTCGCTGATCGCCTTGTCTCCGACGCCATCAAGCTCCTTGAGAGAAGCTGCCGATTTGCGGGTAAGCCCTCCGACTGAGCGAATACCCGCGTCCGAGAGTGCGCTGGTAATACGAGCAGAAAGATTTAAGTCTTCGATTTTGAGCTTTGACGGATCTTTGTCATCTTTACGGCTTGTGGTCGATTCTTCAGCATCGGTCCTATCTGCCATGTCTGAGGCAAGTGACTGATGGGTCGCTTCAACTTCCTCCTGAAAGCCGACGATTGCCTTGAGCTGGTGAATCATAATCTCGATAGAACGTTCAAGAGCTTCACGAGGAGTGATGGTGCCATTGGTTTCAATAACCATGCGCAAGCGATTAAAATCGGTACGATCTCCGACGCGCATGTCTTCTACTTCATAATTTGCACGACGAATTGGTGTAAAGGCAGCATCGAGTGCGATAACGCCGATGTCCACTTTTTCTTTCGTTAGAACTTCGCGTGGCACATAGCCAAGCCCGCGTTCAATGGTTGCTTCAAGTTCAAGACCAACCTTTCCAGAAATATCAGCTATATGCTGACTCGGATTTGCAATGGTCACCTGCGACGGAAGTTGGAAATCTGCTGCAGTAACTTCTTTCGCTCCACCTTTGACAGAGAGACGAATAGTCTGTGCTTCGTCACCATGAAGCGTAAAGTGCACACGCTTGAGGTTCAGAAGAATTTCCATAACCGTTTCGCGGATACCTTCGATAGTAGCGAATTCGTGCGAAACATCTTCAATTTTTACCGAAGTAATAGCAGCACCCGGAAGTGATGAGAACACAATACGACGAAGGCTGTTGCCAAGCGTCTGACCGTACCCTGGGTACAGTGAATCTATTTCATAAATGCCGAGCATGCCTTCTTCAGACACGACTCGAGGCTTCGACGGGAGGGTGATGTGGTATTCCATAACGCAATCAATTTTTACCAACTAATAATATAAATAAAACTTCGCTAACGTGAGCCCTTTTCTGTTTCTCCTCGCTAACGCGAGTAGAAGGAAATAACCGACACAAGATCGCCTGCCGGATCGGCAGCTTCTCGTGTCGGCATCTCTTCTACGCCACCTTTCATTCCTTTCGGATCAAAGGTGAGCCACGAACCGAGCTTTTGCTCACCAAAACGTTCTTTGAAGTTTTCGAAGAGCACGCGCGACTTGCTGCCATCGCGAACCGCAATAACGTCACCCTTGCGGATGCGTCGTGATGGAATCGTTGTCTTAACGCCGTTAACCGTAAGATGGCCATGAGAAACCATTTGACGAGCAGCTCGACGAGTCTTTGTAAGAGCAAGACGATAGACGACATTATCGAGACGTAGTTCGAGAAGACGATGAAGTACTTCTGCAGGATTCTCGCCGTGCGTTGCTACCGCTTCCTCAACACTATTACGAAACTGTCGTTCAGAAATCCCATACGTGAAGCGTACTTTTTGTTTTTCCAAAAGCTGCTTGCCATACTCCGTTGCGCCGCGTGAACGTTTCTTCGTTTTTGCGGCACGCTCTTGGGCGATAGCAAATTTCTGCGTCTGTGTTTTTTCAAACACAGAAGCTCCGAGACGTTTTGCAATTTTATATTTTGGTCCGACTTTCATAATAAGTTAAAAGAAAAAAGATTATACGCGGCGAGCTTTCGGTGGACGAGGGCCGTTATGCGGCACCGGTGTGGCGTCCTTGATAGCTCGAATCTGAATGCCTTTGCCGGCGAACGCACGAAGCGCGCTCTCGCGTCCCGCCCCAACGCCCCGAATGATGACGCTTGCCTCTTTAAGACCAATGAAAACTGCCTTTTCCCCAAGAAGCTCGCCCACTTTTGCGGCAGCGTAGGGAGTGGATTTACGAGCACCAGAGAAACCTAGCGCACCGGAAGAAGAAGACATGATAGCATTTCCCTTTTCGTCGGTAAGAACGGCTTTCGTATTGTTAAAGGTTGCTTCCACATGGAGAATACCGCGTTCAAGACGCTTTTTAACGGCCTTAGAAAGGGCGCGCTCTTTGCGTCCTTGATCGAGGCCTTTGCCTGACTTCTTGATAATGCGTTTCTTTCCCATAGTGCGGTGATTAGAATGTGATTGAAATAAGAGCTATGTCTTCTCGAGCGTGCGGCGTCCAGAACCCATAGTCTTGCGCGTATTGCCACGAACAGTACGTGAATTGGTTTTGGTACGCTGGCGACGGACTGGGAGACGACGCTCGTGACGCACACCGCGCTCAGCACGAATGTCCTTCAGTCGCTTTACGTTCTGACCGATCTCGCGGCGCAGCTCGCCTTCGATAGTAAAACCTTCAGCAAGAACACGAATGGATTGCTCCTCTTCGGGAGAAAGATCACTCCCCTTTTTATCAAGAGGAATCTTTGCTTCTTTTAAAATAGTTCGTGCACGGGTAGGGCCAATACCGAAAATAAGCGGCAGTGAATACGCTAGTTGCTTGTTATCTGGAATGGTGACGCCGGCGATACGCATAATCTGTTGTACGGTAAATTATCTTTTAACCCTGACGAGCTTTGCGACGAGGGTTACGCTTGTTGATACGATACAGCCGTCCGCGACGACGGACGAGGATATCTCCTGGTTGCTGTTTCTTTATCGATGCCCGTACCTTCATATCAAATGAATAAAATAGAAAATAAAACGACTTTTAGCTCAGTCGTCGCACGATGCGTGCGCGGCCCCCATAGGGGTCCGTGACGAGCTCTACTTGGTCGCCTACCAGTACGCGAATGCGATGGAGTCGCATCTTCCCCGCGAGGTAGGCAAGTAATAGCTCACCGGTCGGCATTCGAACTCTGAACAACGAATTGGGAAGCACCTCTTCTACGGTGCCAGTCGGTGTTTCTTCAGGTTTTTCGTCCGCCATGTGATGCCTAGATATCCTACCAAGTAAGCCGTATACCGTCAACGTTTCTCGAAATCCTAACTGCCTGCGGGAGGAGTCGTCACGGTGACTTTGATATGAGAAGGATCAACCGGGAATTTACTAGTCCAAAACGGCCGTAGAGTAAGCAATGCGCTATTTACTTCCGGAAAGCCAGCCAGGATAGCTTGGGCAGAATCTCTCGTCTTTCCTGCAACTGCTCCTGCTATTTTCGACGTGTCTACTTTCCAAATAATAGTAGCTGTACCGTTAAGGTTGAAGGAGTAGGTTTGCGCATTTGTCGGATCAGTTGAGCTCGCTGGTGCCAAGATAAGTTTTGCAACAGAACCAAGTGAGACAGGCTCCCCGCTATAGGTACCCGCTATTTTATACGCTATAGCTTTGGCTAATGCATCCCCGGGGAAAACCACTGCAGTCAGCGTTCCCTGTTCGCCTACTGCAACCGTACTGGTTGTCGAAGCGGTGTCCGGCAATGCTTGAAAGGATGTCAGCGTGCTTCCGGGAAGTAACACATATCCTGCAGGAACTCGCGCATTCAGATCAGTTTGGAGACTTTTAGCTAATGCGGTTTGCAGAATTGCATGTTGAGTGTCATCGGTGCTTTGACTCACGGCCGCCCGTGTTCCAGAGAATCCTCCCACCATTGCAGTATTTGAGGTTGCAGTGACTTCATCGAATTGCGCAGATCCTTTGAGGCCAGGGACAGTAAATGTCGTGGGAGCGACATTGTACGACTCACCAGCCTGATCAGCATATACGGCAATGGTAAGTTTACCTGGGCCCGTAGCAGTGGCCGCTGGCACGGTGATAGGTGCATGGATATGGAAAATCAAGCCAGTTGGAGTTGCAAATCGTGTACTGTTGATCAATGTCTGGGGTTTTGTTTGAGCATTTGAAACAGTAATAGTTCCTTGTGCTGAATCCTTTGCCGTTAACGTACTTTCGGCTGGCACTGAGGCACTAACAGTCTTGGTGATGCTTTCAACAGTGAACGGTAAGTCGCCGCTTCCTGCCGTTGCCGTGAAAGGACCATTTATATCAGCTGTATGTGATTCGGGGGTGATAGCAACCTTTGCATCGCCAAAGAGATACAGTGCTCCTGCTGAAAGCGCGATGACAATAAGAGCAATAAGAGCTGTGCCATAAGGGAAACTTCGACCCGTTCTAATACGCACTCGAGGTGGCGGTTCAGGAGTGGGCGGAGTGTTCATGAAAGGAGGATTTGGATTTGATGGTGGAATGACGGGAGGAAGTGTGTTGTCCTGTGTATTCATTGCTTCTGCATCCATCATGCGGCGGCGAGAAGGCGGAATTATATCGTTAATAGTTCTAGGCATATCGAGTGGTAAGCGAAATCATATGTGCTCAAGTATACCCAGTGGTATGTATTTGGAAAGGAGTAGGTGGGTATACCTGGCGGAATTGATTTTGAGGAAAACTAATTTCTATTAGAGAAAAGAGCAAGCAAAAATAACGAGAGATCGCTTTCTGCTTCACCGCGTGTTTTCACATACGCAGCAAAATGAGATGGTATCGAGGGCACGATAGTTAACGGCTCATCGGTAAGCCAAAGAGTACGAAGTGCAGGTTCATCAATAAGATTTTTCAAGTAGTTCCGCGACTCATCATCAGCCAGAAGAAACAGCGTGCGAGGAAGCGCGTGATGGCTAGCGAACTCCTGGAGAGTGGCAGAGAGCGCCGAAAGCCATTCTTTTTGCGCCTCTTCAACCTGAGCATCAAAACGAGCGTTCGATGGTTCGGCATCTACAATCAAATTTACGGATGGCGAAGAATTCTCCGGTACTTGTGCAGCTTTACGCGCTCTACGCGTCAGTTCATTAATACCTTGGGGCATTGAGGTAACACTTACGAGGAGACCCTGTTTTATAAAAGCGATATCGGTGGTTTCTCCAGAAACATTCAATACGAGGAAGTTTTTTTCGTGCGGATAAACATCACGGAACACTGCATAGGCGACTGGAGCGAATGCCGTCAGCGTAAGAGCATGAGTGTGATACGTTTTTCGAATCGTTTTCTCGACTGATTCTGCTACGGTCTTTTCAAGCAAAGAAGAAAGGATGATAAGTTCTGCTCGCTTTACCTTTTTCCCAAAAGGGTTTGCCATTTCATAGCCGTTTAAAAGCGTAGCGATCACCGCTTCGCCCGACTGGGTAAAGCCGTCGAGTGTTGGCTGATTCTTTCGAGTCGTTTCGGTAAGAAGCGCGCGAGTAAAGACAAAAGGCTGCAGCGCGGTGATACTTTCGGTACGGACTGATGTCGCCTGCCAGGGCGCGCCGACACTCGTGAGGATACGAGTAATATGTCCATTCCCTGTTTCCTTTCGCAAGATCGGAGAGCCTATTTTGACTAACTGCTCGGTGAGTTCGACGAGCGTACGCTTCATTGCTTCTGCAATTTCTTCGCTATCCCGCAATGCAACAGGTAAGCGCAGGGTGTAATAGAGCGTAGGTGGTGCTCCGCTTTCCAAATGTGCAAGTCCTCCCGCTATCGAGGAAGAGCTGATATCGATAAGCGCAACGGAGGATCGTTCTTTTTTTGAAAAGAAACTCATGCGTTTAGTATAGCAAGAACAAAAGTGATCCTTACTCGAGAACTGCTTTGATACGACGAATGCCAGCAGCGACGGACTCTTCCTTACTAATTTTAAAGCGTTTTGCATCAGTCGCGAGTTCGCTGGTATTACTCACGTGTGGTCCACCGCAGAATTCCAAAGAAAATGATTCACTAAATTTTGGATCTTCTTGCGTTGCATTTTTTGGGCCCATGGAGTACACCGTTACCTGATCACCGTACTTTACACCAAACTCATGTTCAGCGCCGAGTTTTTCTGCTTCGATTTTTGACATGCTCGTTGCGAAAACAGGAAGAGCCTCTACAATCTTTTCATTTACGAGTTGTTCTACCTGTGCGAGCTCCTCAGAGGTAAGTTTTCGGTCGAATGAAAAGTCCAACCGAACACGGTCTTGAGTAATGTTACTTCCCCGTTGATGCACTATGTCACCCAGTATCTGTCGCAATGCAGCGAGTAGTAGATGATGCGACGTATGATAACGAACGGTAATTTCGGAATGATCAGCAAGGCCGCCCTTAAAGCGTCCTTCGGACGCAGTACGGGACTTTGTTTGGTGTTCTTCCATTTCTTTTGCAAAAGCCTGATGATCAACTGATAGGTTTCGCTCTTTTGCCAATTCCTCGGTTATTTCAATCGGAAAACCGTAGCTTGTAAAAAGAATAAATGCATCGTGTCCTGAAATCGGGCCCCGCTTCGAAAGCTTTTCAAATTCACGTATACCTTGAGAAAGCGTCTTACGAAATTTCTGTTCTTCAGTAGTAAGTATCGAATCTATTTGAACTCTTTTCTGCTCGAGATCATGGTAGGTATCTTTATAGGCATCGATAACCTTATTTCCCAGATTAGCCAGTGTATTAGAATCGACACCAAGTTTGTCGAGGTGCCGTATCGCGCGACGAATAAGCCGTCGAAGAATGTAGCCTGCGTCTGTATTTGACGGTAAGACATCGTCAGCAATGATAAATGTTGCCGCACGAATGTGGTCTGCAACAATACGAAAAGATTGCTGATCTTCATTGTCGCTATATTTTTTCTCCGTAAGCAATTCGATCTCCAGGATGGTTGTCTGCAGCGTATCGGCAAGAAACACATCATCAGATCCGAGTGTGGTCACCGTAAGGCGCTCGAGACCGCCACCGAAATCCACATTTCGTTGAGCGAGCTGTTCAAAGGAGCCATTCTCTTTCTTCCGATACTCCATGAAAACCGAGTTACAAATTTCAACAAATCGTCCGCAATCACAATTCGGATGACACTCAAGTCCAAAATCAGGATTGTGTGGTGTTCCAAAGTCATAAAAGACTTCTGAATCCGGGCCTCCCGGCTCTCCGGCAGGCATGGCAGAAGGCACGCCAGAACGACTCCACCAATTTTTGCCAGCATCATAAGCGAAAATGCGACCTCCTTGCATGCCGACTTGGTAACCGCGCTCTTCCGAACCGATCAGTACATCATGGGCTTCAATACCCTTCTCGCCAAAAAGATTTTTCCAAATAGCAATTGCTTCAGTATCTTTGGAAATAGCGAGTTCTTCGTCGCCTGCAAAAACCGTCACATACAATTTACGGGGATCGAGTCCAAGACCTTCTTCTTTGCTCGTGAGGAATTCAAACAACCACGGCAATTGTTCTTTTTTAAAATAATCACCGAGCGACCAATTTCCAAGCATTTCAAAAAAAGTAAGATGACGATTGTCCCCGATGTCATCAATGTCACCCGTTCGTACGGATTTCTGTGAATTTACCAATCGGTTGCCTTCCAAATGTACTTGACCGAGCAGGTAGGGCACGAGTGGCTGCATACCTGAAGAGGTAAAAAGCGTCGTCGAGTCATTTTCCGGTACAACCGGTGCCGATGGCAGCAAAACATGTCCGCGCTTTTTGAAGAACTCTAAATAGGTACGGCGTACTTCTGCAACAGTCATAGGCAAAAGAATATCACAATCGCCCACATCACTTTGTGAACGTACCGGCTACAGCAAGAGACAACCTATCAAGATTAATCATGGGGGCTGCAGCACGAATGTCTTTTACGACAAGCGCGCGAATAAGACGTGGGTACTCGTCAAGATACGAGAGAGGTTTTCCTTCCCTGCCGATTTTGTGCAACAGAGAGGCTAATCCTCCAGTAGTTGAAAGTCCAATGACATACGAGCCCGTTCTCTCCTCCTTTTTTTGAGTCAAGGCATTTTCTGTTAGGCCAGCAGAAAGAAAGTTTTTTACTTCTTTGCGGATCGTTTGAACACCCCTTTCGTACAGATCAGGCGAAAATGTTGCCCAGATACGGAATGAGCCTTCAAGATCTTTTCCGAAATCGCTCAAATAACTTTGTATCCCGTAGGTCAAACCGTCTCGTTCACGAACGGTCTGCATAAGATGTGCTGCGAAGCTTCCTCCGAGCATGTGAGTTAGTACGGAAAGAGGAAGATATTCTGGGCTCTCATAGGTAAGGGGCACCACACACCCAAGAAATATATCTATATTTGTCTTTTCTGCTATGGAAATACGCTTTTCTTGCATCATGGGAGCTTTCGTATTTTTCTTTTTTAGTACACTCGTCTGCGTTCCCTTCGCAAGTCTTCCAAAAGTGCGTTCAACTGCCCTCAGTGCCGTTGCTGTATCGATATCCCCGACGATTGCCAGCACGAGCCCTTCCCTTCCCAGTGATGAACGAAAATCCACTAATTGCGCACGAGTAACTGATTTTAAAGATTTTTCCTGAAATGCATCTTTCTCGGCATAATTCAGATGAGTTTCGTCATACAAGAGACGAGAGAGTTCATTCGACGCTTGAGTACGAGTATCGGTGCGCTGCTCTTTTAGTCTTCCAAGCAAACGTTCTCGCGTAGAAGAAATTTCAGCTGGTTGAAATACGGCAGTACTTAGACATTCTTCAACAATTTGCAAGAGAAATGGAAGATCTTCAGGGAGACAAGAACCAGAGAAATACGTGCGATCGCCCCCAGCGGAAAATGAGAGAGAAGCGCCTCGGGCTGCAAGTGATTCACGCAAGTTTTTTTTATCATGTTTCTTCGTTCCCGCATCAAAAAGTTTGCTCGCTAAGAAAGGTGTTTCTCGAAGAGAACGCGGGAGCATATTCGAACCGCCGAGTACGCTTCCTTCGAGCGTGACAACGTCTTGAGTTCTCATAGGAGCAATAAAGACTCGAGCGTTCTCAAAAAGTTTTTTTTCAGTAATATTTTTTGCAAGAGAATCCATATTAGTGTGAAGTAGTAACAAACCAGCCAACCGTTGATTGATCTTCAACAAGGTATTTTTTAGCTACTCGTTTTATGTCCACGACCGTAACAGTATTGATCTCTTGAGGAAGCGTGACAAAACGCTCCCAGACACCAGTTGCGAGGTCTTCATTCAGTGCTGAAAGTGTTGCATATATACCATCTCGTCGATGACCGAGAGCTACACGAACAGCTCGTTTCGCATATGCAAGTTCACGTGCGGTAATGCCTTTCTCAATAACCTCTGCGTAAACTTTTTTGATACGTTTCTCTACTAATTCGTGCAATGTTCCAGGAGTAAGGGTCGCATAGGTCATGAAAAGTCCAGGATCATGAAGTTGGTAGCTATATATAGTAACGTCCATGACTTTGGCAGTATCAACGAGGGCTTTATAGAGTCGACTGGTCTTCCCGTCTGAAAGCACCATATCAAGTACGATAAGTGCTGGAATGTCAGGGTGGTTACCATCGGGGATTTTATGAGCAATACCAACCATGTTTGCACCAGTTCGTTTGACGATGACGCGGCGCTCACCCTCTTGTTTTGGTTCCTGGGTGTACATGTCGGGGAAAGCATGTGGCGCTTTGGGGTGTACGCCAAAGTTTTCTGCGATGAGTTTTAGGACTTCCTTCTCATTAAAATTTCCGGCAATGGTGACGGTCGCATTATTGGGCCAATAGAAATCGTTATAAAATTGTTGTAGCCGTTCGATCGAAACTTTTTCAATATCACTTCTCCAGCCAATCGTCGAGTGATGGTATGGATGTGCTTGATACGCGATTGCCCACAACTGCTTATCGAGAGCCTCCATGGGCTCATTTTCGCCGCGTTCGAATTCATTTCGCACAACCGTCATTTCGCTTTGACGATCTTCTTCTCGTATACGAGCCGTACGCATACGGTCGGCTTCGAGGGCAATGGCGAGGGACAGATGCTCTTTGGGTACTACTTCGTAGTAATTCGTTCTATCAAACCAGGTTGTTGCATTTACAAGCGCTCCTTTCGTCTCAAGCAGATGCCAAATGGTGCTCCTCTTTTCTTTATTAAAATTCTTTGAACCCTTAAACATGAGGTGCTCAAGCATATGAGTAGCGCCCGTATAACCGATTGCTTCATTGCGAGAGCCCACATGATAGGTCACCATACAGCCTGCAACCGGCGCTGAGGCGTTAGGTATGAGGAGTATACGAAGACCATTTGCCTCCAGCTTGTATTCTCGAATAGTATCGAGTTTTTTGATAAAAGAGATTCCTGGAATAGCAGTCTTTGTCTTTGCCATTCTGATCACAATACTCTTGCTTTTACGACTCTGCAACGACAATGTTTGAAGCTTCTTTTTCTTCCTTTATAACTTTTTCAAGACGGTCGCGAAGAGCACCGGTAATATTTCTTTTGCGAGCTTCTTCCAAAACTGCACCATGGAACCAAACATACATTTCTGTTTTTTGTGCCCATCGTTCAAAGAGTACTGACCCCTCTTTCTCAAACGCATCTATCTTACTCTCGATATTGTCAATTTTGTCTGCCATGGAAATAAGCACAGCTGAGTCCTCTGCTCTCGCAAGTTGCTCCAGATAAGCTTCTTTACGTTCTTTCCAGGTAAGGGTGGTGCCATCCTCATTTGTTTTAGGTTCGCTCACCGCGAGCACGAGTGCAGACGCGCGCGCGCCGAAGGCGCGCGCAATTTCCTCCGCAGTCGTTTGCGTATCCTCAATAGTGTCATGGAGCATGCCTGCAATAATAGTGTCCTCATCGGCATCAGCGTCAGCAAGCAGCAAAGCCACCGAAACGGGATGGGTAATGTACGGCAGTCGTTCTGCTTCTCTGCGAAGCTGACCATCATGACGACGCGCAGCAAATTGCAATGCTTTTCGGACACGATTGGTATGTATCATAATAGATATAATTAGCGAGCAAGCGTTTTAAGTATTTTGAAATCTTCTTTAAGCGTATCTTTGAGTGATTGATTGTAAATGGCTGCGGCTGGATGGTACAACGCAAGGATAGTTACTTTTCCAAAGGAAGCGCCCGCTTCAAAAGATTTTCCGTGCAAAGCGGTCATGCCTTTATTTTTCGCAGCGAGGTTAAATTTAGAAAGAATATATCCCATTGAGTACCTTCCCAGGGTGGCGAGCACTTTTGGCTGAATAATGTCGATCTGTCGGTCGAGAAAAGGTCCATAGAGCTCGATTTCTTCAGGAGTCGGATCACGATTTTCTTGAGGACGATCCTTTACAATATTTGTAATATATACGTCTTCACGAGGAATTCCCACTGACGTTAGTAACTCATCAAGAATTTTCCCTGCTGCGCCGGCAAAAGGTCGACCGGTCTTTGCCTCATTTTTTCCAGGTGCCTCCCCAATAAACATGATTTTTGAATCATGACTTCCCTCCCCTATGACCGGAAAATAGTTATTCGACGTACGATACTCATATAAAGGCGACGCCATAAGGCCAAGCACCTCATCTCTGATTTTCTTGAGTGCTTCGTACTTTACGCTGGTCTCCATATCATTTTCTTCCCAACGCTTCGAACAACCCGGCGGCATGGAACGGTGGTATCAACGTTTCGACTCATAATTGTCCCTACGGCACGTGCTGCATTAGGGCTCCCAGCTACAGCAGCTACTTCTTTATAGCTTCGTGTTTCTCCTTTTGGAATTGTACGCACAACCGTTCGAACTCTTTCTGCAAATGTATCGCTCTGCATATTTTTCCAGCGGTATACTTATCGGTATAAGAAGTACGGCGTATTAGCCAAGGTCTTGAATGCGGTGAGGCCAGCGCCTTGCAAAGAGAAGTCGCCATTATTGCCGTTCGCATCAAAGTAGTTAAGAGCTTTAAATTGAGGATACTTTGTTGGTAGTTCTGTTTGTATCTGCTGAATGTATTTTACCTGGTCTGCGGCTTGCGCTCCAGTTGCGCCTATCATCATCGGCTTGTTGTGTCCTACCCACTGATTGTAGAAAGGCCCAAATATTTCATCGAAGCCTGGTTTATTCGCCTTGTCGCGGCTGAAACCGTCACCCGCTATCCAATCGACATAGGTGTCGCCCGGATAATATTGTGCCGTGTCGCTGCTCCCTGCACTTGGGCACCAAACAAACGCGACGTTCGTAGCGCCGACCCTGTGAAAGATCGTCCAGATGTGCTTCCATGCAGCAATGAAGTTCGCACCGTTATTATACGCATCACACCCCCGACTGGTATGACTCGAGTCGTTTTTGTTCATTTCCCAGTACCACCGCATGAACGTCGGCTTGCCAAACGTTTTGAGTGCAGTCGCTTCAGCGGTAAGTGCTGCGTCGTCTTTGCCTGATAGTATTTCTTCAACATTGGCGCACGAGAGTTCTATGCTCGGTATAGAACCGTTTTTATCACTAGCTAAGAGGGACGCCTGAGGAATAGGGTTTGTGAAGCCTATGTAGATGGGTAAGATGGCAAGTGAGCGACCGATAGAGGCGTTGAATATTGGTAACTGCTGAAACTCTCCGGCTCCAGGAATATCATTCTTATCGCCAGCGATACCTCCGGGATTCACTCGAGCACCAAGATACGTGCCTGTTGCTGGTATTTTAGGAGGTAGTAATACGCCACTGCCACCGCCATTTCCACTCCCTTCACCTATAGTGGGAGGTAGAGATCCTCTTCCGTCAAAAAGCCGCGAGAATGAATCGAAAAAAGATGACAACGCTGCTGCTAAGGAGCTACTTCCAGCTCCGTTATTTGCGACAAATTCGCCGTTCTTCTGGCTAACAACATAGAACCCAAATCCAATTAACAGTACAACGACCACTAAAGCGACTACTTTATAGGGAGATTTTTTCATGATTCTGGTGGTTAGTATGTACCATGATTATATAGCCCAGATTACTTAGGGCCATACACACGTTCTAATAGGAAACACCTTCCTTTTAAGAAGAACCTGCTTTGTTCTTTTTAGCCTCTTGATGAAGTTCCAAAAGTTTTTTACCCGCAAAGTCACGATAGGCGCAATATTCGCAACGTTTCGAGGCGTCAGGAATTGTGTCAGACAGTAGGCATCCTTTTATTTCTTTGAGCGCACCGTCAATCCAGGAGTCATCACCTTCATACGGCAGTATCGTTATGTCGAATTCAAGCTTTCCATCAAATGCTTCTCGATCATTGTGTCCATTCGCGTAAACGAAGTACGCTGTCTTAGAAACGTTAAAATCGTTACGACGAAAAAGCCATTGATAGATCTCGATCTGCCGCTTATAGCTATCTTTCCATGCATCATCCAGAGTGACTTCTGCTTTCCCTGCCGTTGATTTGTAATCAACGATGTAGAGTTCTCCATTTTCCCCTTCCCATACGTCATCGATGCCGCCGCGCAGGATAATATTAGTTTCAGGGTGGAGATACTGTATGCCACGCTTAAATGCGTCGCGCCATTCTTCTATTTTTTCATGTGCATACGGTACGGCGTTGATGCCATACTTCTTCATTAACGGATGTGTTTCTTTTTTTGCACGATAAATATCGAACTCTCTTTTGAAAAGCTCGTCCACGGCATTGTTGAGGGTAAAAGGAAAAGAATCAGGCCGGCCGATGCCATACCGCGCTTCGATCCAAAAGCAGCGTGGACACTCCACATAGCGTTCTACTTTTGAACGGCTCATGGTATACGGCATTTTCGATCCCGGATCGAAGCGCCCCTTTTCCCATTTCAGTTTGTACCCGTCGAGTCCCATCAGTACAGTGTACGCGTTTAGGTCGATGCTGTAAAAGACGTAGATTCGCAAAGAGCATTCGATTCTGCAAGAATGGCGCCGATTCGATCAGGAGGAATGCTGAGCGAACGAAGCACCTCTCGATGTTCACGTACCTGATCACAGGTGACGATGCCTTTATCAATCAAAAGTCGTTTTTCTGCTTTTTTCAGCAGCGTAAGTGCGGTGACGGGATACAGTCCAGTCGCAACAATGCGATCGTATAAATTTCCTTCGTGAGGGTAGCTCCACCCCAAAAGCTCGATACCGGCGCATTTCGCATACTGAATCGCTTGCGAGGTGAATTTAGTATTCGTGATAAGAAAACCATGATCAATGGGACATGAACTGTCGGTTTTAGGATCACAATTCCAGATATCTTCAAAGCGTGCTTTCACATACAATGCAATTTTTACGTCCGTTTTATAACTAGGATCATTATGATACTTGAGTTCGGCAGCAAGAAATTCTCCGCCGCGGGTCGCATAGATATCTACCTCATGCGAAACACACTTTCCTGCAATGATTTTCCGCCACTCGACCTCCCACCCTTCCTTTTTAAACATTTGGGCAACAAAGTCTTCAAAGGGGTGCCCAGAGGGACCAAGTTCGAAGAGCGCGCGTCGAAGCGAGTAGCGGGCTGCTGCGGCTCGCGTATCTTGTCGAAGCATAGTAAACGCACGTTTATATATTTCATGCGTTCCTGCTCTGTTTCCTATAGATAATTCAATAGTACGTCGTATGCGTTCGGCGGTATGGGCACCTGCACCTGCTCGACGCAATGAATTCTCTAGCTTCGACGGGTCAAATGCTTCGGCGGTACCGTCAGCTTTTATAATTGTGGGTTTAAGATCAGTATCGAGTGCCGCCATGCTTATGCAATAATACCACCCCCAAGACATTCGTCTTCTCGATAGAGCACGAGCGATTGTCCTCCTGCGATTGGTTGCAGCAAGGGTTCATTTAGTGTAAAAATATCGCGCGCTTTATTCAGCGTTCCTAAAATAGTCGGTCCATGGTATCGATACTGTGCTTGTAGTATTTCGTTTTCGATAGACGTATCACTAAACCAGTTTGTTTGAGTAAGATGTATATTCTGAGTAATAGCTGGAACATCGGCCGTAGATCCCACTGTAAGCATGTTTTCATGCATATCCTTTTTAAGAACGTACCACGGCCCTTCGGGTGCATTTTTAAGTGAAAGACGTTGTCCTAGCGTATATAAGACCGCCCCTTCATGGATTCCAACTTCTTTTCCTTCCGCATCAATAGCTTTCCCGTCTTCCGGACTAAGCTCCTGTCGTAAAAAATCATCAACTGAAATCGAACCAAGAAAACAAATTCCTTGGCTGTCCTTCTTTTCTGCTACCGGCAACTTGTATTCCTTCGCTAGTTCTCGCACCCTTTCCTTTTTAAATTCACCCAGTGGAAAAAGGGTATGGTCGATTGTCTCTTTTGGAACTGCCCATAGAAAATAACTTTGATCTTTTGTGTCATTAATCCCGCGCAGAAGTCGTGAAGGGGATGGAGCTGTCGCATGTTGTAACTCTCGCGGCGCAACTCGTGCATAGTGGCCGGTAGCTATAAAATCAACCCTTTTAGATCGTGCGAAAGAATAATACGCGCCAAATTTTACTTCACGATTGCACATGATGTCTGGATTTGGTGTTCTCCCCTGCGCATATTCACCGATAAGATAGTCAATCACTCCTTTTTTATATTCAACGCTTGCGTCAAGAGTATAAAAAGGTATGCGGAGAAAAGCGGCAACGCGCATCGCATCACGACGGTCATCTGCCCATGTGCATGGCATGTCAGGCGGATACCAACCCTTTATGAATACACCGGTAATCGCTGCGCCGGTTTTTTGAAGAAGAGCCGCAGACACGGCTGAATCCACTCCTCCCGATAAACCCACGAATATTCGTGCGTTCTTTAATGCGTCGAAATCTTGCCCGTTTTGCATACAATCGTTATATCACTCTTCCCCTATCTGTCTCATTAGGTAGGAAGATTTGAAGGTGCGCCAGCGGTTGCCGACTGGATACGCGGAAGATTTGGCGTTGTCACCGCGCTCGAAGGAATATGATACAGCGTAGCAAGCTCTTCACTGCTTAGAATCATCCATGGTCCTACATAAGGATCGTAGTAATAGGAGCGATAGCGATACATGCGAAGTACCTCGCCTTTCAAGAAGGTACGACGATGGCCTCCTCGATCTTCCCAGGGATAATCATTGAATGAGCCGCCAAAGGTACTTGCTAAACCTATATTATTGCGTGACTCATCATTAAACGGCTTAAATAGATTAATGAGAGCAGTTACCATAATGCCTTGAAATGCGTCTTTAGTACCGGAATAAATGCAGCGAATGCCGACATCAAAGCCTTGCTTTCCGGTTTTGCGCTCGATAGAGGCAATCGTTTCGTTCATTCCCTTGGTTGGATTTGGAAATCCTTGAGTTTCTATCATGGCACCGGTGGCTGGATCAACGTGCGTATTCTTTTTTGAGTGTTTTTCCCGCAGTTCTTCGATAATTTCATCTGCCTCGTCCTTCCAAGTATACGTTTTTCCCGCAGCATTCTTTTTTGTGGTAAACATGCCTCCCCACTTTTCAGTTTTTGTTTGCCGCACAATGAATTGAAGCCACATTTGCTCATTAGGGCCAATTGCTCCCATGAGTTCGATCAACTGTGCGAGGGGGTCGACGGTCTCTTCAGGCTTATCACCCGGTTCAATCTCGTAATCCACATAGGTTTTAAGAGGATATGGATCTGGTCTCTTAAGAGCATATTCACATCCCCAGAGGTCGTGGTCAGCATCGAGAGGATCGTTGACACGCGCATAGTCTTCGGCCTCAATAATCTCGAGACCGGGATACTGCGCGTACAGATAGCTCTCCACCAATCGACGAAATCCAACACGTGTCCAGATATAAAAATGTACGCGGCCTCCGATCGAAACTATTTCAAATGACCACCATGCACGCACATTACCGAGAACAAACTTTTTCCACCACGTAGTCTCTCCGGTACCGATATGCATATTCGCAAAGAAAAGTTCCATAGATTTTGGTGTCTTGCTGGTATCTCGCGGAATGCGTAGCTCTAAAAGCACGTATTCCTGACTAGCAAAGAATTCTGCACGCTTAGCTTGCACATAGCGCACTGCAGTAAAACGGATGAGGGCAAGAGGTATCCAAATTGGTGAAAGAAAAAGAAGTACGCTGAAATTACTTAATGATTGAGACGGAGAGAGTATAAAAAAAGTCACTATCAGAATGACAAAAGCAATAATCAACGTTCTCGCCCTGATGTTCAGGCTGTGATTGCTGCTCGAGCCACGCACTAAATTATCAATTGTTGAAAAAAAAGGGAGCATATTGCCCGCGCTATCTTTACTTGCCATATGGCCAGTATACCATCAGCATATTCCCTCCAATGCCTTGAGTGTGCCCTCTTTTTCGTACGTTTGGTTTCGGTAAGCCTTGCTAGGCGATTGCGTAGGTGCCATTCTTTAGACGACGGAAGTAACGAGGATCGTTAAGATTTACGAGGATCGTATTGTCTTTTACGTAGCGAACTTTTTTAACGGCCTCGATCACTTGCTCTCGGCTAAGTGGCTTTTTCTTCAGAACATCTTTAATGACGTCACGAACTACTCCAGGGCTATAGCCCCACTCAGCAAGCGCGTAAAGGCCTCTTCCCACCAGTACGAATCGTGCATCCTTGATAAGCTCATTATGAGTAGTTGCAACGTGTGCTTCTTTTGCAAAAAGTGTCCCAATCGTCTGAGCAACATCGGAAAAGTGCATCGGTTTGCCCGAACGCTTAATTACCAAATAAGCGTAGTCTCGAATTCCTTTCGTACGAATAGCCGGAGAAGCCGCGCGACCCCATTCAGCAAGAGGGTTTGCTCCAATGTGTTTCGAGAGTGAAAGCCATCGTTTTAAAATTTCCTCATTTTTGTA
Organism: Patescibacteria group bacterium; assembly: GCA_013815345.1. Taxonomy (GTDB): domain Bacteria; phylum Patescibacteriota; class Minisyncoccia; order Phycocordibacterales; family Phycocordibacteraceae; genus C7867-001. The sequence goes on from JACDGK010000002.1 coordinate 108,932, forward strand.
GGCATCATTGATACCTCGTAACTCTTCGATGAATCGATCGAGCATTTCACCTTCGGAAAGGACTTCCGCATCTGAAAGTCCTGCATACAGACTTGAAAGAGCTGTGTGCACCTTTTTCGCTGTGGGCTGATCAACATGCCAGCGTGCATAAAATTCATCGGTCTCTCTCTCTCGGAAGAACGCGCTGCCAACCACCAGGAGAAAACGATAACGGTTGCGGGTCTTTTCATCAGAAGCAAGTCCCTCAAGCAGAATTTCTTCAGGGACGATGCCACCCATGACTTTAATATGAGAAGCGAGTTCGTCAAAGGCTCCAGCAGCGTCGGTAAATGCTTTTGAGTTACGAATAGCGTCGATACCCGCAGCCTCTATCTGCCGAACGCGTTCACGGGTTATACCCCACCGTTCTCCGATGGCTTCGAGGGTTTCGCGTTCGCTTGATGTACCGAGCCCAAAACGGTAGGTAAGGACTTCTCGGGCGCGTTCCGGCACTTCGGCAAGAAGACGCTTTACGGTAGTCGCTGAATCAAACGTGAAAACGGCCTTTTTCTTAGAGCTCGTTTTTGTGGCTCCTATGCTGGTTTTGTTGACTTTTTTGGATATATTCGACATAAATGTATACCATTACTTATACTAGAATACTCAATGATAGTCAAATTATGACACATACTGAACTTTTCTGTACGAGCCTATTTACTCCTCTACAACAAGATTGAGGATCTTTCCAGAGACGTACACTATTCTTTTAAGAGTACCCTTTTCAAGATACGTTTGAATGGCGGGAATTAGCTTTGCGGCAGCGAGTGCTTCCTCTTCGCTTGTGTCCGAAGCAATGTGAATTTCTCCGCGACGCTTTCCATTGACCTGAACGATCACTCTGCTCTTCTCTTCAGAATCTCCTTGGTACTGGGAAATAGGCCATAACTCCGCGTGAATACTCGAGAGTACATTTTTATCGAATCCGTTCATTTCTTCGAAGAGATGCTCAGCAAGATGGGGTGCAAATGGCGCAAGAAGCTTCAAAAAATCATGGAATGCGTTTTGTGAGATTTCAGGCAGTTTTTCAAACTCGTTAATAAGTATCATCAATGCTGAAATAGCCGTATTGAATTTAAAACGTTCTGTATCACTACTTACCTTCTCAATTGCTCGCGAAAGTGCTCGAGCAAGTTCTTTCGAGGTATCTATTGTAGTTACTTTTTTTGAAACAGTCACAATCCGATCAAGAAATCGACGCATCGCCTCTACACCGCTCAAATTCCAAGGGTAGCTCCCGACTTCGTTATAGGGACCGATGAAGGCGAGGTACATGCGAACTGCATCAGCACCATATTTTTGTACGAATTCATCAGGGTTAATGACATTTCCTTTCGACTTCGACATTTTTGCGCCGTCGGTTCCTAAAATGAGACCCCGATTGAAACGTTCTTCAAAAGGTTCACTCGTGGGCACAAGCGACAGATCATGGAGTGCTTTGTAGAAGAAGCGTGCATAGAGAAGGTGAACAGTCGTGTGTTCGCTGCCTCCTGAATACCTGTCGACCGGCAGCCAATACTTCATGAGTTTCTGATTTGAGAACTCATCCGCACCGTGAGGGTTTAAATAGCGTAAAAAATACCACGAAGAATCAACAAATACATCTAGGGTGTCGTATTCTGGAGTCCATCCCTGGCCAAAAATGCGCTCCACACGTTCGTGCAATTCCTTTGAACTGGCAAGTGGCGACTTTCCTGTGGGGGTAAGGTCCACATCAGTTGGAAGAAGCCACGGTAGGTGTTCTGCAGGTACGAGATGTGCTTTTCCATCAAGGTCATACACGATGGGAATCGGACATCCCCAATATCGCTGCCGCGACACTAGCCAATCACGGAGGCGGTAGTTAGTTATCCATTCCCCTCCAATCGTCGTGACAATATCATTCATAGCTTCTCGGTTGTCACGATCCGTAAATTCTCCGGAATTAGTAAGAATGCCGTTATCGGTATATGCAAACGCGCTATCCGTTAGTAGTGGATCTGGAGATTCTATGACAGACACTATCGGCAAATCGAATCTTTTTGCGAAGTCGAAATCTCGTTCGTCATGAGCGGGAACCGCCATGACGGCTCCTGTTCCATAGGTTGCAATAACGTAGTCAGCGATATACACGGGAATCTCTTGCTTCGTGGCAGGATTAACTGCGCTGATTCCTTGAAGTCTCACGCCTGTTTTTTCTTTATTCTCAGAACGTTCGCGTTCAGTCTTTCGTGCCGTTGTATGACGATAGTTTTCGATCTCTTCTTTATTTGAGGCAAGCGGCATAAGAGCATCCACCAAAGGATGCTCAGGAGCGATCACAATGTAGGTGGCACCGAAAATGGTATCTGGTCGAGTGGTAAAGACTTCGACAATACCCGCATCGTCATTCACGGCGGCACGCACGTCAAAAAATATTTTTGCTCCTTCTGATTCTCCTATCCATGCTTTTTGAGCATCTTTTATCTCCTGTCGCCATGGAAGTGGATCCAGATCAGTAAGCAACCGTTTTGCGTACTGTGTAATTTTCAAAAACCACTGGGTAAGGTTTCTCTCTTCAACCTCCGTGCCGCAACGTTCACATTTGCCGTCGATCACCTGTTCATTTGCGAGCACCGTTTGATCTTTTGGGCACCATTTCACTGCAGCAAGACGGCGTTCGGCGAGGCCATGTTCAAAGAGTTTCGAAAAAAGCCACTGCGTCCATTTATAATACTCAGGATCGCTTGTCACAACTTCTTTTGTCCAATCAAATGATGCACCCATCTGTTTTATTTGGGTGCGCATCGTATCCATATTCTGATACGTCCATTCTTTGGGATCGAGTCCTCGCTTGATCGCAGCGTTTTCAGCAGGAAGCCCAAATGCGTCAAATCCAAATGGATAGAGAACATTCTTTCCTTGCATTCTTTTAAAACGAGCAAAAATGTCGGTCAATGCAAATGCATACCAGTGACCCGTGTGAAGGTCGCCTGAGGGATATGGGTATTCAATGAGCAGATAATACGGATCTTTAGTGGTGTCGCTAAGATCAGTCTCATAGAGATGGAGCTCATCCCATTTTTCTTGCGCGACTTTCTCTATTTTCTTATGATCATAGGTTTCCTTTGGCATATACTATGTCCAACGTTTAGAAACGTATGACGTTAATCGCGAAAACGTTTGTAGCCTATGTAGAGAAGTACCACCAGGGCGATAAAGGAGATGCCGAGACGAAGCCAGTTCCCTGCCTCGCTCCAATACTGAGCTGATCCGATAACCATAGCGAGCACTCCTCCGTACGAGAGCCCACCCGAGACAATAGAAGAACCTATCGGAAATACACCGATGATAAGCGAAAGGACACCGAATCCTACGAGTACGCCGAAGGTTTTAAGCTGATGATCCTGTTGCGCCGTCTGAAATGGTTTTTGACACTTGGTATACAGATCGCAATATCCATCTGGTGTTTTCGGGACCGTAACGTTTTGGGCTCCAACAGGATCAACTGGTGGTGCAGGGCTCCACGTCCCTCCTTCCGTAATACAGCTGTCCTGGCTCAGGGGAGCAGGAGCATTCCCTGATCGGCAGAAATCTTCATATTTCGGTGCCGGAAAAATAAGTGAATTTACGACAAAAAAGAAAATATTAAGGGCGATGACGATTCCAAGCATCACTGCCCATCGCACAAATCGAGGCCCTTTGTTAAGTATTTTCGTTTTTTCGTCGGTATAAGTCGAGATGTGTTCCATGGAAATATAGTATACCCCACATTCAAACTCGCTAGCTCACGCACGCTACCAGCGTTAACTATGCAAAAAGACCATGACATCACCATCGGAAACGGTATAGGTCTTTCCTTCTGTTCGAATATCGCCTTTGTCGCGTGCAGCACTCCAGCTTCCATCAGTAAGGAGGGTATCCCACCCAATGACTTCAGCGCGAATAAATTTATCTTTGAAATCCGTATGAATTGCGGCTCCCGCTTCCGGAGCGGAAGCATTCATTGGCACAGTCCATGCGCGTGATTCTTTTGGGCCGGTCGTGAAGAAGGTGATGAGTCCCAGTGTTTCGTACGCACCTCGAATAAGTTCGGTGAGACCATTAATCTGTAAACCTAGCTCTTGTCGGAATATCTCCTGATCGCTTTCGGCGACTTCATTGAGGTCCCGTTCTGTTGCCGCATCCACGTGTACATAGCTTGAATCCAAAGCGTGCACAAGTTCATACGCCTCCTGTGAACGTCCATCATTTATCTCGTGAAGGTTCAGACCTCCCGCCTTGCCATTGAAGGCATACAGTATTGGCTTCAGAGTGAGGAGACTCAGTGATTTTATAAGTTTTAAATCCTCGGGAGTCAGTGCAACACTTCGAGCAAGTTTTCCGAGGCCGAGGGTTTCTTCGATCTTACCAAGTATCGCGTCTTCAACGATTGCTTCCTTTACGGCTGCTCGTATATCACGTACGAGTCGTTCACGCCTTCCTGAAACAGTTTGCTGATCTGCAAGAATAAGCTCTAGATTTATAACTTCAATATCATTGATAGGACGTACATCGCCATGTACATGGATCACGTCAGAATCATCGAAGAATCGAACAACTTCAAGAATCGCGTCGACTTCCCGAATGTGCGTAAGGAATTGATTTCCTAAACCTTCCCCTTCCGATGCACCTTTTACCAGACCTGCAATATCAACAAACTCGATAGCGGCTGGAATAGTTTTTTCTGATTTCGAAAGCTCAGCAAGCTGCGTAAGTCGATTATCGGGCACGCCAACGACACCGACCGAAGGATCAATCGTACAAAAAGGATAATTCTCTGCCGGCACGTTTTGCTTTGTGAGTGCATTAAAAAGCGTCGATTTGCCGACGTTTGGGAGACCCACAATACCTATCTTCAACATCCACTTACCCTAACGGCAAACGTCCCAAAACGCAAAATTATTTATACCCAAAGAAAAACACCCTTCTCAGAGACTGCTCAATGTTTATACATAATTGCCGGCGAGCTAACAATTAGATTCCCTTTCGAGCGAGGTTTGCAATATTTTTCTCCCACTTCGTAAGAAGCGCTGGCGTGGCGTTTTCCGAATGACCGATCTCAGTAAGATGCACTTTGAATCCTGCGAAACCCAGCAGTGCACGGCTTATTTCATTAGTAAAATTACCAAAAAGAGATCGTATAAGAATGGGCCAGTTCTTGGAAAGAATAATAACGCGTGCTGTGCGGCCCTTAAGTAGCTTGTCCCAGCCCATTTTGTTTTTATGCATATGAAAAGCAAAACCGGGAAGAAACATCCGATCCCACATGCCTTTGAGAAGCGCAGGCATAGATGACCACCAAAGTGGATAGAGAAGGACGAAATGTTCACACCACTTCATGTTCTCTTGCACCAGCTTGAGGTCTGGCTCAAGCTCCTGAATCATTTTGTAGCCTTTGTGAAGGATTGGATCAAAATGCAGGTCTCCAAGGTTTAGTCGTTTTATTTCGTGGCCAGCTTTTCGTGCCTCTCTTTCATACACGTCAGCGAAGTCGCCCGCAAGCGAGTGCGTATCAGGATTGCCGAGAAGGATAAATATTCGCATAGAAATGTATTAATTAATGAGATATCTGTGCACGCATGACTACGCGGAGGTAGCCGAGCATGCCTGCAACTACAAACGTCATAAATAAATACGCTACGAGCAGTACCAGATAGCCGTAGGAATTGAGAAAGCCCAGATCGATAAGAAGAATCATCCACCACGCAACCAAAATCGCAACCGATCCGAACCACCAAGCTACGAAGTCTTTCGAGAGAAGATTTGCAAAAATAATAATAAGGAGCGTTAACGTCTGCAGCGCCCAGAATGGTGCCGTGAGTACGGCTTGAGACGCATTTGGCACTAGATATTCCAATACCATGAGAGCGCTACCTGAAATGATGATGAGAAGGATTCCAAGCGTAAGTCCTCGAAGCATTCGACGCAGATATTTCCTCTCGTGATGATCAATCCTACCGTCTGCCGCTGCTTTAGTATAAAAAACCTCTGCAAAGGTTATGCTGCCCGTTCCGATAAGTGCTCCAAGTGTGTGAACAGCTGCGAAAAATGAAATTAACGAAAACATACTATTCGTTTGTGTTATGTAGCGGTAAGTTCTGAAAGTTCCTTTCGGTATTTCTTCATTACCTCCATTGTTGCTTTCATCTGCGGTTCGCCGCCCTTTTTCACTCGTCGGTCTACTTCTTCCCCGATTTTTTTAAATAATTCCGGATCTTTCTTAACGAGATTCATGATTTGTTCCCGCTGCTCTTCGGGAACATCCTTCATTTTCCACTTCATTGCCTGATTCAAAAGAAAATCTTGAATTGCCATATATCTATCAGTATATCATTTAAAGAATAATGGTGGCTTGATTGTTGGAAATCTCAGCAATGCTATATGCAGGTATATGGATCGAGTGTTTTGTGCCTTGCGCATCTTCAATCTTTGCTTCGCCTTCGGCAAGCGGGGTTACAAATGCTTCATGATTTGCCATCACAGTAAAAATACCATCAGCTCCGGGAAGTGTGACGGATACCGCTTCCCCATCGAAGATGTTCTGGCCGACTTGAGCGATAGTGAGGTGAAAAGTGTGGGCCATACGTGGTAAGTAATTTTGAGCACGTTTGTGCGAGCAGAGTCTTCGAGATGAGCTTTAAGTGGTTTTGACTTCGTCGATCGTACCCTTCATGTAAAACGCGGCTTCGTCTTTTTCATCGTGCTTGCCGTCCACAATCTCACCAAAGCCTCGAACCGTTTCCTCACGATTTACATACGCACCTTTTGCACCTGTAAATGGTTCAGCCACGGAGAATGGCTGAGAGAGAAAGCGCTGTATCTTTCGAGCTCGATAGACCACGGTTTTATCGTCATCAGAAAGTTCCTCAATACCGAGGATGGCAATGATGTCTTGGAGGTCCTTATAGCGCTGAAGTACTTGCTTCACTTTGTTTGCAACGCGGTAGTGTTCATCACCGACGACTGCTGGCGTAAGCGCGCTCGATGAGGACTCAAGAGGATCGATCGCGGGATAAATACCGATTGAGGCGAGTTGTCGAGAAAGCACTACCGTACCATCGAGGTGCGCGAACGTCGTTGCAGGAGCTGGATCGGTGAAGTCGTCTGCCGGCACGTACACGGCTTGCACCGAAGTAATCGAACCATTTTTGGTCGAAGTGATACGTTCCTGGAGCGCACCCATTTCTTCCGCAAGTGTTGGCTGGTATCCCACGGCAGACGGCACACGACCGAGAAGTGATGACACTTCAGAGCCTGCTTGAATAAAGCGGAAAATATTGTCCATGAAGAAAAGCACGTCTTTCCCAGACTCATCACGGAAGTATTCTGCTTGTGTGAGACCCGTAAGTGCCACACGAGCACGAGCACCGGGTACTTCGTTCATCTGGCCAAACACAAGGGCGGTCTTATCAAGCACACCCGAGTCTTTCATTTCATGATACAGATCGTTTCCTTCACGCACACGTTCACCTACACCGGCAAATACCGAGTATCCACCGTGCTGCGAAGCAACGTTATGAATGAGCTCCTGAATGGTCACGGTCTTGCCCACACCAGCTCCACCAAAAAGTCCGACTTTTCCGCCTTTTATAAAAGGCACGATAAGATCGATAGCCTTAATACCGGTTTCAAAAATCTCTGCCTTAGTTGTTTGTTCGTCAAAAGCCGGCGGCTGACGATGAATCGGCAGGCGTGGCTCACTCGCGGGAATGGCACCGAGTCCATCCATCGGTTCGCCGAGGACGTTAAAAAGACGCCCCAGAGCTGCCGTGCCCACAGGAATGGTGATGGCCGCACCAGTTGCCGCGGCTTTCTCGCTCCGGGAAAGTCCTGCGGTTTCCGTCATCGAAATACAGCGTACGCGGTCGAGACCAATGTGCGACGCCACTTCGAGTGTAATGCGGCCATGGAGATCGTTCGCCTCGATAACGAGCGCTTCCTGAATCGCGGGGCGATCCTTTTCGAAATGCACGTCAACAACTGGTCCGATGACTTCTGTGATAGTTCCTGTGTTCATAGTTAATAATTTAAAAATAATCTATTGCGTTTACACGGCCAGCGCCTCGCGGCCACTGATGATCTCCGACACCTCGCGGGTAATGGCTGCTTGGCGGACTTTGTTGTATTGGCGTGTAAGATCGCGAGTGACTTCTTTTGATTTATCAGAGGCAGCTTTCATCGCAACCATACGCGCTGAGTGCTCAGATGCTTTTGCCTCGAGCAACATGTAGTACAGCGAGACAGCAACCAAACGAGGAATAAGAATACCAAGTACTTCATCGGCTGATGGTTCGACGTCATACGATGTTGGGGACTCCAGCATCGGCTCACTACTCCATTTTCCTTTCGCCGGACGAATATCGTGAACAAGTCCTGAGATGCTTTCAAGCGAAAGCGGAAGCAATGGCCGCACCGTGGGAATTTGTTCAAAGGTTGAGCGAAAGTTTGTATATACTGCAATAACCTCGTCATATTCTCCGGCAAGGAATCCGGTTGAAAGCTCTGTTGAGAGTTCCTGCATCACGGACAAAGGCACGTCATCGCGTTTGTTTTCAAAGGCCCTAATGATCGTATAGTTGCGGCGACTAAAATATTCCTCACCTTTGCGGCCATACGCATACACACTGATTGAGTTGGTCGCTCGATCACCCACGACACGTACTGCTGCCTTAATAACACCGCTGTTCAGACCTCCGGCAAGTCCTTTATCGCTCGTGATGAGTACCAATGCCGTTCTCTTCACTTCACGGGCCTGTGTTAGTGGGTGACGCGCAACTTCACTGCTTCCTGAAAGACGCGCGAGAATCGAAAGCGCAGCGCGCGCATATGCGCGACCATCAAAAGCCGCCTGTTGCGTCTTGCGCATTTTTACGGCAGATACGGCTTCCATGGCACGGGTCACTGTGTTCATGCGTTTGGTCGCGCCGATCTTTGCTTTGATATCTTTGAGTGCCATGAGTTTCTTTATGCTTCCTTTTCAACAGGAGTTGCCCGCTCGGCAAAGGCGTCCAGCTTTGCTCGAAGAGCCTTGTCCGTGGCATCGCTGATCTCGCGACTATCACGAATGGCTTTAAGTTCTGCTTTTGCCTCGCGGGTAAGGAAATCTTGCAAACGAACTTCAGCGGCACTCGTTTCTGCGGCAGGGAATCCATCGAGAAATCCGTTCGTCGCTGCAAAGATCACGGCAGCTTCCATTTCAAAGGCAAGCGGCTTGCCTTGTGGCTGATTAAGAATCTGTGTCATACGCTGTCCTGCATCGATCTGCTTTTTAGTACCTTCATCGAGATCAGAAGCAAACTGCATGAACGCTTCAAGCTCTCGAAACTGTGCGAGCTCGAGCTTAATCTTTCCGGAAACTTTCTTCATGGCTTTTGTTTGTGCGGATGAGCCGACACGCGATACTGAGTTACCCACGTCGATAGCAGGACGCTGACCTTTGTTGAAAAGATTTGCAAGCAAGAAAACTTGTCCGTCGGTGATCGAAATAACGTTTGTGGGAATGTAGGCCGAGATATCACCTTCCTGGGTCTCAATGATCGGGAGCGCGGTGAGTGAACCACCTCCTTTTTCTTTTGAAAGTTTTGCGGCGCGCTCGAGAAGTCGTGAGTGCAAATAGAAAATGTCTCCCGGATACGCTTCGCGCCCCGGCGGACGGCGAAGAAGGAGCGACATCTGACGATATGCCACTGCATGTTTTGAAAGATCGTCATAAATCACCAATGCATCTTTGCCTTGATCCATAAAATGCTCCCCTATCGTTGCACCCGCAAACGGAGCAAGGAATTGGAATGCCGCTGGACTTGAAGCGGGAGCGGTTACGACGATTGTATAGTCCATTGCACCGGCTTCGGCGAGGTCAGCAACGATGCGTGCAGTCTTTGATTCTTTCTGCCCAATAGCTACGTAGATACAAATAGGGCGAGTCGCCGGGTCTTCAGTCTTTTGGTTAAGGATCGTATCAATAGCGATAGTCGTTTTGCCGACACCACGATCCCCAATGATGAGCTCGCGCTGACCACGGCCGATCGGAATGAGCGCGTCAAGCGCCTTGATACCGGTATGAATAGGCGTATTCACCGGCGCACGATCCATAACCCCGTATGCTTCGCGCTCAATCGGGGTGAGTTTGGTACCTGAGCCGCTTGCACCAACGGCACCTTTTCCGTCCACTGGTTCGCCAAGCGCATTCACCACACGGCCGACGAGCCCATCACCCACTGGAATGGAAAGTAACCGACCAAGACGACGCACGCGCATACCTTCGTACACACGAGAGGCATCACCGAGGATCACCACCCGCACGCCGTCCTCTTCAAGGTTCAGCACGAGCCCGTAGATTTGCTCGGCGTCCTTGAGTGCCGATTCGAGAGTACGATCGAAGGTTGGATCAAACAGCACCATCTCGGCCATAACGGCGCCTTCAAGACCATCAATTTCAGCGATGCCATCACCAGTCGTGCGAACGACACCCGTTTCCTCTTCACGAGTGACGGACGTCATCGAGGCGATTTCCTGTTCGATCTTTTTGATAATGCTTTCCATACGAGATACAATGAGTAAATAAAATAATTACGCGGTGGTGATACTGCGATAGAGCTCTATGAGTTCACGTTTTGCGGACGCATCGATAAGCATTCCTTGCCCGCTTGCCCGCCATCCTTTGATGAGCGATACATTTACGTGTGCCTTCTCTGCGTGAATGCCGCGGGCTACGGCTTCTTTGAGTGCTGTTGGTGCTTCTCTTTCATGGGCCACTTCAACTGAGGCTGCGAGTTTTGTATTGCGTGCATCAAGACGCTTTAGATCTGCAAGAATAGACGGAAGAAGTTTCAAGCGACCCTGCTCTTTAAGATGCTCAGTGAGATTCTTGACAAGTTTTTTTGCATCCGCGCCCTCTTGCTGTGAAGCCGTCCAAAGTGCCTGTGCGTATAGATTGGTCATAGTACGTTAGGCGTGCTTCGAGTGCTCTTTCATCAACACTTTCTCTGCAGCAAGAATAGCAAGACGAGCTACTTCTTTTTCACTTTCCCGAAGTGACTTTGCTGCTGTTTCTTTTGCGCGAGCTTCCGCATCGACGGCTACACTTGCGGCTCGTGCTTCTGCTTCTTTTAAAATACGTACCCGTTCTGCAGTGGCCGTCTCGCGAGCGCCCGCAACGATGCCGTCTGCCTCGCCCTCTGCCTTCGTAACCAGCGTGGCAGCTTCAACGTCCGCTGTCGCAAGTTTCTCTGCTGCACGCTCAGCGTCAATGACCCCTTGAGCCACTTTCTTTTGGCGCGCATCGAGTGTCTTCATAACTGGCTTATACAGCAAGTACGTGAGTGCGACCATGAGGATGCCGAAGTTTACCGCCTGCGCGAGAAGAAGCGAACCACTGATACCAAAAGCTGCGAGTAGTGCTTGCATACGTCAATTTAGAAAAAGTGTGGATAAAAGCCTTCTAGAGGCTTTTAGACGAATTTGATGATGAAGGCAACCACAAGTGCCAAAATACCCAGCGCTTCAGTGAAGACGATCGCGAGAATCATGTTAGAAACGATCTTGCCTGAAGCTTCTGGATTACGACCAATCGCCTCCATCGCACCTCCTCCGATGAGACCAATACCGATACCCGGACCAATAACGCCGAGGCCGGCTGCAAGTGCCATACCTATCAAGCGTGCTGCATCTATATTCATAATTTTAAGTACTTAACACGTAATAATATCCGCAACTTTAGAGTATGTTCAAAACTTTCCAGATGCAAGGCGCGGGAGAAAAATTTTCTGAGGTGTACGAGTAGTACAGTAAAGAAAATTTTTTGAACCGCAACGTAGCAAATGGGAAGTTTGGGATATACTCAGTGGCTTTCGTGCGGATCAACGATAGCCAACTTTATAAAGAAAAGCGTAAGCATGGCAAACACCAACGCTTGAACGATGCCAATAAACATCTCAAAGCCTATCAACGGAGCCGGCAGAAGATACGGGAGGAAATACCCCGCAACCATAATGAGAATTTCTCCGGCGAAAATATTTCCGAAGAGACGGAATGAGAACGAGATGATGCGGCCCAAGTTGCTGATGATCTCGATGAGACCAACTGCAAACCCCACGGGTGACCTAAGATTAACAAATTTAGACGCGTACTTCAATCCGCCGAGCGTTGCGATTCCCGTGATTTCGATCGTGAAGAAAGAAATGAAGGCCAGCGCAAGGGTGAGATTCAGGTCGGCTGCAGGGGCGCGAAGAAAAGGAGTAAGAACACCTCCCTCAAAAATACCTATTGACCCAACGCCTGGAAAAAATTCAAGTTCATTCGCGACCAATACAAAAAGAAATATGGTTGCGAGAAGTGGAAAAAAGCGCTTTGCAAGCTTGTCGCTTTCAAGGGTTTCCGAAATGTACCCAAACGCGCCTTCAAAAAGCCATTCGAAAGCCGCTTGAAGCTTTCCTGGAATCATCTTGAGATTACGCCCAAAGAAGAACGCAAAAATAATGAGCAGTGCCGTTACAATCCACGTCATCAAAAGACTGTTGGTAACTACGAAACCAAAAATATGTCCAATCGTTTCAGCCTTTAGACTTACATGAATGCCGCTGTTCATACATAAAAAAGACCCTGTTGGGTCGCATTCCCTTTCATTCTCTTTATGTTAACAGAAATGACGTGGTTCACAAAACGAGATTTTAGCTGTGGAAAAAGAAAAACCGCGGCGCAAGCGCCGCGGCATAATGCACTCAAGAACGTGAACCTCTCTCACGAAGCACGACAAGCTTCGAGAATTTCAGCATACGCTCGCTCTGCCGCAAGACGAGGGTTTGAAGCCTGAACGATCGGACGTCCCATTACGATGCCGTTCGCCCCGCATTTGATCGCCCGCCAGGGAGTCATGACACGTTCGGGATTCTGATCGTCTCCGACGACTTGCACGTCATCAAAGCGTACCCCAGGGGTAAAGATCAGAAAATCTTCTCCCATCTGCGCGCGCACCATTACCGCTTCCGCCGGAGAACAGATCACACCATCCAGACCTGCGACTTGTGAAAGCCGCGCAAGTCGAAGGACGGTGTCGGGAACCCGGAGAGCCACATTAAAAAGACCTTCCAGATCCTTGTCTGTGAAAGAAGTCAGGACGGTAACACCCAGCACCTTTGTTTCCGGCAGCATACCCTTAAGCCTTCGCATCCCTTCAAAATACGAAAACGCCATGGTGGTGAGAAATTCAGGCTTGGATTCTCGCAGGAAAGCGCCATCGGTTTCCATAGTTTCGGGAATATCAATGAGTTTGAGGTCGACGAAGGTCGCAAGTCCACGGCTGTGCACCTCGTCAAGAAGCTCATATCCGCAGGCTCTCAGAGCCGAGTTCATCTTGAGGACAAATCCCGTTCCCTTGAGCTGACCGGCCAAACGCAAGACCTTTTGTCGTACACCTGCTCGACCGGACTCTTCGTCAGGTTTGAAGTCAGCAGCAATAACGAGTCGCTGCTGCGGTGTTAGATTGATCATTTCAATTTCCTTCCTTTGGTGGGTTTAGTAGGGTGCGTTGAGGCGAGCCCAGTTATCTTTGGCTGGAATCGCTTCGGAGCTCGCAGGACAGAGCGGACATTCTTCTTTCGTCCACATGAGCATGGGACGATCGATGAGAGCGACGATTTTTCTGCCGCTTACTTCCGTAAGGCCAGACCTGTTTACGAGAACAAGCACGAATGCTTGAGCGAACCCACGCGCCTCGATCACCGCCCTAGCCGTAAGGTCGACGCTGCTGCCCGTGCTAAGAACGTCTTCCCCAAGCAAAACCGACCGATGAAAGAGTAAGTCGAGGTCGTCGTCACTGAAGACCATCGACCTTTCACCTGCCTGATCGCTTTTTGCAGGAGACGCCCAGAAGCATTCACGCCCAGTTCTGGCTGCCACATGCTTGCTCATCAATTCGGCGAGTTTAGTCGCGCCCGTCTGAGGCCCGACCACGGCCTGAACTTTTGAAATCTCCCCGCCGCACTGGCCGAAGATCTCCAGAAGATCTGAAGTAGCTTCTTGCAGCAAAACTTCATCAGGAATCACTAGACCGCTATTAAAGAAGCCATTGGAGTGTTTGCCAGAGGTGAGAAGGGCGTGTGGACGCTTCGGGTTTCCGTCATGGATCCAAAGCGCATTTTTTCGCTGGTATTGATCGATCCAGTAACTAGAATCACGTGCCATAAAGAGTATCCTTGTGTTGGTATGGAAAGGTACGAAGAAAGCCGGACTATCCGGTCTCTTTCTTTCATTACTCTAGCCCTCTGACCTCAAAAAGCAACCTGCATCGATTTTGTGGTGGACCATGCCGGACTTGAACCGGCCACCTCATCCATGCCATGGATGCGCTCTACCAGATGAGCTAATGGCCCTCGTAATGTAATACTACTCCACGATTACTGCTTTCTCTTCAGTGACTCAAGCTCGTTCAAAATGCGACGCATGTCCTCCGTGAGCCGATCAATGCTGGTGGCATGGTCTTTGTGGAATTTCTCTTCCTCCGCATCTTCCTCGGAGAGTTCATCAATATCTTCACTAATCTCTTCAATATCTTCTTGAATCTCATCCACATCCTCACCGAGCTCTTCCACATCTTCCTGAATCTCATCAATGTCTTCCTCCACTTCTTGGAGGCTGCGAGTGTTTCTATTCACACTAAACTGAATAAAGATCGCCAGATAGATAGCCTCCAGCGAAACGATCGTATTCCACACGAGTAATACGTAGTCGCGTGGAAATGGGCCCGCGACAGTAAGAATAAGGAATCCTAAAAATAGAATACTGTGGAAAATGATCGAGGGGACCGAACCGATCCACGCGATAAATACTTCGATGCCATTTGGTTTTTTAGGAGATTTCACCATATATATCAAAATTAGCACCGATAGCTCATGCGGTCTATCTATATATGCATTCCCACGCTTTTGCGGTAAGGTAAAGGTACCCATATGCCGGTGAATAACCCGTCTAAATACCCTCTTCGCGTCAACGCGCCACGCAAAGGTATTCAATTCTCGTATCTTCGTGCGGGTGCACTTCTTGGGATCATTGCAATTTCGGGACTTTTTCTCTTGCCGCAAGTCATTACGCTTGAAGTTATTAACGAGCAAACTCAAACGACGACGACACAACCTGCAGTAGTGACTACCGCAGTCGCAAATTCCTTTCCTATTTCGGTAAATCCAGCGACCAAAAGCATTGTGGATAATCCACAAGCTGATGCTTTTTTCAAAGCAAACCGCACCCCTCTTACCGCTGCTGTCGGGAATGTTGGCGATCTTTTTAGCTGGATCGCTTCATTAATTGATAATACGGCTCTCTATCAGTCACTTGCCGGCGCGGATGGCCACCTTATTAGCGTCAGACCGGGATATCGAAAAGAGGAAGTCCTTTCACAACTCACGAATGCACTGCACTGGACAAAAATACAGCAGCAACAATTTAGTGCGGCTGTTGCATCAGAAAATTCAGGCATACCCGACGGTATTTTTGCGCCGGGTAACTATGTGGTAGATACGAGTATGACGCCGGCAAGTGTTGCTGCTCTTATGAACGTGAAGTTTGGTCAGACCATTCTTTCTCACTACAGCACTACAACAGCATCCACCGTGCCTCTCTCCGACGCCCTTACCGTCGCCTCCATGCTCGAGCGTGAAGCGAGCGGCTCGAGCGACATACGGATCATTTCCGGTATCATCTGGAATCGACTTTTCAATAACATGAATCTTCAGATCGATGCGACGCTTCAGTATGCAAAAGGTGAAAATCGAAGCGGTAACTGGTGGCAAAAAGTAGTCCCAGCCGATAAGTTTATAAAGTCTCCATACAACACTTACGCACACGCAGGACTTCCTCCTGGTCCGATAGCGAATCCTTCAGTCGCTTCAGTACTAGCGGCACTTAATCCGGTCCCGACCTCTTGTCTGTATTACTTCCATGATGCACGAGGAGTTTTCCATTGTTCGAAGACGTACGCGCAACACGTGGCGCTTCTGAAGAAATATTACGGCCAAGGCAAATAGTTTTTAATATAAAAAGATAAAAAGGAACCCCGCGTTCCTTAAGAAAGGCGCGGGATTCGAGGTTGTAAGTAGACCTTAGCTGGGACGAATCCATCTTCCCAGACCTGTTCTCACTGCGGTGAGAATTTCGTGAGGCTCGAGCAGAGTGAATTCGTGGGGCTCCAGATCGTGACTGCGGCTGCCGCACACAATGAGCTTGCCGCTGTCGTGAAAGAACCATCCCGGAATCGAAGGAATGGTGTGGAGCTCACGGGCTTCTGAGCCCGTAATGACCGCTGCCCTCTTTTCCGCTTCTGCCATGCGTATTGCGTGCATGACATCGCCGAGGTAGAGATTTGTGCGCCGATTCACTTGAATGCCGACGTAGAACTTGCCATCGTCATGCTTTTGCGTCCACACGACGACATCGGCTCCTCTTTCAAAAGCTTCTTCCCGTAGATTGGGTTTCTGCAAGATGATAGCGAGCTGAAGCCCGTTTTTAAGGTGCTGGATGCGCCCGTCGTACTGAAATAGTTTCTTGGCCCTGGCGCGCATTTTGCCCTGACTATAGATGACGTTCAAGACCTCGAACACTCGGTCGGCGGCGGCCTCCCAATCCACCTCGCGAGATTTGCAATCCGTAAGGTGATACGGCAAGCCCTTAAAGTAATAGTGGATATCGGTCCTCGAGATGCGCTCCACATTATCCGTGGCTCGCGTCAGTTCGAGAATGTCGACGATACCTGGATCCCTAGCGAATCCATATTTTTCCGCCATCAGCTGAAAACTTGACGCCCTTTCGAGCATCTTTCCATGCTGGTCGCAGTCTCCGCCACCGGTGTCCATATAGAGGACCCGATAGCCGTCGGTGTATTCCGGATCAAGTCTTTCCCCCGAGGGAACGAACATTATTTCCGAGACGGCGTCCTTGCTCACGAACCGAAGTGCCGCCCAAAGACAAGCCCAGGCGTCGGTGTCAGGATATTGGTGAATGACGAATTTCCACGGAAGTACCGTGGGAAGTGATTCAGTCGTTTGCGTTTGTAGTGCTTGATTCCCCACAGGAATCTCCTTTTTTATAGTGCATGCCTGGCAATGGCCCTAAAGAACTGCCAGCTATTTTATATAATAAATTAAACTAAAAGTCAAATTGTGGACCCTAGGAGATTCGAACTCCTGACCCCCTCATTGCAAATGAGGTGCTCTACCAGCTGAGCTAAGGGCCCATTGTGATTGCGTAAATCTGCAA
Organism: Patescibacteria group bacterium; assembly: GCA_013815345.1. Classification (GTDB taxonomy): domain Bacteria; phylum Patescibacteriota; class Minisyncoccia; order Phycocordibacterales; family Phycocordibacteraceae; genus C7867-001. Next base: position 126,215 of record JACDGK010000002.1, read on the forward strand.
TGGGAAAATATCTACAAATCGGTTTGTAAGTCGGCAACTCACGTCCGTGCGATACGAACCAACGTCAGAAACTATACCATATCTTATTTTCTCGTTAAAGCGTCGACCTTTGCCGCTAGAATAAAGTCGTTCTCAGAAAGTCCGTGTATGGCGTGGGTGGTGAGATCTACTTCAACCTTGCCCCAGGATACCGTCAGATCAGGATGATGGCCTTCGGATTCTGCCACTTCACCTATCTGATTTGCGAATTGTAGAGCACTTTTAAAGTCAGGAAATGAATACTTTTTTGAAAGACACGTGGCTGTAGTATCTATGTTCCATCCATTCACTTGCGAAAGATATTCCTCTGCCTGCGTTTTTGTAAGTGCTGCAGTGCCTCCCTCGCAGGGTATGCATTTCTTTTCAAGAAGAGTGTCCATTCCTCTATTCTACCCTACTTATTCATCGCCAGATCCACTATATGCGAGAGGAAATCTGGAAACGGAATGCCAACTGCTTGAAGCGACTTCGGAAGCAGTGATTCTTTGGTAAGTCCGGGTAAGGTATTTGTCTCCAGATAATACGTGCCGCGGGGAGTCACCATGAAGTCTGAGCGTGAATAGTGACGCAGTCCGAGAGCTTCGTGCATAATGCGCGCGTTTTGTGAAAGTTCGTCGGCTATTTTTTTTGAAAAACGGCCGGGGCAGATTTCATTTGTAGTGCCGTTATATTTTGATTCATACGAAAAATAATCATTGGGTGGAGGTACAATCTCGATCGATGGAAGCGTGTAGAGAGACTCGCCTCGCAGATTTTCTACGACAGCCGTTGTCGCTTCAGTACCTCGTATAAATTCCTCCACTAACACACCGCCACTCTCCGCAAGAAGATCGCTAATCGCATGGTAGACTGGCGCATACCCACCTACAATAGAAATTCCAACCGAGGAACCCCAATTCACCGGCTTCACAATAACCGGCTGATGAAATGTGCGGATGATCTCGTAGGTTGCGGCATCAACATCATTTCCCTGCTCAATAAAACGATAGTTGGGTGTTCTCAATCCTAACTCCTTTGCTTTTTCTTTTGACCACACCTTATGCATTGCGAAATGAGACGCGAGCGAGTTTGAACCGGTATACGGAATATTAAAACGTTCCAAAAGACGCTGGACTTCTCCGTCTTCGCCGTATTCACCATGCAGCGCAATCACGACTACATCAAGCGCACGTAAAATATCGGCAGGAGTGGATACTTTGCCACGTTCATACCACTGACCTTGCTTGTCTATATAAATATCACGTACGGTAAAGCGTTCTCGAGAAAGATTTGAGATAACCGCATGACCGGTCATGAGAGAAATCTCATGTTCTCTCGAAGGACCTCCTCGCAGTACACCGACAACCGTGCCGTTCATTATGAAAAGTATAACAGACAAGATGTGGAAAGGGCCGGAAACTTGAAGAAAGTTTCCGGCCCTTTTGGCGTTGTCGGCCAGTTCAGGGTGTCGTGAGACGACACCCGGTGGTACATCGAATTCTGAAAATTTGCGTTCTCCTTGTTACGGCGTCTTTTGACATGCGGAGCATCAAGTGCCCGACAGGCGCTGATCAGAAAACCAGTTGCGACGCCCGTACAAATATATCATTACATATACTCAAATATTTGTCAAGTACCCGTGCGCATTCCCTTGTTGCGAGCGGCGCGGTGCTTGGCGAGGGAAAATCGATGGGCCTCGGAATTTGCTAGCACAGCATCAGCTTCGCTAATGCTGGCCCGTATAGCGCCGAGCACTTCCCGCGGGCGATGTTTCTCATCTTTTACAACCGCTACCACCGGAATACTGACCCCTACCTCCAGAAGCACGCTTTCTGCGGCCTTTTTATGAGTCTTCCCTCCGTCGATCACAAACGCGCGCGGAAGTGGCCACTCAGGATGTCCCAGCCGACGTGAAAGAATTTCTTTAAGTGACGTGATGTCGTCGTTCATGCGTTTTGATTCGCGAGAGGTGGCGGTCAAAGAAGATTTTTTTGATATTCCAGTGCCCTTCTGCATCAATCCTCGTATGCGAAATGTTCGATAGTCCTGCTTTACCGGCACGCCATTTTCAACAACCGTCATCACGCCAATTGCATTGCTTCCAGAAATATGTGCCGTGTCATACGCCTCAATACGAGGAGCAGCTACACCCTTATGTCGTTCTTCTTTTATTAGTGACACGTCTTGCACGTGATCAAGAGCAAAAAGTTGACCGCGGATCTCTGATGCTTCTTCGAATCGCTCTTCTCTCGCCGCCTGCTTCATTTCTCGAGTCAGAGTTGCGCGGAGCATTTTGACACGTCCTGAGAGAAAAAGGGACACGTTGCGAATAGAGCGAAGATATTCCTTTCGATCCATGTTTCGCGGATACTGTCCGATCTGCTGATTAAACTCGACACGCGCTTGCTGATGCTTTCCCAGAAAGCCGATCGGCTTATCAGTATCATAAAAAGGAAAAATGCGACGAATGAGTCGGAGGGCCTCACGGAGCTGATACCCAGAAGGAAAAGGGCCGTGAGCCACTTGAATTTTTTGACCGTTTGCCACACAAGCCTCAAAGTCGATATCTTTGCCCCGTACCGCAAGCACCCGAGGAATCTCTTCGTCGGTGATAACGGCATATAAAAAAGTCTTGTCATCTTTGCCTTCTGCGTTTGCGGATGGTGTGTAGTGTCGAATAAGTGCCGCCTCGCGCACCAGTGCCTCAAGAACGGTCGGCGTGGTCTCATGCGTAATTCCTTCCGCTTTTGTCACCATATCGACTATTCGCGGACCGCGAGTAGCAATCAGGTCATCATCGAAATACGAACGGACACGATCTCGCAGAGACGTCGCCTTCCCTACATACAACACTTTCTTGCTTCTGCCTTTGCCTTGGGTAAAAAGGTACACACCAGGATAGTCCGGTAAATCAAAAGCGACTAATTGCGCGCGTTCCATAAAGTTTGACTATGAGAATCCTTATTATATAGTCTGAAATAGGTTCCGTACAAATGTAAAGGAGGAGGCTATGACCTTCATAAAGATAGTGATGCTTGTCATATTGCTTGCGTTTCAATTTCTGGTTCCTTTTGCTCTTATGACGCTGTATGCATTCACTTCTCCGTGGCCAAGAGTTCGAGGAATGCGACTTTTCAGATTATTTGGATTTCTAGTTCTCTTTCAATCAATTATTGGAGTTCCAATTTGGTATTGGACTACAAAAACAGGCCATTCAACACCCATGAGTGTCATTGCATTGCTGGTATTTGGCATTTTTGGGGCCATCCTGGGATGGTATTTCGGTAAACCAAGGGCCTAAGCGAAGGCCGTCTTCTGAGACGGCCTTTTTTATTTCTTTTTCTTTGCTTTTTTAAGCGCTTTTGCGAGGTACTCGCCGGTAAAGGAGCCTTCCGTTTCTGCTACTTCTTCCGGCGTACCTTTGGCAATAACCTTGCCACCATGCACGCCCCCCTCAGGGCCGAAGTCGATTAAATAGTCCGACGACTTTATAACATCGAGGTTGTGTTCAATAACCACGACCGTATTACCGCGTCGCACGAGTTCTTGAAGTATTTCAATAAGTTTGCGGACATCTTCGTAATGAAGACCCACAGTGGGCTCGTCGAGCAGGTATAACGTTTTCATCGTGATCGGTCGATACAGCTCGGAAGCAATCTTTACGCGCTGTGCCTCACCTCCCGAAAGTGTTGTGGCACTTTGGCCAAGCGTCAGATACTGCAAGCCAGTCGCGTTCAATGTTTCAAGTCGATCATTAATAGCGGGAATATCTTTAAAAAATGTTTCGGCTTCTTCAATGGTCATTTGGAGAATGTCATAAATATTTTTCCCGCGATATGTGACCTCGAGCGTTTCTTTCATAAAACGCGTACCATTACACACGTCACATGTTACATATACTGTTGGCAAGAAGTGCATTTCTACTGCAATCACGCCATTTCCCTGACACGCTTCGCAACGACCGCCGGGGACGTTGAATGAGAAACGTCCAGGCTTCCAGCCTCGGGCGCGAGCTTCAGAGCTCGCGGAAAGTAGATCCCGAATGTGTGTGAACGCTCCCGTATAGGTAGCAGGGTTCGAACGTGGCGTGCGCCCTATCGCTGACTGATCCATCAGAATGACTCTACCGAGATATTCAGTACCGGTCATTGAGGCTGCATTCACCACTTTTGTCTCTCGTTTGCTCATACGTGCGGCGACATTCTTGTGAAGAATGTCGTACAAGAATGTTGACTTACCTGATCCGGAAACACCGGTGATGCACACGAGCTTGCCGAGTGGTATATCAATATTTTGATTAACGAGATTATGCAGAGTCGCGCCTCGTATCTTGATCGATCCCTTTTCACTCGTGCGACGCTCTTCAGGAATAGGAATTTCTTTTTCTCCCCGCAAGTAGGCGAGCGTAACTGAATTACTCTTATTCGTCGGAGCAGTGATCAAATCATCAATCCATCCGGCCGCCACAATGTGTCCGCCGTGCACGCCCGCACCAGGACCAATATCCACGATATAGTCTGATGAGAAAATAGTATCTTCATCATGCTCTACGACGAGTATCGTATTCCCCAACTCTTTCAGCTGAAGCAAAGTCTGGATAAGACGATCATTATCGCGTTGATGAAGACCAATCGTTGGTTCATCGAGTACATACAGCGCACCCACGAGGCCAGTCCCAAGCTGCGACGCGAGACGAATACGCTGGGCTTCACCACCTGAGAGTGTGGCTGCCGAACGGTTAAGAGTGAGATAGTCGAGACCCACATTAAGCATGAAATCGAGACGGTTTTGTATTTCACGTATCATCGGCTGGGCAATCTCCATGCGAAAATCAGACAAGTCAAGTTCGTCCATAAAATCCTTTGCCTGTCGTATGGAAAGACTGGTGAAGTCCACGATATTCTTTCCAAGGCCGTTGTTATCGTGCGTTTTGTCCTTACCTTTGCCTGACTTTTTGCCTTTTAAATATACCCGGAGCGCCTCAGGACGAAGGCGCAAGCCATGACATACGGGACATGGTTCGTCTGAAAAGAAAGACTTCGTACCGAGGCCATTACAGTGTGGACAAGCGCCGTAGGGACTGTTGAAAGAAAATAAACGCGGTTCTACCTCAGGAAATGACGTACCATCATCGGGACAAATAAACTTCGAGGAAAGCATTTCGTAGGTGTCATCCGCATGTTTTATCTTCACAAGCCCGTCGCTTTCCTTTAAGGCGAGCTCCAGGGCCTCTGAAAGTCGCTCGCGGGCTGCATCAGGATTGCGCATAAATTCTGAAACAAAGATAGTGTCTACTATCGCCTCAACATCATGCCGTTTGTTGCGATCCATAACGATTTTCTCTCGAAGTGAGTGTGTCTTGCCGTCTACCACTACTTTCTCAAAACCTTTACCGAGTAGATCATATAAAAGCTGGTAGTATTCCCCCTTCCTCCCGACGACGACTGGTGAGAGTATAGACACGGTGCTGCGATCAAACTCCACGCCCATGACCTTTCCTGCTGCATCGGTCTTTGGCGATTTCGCTGCAATTTTGTTCGCGATAATCTGTATCATCTCTTCTTTTGAGAGCTTGCTGATGGCTACATCGTGGTTCACACAGTACGGCTGACCAGCACGTGCGTAGAGCACGCGCAGGTAGTCATATATTTCGGTGACCGTCGCGACGGTTGAGCGGGGATTATTCGAGCGGCTTTTCTGGTCGATTGAAATTGCAGGAGAAAGTCCGGTGATTTCGTCGACATCCGGTTTTTGCATCTGATTCAAGAATTGTCGTGCATACGCAGAGAGCGATTCGATGTAGCGACGCTGTCCCTCAGCGAAAATAGTATCAAAAGCGAGCGAGGATTTTCCGGAGCCGGAAAGTCCGGTGAGCACCGTCATCACGCCGCGCGGCAGATCGACCGATATATTCTTTAAGTTATGCGTACGGGCTCCTTTCACGCTGATCCAGTCAGCGCCTTGATGTTGCTCATGCGAACTTGTTTTCTTTGGCGTAATTTTTTCTTTTTTTATCTTTTCGGGCAGGTTTGGCATGTCGTGATACTCAAATGCCCGGCCCTTGGCGGGACCGGTACCTATGCAGTATACGCTTCTTTTCGTGAGTTGCGAAGCAAGCTCCTAGTGCACGAGCATTGTTTGAATTTTGGCGACGATTTCTTCGATTGAAACTTCGGCTTTCACTAGGTAGTCAGTCGCTCCTAAGGTTTTCGCACGTTCTTTGTCTTTTTCTTGACCCAGATTTGATACAACGAGTATGGGAACGTTTTTCAATGTATCGGTACGTTTACGAATTGTTTCGAGTACCGCGAACCCATCCATGGTGGGCAACATGAGATCGAGCAACACGACTGCAGGCTTGTATTGATCGAAAAAGGCCAATGCTTCATTACCATCGCTTGCGTACAAAGTCTGATATTTCCCTGCAAATGTATGCCCAAGCAAGTTTTTTAGTATGGGGTCATCCTCAACTACGAGGATAAAGGTAGTGTCGGTCATAAGCGAATTATAGCAAATTATACCACTGGCAGAGTAAGCTCAAAGGTCGTGCCAGGACCCTCAGTATTGGCCGCAAAAGTGAGGTCACCCCCATGATCGGTGACAATGGTGCGAGCGATATAGAGACCGAGCCCGTTACCTTGATTTTCTTTTGCAATGGCATTCCCAGCTCGATAAAAACGTTCAAAGATGTTGTTTCGATCCTGGGGAGAAATGCCTATACCAGTGTCCTGCACCCGAATAACGACTATGGTTCTCTCCATTTCAGAACGAATCTTCACAGTGCCTTCCGCGGGTGTATACCGCAAGGCATTTTCAATAAGGTTATTAAGTACCCATTTAATGCGTTCCCGATCTGCACGAACCATGGGCAACGATATTTGAGGAGCTTCATAGTACAGATTCACTTTATTTTTTTGTGCCAATACTGTAAAGTCTCGCACCACTTCTGCAAGTAGCAGTGCGACGTCAGTTGGTGCAAACGTATATTTATACTTACCGGATTCAATACTCGAGATATCAAGAAGAGTACCTACAATAGCTACCAGATCGTGACTTTTGTCCACCGCACTTTTTACTAACACTGCTTGATCTTCGGTCAAATTTTCTAATTGTAACGCTTCCAGTGCCCAGCGAATCCCCGTAAGGGGCGTGCGCAACTGATGGGCTGCAGTGGAAATAAAGTCAGACTTCACTCGTGAGATCTCCATATCACGCGTATGAACTTTTTCGATACTATCGGTAAATCGAAGAAACACATGAGTAAGCGAGCGGATCTCTGCCATAGAGGAATTAAGGGTGGTAAGCGGCAATTGTGTGTTATGAGCAGCAAACTCATCCATGGCTGCTGCGATCATTTGAAAAGGCCGAATAGCTATTCGATCAAGAATTAAGAATAGAAAAAGAAAAATCAGTAAGATGAATGTGAAAATTGAGCTCGCTTTAAGCAGCGCTCCGCTCGAAACTACCAATGTTTGACCGGCCAGTGAGAAGACAAATGGCGTCGAATGAATGAAATCCTGCACATGGAGCTGATTGAAAAAAAAGATAAACGCGAATATGAGGATCGAGGATACTCCAAAAAGAGAGATGAGGAGGGCGCGGAGACTCATAGCTTTATACTATCATTCGTTTTGTGTAGGTTATTTCTTTCTGCCTCGGGTGCGAGTCTTTTTTGTAGGTACCTCTTTTCCCTCGAGAGTGAGGATTTCGTCTCGTATTATCGCTGCCGTTTCAAAGTCCAATTCTTCGACTGCATTTGCCATTTGATGACGCTTTTCTTTGAGAAATGTTTCCGGATCTTCTTTATACAAGCGAGCATCCAGCGTGAGCAAAGATTCCACTGTTTTCTGATGCTCACTTCTGAGAGATTCTGCGATGTCACGAATCTCTTTCTTAATGGTAAGCGGGGTGATACCGTGCTTTTTATTGTACGCAAGCTGAATAGCACGGCGACGATTCGTCTCGCCGATGGCGCGCTCAAGCGAACCGGTCATATTATCCGCATAGAGGATAACTACCCCGAGTACGTTTCGCGCAGCTCGACCTATAGTCTGAATGAGTGAAGTCTCAGAACGCAAAAAACCTTCTTTATCAGCATCAAGAATGCCAACTAGCTCGACTTCCGGTAGATCCAGACCTTCACGCAAAAGATTTACTCCTACAAGGATATCGAAGACTCCTTTGCGAAAATCAGTGAGAATAAGAATTCGATCAATGGTTTTAATATCGCTATGTAAATATTCGGCCTTTATTCCCTTTTCTCGCAAGAAACTAGAAAGATCTTCAGCCATCTGCTTGGTGAGAGTGGTGGCGAGCGCACGACCGCCTCGTTTGATAACAATATCTGCCTCGTTAATAAAATCAGCTACCTGACCTTTGTACGTATCGCTTCCCACAATAGGCCGTATGGAGAGTTCAGGATCGATCAGACCTGTTGGACGAATTATCTGCTCGACAATTTGGCCTTTCGGCGGCACACTGTGCTCGCGTTCAAACACACCTGGCGTTGCTGAGGTGAATATGACTTGCCCGATTCGTTCTTCGAATTCGTCAAACTTAAGTGGGCGATTGTCGCGTGCTGAGGGCAAACGGAATCCGTGCTCCACCAACACATCTTTCCGCGACCTATCACCCGCGTACATGCCGCCGATTTGGGAGACAGTAACGTGCGACTCATCTAGCACCGTGAGAAAATCAGCCGAACCGTCTTTGTTGTGAGGAAAATAGGAGAGAAGTGTGTGAGGAGCTTCGCCAGGAGCGCGACCATCGAAATGCCGTGAGTAATTCTCAATGCCGTTGGTATAACCGACTTCGCGAATCATCGCGAGGTCATGTTGAGTGCGTCGTTTCAGGCGCTCGGATTCTAAAAGTTTTTCTTCTCTTTTAAACTGGCCCAATCGCTCATCAAGTTCTGCTTGGATATCGGCGATAGCTCTCTTACGCTCGTCTTCATTGGTCACAAAATGCTTGGCAGGAAATACGAATATTGAGTCCGGCTCAGCTACTTTTGCCCGAGACACGGGATCGAGCTGTTCGATCGTTGCGATATGTGAACCATCAAACGTAATACGGTAAATTGCCCGCTCGTTGACCGGCATGAATTCCACTGCGTTCCCCACCGCTCGAATTTGGCCTGGCGAAAGATCAGCATTGGTTCGTTCAAAATAAATACCGATAAACTTACGAATGAGAGCAGAACGGTTCTCTTCCCCGCCTTTCAAAAGCTTTACGTGCACCTTCTCATAGTTTGCCGGCGAACCAAGGCCATAAATAGCAGAGACTGAGGCCACAATAATCACATCCTTACGGGTTAAGAGCGCCTGCGTCGCGGCATGCCGAAGTCGATCGATTTCCGCGTTAATTTGTGCCTCTTTTTCAATATACGTATCGGAATGTGCGATGTAGGCCTCTGGCTGGTAGTAGTCGTAATAAGAAACGAAATAATGAACTTGATTTTCAGGAAAAAACTCTCGATATTCCTGCGCCAGCTGCGCCGCGAGTGTTTTGTTATGCGCCATCACGAGCGTCGGTTTCTGAATATTGTTAATGACATTCGCGATCGTGTAGGTCTTTCCCGAACCAGTCACTCCAAGAAGCGTTTGATATTCCAGACCGTCGTTGACTCCTTTAGTGAGTTTTTCTATGGCTTTTGGCTGATCACCGTTTGGCGGAAAGGGTGAGTGGAGTTTGAAATTACCCATAATAGTCTAGTATAAAGCCTTCTCTATATTCTGCGAATCGATTATGTAAAATTGCTTCACGCGCGCCATCAACAAGACGAATGATAAAGCCGAGATTGTGCATTGAGGCAATTACCTGCCCAAGGAGCTCATGGGAACGCAAAAGGTGTGAGACGTATGCGCGGGTGAATCCTTCAGTTCCGGGAATGATGGTTTCTGGATCTAAAGACGTGAAGTCATTCGTAAATTTTTCATTGGTAAGATTCAAATTGCCTCGACGAGTATAAATAGTGCCGTGACGACCGAGGCGCGTCGCCGCCACACAGTCGAAAAGATCGATGCCTTCGGCGATACCCGTAAGAATGTCGCCAGGTTCACCGATACCAAGAAAGTGCCGTGGCTTCCCTTCGGGCAATTCTTTAATCGCTGCTTGCAAAGCTCCTTCCATATCTTCTTTGCTAAAAGAGCCGCCAATGCCGAAGCCATCGAAGTCCATTGAGGCTATTTCTTTTGCGCTTTCGCTCCGCAAATTCTCATGGCGACCTCCTTGTACAATGCCAAATATCGCCTGTTTTCTGTTTGCGTCTATATTTTGCCGGTGGGCTTTCAAAGAACGTTGTGCCCAGCGATGCGTACGATCCATTGCTTCTTTTTGATACTCATAGGGCTCAGTGGGGGCGGTGCATTCATCAAAAGCAAAGAACATATCAGCGCCGAGCGCATGCTGTATCTCAATAGATCGCTCGGGGGTAAAACGATGGAGAGAACCGTCGAGATGCGAAGTAAAGGTAACGCCTTCGTCGTCGATAATGGCGAGCTGACCATGTTTTGACTGCACATCTTCGTCATACGTGGTGAGGCGCTGATTTTCTTGCTGGTCGTGAGCGAGTTCTTCGCCTTTGGCGATCTTGGTGATGGTGCGGCCGAAGGCCGCACCGAGCGAGAACACTTGAAAACCACCGGAGTCGGTCATTGTTGGTAGGTAGGAAACATCATCGACTGGTGAATTGTTATTATCTAACTCATGACGTGTTACTTGTTTCCAATCCATAAACGTTGCAAGACCTCCTGCGGCCTCCACTACTTTTTCTCCCGGCTGCAGATACAAATGATAGGTATTGGCAAGTACCACTTGGGCACCAATTTTTTGAAGAAGCTCAGGTAAAATTCCCTTGACACTCGCCCGTGTGCCGACCGGCACGAATGCGGGTGTTTGTATGACACCATGGGGAGTCGTGAGCACAGCAGCACGCGCCGTTCCGGCGCGTGCTGCTACAGCCGCAGACTTCTCGCTCGTCTGAATTGAAAAGGAAAAATCAGTCATACGATCATACAATTTCTATATATTTCCAGCCTACAGGCCGACCGAATTCTAGCAAGTAATCAAGAACTAGAGGGGACTTGACAGGAATCAACTGCCATGCTATAAGGTATGCAGAGAGCTCTTTTCATCAGGGCCTCCCCCATCAACCACTGCGGCTCACTACGTGACCCGCTCATCTGGAGATAACATCATGAAGAGTCTGATTTTGCGTGTTTGCGCGCTTCTGGCCACCTCGGCGAGCCTCACGGCTTGCATGACCGTCAACGCCTACAAAGGCGTTCCGATGGGAAACTACACTCGGGGGTCGGAAGTTCTGACGCCCGCGAAGATCGCCGACCAAAACGGAAGGGTTCTCCCACGGTGCAAACTGTGGGCGAAGGAAACCACTCCCTCTCCCGGCAAGCTCGGCGCCGCTATGGCCTTCAATCACGCCCAAGCGGGATTCATCGGCGGAGCCGGTGGCTATGCTTCCAATGTCGCCATCGTCGGTGCCGCTCTGAATCCTCTGTCGATAGCGGGTGTGGGTGTCGCCAATGCGATCAATGCCGGAGCACAGTCCTACGTGTCCGGCAAAGAAAGCGTCTACGCTCAACGCTTCAGTGGGGCGAAGTACTGCCTCATCATGGACATCAACGGCACCCATGCCGTTCCGCCGTCGGAAGCGAAGCGGATCACCAATGGTCAACAGGCGCCCACGTCCTACGGGGCGCCGGCCGAATGGGGCTCGTCCGCCGTCGTCCCTCCGCCGTCCTAACTCTTCACTGAGTAAGGACCAAAACACCTCGCCTGCAGCATTCTACATGCTGCAGGCGATTCTTTTTATATACCTTAAGGTGTCTGAACGTTTACAAGCTCGACATCAAACACGAGCGTCGAATTCGCTGGGATCGGTCCTGTCGCCTGTGCGCCGTAGCCTAGAGAGGCGGGAATGATGAGCTCACGCTTTCCTCCTACTTTCATACCCGCGACACCTTCGTCCCATCCTTTTATGACTTGTCCCGCTCCCAGAGTAAATGTAAATCCCTGCGAACCGTGATTTGCAGAAGCATCAAATACGCTGCCATCAGTGAGCATGCCGACATACTGCACGGTGACCTTGTCACCTGCTTTCGCAACTGCTCCCGTTCCCACTGTCTTGTCAGCCACCATAAGCTGCGTAACATTCTGAGGAATTTGAGAGGTAGTGGAAGTCGCATTTGGAGTGCCCGGAACACCTGCGACAGCTCCTGTCGCTGACACTGAATTAGTATCTTGCATAACTGTTGTGGTTGAGGTTGATGAAGCGGTTAAAGATGGATTTTTGCTGGTGAATGGTGCAAATATTTGTGGCCCAAAAAATAGAAGACCTATTGCAACGATGACCGCAGCAGCGACGGCAATTCCGGTGGCAGTAACATTCATACGTGGTTAGTTATGGCTAGTATTACGTGGTCACCGCTAGTATATCATCTGTAAGTTCAGCAAGTGTCTCGGTGACGGCGCTGTCTGCATCGGGCACATTCTTCTGTATAAAAGCTTCCATGACATCTTCAGAGGGGTCGGTAGCAAGGAGCGAATCGAATTCCTCTCGTATTCGTGCTGGCATACGTTCGATAAGTCGTATGAGCGTACCTTTGAAGACGAGATCATTGAGATCAAGCAAAATTTCTTCCTGCTCCTCTGGCTCAAGCTCACTTAGATTAAGAGCGTCCAATATTTTTGTGTAAGTGGTGGAGTCAGTAGACATACAAATAGAGTAGCATTAGAAAACAGGAGTATCGTTGAATAAACTAGGAGTAGGTGAAAGTGTTGACGGCAACCATTCTCGCGTATCTTCTGCCAGCAAGTTTCCTGAAACAGCGTGGAAAATCATAAAGGGATCTTTCACTCCCTCAGCTGATTCGATATTTAATTCAGCACTCGGGTCAACATTTTTTATATATTCATTGGCGAGAATTACCCGGGCGGTACTATCACCGCCATGGACAAAAAGATGTCCCTGCGGATCTTGATATATTCCCACGTGAATATCAGTGATTTTTCCTCCCTTATCTAGATTATCTTGTATAGCGTGCGATGCCCGCTCCAAGTAACTAGACAAAACTTCGTGGTCTTTCGGTCCGATTCCAGATTCTCGCAATACCGAAAACATTTCTTGTCTAAAAATATCTGCTTCGCTATTAGGAATTGCCGCAGGGTGGTTAAAAATATTTGAAGCATCGTATCCCTTTGTATGCTCCCACATCGGACTATGGGTAAGGTTTTGTATAGGTTCTGGAGCATTTTCTGCAAGATGTGCGGACACTTCAGCAGGCGGTGGAGTAACACTCGCAGTTTCAGAGGGATGTGATTCCGGGGATGGCGTGACTTCTGCAGGATGAGCAGGGGCTTGAGGTGCCGCTGGTGGCGTTTCTGGAGGTGGTGACTGCTCAGCGGATGGAGGGGTATTCGCAGCTTCCGCGGCTCCCGAATCAGAAGGATGATCGTATTGAGAATGGTCAGGAGTTGGATATGATTCCGCAGCGGGCGGAGCGGACGAGTCAGAAGGAGTTTCAGAATGTTCTATCGATGCATGAGGAGGAGGTGCCTGTTCACCAGTAACATGCTGATACGCCTCTGCATGCTGTTTTACAAGAGCTTCATATTCTGAGCTGTGAGGATCTACATTTCGGATCCGATCTAAATCGATCTCTGGTTTAGCTGCAGCAACGGGCGATGTCTCCGCAACAGGCTCGTGTGTAGGAGCAGATTCATGAGCAGGAGTGGCTGGGTGTGCAGCAACTTCGTGTGCATGCGGCAAATGCCAGGTTTTTGGATCTGCTACATTAAAGGAAACTTCTCCGGTCTTTGCGTCGGGAGCGCTCACCAATACGTGATGCATTTCTGGATGTCCTGGACGATCGAGCACGATTTCTCCGTGGTCGTTAAGTTTTATGGTATCTCCAGGATGCATGACCGTACTTCCATGATCGGTTTCAAAGTGCAATAAACCGGAAGAATGGTCCTCCCCTTGCAAAACACCCGTGCCATCTTTTGAACCAAGCATTTCAAAAAGCTTTTGTACAGCAGGCGGCGGAGTCGTATGCGAAGCAAGATAATCCTGATGCAATTTTTCCGCAAAATGTCCGAGCAACTTGTCACCATCATTAATATTTGCCGTTCCGACATGTTCTCCGATAGAAAGACTTTCGGTAACCGGTTTAGGAGTCTCTCCAATCGCGTGGTGGGTTGCCTGAGGTATACCCTCATGAGCTTTTGCCACGTGGGCACCAGAATGAGCACCGGGATGATCAACGCCATGTGCTGGAGGATGAGACAGTATTGCCGCAGCATCTTCAACGCTTTTATTGTGAGCCAATTGACTCGCAATATGATGTATCTCAGGTGCGGTTAGCGAGGTAAATCCCATACCTCCCACAAGTGCAGTAATCATTCCAACTGCCTGCTCTCTCGCGATGCGAGTGTCTCGATTCCCCTTTTTATATGCTTCTTGTTGAGCTTTCAAATCCGATGCGTTAGAGATTTCTCTGCGGGCACTTGCTCGATATTCCTTGGTATTGGATTTACCGATTGTATGGCGATAGCCTATTTTGCCTAAGTACCCGGCTCCGGCGCCTACTGCTGTTCCCATAACTCCTCTTCCTGCATATAGTGCAAAAGTAAGCAATCCTCCACCTACCGATACCGGGGTAGCTCCAAGTGCAAGCGCCGTACCAATCGCGGCCGAAGAAACAATTTTTCCGGCACGAGCGTATTGCTTAATCCGCTCCTCTCTTTCAAGACCTGTTAGTTTCTTTGCTCCAAAAAACTCTTGCGTTTTAAGAGCCAGTTTTCCTCCTCCTGAAAAAAGAGAATTGTATCCTTTTGCGAGGGCGAGCGGTGCACTTTTTGACCAATTGATAGCTTTTCCTGTTAACGTCTTACCTCGTTCGTCCATTGCCTCACGTCTGGCATTTACACGAGTTTCCGTCGGTCGTATGATCGTGTCCCTTTTTCGAATAGCTAATGCCTCTAGTCTTTCTCGATCGGTAATCCCTTCTCCACTTGTCGCATCAGTAAGTGCCTTACTCCATGCTAAAACCGCTTCATTATATTTCTTAGAAGCGGTGAGTCTTCGTACCTTTACATAATGCTTATGAAAATCTTTCGCTTCTTCAAACGCTTCCTTTTCTGCCGCAAGCATTGCATCGCGTTGGGCGGCAATATTAAACTTTTTTGCAAAAGTTTCCGCTCGCTCCTCACGCCGCCTCAATGTTTCTTTAGGAGATATCGAATGGCCTGGAAGCTTTGTTGGATCGATCGCACCAAGCCGGGTAAGTTCCTCAACACTATCTTTTAAGATCGCTCGAGTTTCTGCAGGGGTTTTTTCACTTTCTGATGCGGAAAGATTTGTAGTAACCAACTCCATACCTGGAATTCTTTTTGGGTCTTTTAGATCACTCAACAAAAGTTGTGAGTCTCTGGCGAATGGTGCGGATTCCTTCCCAGGTTCTTGCTTCTCCTCAGCGCTTGTTAATTCTTCTTCAGAAGCATTTGGCTTTTCAGGTATAACTTCTCCCGTAGATTCACTCGTTTTGGAAGAAGGCTGTGGTGAAGCAGACTTACTGGTTCGAGACGGGATAGCCGCCGTATGTTTTGCCTCCAGTTCATCAGCTTGAGCGAGCAGTTTTGCACGTTCTCCTCGCACCATGGATAGATTGGCTCGTTTTTTTAAATCTTTGATTTCGCTCTGATTCTCTTTTCGCAGATTTGCGGATTCTTTTAATGAACCGAGAGCTTCTGACAGTTTTTCGGCCTTATTCTTTTTAAATTGATCTGCAACAGCCTGCTCAGCATCGAAAATCTTCTTGCTTTTTGTTTTAACTTTTTGAGCTTCCTGATCCTTGCGAACTTTGTGGTTTATAGAGCCAAATGCTGCGCTTACTTTGTTATCAAGTGAAGGATCACTGACAGCGTCAAATGAAGCAATCTCCTCAGGTGTAAGAGGTTTTTCTACTACCTGACTAAGACGAACTTTTGGAGGATTCTCAGGGGGCATATATACGTATATTATGACATGTATCGGGCACGAATGCTGTTTTCCACTGTGGATCGGTCGCGACCATAGGTGAGGTAGGACAACTCACGCAAGTCATCTACTTGATCGGGTGTCCCTCTTAAGGGAGCTGTTGTTTTGATATTAAATGGTTTTTGAGGCACACCGTCTGCAAGAATGCGCAGGTACGCGTTGTAGTTCTCTATGTTCACAAAGTCGAGCGCGGTAAACACTGGCGCGAATTGCTTTTCGAAAAATTCACCGTCTTCCTGACCAACTCGAAAGATAGCCATAGAGCCAACGTTGCCAAATACGGCATCCCGAATCCGTTCGTCGATCTGTGCAAGAAATTGATGGGCAACGGTAAGGGAAAGTTTGTATTTACGGGCTTCAGAAAGAATGGAGGGAATCGAGTCGGTCGTGATATTTTGGAATTCGTCTATATAAAGGTAGAAAGGCGGAAAGTCCTTTCCGGGAGAGTCAGCACGCGAAAGTGCCGCCATGAAAAGCTTGCCCACGAGAATGAGCCCGAGCAGATTCGCGTTGCGTTCTCCGAGGCGTCCCTTTGAGAGATTCACCAGCAAGATTTTTTTAGTATCGATAATGTTGCGAAAATTAAACGATGACTGCTGTTGACCAATGATCGGACGCATGAAGTCGTTTGCCGTAAAGTCATCAAACTTATTGGTGATGTACGGCACGATGTTTTGAAGAGATGCTTCCCCTTCGGCTTTCGTAGCAATCTCTTGCCAGAATTGGTTCACGATCGGATTCATGCTTCGTGAAAGTTTCATGTTGCGGAATTCACTATTTGAGAGTACGCGCGCAATATCGAGCATCGTTGAACCGCTTGCTGGATCTTCCATCACGAGCAACGTGGCATTACGGAAATATTGTTCGAACGCTGGCCCCATGCTTTCAGGAGTGTCGCCATACAAGCGACGGAAGATTGCAAGAATTTCATTTACAATAAACGTTTTCTGCTCCGGATGGGAAGGATCATATTCCAAAAGATTTAGCCCCAAAGGTCGATTGAGATACGCAGGGTCAAAGTAGATCACATCCTCATATCGCTCTGGCGGAACCGCTGCGAGGATATCGATAATGTCGTTGCCGTGTGGATCGATAAAACACGTTCCTTCTCCATTTCGAATATCCTGTATACAAAGATTCTTCAAAAATACCGATTTACCCGTTCCTGTCTGCCCTATCACATATAAATGGCGAAGTCGGTCAGCCGGCGCGAGAGTAACGGGCGTTTCCATACCACGGAATGTATTGGTACCGAGTAGCATGCCGTTTTTTGGAAGGTTGAGTGGAGCAGCTGAGGCGGTAAATCGTGACTGTTTGAGATGCGGCGACGACTCAATGCCTTTTGGCGGGAAGTGGTACATGGTCGTGAGCTCGCGAAGCGACAACGGCATTTCACTCGCGTGCGAAAGGAGCCGAAAAGAAAAATTATGAAAAAGTTCTCGTGCACCTCCTTTTTGCATGCGTTTGAAGGTGATTCTATTGCCGCGGGTATTCTCAAATTGGTTAAATGATGCCTCAAGCTCACCAAGTATCTGTGTCGCTCGCGTCGCGCTCTGGGAGGACACAACAAGACGAATGTTCGTTGCAACGACCGACGAAGCCATCTTTTTTTCTACTGATTCGATAATGCTTTGGTCAGCATGCTCTCGGTGCAATTCCTTTTGCTTTACGATGAGCGACCCTGCTTCACGAAAGAATTCACCCGCAAGTGATTCAGGCATGGTAAGAGCTTTTGCTGTTTGTTGGCCTTCGCGGAGCGCTTCGAGCACGCGACGATAGTGCCGCACGTATCGGTCTCCTCGCGGCTCAATAATGATTTGCAGTGCTGCTCCCTCACCATCTGCTTGAATTTTTGCAAAGGCATTGAGAACGGAGTTTAGCGGATCATAATCGAAGTCGTTGTAGTCTTTGAGCGGAAGAGGTGTGGGATGCGTAAGCTTGGCGGTCGAACCCATCGAATATCCATCAGCCACAAAGATATTATAGTCATTCGGTTGCGGCGTAATGTGTGCATGGGGAAATATTGCGAGAATTTGTTTTTCAAAAAGATCGCGACGGCTATTGGGCACTGACGCATAAAAAAGGAGATGGGAACGATCGACGGGCACCGCAAGTTCAAGAGCAAAATAGGCTGGCTCACCCGTATACGCTTCGCTTACCGAAAGCATGCCGGAATAGAACTGTTCCATCGCGGAAATCATTTCCTTAAGGGTCTTAGTTCTTCCCTCTTGATCCACGCCACTCGACTCAGGAAGCGCGATTTCATAAAGCGTCAAATGAAGCGCTTTCCAAGCGGGCTGATTTTCCGCCAAGCCCCGGAGCGGCATCCCAGCAATAAGATATTGGACAAGAAAACGATGAAAATCGTCCTCGAGATGCGGACTATTCAGTTTTTCAAGCACCGCAAATGCGTTTCGAATGCCCTTTTCTTGCATGATATTCCGCAGCTCGTCCATCGTCTCGTCATCATTTTCCGGGTCGAGATTCAGCGCGAGCTCTTGTGCTTGGTGTTCGGGCAGTTGGTATGAAGGCGCCAGTACTTCAGCCGCGTTTTGTCGGTGATGGATGATGCGTTCGTGCGCTACGAGCGAGCGAGGCTGTTCCTGTTTTAAGGAGCGCAACTCTTGTTCCTTTGACTCTACTTGCGCACGAAGGTACGCGAGCTCGTCCTCCGGCGTTGCGATGGAATGTACAGGTGACTCAAGGGCCATTACTTTTATTATACCGCGCTATACAACATTAAAATCTCTTTTTGAAGCTCGGTGCGGATAAAAAGAAAAACGGCATCATCCCTTCGGGATGATGCCGCACGATATGGCAGAGATGTCGTTAGGGGATTCGCTTGAGGTTTCTGTTCGCCCAGGTAACAAGACGCGGAATGGATCGTGCGAGGTGATCCGAACGTTCCGCTACCTCTTGGTAATTTCTCAACACCTCGTCGAGTTTGCTACCGTCCCGATATCCCTGTTTATCGACATACTTCCCCTTACGGATCAAACGCCAGGAATCGTTGTCAATAACGTCGGCGATATAGAGCCGGCCATCGGGGCCAATACCGAATTCGACCTTAAAGTCGACGAGTCGGTACCCAAGCTGCGCCCACGCGTACTCAAGAAGCAAGAAGGCGTGTTGGGCCAGGAGCGACATCTGTGAAAGAAGATTTACATCTGTAACTTTCTGGTATACCTGTTCATTTTCCAGACGGAGAAAATAGGTGCCCGGAGTAAATGGTTCGTCAGGGCGATAAAGATACACGCCATCATAGTGAACCTCTGCAAGAGGATCGTCGCGTGGCAAGTCGAAAACTCGTGTTCGGCTCGGATGTTCTTTGTCAAAACTTTTCCATTTGCGACCTTTGGTCTTCAAAAAGAATTCGACTTGAAGTTCCTTGAATCGCGTACCTCTCTTAACGCCGACATGGCGCTTAAGGTAAGAGCCGTGAGCTTCTCGCCGCGTGACCACTTCCCACAGAAGCATTCTGCATCGTGGAGCAGTGAAGGAATTCTCGGCGTCCTGCTCGTAAAAGGCGACTGGGAGATGACACTCTTTCAGAAGACGAAATGCATTCGAGGTCGTTTGCGTTGAAAGAGTCGCTTTTCCCTTGAGTTGATCGTGTTTTTGCCGTCGCCCGCAGTGATGTCGTCCTTTGAGCTTGCTCGAATAGTAGTACAGTCGAGAAGAAGGATTTGTTTTGTCTTGCCTTCGATCAAAATTCGATTCATCTTCAACCTCCAGATTCTAGAATTAGTACTTAGAATAGTGGCCTTTTCAAAGACCAGTCTGGGTTGGACTATACCACGCTGCGCGAGGCGTCGCTATTAAGTGTAAGTGGGTTATGACTTCTTAATGCCGAGATGGAAAAGGGCATTAATAAGCGAAAGTACTATCGAGAAAAAGAAGGCCGCCCAGAAACCAGAAACACCGAAGCCGGGAACAAAAAATCCGAGAAGCATAATAATGAGGGCATTTACGATGAGCGAGAAAATACCAAGCGTGAGAATGTTGAGTGGTAGTGTTAAAAGAGTAATAACCGGTTTTATAAACACATTGATGAGGCCGAGTACCACTGCCAAGACAACAGCACCAATAAGCGTGACGTGCACACCGGGTACGAGATATGCCGCAATAAGAATTGCGACGATGAGAACAAGCCAATGGATGAGAGTCATAGAGAGTGTAATTAGTTACGCAATACCGAGAAATTTCCCAATCACTACGCCTAGAATAATAGCGATGCCTCCGATAACCACCATGCGAATCGTGCTTCGCAGCGGACTGACTTTGGATATCTTACCCTGCGCATACCCCAGAATAGCGAGCAGTATGATCGATAGTACTATGGAGGTGAAAATACCTGAAGCAATTGGAAAGAAAAGATAGGGTAGGATGAGTCCGAAGCCGGAGAGTATAAAGGAAAAAAACATTGCTATGGCTCCGAAAAGCGGTCCATTATCTTTCACATGAGTGCCCGTTTCATATTCTTGCGCCGAATGCTCTGAAAGATAGCTACCGGCGGCCATTGAAAATCCTCCCACAAAAAGGTACACCACTCCTGTGAGAAGGATTTGGGTTGCGCTCGACTTTCCTATTGCTATGCCGGCAAGTAGCCCTACGGTGGAGACAAGGCTATCTTCGGCGCCGAATATTATATTACGCAAGTAGAGCGAAGTGCGTTTTGAGTATGAAGTATCAGTCATAAAACGAATTTAAGGGTGTAAGAAAAAGGCAATCGCCATAATACCATACGCTGCTAAAAGCTGAGCGCCCTCGAGCCAAGTACTCTCTCCATCCTCGATGACTGCATTTGTGATCCAAACAGCAACCACTAACGAGACGAGCTCGAAAAGAGTAAAAACAAGATTCAGGTGAATTGGGAAGAAGAGACTCGCAAGCACCAGGAGCGGCGCTGCAAGCATTGCTATTTGAATAGCTGATCCGAGCGCTATGGAAAGCGCGAGATCCATGCGGTCTCGCACGGCTGCCTGTATTGCGGATACATGCTCAGCCACATTTCCAACAATCGCGATGAATATGACGCCAATAAAAAGCTGTGTCCATCCGAGCTGCGCGACGAGCGGTGTAATAGTCCCCACCAGCAAATCGCTCATTACTGCAACCGCTATCGTCGCAAATGCCAATATAAAAATACTTTCCTTTATCTTCCCTTTGGGAACAATAAGATCTTCTTCTGATCGATACAAATGCTTGTGCGTATGCAGTGTAAAGAAAAGATGCCCGAAGTAGGCGACGATCATTATAAGCGCAATAATCACCGAAAGACTGAGGGATGTTGGTGCTGACAGATTGGGTGAGGTTGCTTCAAACACTGCCGGAATGGCAAACGCTATAATCGCAAGAATAAGCATGGATGCACTTGCCTTTGCCGCCGTCGCATTGAAATATTGGCGTTCGCGCTTTATACCACCAAAGAAAAGTGCCATACCGAGCACGAGCAAAAGATTTCCTAGGATTGAGCCTACAATAGAAGCTTTTACTATTTCAATAAGACCTGCATGGAGAGCAAAGATACCGATGATAAGTTCGGTCGCGTTGCCGAATGTCGCGTTCATGAGCCCCCCAACAGCCGGTGTCGTATGCAATGCTATTTCCTCCGTTGCGTCGCCGATGTACTTGGCAAGAGGAACGATAGCAAGGGCTGAAAGAATAAAGAGCAGGAGCGGCGACACATGAAAATACGCCGCGAGCAACACGAGCGGCGGCAGTACCAAAAGTACCTGAAATATTCTATTCACTTAGAAAGTATAGCAGGTATACTAAAGACACCTCCTTTCTATGGATCCAGTAAAACCTGCCCCAATAATTTCTTTCGAAGAGTTCTCCGCGTTACGTGATGGCCTAAGCAAAATTGTGTGCACGTCGGGCGGTTTCGATCCCATTCATCCGGGACATATGTCATGCATTCAAGAATCCAAGCAATTCGGCGATACGCTCGTCGTGATTGTAAACGGTGATGATTTTTTAAAAAGAAAGAAAGGGAAGGCATTTATGGATCTCGACACCCGGTGTAAAGTTGTTTCCTACATCCGAGGCGCTGACTATATTATTCCATTTGAAATTGAAAATGATCATACGGTTTCTATAGCGTTAGAGAAAATTCGCCCTCATGTATTTACAAAAGGAGGTGATCGAGTCGATGAATCGAGCATTCCTGAATGGGAAACCTGCCAAAAGTATGGCATCGAGGTTATTTCTGGTATTGGACTCGATAAACTTTGGGACAGTTCTAACTTCCTGAATGAGTGGGGAGAATTCTGGACGGCAAAACCGAAGCCTGAGTAATAAAGAAGTTAGGGACGCGCGAACGAGAAACTTTGAATGATCGGTGCGAGATCATCGTAGTGTTGAGTAAGGACGGTATCTGGTATATCTGAACTACTCGGAGGATCATCGCGATAACTAGAGCCCGCGGCAACTTGCTCGAGTGCGTAACAGGTATTGTCATGAATAATTCGATAGCTGGTACCTTTCGGGTATTGCATCATGCCGGCGCTTTGAAGTGAAAATGTCTTCCACATGACTCCATGAATGGGAGTAGCAGAAAGCGCGACTTCCCCGTTGTTCGGTTTTTCGCACGCCGCCAGTTCCTTCGGATCAGCACTTATGCCGACCCGCACTTCGACTTCATAGTAGCGAGGATACGAGTGGGCATTCGTTACCTTATAGCCGATGAAAGATACGACAGAAGTGCCAGTCGCATTCCCTAGAGCATTGACGCGCCAGGTTGCTGGAAGATGATATTGCGTATCAAATGAATTTTGTACCTTTACCGATTCCGAATAAAATATCGAGAAACCGTATTCTCCATTCGCATAAATAGAAAGACCGCTGAGCGAAGGAGTGTTAGTGGCTTCAGTCGAGCTCGCTGTACTAGTGACAGGCTGTAACGGTACTACCTGTTTATGCAAACCCCACCAGATCACGGCAGCGATGAGAAGAAAACCGATACCCAGAATGAAATAGAAGGCGGAAATTTTCATAGTATCAGTATAACAACGAGATCAACGGGACGCGGGCGGAGAAACAGATGGCGCGCTGCGTAGCAGCGCGCGCGCAAGCTTCAATTCATCATAGGAGTACGCTTCGTTGAGTTTAGTAAAGACAGGCGCTAGCCGTTCGAAACCAGTTGCGACAAATACCTTTTCGATTGCAGGAAGATGTGACCGCAGTGTTTTCGGAGCAAGTTTTTCCAATTCTTCCGGTCGTAGGCGGCCTGATAGTGTTAATTTCTCAAGATGATCACAAATCGTTCCGAAAGTCAGATTGCGAGCCGCAACGATATCTTCAATTGACTTTCCTTCTTTTAGTAACACTAACGTTTCTTCGTAGGTATTTTGCTTTGATGCCGAGACCTTTTTTCGACCGCCCTTTGGCACTTCGAGAGTTCCCCCGCAAGCTTTTATGAAATTATGCTCAAGAAGAAGCCTTTCGCCGCTCGATTCCAGTTCTCCAAACAATTCTTCAGCGGCTTCCGACGCAGCTTGGAATTCCTGATCATGTGATTCCACAAGGGGATGCACTGCCAATGCTCGTGCGCTCCACCCCAAGAGATAGAGACCCTCAAGGGTGCGCACGCGAGACAGCGCTACATATCCTTGGCCGTACTCGAAGGCACGGGAAAGATCCATAGCCGCAGCGTCCAGGCTTTGTCCCTGACTTTTATGGACCGTGACCGCCCAGGCGAGCCGAAGTGGTATTTGGCTGATCCGTGCGCGTATTTTTCCTTCTTCTTCCACGACCCATTCGGCAGGAGGTATTGCAAGCGTGCGCTCGTTCAGCATTTCAATAATAGGGTAGCTGGTCTCCTGCTCAAACCCAATAATTTTTCCGAGCGTTCCGTTTGCGTATCCGAGCGAAGAACTGTTTTTAGTGCACATGACCACGGCACCTTCTTTTAAGACGAGTTGTTCAGGAGAAAGACAACCGCGCTTCAATGATTCGATCAGTACTGCCCGACCGCTCGATTCCATAGTGAACACCCGAGTATTTCCCGGCAATACTCCAAGCTGCAAGTCATTGAGCCGATCCACATCGACATTATGGGTATACAACCTTGGGATCTCCGCTGCGAGGCTCTCTGCCGTGACGTATCGCTCTTGAAGCAGCGCCGCTTCGTCTTCCGCAAAAGAACCCGCGCGGATCGAACTAAGTAATGAAAGAAATTGACCGTCATCCTGGCGATGCTGCTCAGTGAGATAGCAGGTTACGACGTGAAGCGAGTGCCAGGCGGAGGATTCAAATGAAAAAGACGATGTAGTTTTTTCTTCTCTCCCGTACGATTGACTCTGTCCAAAATTTCGTCGAACTATCGGCGGCAATTGGAAAAAATCTCCCACCAGCACTACTTGCATACCCCCGAATGGTTGGTCGTTTCCTCGTACGTGCCGACATACGGCATCGACCGCGTCCAACACGATACCTGAGAGCATTGATATCTCATCAATAATCAATACTTTTGTCTTTTGTATTCTTTTTGCCACCGGTTCTTTTGAGGCAATACGATCTATTTCATAGGGAGTAAAGTGGTCGGTGATGCCTATCCCACTCCACGCATGAATAGTTACTCCATGGATATGGGTTGCCGCAACACCCGTTGACGCTGCTATGGCGGGTTCGATATCGTGGTCCCGCAACCAATCAATATAGGCACGCACGGTGTGGGTTTTTCCGCTTCCAGGCGCGCCCGTAAGGAACACATTGGCTCCAGTTTGGAGAATGGCAAGCGCGCTTTTCTGAGTCATTCCTCTATTCTACCAGTGCGATCTATAGTAATCCTAAAAACGGTATAAAGATCGTTTCAAATAGATCTTTATCCACCGTTGAACCTTTCTAAACCTTGACATATGCTTACGAATGTACTATTATGAAACTTAGAGAGCGATTAACCGCTAGGTACGAAAGGAGAAATCAATGCGCACCCTTTTTTCGCTTGTACTTTTCGTGTCCGTTTCTTTTTCGGCCACGGCTAATGCTCACGACCCTTCTCGCGAGCTCGCCGAGCATAGTATCGGACTGCTAAAAAACCGACCGGCAGAATTTCTGCAACCGCCTCCCTCCGTCGCACCGCTTCAGCTTAGTGGCGACCGACAAAACGCTCAACTGATTCGGAGGCCGATCGAGCCGGAAACCCAAACATGGAGACTCAACCATGGGGTTGTCTATCAACTTTCCCCTAACGAATCACTCCGATTTGGTGCGGCAAGAGAAAGCCTAACGCCAGGTGCAGTGGGATTCACCTTCACCATCCGACACTGATGATTGAATTGTCACCAAAACAAAAAGCCCCGTCTGCACGATTGCGGACGGGGTTTTTTACTATTAAAAATTATAGACCGCGCCAAAAATCGACTTTTAGGTTTTTAGGAGCAACGGTAGGAATGGGTACCGTAGTAGAAGCTGTCGTGGAAGCACTGATTGTCGTCGAGGCGGTCACCGTAGTGGAAGC
The DNA here is from genome assembly GCA_013815345.1 of Patescibacteria group bacterium. Lineage (GTDB taxonomy): Bacteria > Patescibacteriota > Minisyncoccia > Phycocordibacterales > Phycocordibacteraceae > C7867-001. The sequence continues at coordinate 151,747 of JACDGK010000002.1, forward strand.
CGTTGTAGAGGCGGTCGTGCTTGCAGCAGGCAAAAGACCGAGGAGTGAAACGTGCTGGGCAAAGAGCGTCGCTTCTTCGTTGTGACGGGCAGAGTTCTGCGCTGCGACAAATGCAATACCCGCTGAGCGAGAAGAGGTTGTGGTACCGGTGTTTGTATTCGAGATCGATACTTCATTGGCTTGGCGGGTAATGGAAACCGCCGTTTTATCTTGACTCACGTTTTGGAAAAGGAGGGCGACCTGGGCGCTACTAGGATTACCATCCTGTTCGAGACGCTGCGTGAGAAGTGCGAGGATCTGAGAATGAGCTGAAAGTCGCGCCTCAAGATCTGAACGCACCGCAAGAGCGGGGTTTGATTTGCCCGAGTCTGCCAATTCGTCTGAATCTTTTTGTGAGCGAGCGATGTGAATTGCTACCTGCTGCTGTATGTATACTTGGGTTGAGCTTGAAAGCTGATTCTGCACCGCAAGCCGTGATGCTTCCGTGAGGCGACGTTCGGCGAGAACATTTTCCCAATTTGCCTTTCCCGATACGCTTGGTATAAGTGCGCCCTGGATAGGCTCAGCCACATTGACTTTAAGAGAGTACAGCGGCTGTCCGGGAAGCGCGTTCCCTGCTGCATACGTAACGCCTATACCGCTTCCTGCAAGAAGAATGAGAATAAGAACCGTCGCCATGAATGTACGAGAATAGAAAAGTATTGAAAAGGACGAAACGCTTTTTTTAGAAAACGTAGGAGAAAAGGTATGTAGATCTGCGTACGCGGCAAGAACAGCCCGCATATTCTGCGTTTCTGATTCGGTAAGACGTACTGACTCTTTCAGTACAGGCATTTTATTAAAATAAGATTCGGTGTTATTCATGAGCATGTATGAGTTCTTGGACTTTCTTCGTGGCACGATGGATGCGAACTGAGACCGTATTTGCCGACTCGTTTAGAAGCAAGGCTATCTCTTTCGGAGAAAACCCTTCGACAAAACGCAAAAGAAGCACTTCGCGGGAATCCTCATCAAGTTTTTCCATAATGGCGAGGATTTCACGTGCCTCTGCCGAAGCGGTCACCGACTTCTGGCCATCTCCTACAAAGTCGATTCCGGCCTCTGAAAGCACATCGAGCGAGGACTCTTTCTTCTTGCGGTACCAGTCGATGACGAGGTTTCGGGCAAGCGTATAGAGGAAGGCTCGTTCGTTTTGGAGCTTGTCTCCCTTGCGCAAGGTCTGCCAGTACCGCATGAATGCTTCCTGGGTTATATCCTGCGCCACTTCTCGGCTACTGACCTTCATGACACAAAAACGGAATATAGCGTCAGCATGAGCATCATAAGCGCTCAGAAACTGGATTTTAATCTCGTTATGGTCCATAGAATATGACGGGGGAGTGAAGCCTTTCTTACTTCATAAAACAAAAAGGTTGGTAAGTAAAGCTGCCTCGTCTTCTATCCTAGCAGACGCCTAACAGATGACAGAGGAAAAGTAGAGAAAAAGAATGAGGAAAACGCGGCAGCCAAAGGCTGCCGCGTTTTCCTTTGGAAGGATGTTTCTTGTTAGGCGTGTGCACCAAGAACAAAGACGCCAAGGATAGCGGCAATGATAAGTGCCGGTACCGCAATCATGAGATCATATTTGACGCTTGTAAGCATAGAGATGATGTTAGAGGTTGCTAATATAGGTGGTTACTGGCAATCGGCACTGAACGTCTGTCGCACCATGCTATCTACGACGTTCAAGTAGCTCCACTATTACGCACCCCAGATGAAGTATGTGTGAGCATTTCCCTCCCTCCTTTTTCTATCTGTTCTGTTTTTCTTTTTATACTATAAGAATTTGAAGCTTTGCACGATGCCTTCAAGCGCCGCATGTATTTTCGCCTGATCGAACGCAGTAATGCCTTGATCTCGAGAGTAGTTGCCTATATTCGAAGAATGAATCGTGTATTCAACGCCATAACATTGACCGTTACGAACCGTGCGATAGCTCGTATTCTCATATACGTTCCCTGCTCCTGCATCACTCGAGATAAACTTTGTATACTCGACACCATGTATCGTTACGGTTGTTTTTGGGAGAACGGGTCCTGAACTTTGAGGAGCCATCAAACACTGAGCAATCGCGTCGCGATCGGCGCTGCTGCCTACCCCAAACGTTGCGTCAACAAAATTTGTTTTTGGTTCGAAGGAGCTTGGTACCGTGATCCTCACCAACACCGATCCTAGCGTGGCCGCGCTCTGCAACCAACCTTGGGCATAGTGGGCAAAGCCGTCGTCCTTTCCTACAAACGTGAATGTCTCGGGATACGAAAGTGAGAACGTCTGGCCGCGATCTGTGTACGACTTCATCGCAACGCTGCTGGTCGCCAGGGAAGTTGAAGGGGAAGTTGTTGCGATTGTTTCGGTTGTTGCGCTTGTCGCGGGTGCCTTTGCCTTGGGGGCAAGTGCGAAGTAAAGCCCCCCTGCGACGATAAGCAGAACGATCACAATAATGAGAGAAGCTGTTGGGGAAGTCTTCATAGGCAAAAAGGAAATTAATAAAGGCGCTGTCTGATTCCCATACTACTACTTTCCTGTCATATTTCGAGCTACCGTACAGTTCCCAGATATGGCATGGATAAGGTTTTGTATTTCTTTTCAATATCTACCAGAATACTCTGCCGAGAATGTTTCCCTTTTCGCCCCTTCTTGCGTTCGTTTTCTTCAATTGTGGTGAGCGAAGAAATGGCCGAGAGACTGGAGGCTAGAAATAGCGTCTGCTTTCCATATCTCTCATTCACCGCGTCGATCGTCCCCGCCATCTTCCCTTTTCTATCTCGCAAAATCGACTCACCGAAAAGATCGGGTACTGCTGCTTGGTCAGCGAGTAGCGATCGGAGCGTGATGCCGCTCGCACGATATAAGATCCCGGGCACGTACACTTCATCGAAATGTTGCTCAATAAATGCGAGCACTTCGGGGGCGGTCGAAATTGGCACGGATAATTCGAGTGAGACGCTATGATATGTAAACTCTTGAGTTTTTAGATAGAAGCTAATCCCCCGTGCTTTCTTTTTATGACGCCGTGCTTTTTCACACACATGTTCTACGTTTTTTGAAAGATAGGAGAAGATCAGCGACCGATTATTAGTTGGCGGCGCAAAGGTACGGGTAGTCATCAGAGAGCCGACGGGGCCGCTATGTTCGGTGCTCAAATGCTTTACTGAGTGCCCACAAAGCTCAAGCCATATGTCGCGATATGCCTTCCCCAACCGATGCTCAGTGAGCCATGCATCTTCTTTCTGCACAAATTCAAGGGCCGTTGTCGCACCAAGCTTCTTCAGCAATACACCCGACGCGCCGCCAAATCCCCAGACATTAGAAATGGGTATCGAACTAATAAAGGAGGTGATCTGACTCGGCCGTACGACCGTTAAACCCGCTGGCTTGTTTGCTTTAGAGGCAGCCTTTGCAAGTGTCTTGGTGGGGGCCAAACCCACGCCAAACGTAATACCAAGTGATGTTTCAAGCTGTTCCTTTATACGAAGTGCTATTTCTTCATACGAGAGATGGAGCTGTTGTGGGAGGTCAGTAATATCTGCAAAACATTCATCGATACTGTATTCCTCGACGTCGGCCGTATACTGCCGGACGATCGAGTACATGCGATGCGCAAAGATTGCGTAGGCAGTGTAATCGGAAGGCACGATTATCACACTTGGGCACCGCATACGTATTTCGCGGATCGTCATGCCTCGATGTAGGCCGAACGCTTTCGCTTCGTATGAAAGGGAAGTCGCTTCTCTGCGTTCCCCGCCCGTTACTACCGGTTTACCACGCAAGCGATAATCCATGATCTGCTCAACGGAAGAAAAGAATGCGTCACCATCAAAATGCAGTATCGCTCGCAATCCTTCGAAACTTCTTTCAAAACTAATAGTGTCTTTTGACATACTCATGAAGATGACTACCTCGGACTAATATTTTCGGAATGTTGCCGCAACCACGCCGATAATCTCACCTTCTACCGGTCGTATATCCGGATAGCGATCATTTGCCGCTTCAAGATAAAATTGCATGCCGTGTTTCCGAAGAAACTTTAACGTATAGCCATCTTCCGTAAGTGCGACGACGATGTCGCCGGGCTTTGCATCTTTCGTGCGTTCGAAGATAACCATGTCGCCTTCCTGGATACCGGCATCGACCATTGAATCACCCGCAACTCTTAAGAGGTAACTACGATTTGGGTGGGGGATCAGATACTCGCCGACGCTGATCAGATCGGCAATCTCGTCTTCCGCAGGTGCGGCAAACCCGGCACGAATATGGCCAAGCAGCGGCAACTCATAAAGCTTCCGTGTCGGAAGCAACTTCCCTGTTTTATCTTTTTCAATAACCCCCTCCTTGACTAATTTATTAACCATGTAGAAAGCTGAACTACGTGAAGAGAAGTCGCATATCGTCATTACTTCAGTAATAGAGGGCATGCGCTTGTTTTTGCGATAGAAATTCAGGACTTTTTCGCGATAGTTCCTTTTTTGGGCCATTTTTCCAGTATATCGAACAATTGTTCGATAGTCATCTTTTATCTGTGTATAACGAGGTAGTTCTAAAAACCTGGAAAGTATTCAGCTTTTATGGAAGAGCCCGAAATTCCCATTTTACGAAGAAGATGGGTGTAGTCGCGAACGAGCACATCAGGGCCGGCGAGGTACCATTGTCGTACTTCAAAATCAGCAATCTCCTTTTGGAGAAAAACATTCGTCAAATATCCTGAGGAACCGGACCAATCACTTAATTCTGTAAAGCCGGTAGGAAGATATACTGTTCTCAACCCTATCCCCTCTTTTAGTGATTCGATCTCATCATAAAAGAAAAAATCCAGTGGAGTTGCAGCGGTATATATAAGCGTCATGTCGCGACGCTCTCCTTGCAACGCTAAATGCCGAAATATACTTATAAAAGGAGCAATACCGATACCCGCAGCGAGGTATGCAATCTTTTGATCATGATTGGGAGGAAGCGTGAGTTCCCCACTGGCACTCGTGACTGAAATAGTTGCCTCCTTACCAAGATTTCGTAAAGCATCTTTAAAGGTACTGCTCTCTATAGGCAGAGTAGTAGTAAGACGAACAAAAGGATCAGTGGGAGCAGAAGAAATACTGAAGGAACGACGAATACCTCGCGTGTCTCTCTTTGGGTGCGCTAGCGTTATATCTACATGCTGTCCTGCACGAAATCGAAAAGAAGTATCGGAAATAAAGAAGAATTCATAGGCTCCGCGTCCGAAAGATTGTAATGAGGAAAACCGAAGGGCATACCGCCTCCGACGGGTTACAAGAAACGAGTACACATTTCCAATAAGAAGCGCGAGTTCCGGCGACGAGGATATTGTTCCAAACGTAGTAGCAAAAGTAAAAGAGAGCGGAAAAAGCAATCCAGCCAGTCCCCCGTATGCCAAACGATTGCCTCGAGTCGAAGGCATAGTCTGTGGTTCAGTGAGCATGAGCGAGCCGACAAAAATGATTGGTGTAGTGAAAAAAAATTCTATGAGTGCGGTTCCCGGTGCCGCGTTCATAAAAAAACTTTTCAACAAAACGACACCCATTGCCGCAAGTAAAAATAAGATACACACGCTAGCGAGTCGCATTTTTCGCACTACGAGAAATCCGAGAAGTATCACAAGCGGAAGAAGAAGCGGTGTCGCTACCCACCACACCACCACACCGCTTGCAAAAATGCTTAGAGCAAACACAGCAAAAGCGGCGGGGTTAAAAATAAGCACTTTGAAAGGTGCCAGTACATACTTCGAGATCATGGCGATGGCTACGGCGAGCATAAGAATCAAAGCATCCCCTGCGCTCTGAAGTGGTGCCAAAATAAAGAAAAGAATCAACGCGGTGATATACGCCGATTCAGGGGTCGGGGTCGCTTTCGCGAAAAGAGCACACGCACCGTTTGAAGCGCGTGCCGCAAAAAGTAAAATAAACACCGAGAGAGAAAGATCAAGTGCGGTGTACGGAAGCCAACCTAAGAAGGCAAAAATGATAGTGCTCGCGACCAGCCAGCCAAGACCATACAGGACTAGCCGATACACGGTAATGCGGTTGAGAAATGAATCGATAAAATCCATCGGCTCTATTTAGTGACAAACGTAATAGTCGTAGTGAGAACAAACGTAGGACAAGCGGCGCCAGGAGTGCAGATGGGAGAGCCTGTGGCACGAAGTGTTGTCGTACCGATTTTATTAGCTTCATAAATTCCCTGTATGCCGTTTGCAGTCGTTGTGTTAGGCACGCGAGTTATACCGTCTACGGGGTCAAATGAAAATTTCCAATTCACATCTGTCCCGAGCTGTATGACAAATCGCTCGTTTTTGAATAGAGATACAATGGAATGGTCATTCTTTTGCGTTATGACCGTCATGCCGTGCTCCCATGATAGATCAGGAGTAGTTGGCGGTGATTGCGTGGAGGTGGCGGTAGTGACGGTCGACGTCGATGTACCTACCGGAGAAGTGTCTCCACTTCGAGGATGAGCGAGTCCATACCGGAGGGCAATATATGCAGCAACGCCGATCAACACAAGAGAAATAATCTTAATAAAGAGGCGGAGCGTGCCGTGATGACGGTGCATGAATACAGTATACTACTATCATGGAACCCGAACTTTCTGCTCGACTTGCCGCCCTTGAGGATAAAGTGCAGAAAATACTTGTGTCGGTTGAAAAGACGCGAAAATATTTTTTGTGGACACTTATTATTTCAGTTGCCCTTGTCGTGCTGCCGGCTGTCGGTCTTGCCTTTGCTATTCCTGCCTTTCTTACTAACTACGTCGGCAGTATACAAAACATTTCAGGGGTATAGAGAACTCCTTTCACTATTTAGCGACCGGTCATGCGGGCCAGCTGAATAAGAATACCCATATACCACGGAGCAATGTACCGCACTTGAAGAAAGATGCTGGTAGGTGCGCATTACGATATAGTGCACCTATGAAGAAAGAAATTCCGGTGAAATCAAAACCCACCTACCCTATGCGCATCAATCAATACTTAGCGATGCATAACCACTCCACGAGGCGAGGAGGGGATGAGCTCGTTACGAAACACAAAGTATGGATAAACGGCAGAATAGCAGTGCTAGGTGACAAGGTTGCGGCAACGGACAAAGTCGAAGTGAGAAATCACACAGCGAAAACATACGTCTACTATGCGTACAACAAAGCAAGAGGTACCGTGTCGCACTCTGCCGAGAAAGGTGCTCACGATATTGGGGATCGTATTGAGCTGGAGCTTGGCCTTACCGGCGTCTTCCCTATCGGGCGACTCGACAAAGATTCGCATGGACTCATCATCCTCACCAATGACGGTCGTATTACTGATCGATTGCTAAACCCCGATCGAGAGCACGACAAGGAATATGTCGTGAAGACTCGCGAAAAGGTTCGCGCGAGTTTTAAAAAGAACATGGAGGCGGGAGTGGACATTGAGGGATATCTTACTAAACCATGTACGATAAAAATCATCGACGATCACACGTTCTCGATTATATTGAGCGAAGGCAAAAAGCACCAAATACGACGAATGGTCGTGGCACTTCATAATGAAGTGGTTGATTTGAAACGTACTCGGGTTCTTACTATAGAGCTCGATGAAATAAAACCAGGCAAGCATCGCGAAATAAAAGGCGCTGAGCTTGAGACATTTCTCAAAAAGCTCGGACTTTAGCTCACCTCTTTATTTCATTCTCCTCTTCACCCTTCCTTCACTTTCTTTATGTATATTGACCATAGATTTACTAAATTGTCTCCAAATATATAATCGAAGATTATGAAAAAAATATTACTATCCGCCGTGCTTGTTCTGAGCCTCCCTGCCTCAGCGTTTGCTGCAACCTACGACTATGTAAATACTAGCGGAGCGCTTCAGTCCGTAGTCGCTTCTACTCCTGAACAAGCATTGATTACTGCTCCCAATATCGCTTTGCATAGTGGGGTTATTCTCGATACGGGCACTGTTGTAGTCGCCCCAACCGGTACCATGTCTCTCTATGAGTATGTTGCTATTGATGGCAATCTCAGCACCGTTCAGGCCAACAGTCCTACACAAGCATTCGCCCTCGCCACAAATATCGCTCTACATAGCGGCGTAATGGCTCTTTAGTTAATAAGCCCTAAGGCCATCGTTAAAGATGGAAATAGAAAACGGGAAAGACTCCCGCGAGCACCGCAACAATTTGGATTGCGATGATACAGAGCGCTTGCGTTCGTTTCAGTGACAACCACCGAATAGCAAACACTCCGATCATCAGTGCTTCTAAAACTAAGCTGTATTTAAAAACGAACCCCCTGATCCAATGCCGACAAAGTGGCAAAGGTTCAGAGGTACAAAGACTGAAACGCCAAGAGTCTAATTGGCTAGAATCAACGGGAAACGACCTGATAGTCGGCGTCCCACTCGAACGGGTTCGCAACGGAGCTCGCCCCCACGTCCCAGCGTGGCTGGAGTCCCAGCCGGCGTCCACCGCCCAGAGCACTTCGTTCTGGTCGCGGATATAGGCGATGTTCGCATAGCCGTTGACGAGCAGAGGTCCGGACTGGCCATTGCCCTGCTGCTTCAATTGCTCCCAGAATTGGCCGACGGTCGTTTCTGTCGTCATTTCGCCGGTTTCGGTCATGATAGGGCCGTCGACCGATGCCTTCTTCAGCTTGGAGATCTTCAGGGTTTCGGCGCGGGTGGCGTCCTCGATCTTGCCGAGGAAATTGCTCTTGAAGTTGACGCCGATCCCATAGATCTTCACGCCGTCGGTGGTCTTTCCTTCATAGAATCTGAATACGACTCTCAACTAATATGCCTTTTGAGACTAGTTATCGACGCGCCTTGAGCGCGATAACCTAGCACACGTTGGCTGGGGGAGAAGGAGTCGGACCTTCATATACACCTTCAAAGGGTGCTGTCCTACCGTTAGACGATCCCCCATTATTTACGGAAATTCCGTGAATCCACCCATGAACCTTGCGATTCAGAGAAGTGCTATTCTTCACTTTAATCCGTACTAGGCCATGATACAAGTCTCCTACTGCATGTCTATTCGTATGCCGTTTTCCTTTCTTAAAATAAATACTCGTAATCTCCTCGACGCGCAACGTACTTTCCCACCATTTTTTGAAAAACTTGGTCTCACGTCTTCTGTCCTGATGTATATATAACTCAAACTTTAATTCGTCTTTTCGTATATTCATTAATGTTAGCCATCGTAAAAAGATTTTCAGCATGGTTGGATCTGAATTACTGAAGACAATGCCAGTGCTCGGACTATGTTCATGCTGCTTAGAGCCTTCTCCCCAATACAGTGATATCCCCACTAACCAAAGCTCCCTATTAGAAAGAAGACCAGTTTCTTTTAACCCATTCATGTTTGCAGTGTTGACACTGGCCAGCCGAGCAGTCCGTCTTGCTAGTGCACCTTTCAAGCGAGCCTCCCGACTCTTTTGGGTTATACGTTGCTTCTGGTTTTTAGCTAACCCAATATTTTGAAGCCAAAGCGAAAGTGTCGACTTTGCTACAGGAACTTCGTCAAGAATTTCTCTATATGTTTTACCCTCCTTTCGCAGTAATATTGCCCTCTATTTTTCGACCTCCCTTTTCATTCAGTAAATATGGAATTCCAGAGATAAAATTCCTATAAGTTATTTCTAAAGTAGGTATGAAGTTTTAATCTTGCCCGAGAAGCTCAAAGACAGCAAGCTCTAGCGGAAGCGCTGGCTCGGGTGAAAAGCGCATGCGCTCTGCGGCGTCGAGAAATACTTTTAATGTTTGGTGCGTTAGTTTTGAATCTTTCGTTTGCGCAAGCTTCTCCACTTCTGCATACGCGTCAGCTCCTAACTCCTCAGCAATTTCTTTACGGAGCTCGGGTGCGTATCGCACAAGGAGCACGGTTCGTATCTGCTCAAGAACGAGAGAGAGATACAATGCCAAATCTACACTTTCGCTGCGCGTTTTTCGAATCGTACTTAACGCCATGTCTGCGTTTCCTTCCCCGAGAGCTGCGACGAGTGTTTGAATGAGTTCGTGCTTCGGCGCTCCGGTTGCACGCTCTGCTTCGGCTCGTGTAACTTTTTTATCAGAAACTGAACTCAGCACTTTCTCAAGCGTTGAAAGCGCGTCACGATAGGAACTATCCCCAAGAAGCGCAATGAGGTCGGCAGCTGAAGGTTCTATAATATACCCTTCCTTTCTTGCGACTTCACCCACGAGCTTTGCGAGCACTGCGCGAGATGGTTTCTTAAATTCATATACCTGGCAGCGGGACTGTACCGTTTCTGGAACTTTTGAGAGCTCGGTAGTGGCAAGAATGAATAATGCATGTGCCGGTGGCTCCTCTAAGGTTTTGAGAAAAGCATTCCATGCCCCCTTCGAAAGCATGTGGGCTTCGTCGAGTATATAGACCTTGTAGGGTGACTCGAAAGGCAGTGTGTAGACGTTTTCCGTAAGGGCACGAATGTCGTCGACGCTATTGTTCGACGCTGCATCTATTTCATACAGATCGCGAGAGGTGCACCCAAGTTCTTGCGCAAATATACGTGCAATGGATGTTTTACCAAGACCACGCGAGCCTGCGAAAAGATACGCATGCCCGACTTTTTTGGAAGCGATTTGATCTGCAAGCGTAGAGGTTATCTGCTCCTGTCCTATCACTTCCTTGAAGGTAGCAGGACGATAGGTGCGATAGAGAGATTGGTGGTTGCTCGGAGATGAACCACGAGATGCTTCGGAAGACGACGCCATCTCCCTAGTATATAAGGAAATGGAGATACTAGCTAAGAGCCTTCATCATTCTGGTCATGCCAATGCCGGCGCCAAAACGCGGGAAGAATGGCAGCACGAGAAACTGCTCAAGCTCCGCTTCGACGCGCTCTTTGCCGAAGGTTCGGAAAAGAAGCTCGGCATATTCGCCGTTGCTAATACTATGGAATCTTTTTCGCATATCCTCAGGATCTGTGCTTCTTTCGGCAGAGCCTATTGTTTCGATACCGTCGATAATAACGTCAATCTTTGCGGCGCCTTTTGCGGTGCGATTCATATTCCAAAATGGCGAGGTTTCTTCAGGAAAGTATTCCAGAAACACCACCCTTCCGAAATCTTTTAGCATCATTTTCTCGTGTTCATTTGTGAGTTCTGTTGTGTCATATTTCTTTGCAAGCTCAAGATATGAGTGATGCGTAAAGTCCTTTGCGGAACCGAGCCCGAGATACTCGCAGAGTTCTATTTCGAGATTGCGTAGATCATCAATCGTTCCTGGCGCTTCGAACTCGAACATTGGAAAAATGAGATCGTGCCTTCCGGGAATTGGGTTTGGCTCATTGCGATAGCTGGTAGAGACACAGAAGACTCCGGGAACGTTCGGCTGTGTGAGAAGTTCATATTCGAGCCACATTTGACCTGTTTGCGGAAGTGGCCAGGTATTGCCTTTGTACTCGTATGTAGCAACGGTGGTTGGGTCTTCACACGCAGCAAGAATGCTCAATCTATCTTGCGTATGGACTTCAATAAACCCTTTAGCAAGAAAAAACGCGCGGAGCGCGTTGATAGAAGTGCTGAATGCGGTTGGCTGGTGGCGGGGTTGGTATGCAGTATACATAAGGCTTATAGGTTAATGAATATAAAAAGAAAAACGCCTTCCGTACGGAAGGCGTTTTTCTCCGCGCCATAGGCGCGCCTGGGACTATTCGCTTTTTAGGTCGGTGTTCCAAGTCTAGATGATTCTATCCTGATGACCACGACTCCACAATTGAGTTGTCCACATATGTGCGAGCGTGCGAGAGTAAAGAAAACGTCCCACCTGTCGGTCGGACGCTCTAAAATGGCAGTTGGAGTGATTCAAGAAACGTTCGTGTCAGAATGAGATCATCGAAATGCTCCGCACCCGCAAGAGCTTCCGCCGCGCGGTCGAGATAGGCTTCTGCCAGCTCGCCATCATCATCAACACGCGCATATTCTTGATAGAGGGCAACGCGCATGGCATGAAGATCACGCAATTCGATTAGCCTTGCAGTCGGCAGTTTGTCGGTGTCGGTACAGACCATTTTTGCCCACTCCCTTATGCTTTCTTTGTCTCTACGACTACCCTACCAAAATCGTTCGTTTTTGCAAAACCTCTTCCATTTCTTTTACTGAATTAGTTTCCATAAGATGCGTCCGCAACTCAGCTGCACCATCATAGCCACTAACGAACGCTTTAAAATGTTTCTTGAGAATATGAAAAGATTTTGAAGGTTGCAACGCTTGAAAATAATGTGTGAGTGTTATCAGCTTCTCTATACGCTCATCAGGAGACAGGTCAGCGGGAGTACGTCCGAGAAAAAGCCATGGATTGCCAAAAATAGCACGGCCATACATGATGCCGTCCGCACCTGAAAGCTTTGCTTTCAGGTGCCCTTCTTTTATATCTTTTACGTCGCCATTGCCGATAATCAACGTTTCTGGTGCGAGTTTGTCGCGTAATGCAACTACCTGTGGCATATGTTCCCAGTGCGCAGCAACCTTCGACATTTCTTTACGGGTCCGTAAGTGGACAGCGAGTGCGGCAAGGTCGCTCTCCAGCAGTGCTGAAATCCATTCGTCGATACTTTCTCGGTTGTATCCTATGCGTGTTTTCACCGAGATAGGGAGACCACCTGCCTTG
>JACDGK010000002.1:164409-176372 GCA_013815345.1 Patescibacteria group bacterium
GCTCCGCGGCGCGCGGCCTCTATGACTTCTTTCGCCAATCCGGGATTTTTCATCATCGCCGCACCACATCCTTGTTTTTCAATCGACTTATCGGGACACCCCATATTTATATCGATGCCGTCGAAGCCGAGCTTTGCACAGAGTTCCGAGGCATATTCCATCATTTCTGGTTTACTTGAAAAAAGCTGAGCCACTATTGGCCGTTCAATCTCTGAGTAGTGGAGATCCCTCAGTAAAGGATTCTCCTCATCAGGAATTTTCTTTATCTCCCGCGTGTAGTACAAACCATCTGCGGAAACAAATTCCGTCCAGGTGACTGCAGGCTTTCCTGTTTCAGCGATAAGACGGCGATACGCCGCATCTGTAACATTCGCCATAGGAGCCATCACAAAAAATGGTTTCTCCAATTTTTCCCAAAATGATTCCATAATCTGCACCTTACCGGCTTCTTCGCTTTGCGACAAGTTAGTGAGTGCTCACTGTGCTACTTGCAACATCCTGACCTACGTTTTTAAAATATACTTTGTCAGCGAAACGAAGATCGACGTACGAGAGACTGCCGTTATTTAAATTAAGTGTCGGAAAGGCCGACTGGGCAAGCGCTGCGGCGCTCGCCTCCTGTCCGAGAACATACGTAATGCGAGTTTTTCCTTGTGTGTATAAATCCGCCTCATCGCCGCGTATCGCCAACGCCCCTACGGACACGCCAAGCGATTTGATCGCTTTCACAAACGTAAGAGTGTGAGGTATAAAACGTGCTTGAGCGATTTGTTGACCAAGAATCGTTCCATTTGCCGTAGAGCTCGCGGTCAGAGGTCCATATATATGAAGCGTTTCTGCCAGCGAAGGATCTTCGGGGAGGGAGGCAAAGATGTACCCTTGAGCATCTGCATCATAGCAGGTAGGCAGTGTACTCGTAGACGTCGGTGCCGAACCAGTGGTCGAACTCGTCGGGGTTACTATCACTGGTTCGTGTGCGTCATACGTAGAGCCGCACCAAATGAAAGCCGACTCTCGTGGAATACTATCGATGGCAATAGAGTCAAAAGAAGTGCGTGAGATGGAAATAGCGGAAATGTCTGGGTACTCTTGCAGTATGTAAGTACGAATGTCAGCTTCGGGAAAGAAAAAAATCGAATCACGAGGAAAAATATATTTATATCTGCCTGTTAAGATTGGTGGCACTGAGACCTTTATTTGTTCAGCATCAGGACCAGCGGCCACGACCCGCTGTATGCGAAATGCCGGCAGCCACAGACAGGTAAATCCTGCTGCAAATACAAGGACTATAAAAGCGAGCATCGTAATAAAGGTGCGGTTGCGCGCACGACGCCGACGATTTTTAAGCGGTTCCCGATCACGACCTTGTGCGACTCGTTCGCGACGTATAGATCGCACGGGGACAGCAGCACTGCGCTGTGGAATTGGCTTTCTCTTTTTTACGTCTCCAGGCCGTGAAGCAAAACGTGCTGAGCGTGCAGGCGGCATTGCTCGGCGTATCGGTTCTCTGGATACTCGCTGTTCAACCCGCCGCACCGGAGGCGGTGTGGTAATTCGGGGGGACGCCTGCGGCGCCGGTCTCCTATTAGGCTGTATGTCCCAGGATTTCTTTTCCGACATAGGGGACGAGTACTTTCGGCACACGTATCGTGCCGTCTTCTTGCTGATAATTTTCTACGATCGAAACCAAAATGCGCGGCGTCGGGAGAGCTGTGGAATTCAGTGAATGTGCGAATTGTAACTTTCCTTCTCCATCACGGTATCGGATGTTGAGACGACGTGTTTGAAAATCATGAAAATAGGATGCGGAGCTGATTTCTCGATACGTATTTTCTCCTGGTACCCAGAGCTCGATATCATATTTCTTTACCTGACCGAGGCCGAGATCGCCGCCACAATTCGTTACCGTGTGATAGGGAATATTGAGCAGCTCAATTATTTCTTCCGTGTTTCGATTCAACCATTCGTGCATGCGCACCGATTCATCGTGCTCTGCTTTGCAGAGCACGATCTGCTCCCATTTGAAAAACTCATGCACCCGAATGAGGCCTCGTACATCTTTTCCATGCGAACCCGCTTCGCGACGAAAACAGGGAGAGAATGCGAGAAATTGCACGGGTAACTTCTCAAGATCAAGTATTTCATCCATGTAGTATCCCATCGCTGCGACTTCCCCTGTTCCTGCAAGGTATTCGCCGTCTTGTGTCTTATACAGATCATCCTCTCCTTGCGGCAGATATCCCGTTCCCATCACGGTCTCGCGGCGCACTAATGAGGGCACCATCAACGGTTCGAGTCCTTTATTCGTGAAATGTTTGAGGGCAAGCTGCCAGACGGCGTTTGAAAGAAGCACGCCGTCACCCTTTAAAAAATAGCCACGAAAACCAGAAACCTTTGCGCCACGCTCAAAGTCCGCCATACCTGCTGACGTCATGAGTTCGACATGGTCTTTCGGCGTAAACGAAAATTCCGGTAGTGTTCCCCACTTCTTTACTTCCTGATTGTCCGCGTCGGTCTCGCCTTCTGGCACCGTCACGTCCGGAATGTTGGGCACCTGGATCATTAGCTTCTGCCACTCTTCGAAAACCTTCGTATGTCTTTCTTCGAGCTCCGCCAAGCCTTCTTTCACATGCCGCATTTTTTCGATATATGCCGTACGATCTTCCCCGCGAGAAAGGGCGATAGTGTTACTCATACGGTTCTGCTCCGCACGTTTCTCATCCATCTGTTGACGCAGAAATTTTCGTTCCTCGTCGACCACCAGAAGATGATCAATATCCACGACTATACGTTTTTTCTCCGCTCCTAACTTGATCAAGTCAACATTCTCCCGAATAAAATGAATATCCAACATAGTGCTGACTATTGTACGTCAGGACAGCCTCCTCGAAAAGAGAGTATTTCTGAAACTAATTCCTACGTTAGAAGAATCTTAACGTCTTGAGAATTGTACTAAGACTTGTGTCGAGGCTGGAAGTACTCGTGTTATTTCCATACACATCTATTACGAGGTCTGCTCCTGATTTCAATCCTGTGGAAATAATGTAGCGATTCGTACCCTCATCATTTCCAAAGTACGCTTTTTGTCCCCCAATGATTGTTTCAGTTATCTTCGTTCCTTAGTGAAATGAGTTTTCAGGGTTAATGATAGGATATCCCGGTATGTTATTCCCAATACCCATTTCTATTTTAAAATCTCCTTCTGGAAACGATTCGCTTTGTGTTGAGGATGCATCGGTATAATTCATGAGCTGAAATGTCCCATATCCGATATTAGTATCTCCAACATACAAAGAGGAGGGATATGAAAAACTTAACCGATATTTATTACTCGTGTATGTAGAGAGGCCATTACCATTATCCACGATAACACCAACGTCTCCATTCAAAGCTTCGAGGGTACTGGGATTTGTCGTTGTGCTTTCTACAACTGTTGACGTGGTGGCTATTGGTAAAGGTGAAATCGGCGTCGAGTCGGTCGGCTGCTGAGTGCCACCAAAAAGCGACGTAATAAAAAGAGTAATTCCTGCGAAAAGCTTTGCTAGCCAGGTCACATGGCTGCAGTATACCAGATTTAGAGATTGGGAGAGTATGCGTAGCCATTACATAAAGTATCTATTTCGGCTTTATTTTTTGTTTATCTTGATTACGCATACTTGGGAAATGTCGATGCATGAGCTTTTGCCGATTGATTTTCCGGCGTCACTTCGGGAGATTCCTGATCCTCCGAAGAAGATGTGGCTCCGCGGAGATATGCCGCCCGAAGGAACAAAGTCTCTGGCAGTAGTGGGCTCGCGCGCGCTTACCAGGTACGGACGGGAAGCGTGCGAAGTTCTTATTGCTGGTCTTGCAGGATATCCTGTATCTATTGTTTCAGGACTTGCACTCGGAATCGATACGGTCGCACACAAATCTGCCTTAGCCGCCGGACTTCACACCATCGCTATTCCAGGTTCTGGACTTAATGATGATGTTATATATCCACGCAGCAATCAAAAGATTGCGAAAAGTATTCTGAAAGCGGGCGGTGCCCTTCTTTCTGAGCACGAGCCGGTCTATAAAGCACGCTCGTACGATTTTCCATCTCGCAACCGCATCATGGTCGGGCTGGCGGATGCGGTACTTATCGTTGAGGCGGGTCCGAAGTCGGGCACGCTTATCACCGCGCGTCTTGCTGGAGAATACAATCGCGAATTACTCTGCATTCCTCACCGCATCGGTGATCCTCATTCGTTTGGCGCGCATCTTTTCTTACGGACGGGAGCAACACTGGTCTCGGAATCGGCGCACATTCTCGAGGCGCTACGGCTTCCGATTCACGATGATCTGAATGAGCGAATAGCTCCTTCACTTACTCCTACAGAGCAGTGTATATATGATCTTTTGATAGAACCGCTTCAGCGAGATGATCTTATCCGCAATACTTCCCTTACCCCGAGCGAGGCACTTGTTACGCTTATTTCCCTTGAGTTAAAAGGTATGGTGAAAGAGAAATTCGGTGCGTGGCATCGCACTTAAAAGTCTATGCGTATCTCCCTCCTGCGCTCATTCTGCATTCATACGCACCTCGCCATGCTTGACCATACCTTATATAGTGCGGTATGAGTTACCCACATGGCTTCCATTAAATCCGGAAAGAAATTATTGATTGTCGAGTCGCCCGCAAAGGCGCGGACTATTCAGCAATATCTGGGCAACACGTATGAAGTACTTGCGTCGGTCGGTCATGTGCGAGACCTTCCAAAAAGCAACAAAGACGCCGTCGACATTGAGGATGGCTTTGTGCCGCGCTATGTAGTACCCGCAGAAAAACGCGAGGTCATCGAACGCATCAAACGAGCCGCCGAGACTGCAAGTGAGGTGTACCTCGCAACCGACCCCGACCGCGAAGGTGAAGCTATTGCCTGGCATATAAAGGAGGCCGTAGGCCTCAAGAAACCCCACCGAGTCGTTTTTCATGAAATCACTAAAGCTGCGGTGGAAGAAGCTCTCGCGCATCCTCGCGTGATAGATGAAGACCTCCGTCAGGCACAAGAAGCACGACGAGTGCTTGACCGTATTGTGGGCTATGACCTCTCGGGACTTATATGGAAGAAGGTGCGGTATGGACTCTCCGCCGGGCGGGTTCAGTCCCCAGCGCTTCGCATTCTCGCGGAGCGTGAGCGTGAAATAAAAGCGTTTATTCCCGTAACCTATTTCGTGCTTGATGCGCTTTTCAAAGCGAAGCAAGGTGGCGAGTTCCCTGCAACCTGCTCCGAGAAACCTTCCACTGCCGAAGAGGCTACGCGTATTGTTACTGTCGGCCGTGCTTCCACTTGGAGCGTCGCTGAAGTAACCGAACGCGCAGAAGACCGCAATCCTCGTCCGCCATTCATCACCTCTACTCTGCAGCAGGTCGCTTCGACTCGTCTTGGCTTCTCTCCTTCGCGCACGATGCGGGCTGCACAAAAACTCTACGAAGCTGGACATATCACCTACATGCGTACTGATTCCGTAAATCTTTCGGTAGATGCGGTGAGCGCTATGATTGCGGTTGTCGAGAAACAATTTGGCAAAGACTATATCGAGCGACGCGTGTACAAAACTAAAAGCAAGAACGCTCAAGAGGCACACGAAGCGGTTCGTCCGACCAATGCTGGAAAAGAAAGGGCTGGAGCAACTCCTGACGAAGAGCGGCTCTATGAATTGATTCGCATTCGTACGCTTGCAAGTCAGATGAAAGCCGCAAAAGCTCTTGCAACACGAGTGAAAGCAAAGGCATCTGAAAAGGGTGGCTCTGATGCAGACATTCCATTTTTCAGCGCCAACGGTTCTCGCATCACGTTTCCTGGATGGCTTGCGCTCGATACGCGGTCACGCGGCGAAGATGTCGAGCTTCCAAAACTCGCAGAAGGAGAAGCGCTCGCGCTTCTTTCACTCGGCTCACTTGAGAAACAAACCGAGCCACCGAACCGATACACCGAGGCCGGACTCATCAAAGAACTTGAGAAACGCGGCATTGGCCGTCCTTCCACCTACGCCTCAATCATGAAAACAATTCAAGACCGCGGGTATGTGGAGAAAGAAGGCCGTACGCTTACCCCTACCGCCACCGGTATGGTGGTGTCAGGCTGGCTTGAAGAACATTTTGCAAACTATGTGTCGGATTCATTCACTGCTGAAATGGAAAACGAGCTCGACGAAATCGCGCGAGGTGAAAGGGGCTACAAAAAGACCATGCAAGATTTTTATACGCCCTTCGAGAAGGCAGTGCACTCCAAAGATAAACTTCCAAAAGCAACCTCGCTTGGCCCGGTGTCCGTAGAATTTCCGTGCCCCAAATGCGGTGCTGTTATGGAATTCAAGCTCGGTCGTGGAGGCATATTCATGAGTTGTACGCGCTATCCTGATTGCGATGGCGCGCGACAGGAAGATGGCACTGAGCTAAAGAGCGATGAGCCGCTTGGCATGGATCCTGCTACCGGTTTTCCTATATTCATACGAACGGGACGATACGGTCCCTATGTAGAAATGCTCTTACCGGAAGAAGCAGTTATCGAAACTCCGACCGAACTTCCTGATGTAAAGCCAAAAAAGAAAGCAGCAAAGAAAAAAGCGAAAGGTCGTCCAAAAAAAGCGGCGAAGCGCGCGAGTATTCCACCGGGTACCGACCTCTCTTCGCTCACCCTTGATGAAGCAGTTAAGTTTTTATCTCTTCCTCGAGAGCTTGGTATTCACCCTTCAAGCGGTAAAACAGTGGCTGCAAATACCGGCAGGTATGGTCCATATATTGCTCACGATGGAGAATTCCGATCATTGAAAAAAGCAGATCCCTATACGGTCACGCTTGATGAAGCGCTCGCCGTACTCGCTCAACCGAAACAACCGCCACGCGGCGTGGAGATCGTGAATGAAATCGGTAAACATCCAAAAACCGGTAAAACGATGGTTTTGTATAAATCAAAAGCTGGTCTCTTTCTTAAAAAAGGGCTTCGGCGTATCTATCTTCCAGAGAGCATCAAAGCCGATGAGCTAACACCACTCGAAGCCGCTGAATACCTTAAATAGCTGTCTCGTCTTTCACGCCCAAAAAGAATCCGCGAACGTTTTGTGGTAAGCTGTGCGTTACGTTATGACTACGGTTAAGGAAATCCTAGGGGCCATGCAGGGGTATACGCCGGAAGATGAAGCATTGATCCACAAGGCATACGAGTTCGGACAAAAAGCGCATGAATCGCACACGCGTTATTCTGGTGAGCCCTATTTCATGCATCCGGCAGCCGTTGCAAAGCATCTTGCAACTATCGGCATGGATGCGCCCACCATTGTCGCGGGTTTGCTGCACGATACGATAGAAGACGCCGACGTGAGTGAAGAGGAGCTCGAAAAGGAATTCGGGCCTGAGGTACGCTTCCTGGTGGAGGGAGTAACAAAGCTCGGCAAGCATAAATATCGGGGTGCAGAGCGCCATGCAGAGTCACTGCGGCGTCTTCTGGTGGCGACGTCGGCGGATGTACGGGTGCTCATCATCAAGCTTACCGATCGGTATCACAATATGACGACTCTGGAACATGTGCCGGGTCCAAAGCAAAAGCGCATTGCACTCGAGACGCTTGAAATCTTCGCACCGCTCGCTGATCGACTCGGCATGGGACGTCTTAAAAAAGAACTCGAAGACCTCTCATTTCCTGCTATCGACCCCGACGCGTATCGCCACGCACTCGAAGTGCGGAAATTAAAAAGAAAAGAAACCGATGAGGGACTCGCCCGTGTCCAGAAAGAATTGCAGCACACACTGGTACGCAAAGGAAT
Source organism: Patescibacteria group bacterium (assembly GCA_013815345.1). Classification (GTDB taxonomy): domain Bacteria; phylum Patescibacteriota; class Minisyncoccia; order Phycocordibacterales; family Phycocordibacteraceae; genus C7867-001. The sequence goes on from JACDGK010000002.1 coordinate 172,201, forward strand.
CAAAGACTTCCGTACCGAGATTCGCGTAAAAGGTCTTTGGAGTCTCCACCAGAAACTCAAACGTAAAGATGACGATATCACCCGTATACACGACATTGCGGCACTCCGCGTTATTGTCTCTTCGATAGATGAATGTTATATCGCGCTGGGCGTTATCCATTCACTTTGGAAGCCACTTCCGGGAGAATTTAAAGACTATATTGCTTTTCCAAAACCAAACGGTTATCAATCCCTCCATACGACGGTACTCACCAGTGAAGCGGGTATTGTCGAGATTCAAGTGCGTACTCTCGACATGCATCAAAAGGCGCAATACGGTATTGCTTCTCACATGTCGTATAAACAATTAGGAAAAACCGCGACTAAAAATGCGTCTGAAAAACTTTCTTTTCCGTGGATTCGAGATCTCATACCCGCACTTTTACGACTTCCCAAAAAAACAATAGAACCCGCACCCCCCACCGCTAAAAGTGTGAAAAGTGCCCAAAAGCGTTTAGAGCCCTCGTGGCTTGCTGATCTCGCAAATGCGCACTCGATTGATGGAGAATCTGCCGAATTCGTCGAAGGATTGAAGCGCGATTTCTTTTCGTACCGAGTATTCGTCTTTACACCCCGCGGTGATGTTATAGACCTTCCTACTCAATCCACGCCGATCGATCTTGCGTATGCCATACATAGTGACTTGGGCAATCATATGGGAGGAGCAAAAGTAAATGGAAAATTGGTTTCATTCGACACAAAACTTCGTAATGGAGATATCGTTGAGGTCATTGAAAAAACATCTGCTCGTCCGACCACGAAATGGCTCGACTACGCGCGCACGTCAATGGCGCGTCGTCATATTCGGAATGAGATCGAGCAACAAGAAAGAGCATCGCTTCCTCAAGCGGAAACGAAAGTAAAGAAAAGAAAATCTATTCCAAAGAGAAATCGAGCGTAAGACGAACTACACGGTAAAATTTCGAACGGAATATAAATCCTCATCTGCTGATTTCGGCTCTTCAATAGGCGAACTGATTATGGCCGTGGTGTTAGGGGGCAGCGGCGCATCAATAGCGATAGCTACTTCTCCAGTCAGTATGCCAGTTGCAGCCTGAAGCATATCGAGGGCATTTGCTTCTTGCTGCGAAGCTATCGAGGAAACGATATGTGAAAGATCTTCGGAAGAAAAGAATTCAATGAGCACCCGGCCGCCTTGCGGCCGGTTCTCGATAATGACGCGTGTTCCCAAGCTCTCAGTCAAGCTCTTTTCGAGCTCCATCATTTCCGGCGTCTTATCATGCTTTCGTATCTTGTCCTGCGCGATACGCCGCGCAAGCTGCTCAACCATACGCACTGACGTTTTCTTCAGCATGATTTCTTTGAAAAGAGTATCGCGTTCTTCCGGTCGATCTGAAAGCATGAGCAGCGCGCGCGCGTGACCCTCGGTGATCTCTTTCCCGACAACCGCATTCTGAATAGTTTCCGGAAGTGCGAGAAGACGCACCGAGTTGCCGACAAACTCGCGACTCTTGCCGATCTTTGCACCGATCTGCGCATGCGTAAGTCCGAAGTCTATCGCAAGCTGTGCAAGCGCTTTTGCTCGATCAATCGCGTTCAGGTCTTCTCGCTGCAGGTTCTCGATAATAGCGAGTTCGAGCTTCATGTTATCGGTCTGTTCACCGACTCGTATAATTACCGGCACCTCGTGAAGGCCGATCAATTTAGATGCGCGCAGGCGACGTTCTCCCGCAATGAGTTCGTATGAGCTCATGAGCCCTCCTCCGGGACGTTCGACATCCGCCCGAGTGACCACGAGGGGTTGAAGCACACCGTATTGTCGAATCGATTCGGCGAGTGATCGTAGGCGCGCCTCATCGAATTCTCGACGCGGCTGAAACGGGTTTGGTTGTATGCGGTCGACCCCGATCCAAAATACAGAATCGTATTTCGTCGGTTCTGCGAATTTTTGTCCCTGCAACGGATTCATTGAAAAGTATTTTACCACGTACCACCAGGGCACTTCCAAATTTCTAGTTTACTTCGTTCACAACAAATTTTGGTCGTACGTTGCGATAGGCAGATAATCGGCGTAGGATTATTGTCACAAGCCGAAGTGGCGGAATTGGTTATACGCGCACGACTCAAAATCGTGTCCCGCAAGGGTTGTGGGTTCGATTCCCACCTTCGGCACAAACACTTTCATGGATACTGATAGGACTGAAACTTCGCGAAGCACATCTGCGAAGAAATTAAAAATTGCTATTGTCGCAGGGCCTACTGCTTCAGGTAAATCAAAAGAGGCCATACGAATCGCCCAGGAGTGTAATGGAGAAATTATTTCCGTGGACTCACGGCAGGTCTATCGCGGGCTTGATATCGGTACTGAAAAAATAACCCTTGAAGAAATGCAAGGTATTCCCCACCATCTGATCGATATTCGTGAGCCATCTGAAAAGTATAGTGCCGGTGATTTTGCAGAGGACGCGAAAAGACTTATTGATGAAATCGCATCACGCGGAAAATTGCCAATACTTGCCGGAGGTACCCATTTTTATTTCGATGCTCTTCTGTATGGACTCCCTCCAACAGAGATGGATGATGATCTGCGAGAAGAGCTTGAGCAACATTCCACTGCGGAGCTTGCGGAAGAAGTTGCTAAAAAAGATCCCGAACGATCCGCGCAACTTGATCCTAAAAACCGCCGGAGACTTATTCGTGCCCTCGAGCTGATTCGTACCTATGGACGAGTGCCCGAGCGAAAAAAGATAGAAGTACCCTACGAAATTGAGTGGATTATTATGAATCCTCCCGCTGAAGTGCTGCGGGCTCGCATCGACGCGCGTTTGAAAGAAACTCTCAATCGCGGACTTATCGACGAAGTAAAAAGAACGCGCGAGAAAGTTGGAGATATACGACTAAACGAACTCGGTCTTGAGTATCGTCTTGTCGGAGAGTATCTTCGGGGCGAGCGTACAGAAGCTTCCCTTCTTCCCGCGCTTTCATCGAGGCTCTGGCACTACGCGCGCCGCCAAAAGGCGTGGCTGCGCAAGCTCGAGTCAGATGCGCATAGCATAAAGTAAGGAAGTCGTATGATAAAATCTCCACTATGAAGCACTGGAAAATAATCCTCGCGGTTCTCGTCATAGTGATTCTAGGTGATCTAGCGCTTACCTTTTTGCTCATCAACAAAGCACCGGCTCCAACGAACAATAATCCTGGTAATCCTTTTGCAACTTCGACTCAGAATACTGTTGAGTCTCCTGCCGTTTTTACTACCAATTTTTATAAGTGGTACTTGGCCAACAGGAAAGAGAGCCTCGCTTTCCCCGCATCAGATAATTTAAATTCTTTACTTGGTCCTTGGCTTACGCCAAGATTTATTGCCAACTGGAAAAAAATAATTGCTGACACCGATGCCGATCCAGCCATTCTCTCTCAAGACGATCCGAGTAATTGGGGACCGGGTCTCGGATCTTCAATTATTAGCCAATCAAATACGGCCAGTACCGTAAAGATTTCAATTGGTTCCGGATTAACAGTGTATACCTACATTGTTCGACTTATTAAAATTGATGGCAATTGGAGAATCGATTCTGTTGCCGGTAGCTAATTGCTCCACTCAGGGACGCCAATATTGAGGATCTGTTCCACCAGAGCCATACGGATTACCCGGAGGAACCTCATTAGTATTTTGATTAGTATCAGAAACCCATTGTGAACCGTTGTACATGGCAATATGACCGATAGGTAGGGCACCATTGCTCGGATGTGGATGCTGAATAACAAGAATATCCCCCGCTTGAGGGCTCGAATCACTTGCACCCAAAGAGCTGAAACCGAGGGATTGCAACGGCCCGTTGCAATTACCTGCCCATCCTCCCTTTCCACCCGCCCCCGTTGGACAACTTAGAGTTACTCCGCCTTCAGAAAGAGCTCGCTGAACACTGGCCAAGCAACCGCCATTATAAACATTCTGGCTCGTAACATTTGATTTCAAATAATTTATTGAAGCACTTGTATTTAATTTATCAGTGCCTGCCGTTCCTGATGGAGGAATTCCCCCAGTCCCCCCCGCCCCAGGCACACTCGGCCCAGTCCCTCCAGTCCCTCCACTAGTGTTAGCAGCGTCCGTGAGGCCAGGAAGAGGAGGAGGGTTGGCTTTAGCTATGAAGCACTTGTCTCCACTATCA
>JACDGK010000026.1 GCA_013815345.1 Patescibacteria group bacterium
TTCAATCTGTAAAAACGCCGCCGCCTTCTCCTCTGCACCCAAGGCATTGCGTAGACGGCGCAGACAGGAACGTAAGTTCGCTAACCCCGTTGCGTCGGTGTTTGGCCCCCAGAGCAGTGTGGCCAGCGTCGTGCGTGGATGTGGTTGATCAGCATGGTAAGCCAGGTACGCAAGGAGACCGCGTGCCGTTGTGGCCTCAAACTGGTTTATCGCGTTCCCATCTAGCCTAATCTCAAATGTGCCAAATAGACGAAGTTGAAGTTTATGTTGCGTAAGAACAGATAACGTTTTGTTAATCGTAAGAATCTCCGAAATCAATTGATTGCTGAATAAAAACGTAGAACTGACGCGGGGAGTGGCGTCAGGATAACCTTAAAAAGTTTAGTATTCTAAAACGCCAAAAGGCACGAAATAGCGGCTAACATTCTATATATTAATCGTTTTTTGAAGCTAAATCCTTCGCGACTTAACTATTTTGTTGGTTATCTTAATCATTGACTAATGATCATAAGTCACTACCTCGCAAAGCAAGCAATTTGCCTATTGGGTGCGGTTAGTTGAGTTGTATTCTTAGTTTCCTTACGCCTAGGTGATTGAATTTTCTTATATATAATAACCTTTTTTCGTAAGCTGGCACGCTTTCGGCACGGTCGCCTGCTATGATCCTTCTGCACCACCAATCAGCAGCCATGCTCAGTGCTCTCTCAATTGCGCACGGCTATCCCATGACGTTAGTAAGGTTGATATCCATGCGTAAATCCACCCTATGGCTCACTGACGCCACACCAGGGCAATATTATTCATATCTGATCCGGATTTGGCGCCCTGGTCCAGCCGCTGATTGGCGCATTAGGGTCGAAGCCATTGCCAGTGGTGAGCGCTACACGTTTACTGAACTAGAAGACCTGTTTACCTTCCTGCGGATGCAAGTACGCTCCCCGCCGACGGACGGACAAGCGCGCCTCTTTGATCAATGAAGAACCGGCTAGGGAGCGCTGCACTTGCTCGATTAGCGGGAGCGCATTGTCTCCTAGAAACGCTATCCAAATCAATAAGTGAAGGAGAAAGACGAAAAACTATTTTTTGAAAGGTCTAATGAGTATAAACGTAGGAACAGATTGAGCATCACGCAACCTATATAGAACGAATCTATACTGACGAGCATGAGTAAGTAACATTTTCTATAGTGTAAAAAGTGTTACTTAGTGGCGCTCGTGAGTATATCATGCTTACCCATAGCCAATAGTATAGCCGAACCGCCAGTTCTTTACCAACAAACCAGTAGCCTCAACACTTTTGCCCAACACGATAGGTACGCCGGCGCACTATATTGAAAGGAGATTGTCTATTAACCTGAGTTCGGAGATCATGAAAGAGGTGAACACCTTTGAGAAAGGGTAGAATGTGACTATCTACGTTCACAAACAAACCGATTCCAAAAGGTGTTCACAATGAGTTTACTCGAAATGTTCTATGATGTCGATACGTTTTGTGTGACAATGGTCAAAACAGGCGAAATGAAACAAATTACGCAAAAGAAATGCGGACCGCACGCCCAATTGTGCATCAGTGAAATCATCACAATCATGATGCACTTTCATCAGTCGCATTATCGCGATTTCAAGGCGTATTATACGGACTATGTCTGCCAACAATTGCGCCCAGAATTTCCGGGCTTAGTCAGTTATACGCGTTTTGTTGAATTAATGCCGACAGCCTTGGGCACGATGACGCTCTATTTATGCTCGCGCCTGGGTCATACGCGCGGCATCGCCTTTATCGATTCAACACCGCTCCCGGTCTGCCATAACAAACGCATCTTTCATCACAAAGTGTTTGACGGGCTGGCGGCGCGCGGCAAGAATTCGATGGGCTACTTTTGGGGCTTCAAACTGCACCTGGTCGTCAATGATCAGGGCGAATTGCTGTCTTTTTTGCTGTCACCGGGCAATGTCGATGACCGCAAACCGGTCCCGAGCCTAGTCAAGCACTTATGGGGCAAGCTGTTTGGCGATAAAGGCTACATTTCGCAGCCGCTGTTTGAGCAACTCTTCGCCCAAAACCTGCAACTGATTACGTTCCCCAAGAAAAAGAAAAAACCGGAGACGCGTCTGATGCCCCTTTTCGATAAATTACTTGCACGCAAACGCTCGATTATTGAGACCATCAATGATCAACTCAAAAATATTTCGCAAATTGTCCATACGCGCCATCGCAGTCCGAGCAATTTCCTGCTCAATCTGCTCAGCGGCTTACTTGCTTATACTTTCCAAGAAAAAAAGCCCGCTTTGCATTTTGAACAGGCTGACTTAAAGCTCCTCCCTGCACTGATTTAATCCCGAATTCACGTTATTATACAACAAACTTTGGGGATGTATAAGTGGAAGAGCAAAGAAGCACATGATCCACTGCAAAGCTATCGATCAAGCATAGAGAAACCAGGGTTATTCATCATGCATAAGTCGGCAGCGTTATCAATTAGAGCCAAAGTTTGACACTGCGCTATCTAGGTTCTATAATGCTATAGTTTGGCATTGTCCATTTTCCATTATAATCTATTTCGTGCCGAAGCTCTTCTGTACGGGCAAGTCATTCATGCTATAGCCACATCTATTCTGAGGGCGCGATAATGCGCTTTGCAATAGTCAAATCACTAGCTCAAATGCAGGAAAACTATGCGAAACAACACAGTTACATTGGTTGTTATTCTTTTGCTCATATTGGCTGCGCTCTACATTGTGCTGCCCATCGATCATCCAGCTTGGTTGGAGC
>JACDGK010000027.1 GCA_013815345.1 Patescibacteria group bacterium
ACATGGTGGTGCGATATGAAGTTCCCTAAGTGATTGTTTAACCAGAAAAAAGGAGGGAAAGTACGAAGGATTAAACCTGTTGTTTCGCCAACAGTAGCCTACCAATACATGCGAAAGGGGCAACTCTTTGGTGTGAAGCTATTGGGAAAAAGGTATCCCATCGAAAGATAGTCGGAACCGTGAGGGAATGACGAGGCTGCTAGCATCAATGCGGCCTGGGGCTAGGCTGGATGGTATGGTCAACAAATGTAAATTGCCGATAAACGTCGTCAGAAGAGAAGAGCTAAAGATGCTGATAAGCTCTGCCCAAAAGGGAAGTGACCTGGAAGTATGCTTACCATTCATGCTTCGCGAATATTGTGTCACCGGCGAATAGGCAGGACCTAACCCATTCGAAGTCACGTAGGGAGAACATAGTAAGCCTGTACTTCTTCCTCTCGAGGAAGGTGAACCGTAAGGGAATCTGATGGAAGTGCAGGTAAGGGAAAGGCGGAGAAAGCGAAGGCTGTTCTGTAATGGGGCAGATAGAGATTGAAACATTATCTCACGCGAAAGCGGGCAGACTTCCGCCGTGGTCTCTTATTACGAGAGAGCTTGATAAACTTTTTAAGGAGAAAAGCAGATGATCATTGCTGCAAAAATAACAGTAATGGGTGCGTCCCCAGACAAGACGACAGAATGGCACCAAATCGATTGGCGCCAATGCCAGAGTATTGTCCGAAAGCTCCAAGCGCGTATCGTAAAGGCAACACAGGAAAAGAGATGGAATAAGGTTCGCTCCTTACAACGTCTGTTAACCTGCTCTTTTAGCGGCAAAGCTATGGCCGTAAGAAGAGTGACTGAAAATAAAGGCAAAAAAACGCCTGGGGTTGATATGGTCACATGGTCAACACCAGACTCTAAATCTCAAGCAATATTGGAGCTTAAAAAAAGAGGATATAAAACCCAACCCTTGAGACGCGTGTATATTCCTAAGAAAAACGGAAAATTACGCCCTCTCGGCATTCCAACGATGAAAGAAAGGGCGATGCAAGCTTTATACGCATTAGCGTTAGAGCCTGTTGCGGAAACGACAGCAGATCATCACTCTTATGGCTTTAGACCAGAAAGAAGCACAATGGACGCGATACAGCAATGCTTTAATGCTCTATCACTAAAGTGTGCGGCACCATGGGTTCTGGAAGCTGACATTGAGGGATGTTTCGACAATATAAGCCACGACTGGATGCTAAAGCATATCCCCATGGATAAGCTTATCCTTCAGAAATGGCTGAAAGCGGGGTATATAGACTCAAATAAGTTTTATATGACAGAATCTGGATCCCCACAGGGCGGAGTCATTTCTCCGCTCTTGGCAAACCTGGTTCTGGATGGACTAGGGAGTATGTTACGGGAGAAATATTTTACAAATAGATCTCATCGTAAGCCAACTCACACGGTGAACTTCATACGATATGCGGACGATTTCGTTATAACGGGAAGATCGAAAGAACTTCTCGAAAACGAAATTAAACCACTTGTGGAAGCGTTTCTCGAAGAGAGGGGTCTTCGCCTATCTCAAGAGAAAACGAAGGTCACACATATCGACGAAGGATTCGACTTTTTAGGGCAAACAATACGGAAATATGATGGAAAACTACTTATCACCCCATCAAAGTCCAGTGTTAAAGCCTTCTTAAAAAAGATCCGGGAGCTCATCAAAAGGCACAAAATGATAGAACAGGAGCATTTGATAGCCTTGCTCAATCCACTGATTAGAGGATGGGTAAACTATCATCGCTTTGTTGTCTCATCGAAAACGTTCTCCAAAGTCCATAGTGAGATTTGGAAAGCTCTATGGAAATGGTGCAAACGCAGACATTCTAAGAAATCCTCTCGATGGATAAGAAATAAGTATTTCAGAACCATAGGGGGAAATAACTGGGTGTTTGCTTGTAATAAAACCAAAGAAGGGAAGAAAATATCCCAGCTGGCCATACTGGAAAATCCAACTCGAACACCTATAAAGCGACACATAAAAGTCAGAGCGGAGTTAAATCCCTTTGATCGGCAGTGGGACGCATACATTGAAAAACGCATTAAGCAAAAGATGTATACATCACTGTCGGGCTATAAAAAGTGGCGGAGTTTGTGGATTGAGCAGGATGGGAAATGCCTCGTCTGTAAAGAGAGTATAACGCTCGCAAGAGGATGGGACATCCACCATATCCAGGAAAGGTCTAAAGGAGGGGATAATCAAAACTCTAATTTGATTTTGCTGCACCCTAACTGCCATAGACAAGCGCATAGCCTCAAGCTTCAGCTTGTTAAGCCGGCTTCTGCATGCAGGAGCTTAAAGAGGCTTGAGCCGGATGATGGGAAACTATCACGTCCGGTTCTTAGGGGACGGGAGGAACAGCAATGATCTTCCTGTTACCCGACAA
>JACDGK010000007.1 GCA_013815345.1 Patescibacteria group bacterium
GAAACATTCTCGTCGGCAATAGTGGTGGGGGATACACATTGACCGCGACCTCTTCGCTTGGCTTTACCTCAGGCACCGTCACCAGTGTGAACGCAAGTGGTGGCACCACCGGTCTCTCCTTCAGTGGTGGCCCTATTACCACATCTGGCACCCTTACTCTTGCAGGAACGCTCGGCGTACCAAACGGCGGCACCGGTACAAGCACATTTGCCAACAACCAACTCCTCATAGGAGGACCCGGCAACACGGTCACCCAAATCGCAACAAGCTCACTTGGCCTCCTCACCACCAACGTCGCCGAAGGCACGAACCTGTACTTCACGAATGCTCGTGCCATCGCCTCCACTCTCACCGGATACACCAGTGGAGCCGGTACCATCACTGCAGCTGACAGCATACTAAGTGCTATACAGAAGCTCAATGGCAACATTGGTGGCCTAGTCACTGGTGTCTCCTCAGTCTCAAACGCAGACAGCTCACTCACCATTTCACCAACCACCGGAGCTGTGGTGGCGTCCTTGAATCTTGCACATGCGAACTACTGGACCGCATTACAAAACTTTACGAATGCTTCTACTTCGCAGTTCACCTCTACATCGACGACCTACCTCGCTTCTGTAAGTGGAAACGTAGGCATTGGTGCGACAACAACTCCTGGCTCAATTCTTTCAATTGCGAATGTGGCAAACTTTAGTGCAGCTACCTCAACATTTTATGGAGCAGGAGGCGGCATAAACCTCACTGGCGGCGGATGTTTCGCGATAAATGGAGGCTGTATTGGCGGCTCGGGAGGCTCGGTAAGTTCGGTAACAGCTTCTGACGGAAGCCTCACGATTTCTCCAAATTCTGGTGCGGTACTTGCGTCACTCAATCTCGCAAACGCAAATAGCTTTACTGGTCTTCAGTCATTTGCGAAGGCTTCGTCGACACTCTTTTCAAACACTGGTACTGCATACTTCGGTGGCACCTCAACCACTACCATTAGCAACAATGGTTCACTCACATTGCCAACCGCTGCTACGCTTACCCTTGGCACTTTGACCGGTCCACTTCAAGTAATTGGCGGTGTTGTTTCTGCTTCTTCGACGCTCAGCGTATTTTACGGTGGCACCGGAGCAACTACTCTTGGCGCAGGAGGTCTTTTGGTTGGTAACGGCGCTAGCGCCGTTACCACTGTTGCAGACACTTCTGCAGGCTCTGTTCTTATCTCTGGCGGCGTCGGTCTCCCTCCTTCTTATTCAAACTCACCAAGTATAACTGCACTTACTTCTCCGACTATCACCGTCTCCACATCACTCCAGGGAGGTAGCATCAACACTTCAAACCTTACTTTGAAAGGCTCATCAAACGCTACTCCTACGACCGGCGGCAATATTATTTTCCAGCCAGGTAACTCAGTTGAAGCAGGCCGTTTTGTGGGACTACGACTCGGCATTGGCACGACGACTCCACTTGGCCAGCTTCAAGTGGCGACTTCAACTAATCAAATAGGGGTCAGGGATCAGCTTGTTCTTACCGATAATGCAGCAGGTGCAAACCTCAAGCACATTGGATTCGGTTCTGCCGGCGGCAATCTTTCGATAGACACGATAAATGATGCCTATGCAACCACTACTCGTCTTACGCTTCTCAGCAGTGGCAAGTTTGGTATTGGAACGACTTCTCCTGCAAGCACACTCACCGTAACGGGCTCGGCCTGTTTCTCACAAGGTGCAGCAGCAACCCTTGCGTGCGGTACGACGGCTGGAGATATTTATTATGGCACTGCAAATACCGGTGCATACGACGTGGCTGAAAATTATGAGACGTCTGATCCTTCCGTGTCACCGGGAACTATTGTCGCGCTTGACGGCACGAAATCTAAGACCATTACGACCGCGCAACCTGGTGCACAAATCTTTGGCGTCGTTTCTACGAATCCTGGTCTTCTCCTCGGCGGCGCTGATGCGGCGATACAGAAAACGGCGTATCGATCAGTCGCGCTTTCAGGACGCGTACCGGTGAAGATAAGTATGGAAGGTGGAGCAGTTCATGTGGGCGATCGCATCGCACTCTCCTCAGTGCCGGGCGTTGGTATGAAAGCAACGAATTCAGGACAAACGGTGGGTATCGCGCTTGATGACGCGCCATCAGCAGGTACCGTCGATCTATTTGTACAGCCCCAATACAGCTTTACGCCGGGCCAGCTTTCGATCGATGGACCGACCGGCACGGTGAATGTCGGAACGAGTGCTGCTAATTCAAAACTGACGATCAATGGAGCAGTTACCGCCTCCAGCTATGTCGTCCCTGGTGCCGCACAAAACTTCATAAACACCTTTGGAAATCTTTCGTCAGGAACGAATACGGCTTCATCCGTACTTTCCACTGATGGCACCGGCGTCGATCTTTACAAGCTTGCGACGTTTACGCTCTCGAATGTGCAAAAATTGGTCTCAACAACCGCCACACTTTCAACTCAGGTGAGTGACTTGCAGACTCGAGTGACGGCACTTGAAAATATGAACATCTCGACTACGACGAATCAGGTTTCCACGACCACCTCTGGATTCTCAACTTCCACGCTCGCCAGTGCGCTTGAGAGTTTCGGTGTCTTACTCCAAAACGGTATCGCACAATTCAATACGCTTGTCGTGCATAATCTTGTCTTCTCAAAATCTGCTGATGGCAGTTCAGCAGCAGGGAATGGCACGGTGCTTGCAGGCAATACCGTGGTAGAAATTGACACGCCACACATGCTCTCGACATCGAAAGTTTCGATCACACTAACGTCTCCTCTTAGCGGCAATTGGTTCATCTCTGATAAGGAAGATGGAAAATTCCGTGTCACCCTATCGCAAGCACAGACGAGCGATGTCAGTTTCGACTACTTTATTGTTCAGACACAAGGACAGCTCGCAACCTCAACCCCGACCGGATACGTTGGAAGTCCGTTTAGCTGGCTTGCCGGTCTCTTTGGAAGTACGTCATCAAGCACGAATACTAATCCTCCGCCTGCAACTCCTCCTGCCGTGACGCCACCAACAGATACTGGTACTTCAATCCCACCAATAACGGGAACGACGACCCCGCCGGCCGACACTGGCACTAGTACACCACCAACAAGCGCTTCTTCGACGCCGCCAACCATAACACTTAAGGGAGCAAGTGCGATATCACTCAGCCAAGGCGACATCTTTACTGACCCCGGTGCTAAAGCAAAAAATGCTGCCGGCACCGATATTTCTAGCTCGATAGTAGAAACAGGATCAGTCGACACGACTGCGGCGGGTATATACACCCTTACGTATACAGCTACTGACGGAGCAGGGAATAGTGCGCATGTTTCGCGCGTCGTAACTGTCTCTGCCGCCGCGACGCCACCACCATCGACGCCTCCTCCTGCACCTCCTACTCCTCCTTCAGACTCGGGCTCATCGACTCCGCCGGTGAGTCCGTGATCTGCCGGCAGAGTAAAAACGCATCATGATACACTTTAAAAATCTTAGTAATCAGACTTCTAATCTCGCTTTGACATGAACACTATCCGCATAGCAATTAATGGATTCGGCCGCATCGGTCGCGCATTTGTACGACAGACGTGGGATAACTCTGAAATCGAGCTTGTTGCCGTAAATGATCTCGGTTCGTTGGAAGATTTTGCGTATCTCTTGAAATACGACACGGTGTATGGTCATGCACCATTTTCAATCGAGCAGCAGGAAGGGGGGCTTCTTATGAATGGAAAGCTCGTGAAATTTCTTTCAGAAAAAGACGCAACGCTTTTACCGTGGAAGGATATGAACGTTGACGTGGTTGTTGAAGCAACGGGTGTCTATGACGATTATATAAAAGCAGGTGCCCATATAAAAGCAGGCGCTCGTCGTGTGGTCATTTCTGCTCCCGCAAAAAGTGATGAGGGAGGTGCGACCGTATTGATGGGAGTAAATGAAGAAAAACTGCAGACGTGCCCCATTACTTCGAATGCATCGTGCACCACGAACGCCTCGTCACCCGTGATCGCTATCATGGATGAACACATCGGGATTGATCTCGCACTTCTGAATACGACGCATGCGTACACCGCAACGCAATCAATCGTCGACAGTCCGGTGAAGGGAAACGATTTGCGCCGTGGCAGAGCCGCGGCGCAAAACATCGTGCCGTCTTCTACCGGTGCTGCAATCGCCGTTACAAAAGCCTATGAAAATTTAAAAGATCGTTTCGACGGTATTTCTTTACGGGTACCCGTTCCTGCTGGATCAATTGCGGACGTGACGTTCATCGCGAAACGTGATACGAATGCAGAAGAAGTAAATGAGATTTTAAAAAAGGCAGCGAGCGAAGCTCGCTGGCAGGGAATTTTCCGCGCGAGTGAAGACCCTCTTTGCTCGAGTGATATTATCGGTGACCGTCATGCGTCGATAGCAGAGCTTTCGATGACGCGCGTCGTTGGGGGCAGACTGGTGAAGGTACTCGCCTGGTATGACAACGAAATGGGCTATACCGGTACTCTCGTGCGGCACGTACTGGCTACTGGCAATGTCTGATTCTGGAAAAAAGACGCGGGTATATATAGCGAGTGACCACGCAGGCTACGAGCTGAAAAATCTGCTTATACCTTATATAGGTAATTTGCAGCAGAAGACGCAATTTGACGTGATAGATATGGGTCCGTTGGTGCTGGATCCTGAAGACGATTATCCAGAATTAATAGCGCCGTGTGCGGAAAAAGTGGCTCAAAATAAGGATTCTCTCGGCATTATTATCGGCAGCAGTGGGCAAGGAGAGGCAATGGTCGCGAATCGACAGAAGGGCATACGGGCTGCTGTTTTTTATGGCGGCGCCAAGGCGCCACACTCTTTCGAAGAGGAGGGTACGAGTGGTACTGACCTTTTCGACATAGTACGGGCCACACGTCTGCATAATGACGCAAATATTCTTTCCCTGGGAGCTCGCTTTATATCTGAAGAAGAGGCAAAAGAGGCGGTGCGCATCTTTTTAGAAACGGCCTTTTCAAATGCGGCGCGCCATGCGCGCCGCATCGCCGAATTCTAATTTTTACTCCATTTGAGCTAAGGTTCGCGCTATACTATTTATTATATGAAGTCCAGAAGTATTGAGTCTCACAATCGGGGTTTTACCCTCATTGAGCTTTTAGTGGTCATTGCTATTATCGGTCTCCTCTCATCTATAGTACTTGCTGCGGTCAACATCGCTCGAATGCACGCTATTGATGCTTCTCGCACCACCAATCTACTTCAAGTACAACAAGCAATCGAACTATACTACAGTGATAACAATCTCTACCCAAAATCTTACAAAGAAAATAATCCGCAGAATACGGGAAACGGTATTTTTTATGTTTCCGGCCAATGTGTAGAGGGCAACAAAGCACCGATCATTCCTGACTCACTGGGAAGATCTGTTATTAATGGCCTACCTCTCGGCAATTTATCAGGTGGGTATATTGCTCAACTCCCCAGTGATACAAAAATGAATGTTAACGGAAATAATTGTTGCTACACCTATTACGTAACAGCGGATCATCAAAGCTACAAATACACCTTTGACGGTTGTGCGTTAACGGGCTCTGCCGATGGAACCGGATCATTTAAAGATCCAGTGCATAGTGGTGCCTGGAGCGTATATTCTCCAGGGGGCGCTAACTTATAAGCATGGCAGCAATTGTCCCTGCCATACTTCCTGTATCGCAAGAGGATTTGGAAGACAAACTTGCAGCCCTAGTCGGATTGGTGGATTCAGTGCAGATCGATATTGTTGACGGACGATTCATCTCACCTGCGTCGTGGCCGTATCGTACAGAATCAGATAAAGGATTGCCATCGTTTGCAGGAAAAACATTTTCGCATCTGGGCCAAATTCATTATGAGATGGATCTCATGGTTTCTGCACCAGAAGATGTGGCAGGCACATGGGTCGAAGCCGGAGCGGATCGCATCACGCTCCACGTCGAGAGTACGAATTATTTACCCAAAACGATAACCGATCTGGAAGTACGGTATGGTCATGCGAAAGATTTTGCTCCGGAACTTCTCGCCATCGGTATCGCACTCAATATTCAAAGTGATCTTGCTATTATCGAGCCCTATATGGCCCAGATTGATTATGTGCAATTCATGGGCATCGCTACTATAGGAAAGCAGGGCGAACCATTCGATACGCGTGTATTGCAAAAAATCGCAACCTTTAAAAAAAAGCATCCCGAGATACCGGTGCAAGTCGATGGCGGTGTTTCACTTCAAACAGCTCCGGCGTTGCTTTCAGCGGGAGTGGAACGACTCATCGTCGGTTCCGCGCTCTGGAACGCACCTGATCTCGCAACGGAACTACAAAAATTCAACGAACTTCTTCACCAATACGGTATCTACACGTAGAAGCGGCTGCAAGACATACCTGCCGCTTCCTTGTACGTGGTATTCTTTTTTTATGAGTGTTAATGATTCTGAAATAAAAATACTAGAAGAGAAAGCAGAAAAGATTCGCGAGACGATTATCGAGATGCTGGTAGCTGCGGGAAGCGGGCACACTGCCGGTCCGCTCGATATGGCTGATATATTTGCAGCGTTTTATTTTCATATTCTTAGTCATGATCCGAAGAATCCCGACTGGGAAGAGCGGGATCGACTGATACTTTCAAATGGGCACATCGTGCCGGTGCGGTATGCCGCCATGGCGCATGCTGGCTATTTTCCTATTGAGGAATGTCTGACACTGCGGAAATTTGGCAGCAGATTGCAGGGTCATCCAGAGCGTGTGCGATTGCCGGGACTCGAGACAACTTCAGGTCCGCTTGGGGAGGGTCTTTCGCAGGGAGGGGGTATCGCGTATGCATTTCAAATGGATGCTAAGAAATCAGGAAAACCTGACCACCGCCGGGTGTATGTGGCTATGGGTGATGGCGAGCAAGACGAAGGGAATGTATGGGAGGCGGTGATGTGGGTGGGGAAGAACAAGCTGCATAACCTCACAGCGATCATTGACCGCAACAACATTCAAATCGATGGTATGACGGAAGACATTATGCCGCTCGAGTCGCTTCGCGCGAAGTACGAAGCATTTAATTGGCATGTGATTGAGGTGGACGGTCACAACATTCGTCGGTTCATCGAAGCCGTCGACGAAGCGAAAGCAATCTATGAGAAACCAACGGTAATCATCGCACACACAATTCCCGGAAAAGGTGTTCCTGACATTGAGTTCGATTATCACTGGCACGGTAAGCCACCGACCAAGGAGCAAGGAAAGGATTTTCTCAAAGAAATTCGTACCATGGGCGGCAAAGTCCCGCATGAGTATGCCTAGTTCCGCGAATGCCTAATGCCTTGCAAGCATAATTTTTGGCTTGTATATCAATATCTGAGACTGTATAGTAGAGGTACAGTTGGCTTCGGTCCCACCTCCGCAAGGAGGAGAATGTAGAAATCCATCAGAACAAATCTCTGATGGATTTTCTTATATGTGCGAAAGTCTCCCTTTGTAGAAGGCCAATTTTCTCCACGAGGCGGCGAGTATCGATAACTCGCATCTGAGAAATATTCGCTCGTGCTGCACGACCATTAACGACACCTACAGAAACACGAAGTGGATGTTCACGAGTAGAAGTGGTGAGCGGAACGACAAGACACGCACCGTGACCAAATCCGCACAATATGAGTGCGGGGCGTAGAAAATTGTCGCCTCGACCGTCTTGTTCTGTTCCAATATTTATGCCAAAACGGCACCACCATATTTCTTGGACTTTGTAATATCGAGGATTTTCGTCATTCGTCTTTTTCTTTAGTTTATTCCATTCATCGAAATCTTTCTCCATTTCCATTGAATACTAGACAATGGGTCTTAAAATTCTTCTCTAGATACATTAAAATCTTTCTAAAATTGATAGTAGAGGCGGTGTTGGTATATAGTAATGGGAGCATGATTAATCCTGAAGCAAAACTCGTAGAAAATCTTTTCGATGCGAAGCTCGAACAGAAACCAACGCGCGATGGATTCGGCACGGGCACCGTAGAGGCAGGGAAGGTAGATGAAAATGTTCTCGTGCTCTGTGCGGATCTTTCCGAATCAACGCGCGCAGAATGGTTCCAGAAAGAATTTCCGGATCGATTCATCGAAATGGGAATCGCTGAGCAAAATATGGCAGCAACCGCTGCCGGATTTGCGCTTGCCGGAAAAGTTCCTTTCATGGCATCATACGCAGCTTTTTCTCCCGGTAGAAACTACGAACAGATTCGCACTACTATCGCATTGAATAAAATGAACGTAAAAATTTGCGGCATGCATGCGGGCGTCTCCGTCGGTCCGGATGGTGCAACGCACCAAATGCTGGAGGACATCGGGCTGATGCGCATGTTGCCGGGCATGACGGTGATCGCACCTGCGGATGCAGAAGAGGCACGTAAGGCAGTTGTTGCAGCGGCGAAAACGTCCACACCCGTGTATCTACGATTTGGCCGCGCTGGAACCCCGGTCTTTACGACTCCTGAAACTCCCTTTACTATCGGAAAAGCACTTACCCTCTGGGAAAGCGAGCATTTACAGCCTAAAATAACGATTCTTGCAACCGGTGCGATGGCGTACCAGGCCTTAGTCGCCGCCCGTGCGCTTGAAGTAGACGGCATCGGTTCAATCGTTAGCTCAGTGCCGACCGTGAAGCCTCTCGATAAAGAAACGATTATTGCTGCAGCAAAACGCACGTCACGAGTGGTGACGATCGAAGAGCACCAAGCCGCAGGAGGTTTCGGAAGTGCGGTGGCAGAGATGCTGAGCGAAGACTATCCTGTTCCGGTTACCCGAATCGGGATACCGGATGTGTTCGGACAGTCTGGTGAACCAGACGAATTACTTACACACTATGGATTATCTTCTGTACACATCGAAGAAGTAGTGCGGAAACTTCTTAACGTTCCCCTATAAGACAAGCAGGTAACTAATTTCTCAAGACTTATTGCTTCACTACTCTCGTGCGAATAAACGTATTATTACTAAGCTGTACATTCGGATTTTGATTGAGATTGATTCGCCCATAGGCATCGGAGACCTGAGTATTCTTGATACTACCGCTTGCATCAAAGAAAGCGATCGCATCATCTCCCGTGGCATCGAAGTTACAGTTTTCAATGACATGTCCCGAGGAAGGTTTACCCAACTCTCCAAGCTGCGGACCACCACCTGGTGAAGAAAGCACCGGAACCTGACCGTTAATAGCCGGTCCGCGAGCGATAACATCTCCATCGAGGTGTACATTATTGAAGCTACAATGCCAGATGCCGCGACTGCGCTCTGTCCACTTGATGTCTTTGAATTCGAAATCCGATCCTCCACAGAACTGATAGGCACTCTCCATATTCTTCGATTTGAGCGAAATAAGGCTTCCGATAGGATAGGGAGCTACAAGAGTGTCTTTCTTCAAAAGTATTGTCCATTCCGACGATGACCCAACGACAGCGACCGGCTTGCACCATGCGATCTGACTTTGATTCTCATCCATGATATGGGGGTCGGTCGTACTGTCCGTCCAAACCTTCATATATCTTCCCCATCCTTCTGCAGCAGCGGTATCCTGCGGACAAGCCTGACTCAAATCGTAGTGCGGATCTATCACCTGAATCGGAGTCGGGAATCCAACTGGGACGCTGATGGTCACCTGACCCGGTGCGACAGCGACCACATTGCCTTGCGTGGTGGTTTGGTTCGGTACAGTAAAGTGTATGCCGCTGAACGTTGTTCGATAGGTATTAGTCCCTAGTATGCCGACCGTATCTCCGCTCTGCACGATGGTCGTGTGATCCATGCCAGCTCCGGTAATAACGAGTTGTCCGTTAGGTCCTGGCTGAACATTTGAGACATCAATTGTATCGGGGATGCTGAATGAGCCTTCTGGAATGGTTATGGTGTAGACGGCATTCGGATGTGAGGTGAAGTAGGTGCGTGCATCAGTTATAGCTTTATTAAGTGTTGCACTGGTAACTGCTCCATAGTCTGTTTTAAGATTTTTAGTCACATTTAGATTTCCGGCAGGACTAACCCAAGAAAAAGAGTGTAGAAGGAATCCGCAACCTATAAGAAAAAATAGTACCAGTCCTATTAAAAAGCCTTGGATACATTCGACAGTTTGGGAAAGGTCATACAATACCTATATCGAGGGAGACTCCCCTAAGAGAGTGAATGTACTTTGTATGATTCGGGTGCATCGTGCAGAAACTTTTCCAATGCTTCTCGTGTGAGAAGACCTTTTTGCGCGCCGATCTCCTGAACGACCGACATCGAATTAATAGGTCCCCACAAAAGCGCTTCGTGTATAGGCCGTCCAAGGGCGAGTGCTGCCGTTACGCTTGAAGCAAACGCATCGCCTGCACCGGTACGCTCAAATGGTTCGCGAGTGTCGGGATACATCGGCACAAAAAGCATCTGGGTGCCATCGTATGAATACGCTCCGTGTGTGCCGTCCGTAATAATAACGGTCGTAGGCCCGAGGGTGCGAAGTCCTGCAAGAAGCAGTTTGATGTCTTGATCGGCGGGAAGTTTTAAGATGCGTTCAGCTTCTTCTTTGTTACAAAAAAGTATTTCGCAGTGAGCATAGATTTCTTTTAATGCATCAGTGCCCATCTTCATTTGAAACGTGCCGGGTTGAAAGACAAATTTAGTTTCTGGATGTGTCGCAAGCCACGCGGCGAGTTCGTTGTGAAATGTCGCACTTTCACCTAGCGAGGAAAGATAGATATAGCGAGGGGGGATAAGATTTGTGGGAATTGAATAGGGAAACGGGTTTTGTTTAACAAGAATAGTGCGTTCATTTTCATACCACAATACATAGTGTTGGTTCGACTCTGCTCCTTCGATCGGAGAAATAAAAGAAGTATCGACCGCATCTTTAGCAAGAGAAGTCAGACACTCGCGACCGTTCAGATCATTACCGACCCACGCGAGGAGACCCGAGGTAAGGCCAAGACGTGCGGCACTGACCGCTGCGTTTGGACTATTTCCCACAGCATGAAGGGTCGTCGCTGAGTCAAACGGAATCTTGTCACCCCACCGCATAGTAATAGTGCAGTTTTCGTTCGCTGCGTCGCAGCGAACCTCGGCTTCTTTCAGTTTTATAAAAATGTCAGTAGTGATGTCGCCGATAGCGAGAAAATCTAATTGTTCCATATAGAGTGAGTTTAGCATGTAGCCGAAAACCCTCGTGGTACTATTTTCTATATGGTTGATCTTTCGGAAGAGGTACAGAAGATTTTCGCGCCAGGGAAGGGACTGCTCGCGGCGGATGAAAGCGATAATTCAGCAGATACTAAGCGATTGGCACCCTATGGAATTGAGATCGGTCCCGAAATGCGACAGAAATTTCGCGACATGCTTCTCGCGGCGCCGGGTATCGAGGAATACCTGAGTGGCGTGATCCTCTATTCGGAGACCCTCGAACAATCTGCCAATGACGGCACGCCCTTTGCAGAACTTCTGAGAAAAAAGGGAATCATACCGGGTATAAAAGTAGACGAAGGGCTCGAGCCATTTCCTGATAGCGAGAAGGAAACGATCACCAAAGGCCTCATTGGTCTTCCAGAACGGTTAAACGGTTTTTATACGAAGTATCATACTAGTTTTACCAAATGGCGTGCTGCCATAACGATAGAAGGGGACCAGCTTCCCACCGCACAGGCGCTCGTCGAAAACGCAAAGCGTCTCGCGATGTATGCATTCGAAGCCCAGAATGCCGGTATGGTGCCAATCGTCGAGCCTGAAGTATTACTCGACGGAAATCACAGCCGGTTGCGCGCACGTGAGGTCATCACCAAAATGATGCACGTCTTAGTAGGTGCACTCGAAGATCACTCGGTCGATCTTTCGGGAGTGATTATTAAAAGTTCCATGGCTCTTTCGGGAAAAGAAAGCGGCCGTACTGACACGCCCGAGGAAGTTGCGGAAGATACGCTCGGCGCGTTGCAGGAAGCAGTGCCAAAAACTATCGGCGGCATTGTGTTTCTTTCTGGAGGGCAGATCCCTGATCAGGCAATAGATAATCTGCGTGCTATTTGTAAGGTGGCGCGGACGAAGCCCGCGCCCTGGCCGCTTACTTTTTCCTACGCACGCGCATTCCAGGAAGAAGCCCTCGCGATTTGGAAAGGCCTACCGGAAAACCTGCCGGCGGCTCGAGAAGCGATGCTCGCCCGTTTAAAAAGCGCGTCAGAGGCATTGTCAGGATAGGAATTGGTCAAAGAGGTACTAAGGCGAAAATTATTGGAGACCCTTACCTACTGTGGACAATCCATTTATTTACCGGTGCGCAGAGTACTATAAAGATATGGCAAACAACGTTGAATTCAATGACCCTTCATATGCACGTCCCCTTGCGCGCCAAAACAAAGGATCGTTTCTAAGCAAGATGGTTATTAGCATGGGCCTCGCAAAGGATGAAGCGAGCGCACAAAAGGCACTTATAGGAGTACTTGTCGTGGTGCTTGTTCTCACCGCTGCCGTTTGGTGGCTCACGCTTCGTTAGAAAGCCCATACGTAAAGCTTACGCTTTCCCTTGCGTAACGGGAGGTTTTCGGGCATACTCGGTCATACTATATGGCTACAACACTTAGCGTAGAGACCCGTGCCGTCGGGAAGGCAGCTCGCAAACTCGCAAAAAGCGAGCGCATGCCCGCTATCGTCTACGGACCAAAACAAGAAGCGATCGCTATCTCTCTCTCATTGCGCGACTTTGTTCGCATACTTCGCGACGAAGGCGAGTCCTCCGTCATCGAACTCACCGGACTCAAGTCACCCATCCAAGCTCTCATCCATGATGTCGATCACGATCCCGTAACAAATCTTCCTCGGCACGCTGATTTTTACGCCATTGCAAAAGGTGCAAAGGTGGAAGTGGCGGTCCCGCTCTCATTTATAGGTGAGTCAGCCGCAGTGAAGGCAGGCGCGAATCTCGTGAAGGTATTGCACGAACTCGAGGTGGAAACCGCACCAGAACATCTTCCGCACGAAATCGAAATCGATATTTCAGTACTTGAAAACATTGGCGACCAAATCCATGTCCGCGATATCAAACTGCCGCATGGCGTAGTATCACTCATCGAAGCCGATGAAGTCGTCGCACTTATCCAAGAAATAGAGATTGAGCCAGAAGAGCCAGTCGCAACTCCTGATATGGATGCTATCGAGGTAGAACAGAAAGGAAAGGCTGAGACGGAAGAAGAAACTCCCGCGTAAATCTCTCAAAAAGCAGCTAGTGAGGAGTGGTATACTTACCATTCATGAGCAGGTTTGAACTTCCTTTTACACTTTCAGAAAAGGTTACCCAAAAAGTCGTAACGGCGGCTTTTTTTGCGCTTTTACTTCTCGGAATAACACTCAGTGTCTCTCCCCGTTTCATTTTTGCGCAAACCGATCCAAATGCCGGCGATGTAGCCAGTAAACGAGCTGCGCTGCAAGCGCAGCTCGATCAGCTGGATAGTGAGATCGCACAGACGCAAGGCACGCTTAACACTCTCGGGTCACAAGACAAATCACTTTCAAACCAAATCAGTACGCTTAACGCCCAGATAAAAAAAGCACAGCTCCAGCTGCAAGCGACGCAAATCCAGATTCAAGCGTTAAAAAGCAACATTGTCGTTCACTCGAATACCATCACTACGCTTTCCGGCAAGCTTTCAAATGAACAACAATCACTCGCTCAGATTCTCCGGCAGACCAATGAGATCGATAACTATTCGCTCGTCGCCGTCGCTCTTTCATCACAGGATGTTTCAAGTTTCTTCGGAGACGTCGGTTCGTTTGACGCCATAAAACAAGAGCTCGGCACTTCCTATACGCAGATCACCACGACACGTTCAGCCACGCAAAACGAAAAGAGTGCGCTTGAAGATCAGCAGACCGAAGCGCAAAAGCTAGCCCAGGAACAAGCGCTCGAAGAAAAGCAGATACAAACCGCGCAAGCAGAGAAAAAGGTCTTGCTTTCACAAACAAAAAGTCAGGAAGCAACGTATCAGAGTATTTATAATGTGCAGAAACAAACCATTTCACAGATTCGAGCAGCGCTCTTTGCCCTTGCTGGCGGCTCAGGACAGATATCACTGCCAAACGCAATCGCACTTGCAAAGACTGCAGGTAGCGCCGTGGGCATACGGCCGGCACTTATTCTCGGTATCTTGAAACAAGAGACCGACATCGGAAAAAATGTCGGCACCGGCAGCTATCTTGTGGATATGAATCCGACACGCGACATGCCGGTTTTCAAAGTCATTCTTGTAAATAACGGACTCGATATAAATACGGCAAAAGTTTCTGCAGCGCAGGGAAGCGGATGGGGAGGTGCTATGGGTCCCGGCCAATTCATTCCTTCCACCTGGGCGTGTTACGCGGGATATATCAATACAACGACGGGCGCGTGCGGAAAGGGAACCGACGGCACCTATGCAGGCCCATGGCAATACAGCGCCGCAAAGGATCGTGTCGCAAAGCTCGCTGGTCATCCAAGCACGCCTTCCAATCCTTACAACAATCTCGACGCCTTTACTGCTACCGCTCTTCTCATGGCAGATAATGGTGCAACCGCGCAGACGCCTGCCGCGGAGCGCCTCGCGGCGCTCCGCTACTACGCTGGTTGGGGAGGCGCTACCAACCCCGCCTACTCTTTCTATGGTGACGACGTGATGGCCTTTGCTGCTCAATTCCAGCAAGATATCGATACGCTAGGTGGCGGTTAATTAAAGCTCTGAAAACGTTACTTATCCCCACATGTTTGTCGGGGAAAAACTAGAAGCTGGTACCATGAAATATATATGGATTCTACAACGATGCCTCCTCAGAGTGTAAGGAATCCTTCTTCACCGACACCTCATCGAACCGCAAAGCTCTTGCTCGCAGTGCTTGTTGTTCTTGTCGCGCTTGTGGCTCTGTGGTTCCTTCTTCGTAACTTCGTTCCCTCGTCTCAAACTCTTCTTCCGAAAGGAGATCATGTTTTAGTCGTTGCTGACCATCCGCCGCTCATGCCGGTGGTCTCTGTCGATTCGAATACCGGCTCGACGACCGTTTTCAAAATAGAGGGCCAAGGAACCGCTGTTGTCGTGGACGCCGCCTTTAGCGGAACGAGCACTCCCTACTATCTCATCGCGAACCCGACATTCACTGCTTCAAATCTATACGCAGGAAAAAGCGACACGCCGAATGCGGGATTGACTCAGCTGACGTTCTCAAAAAATCTAAAGTACGATCTTACCTATGACCCTTCTTCAGGATTTGCGGCATATGTGGAAATGGTCGGATCAAGTACCCCAAAAGTGCCTCATGTCTTTTTCTACTCATCACTCACTCAAAAAGAAATTGATCTTGGAGAAGGTAGCAATCCTACGCTTCTCACTGATGGATTCTATCTAGTCATGCGCCAAGGAGGCAGCATTGTCTCCGTAAATACATTTACCGGAAAGGTATATCCATCCCTTTCTATTGATCCTTCTGCGCCATTTGCTGTTGATACTCAAAACAAGGTAGTGGCATTATATAATTCTGTTGCAGACTCAATCGATTATTTTTCAATTGCCTCTACGGTGAGTGCAAGCTACAAATCCTCGGTTCCGGTCACGGCTGCGCCAGCTGCGCTGGCCTTTGCGGAAGGAAAGTTGCTTATAATAAATGGCACAGCCGCGGCCTCACAGAGCAACTCTGACTTTACTGTCCAAGCAGTTGCTACTTCTCCACGCTCGCAAGTGTTACCAATACATCTCACACAATCCGTAAGTGGTTATAAACTTTCTATTCAACATGACTAAACTTCGTTCCTTCTTTCTTAACTTTTCCTTTTTCACGCTTGCGTTGGCTGCTGTGTTCCTTAGTCAGTCTGCCTCGCTCGCGTACGCTTCAGGCTCTACACTTTTTCAAGCCAATCCTGACCCTATTCAACCAGGCGGCACTTCCCGGTTAACCTGGCATAGCAGTCCTGTTAATTTGCCCTGTCATCAGACTTTTGATCCAGCGGATGACGGTAGTACGGCCCTTGTTACATGGACGACGCCTCCTCTTTCTCAAACCACTACGTACTCAGTTACCTGCGGTAATCCTCCCGATACCACTACCGTCAATGTACCCGTTGTCGTATCGTATACGGGTGTACTGGACGCGAGCTGTTATCCAGAACCAAGTACCGTGGGGGTTAATCAATCAGTTACGTGGCTTGCTGGAACTACGTACGGTGCTCAACCTTACACTTATACTTGGTCGGGGACCGATGGCTTCTCGGCCATTACTGCCTCAACAAGCGGCAGCTCCCTGCAGCGCTATTCTTACCCAGCACCTGGAGTAAAATCAGCCTCTATTCATGTTATAGACTCTGACACAACCCAAAGCGATTCATCGATTGTATATACGACATCAACTCTTTGTAATGGACCTGTCGTACCAAACACCGATAGATACTCGGACGTTGAGGACGGAGGTACTTTTTTAAATGCTCAGACAACGATTCGTGTGCTAGAAAACCAACTATTTAATAGTCCTACCTACGCTTCCTATTATAAGTATCCGGCAGACTTTACCACTAATCCGCAAAATTATTGTGTGCAGGGTGAAATACAAGAACAATATGACATACAGGATCCAAAATGCCGACAGTTTGGCGCCGGAACATGTCCCTTCGAGCTTGAAATAACACTGCATAACAATCCGAATACTACTCGGGCTCAGTTATATCCTGGTGATGAGAGATATGGTTTCGCTCACGATTTGTATAGCACCTCCATCTATCAACCAGGCTCTAGTCAATCGAGTCCAAAAACGATCGATAGACTTTGCTCGGCTAAAGTAACGGTAACCGCACCAGACGTACCTATTGCTTCTCTCTCCGCAAATCCTATTTCTGTCCCTGTCGGCACTCCCTCTAATCTTACGTATGAATGTACTAATTCAACCTCAGCTTCTATTACTCCCGCAACAGGTCTCGGCACTATTTCTCCGACCGGTTCTCATACCATACCAACGCCTAATCTAAATGACGGAACCACATACACTCTAAAATGTATAAATGGAGCTGCGTCTGACACCGCGCAAGCCGATATTGACGTAACGCAAAACCTCCCTGATCTCACCGCTTCTGCCGCCACTATTTCACCTTCTCCAGCCATTACAGGGGTGAGAGCGACCCTTTCGGGGAGGATAACGAATAGAGATACCCCAACCAGGGCAGTTTTCAAAGATTTCTTCCAGCAGGCTACGAGTCTTGATGCTGATGGAAATGGGGTGAATGTGAGTGATCTCTATCCGAGTGTTGATAATCCAGCGATGGACGCACCCGACACGAATGACATCAGCATCGGTCATATCTTTGACACTGCAGGTACCTACTATGTGCGCGTCTGCGCTGATAAGAGCGCAAGATCGGATACCGGTCTCATCGTTGAAAGCAACGAGGACAATAACTGCAGTACTAACTGGACACGGTTAACGGTAAACGACGACTCTAGTGCTCCCGGACTCTCTTGCAGCCCCTCACGAAGTACCGCAAAAATAGGCGACTCGATCACCTGGACACCGCTTCCTACTGGCGGCTTTACTCCAACTTCATACGCATGGTCAGATAGCAACGGTACGCCACAGACGGGCAACGGCTCTACATTCCAGAACTCATATAGCACCGATGGAAACTACTCAGTGCATCTGGTGGCTTCTCCTGGAGCCGTCACGGCCGACTGTTCGGTAGTTGCTATTGGAACTGGCGCCAGCTGCAACGGCGGCAAGCCCCCAACCATTAAGGCAAACGGTCATAGCGTCTCCACACAAGTGCAATCAGGAAGCAAAGTACACATCAATTGGGACGCTACGGATACCTCAGGCACCTGTACCGTTAAAGGCCCAGGTCTTCCTGATACGAGTCTCTCGTGTAGCACCGTCCCGCCAACCGGCGCATCGAGCCCGGACCCTACTATCCTCACGCAAAGTACCTACACCATCACCTGTGGCAGTGGCAGTGCCTCAGTGACCGTGAACGTGGTGCCGAAGTTCCAGGAGTTTTAGTTTCAGATTCCAAAAGCAGAAGCGAGAGGGAAGCGTTTGCCCTCTCGCTCTGCTTTTGGTATAGTCACTTCTAATGAAAAAAGATACGCACCCAAAGGACTACCGACTGGTAATCTTCGAAGATATGTCTTCGGGGACGCAGTTTTTGATAGGCTCAACCATTCACTCGACGGAAACGGGAGTGTTCAAAGAGGATAAGAAAGAATATCCGAAAGTAACGGTTGAAATCTCAAGCAAATCGCATCCGTTCTATACCGGAGAAGACCGTACGCTCGACAAGACGGGACGTGTGGAGAAGTTTAAGCAGCGCGCTGCGAAG
Source organism: Patescibacteria group bacterium (assembly GCA_013815345.1). Taxonomy (GTDB): domain Bacteria; phylum Patescibacteriota; class Minisyncoccia; order Phycocordibacterales; family Phycocordibacteraceae; genus C7867-001. Next base: position 18,323 of record JACDGK010000007.1, read on the forward strand.
AAGGCATAAACAGAACAAGACGCAAAATGAATTAAAACTTAATTTCTGTTAGTATTGTAAAATGGAGTATTCGCCGGAATTTAAGAAAAATCATGCGACCGCATATCTAGCGGAGGAGTATGAGCGTTTGGCTATCGAGGCCCAGTCTTCAACCCATGCGGCCGGAAATGACCTGGAACTCCTTACAATGGCTGCGGAGGATACCGCTCGCATAGAGACCCGCCAGAAAGAGATTTTGGAGGATATTGAACGTATTTTATCGCGAGAGAAAGAAGAAGCGGCAGCGCCCAAAGCTATCGTGCTGGAATTTCGAGCTGGAGCCGGCGGTGATGAGGCAACGCTTTTTGCGCAAGAACTCAAAGAAATGTACCAACGATATGCTGACGCAAATGGTTGGCGTGTGCGAGTTATCGATGAGCTTACGCTTGAGATCGAGGGCGCAACGGCATACGAAGCGCTCCGCTATGAGACAGGAGTGCACCGCGTGCAGCGGGTACCGGTCACTGAAAAGACTGGACGTATCCATACCTCGACCGCATCAGTTGCGGCGCTCCCGATACGAGTGAAGCCAGTGATCGAGATAAATCCTGCGGACATCGAGATGGAGTTTACCCGCTCCGGAGGAGCGGGTGGTCAAAACGTAAATAAGGTGGAGACAGCCGTACGTCTCGTGCACAAACCGACCGGAGTCGACGTGCGTTCCTCGAGCGAACGCAGCCAGCTCGCAAACCGTCAAAAAGCTATGGAAATTCTTTCTGCAAAACTCGAAGCGTTTGCGGTCGAAGAAGAGGCTCGCAAACACGCCGCGGATAGAAAAGGGCAGATCGGCACAGGAGATCGCTCTGAAAAGATTCGTACGTATAACTTCCTCCAAGACCGTGTTACCGACCACCGACTCAAAGAATCCTGGCATAACCTTCCAAAGATCATGCTCGGCGGCATTGAGCCTATTGTGGAGGCGCTTAGTGCCGCCGCCAAAGGCGGCGGCATTGGTGCAGCGGAAGACGACTCGTAAGAGAAAACAGTTTTTCTACGGATCATACACAGTATGGTCACCAATGTCTAAGAGTTGAGCAACATCTTTTGATTTTCCTGCGTATTGAAAAATTATGCGATAACGGAAATTTACTGAAAAACTCCATTTGCTCCGCAAGTCGCCTTTAAGCTTGTGAACTTTGAGGGAGGAGTGATTTCTTTGATGTTGAAAAAGCTCAATACGATCTATGACTTCGTCTTGTAAATCCCGAGGAAGTTTCTTCCAGGTCCTGATAAATTCCGGAGCATACTCGATACTCAGCATGTGTTATTCGATGATGGTAGCCAATTTGCGTAAATCACCCTTCAATACTTTTCCTTCCCGGATTTCTTTCTCAGCTCTCGCCAACCTATTTGCAGCTTCATCTTGTGCAAGAAGGGTAATAGCCATTCTGACCGCGTGAGCTTTATTTGCAGCGCGACCGCTTTTCACCAAGCCTTTGATGAACGTTTCTTGCTCGCTTGATACCGGTACCGTTATAACACTCATAGAAGTACTATATTTTAATAATAAGATTTAGTATATTCCTTACGTCTCATACGTCAAGAAATAGTCTGAATTGCGTGTTTACAGGCCGTATGATATCGTCTTCTGTATGACTACCGACAATACGGCAGGAGTTGGCGTTGACCGACTTTTCGGCACCGGCGCGCATTTTGCGCAGCTGAAAAGCCGTCGTCACCCTTCTATGAAACCCTTCATCCTCGGGATGAAGTCACGCGTGGAGATCTTTGATCTCACTAAGACCGACGCACAGCTTGCGGAAGCAAAACAAGTGATGAGTGCGCTTGCGCGCGACGGAAAGATCGTGCTTTTCGTTGGCGGCAAACGCGAAGTGTCTGATCAGGTTCGCGAAACAGCAGCACGTATCGGCCAGCCTTACGTAGCCGGACGCTGGCTCGGCGGCACCATCTCTAATTTTACCGAAATCAAAAAGCGCATCGATCGTCTCGCTGATCTTCTTCAGAAGCGGGATTCAGGCGAGCTCGCGAAGCTCTACACAAAGCTCGAACGTATCTACATCGATCGTGAGATTGATCGTCTCTCCGAACGTCTCGGCGGCATTTCAGAGCTCGCTCGCAAGCCTGATGCCTTTGTTATCGTTGATACCAAACACGAGTCACACGCCACGAAAGAAGCACGTGACGCGGGTATCCCCGTCATAGGTATCATGAGTTCTGACTGCGACCTCAAAGATGCCACGTATCCGATCGTCACGAACGACGCCTCACGCGCAACGGTCTCACTTATCCTCGGCGAGCTCGCGAGCGCCTTTGAAACAGGTCGTTCGGCAGCCTAAAACTCAAGAGAAAACTCGGGGTACCTCTCGAGCAACGCAGCACTGGGGAAGAATATTTTGGCTCGAATAACGTTGAGCGCCTTAAAATATTCGTCGGGGCCCCAGTGCGAGTAGCACAGAGAGGTACCCCGAGTTTTCCTCTCACTAATATTTTTGTATAATTGTTACATCATAATTATTTTCGACCATGGACATCTCAACTGACGTAGTAAAAGTGCTTCGCGATAAAACCGGCGTATCTATCATGCAGTGCAAGAAAGCTCTCGAAGAGGCGGAGGGAGATATGGATAAAGCAGAAGTAATCCTTCGTAAACGTTCTGGTGCCGCAGCAGATAAGAAAGCAGACCGTGAGCTTGGCGCCGGTACCATCGGCAGCTATGTTCATAATGGTGAAATTGGCGCCATGGTGGTTCTTTCGTGTGAGACTGACTTCGTAGCACGTAATGAGGAATTTCCAGCATTGGCCCGTGAAATAGCGATGCAGGTGGCGGCGACTAACCCTACCTACGCTACTGAGGAAGGGATAGCTCCCGAAGCACGTGCGGCTGCCGAAGCAGTGTTTAAAAAGGAGGTTGTTGACAAGCCTGCAGAGATGCAGGAAAAGATTCTTGAGGGAAAAATGAAAAGCTATTTTAGTGATCAAGTTCTTCTGGAGCAGCCATACATTAAAGATGAATCAAAAACCATTCGAGATCTACTCACCGAAGCATCGCAAAAATTTGGGGAGCGCATCGCGGTTTCTCGATTCGCACGCTTTTCTACACGTAACTAATGTTCTATTTGCTCCTCCTCTCGATTAGCATATTTGTATTTCTAGGGTTTCTCGCTCTTACTCTTGTCGAAGTACGCACAGGTACTCGTATTCTCGGAGGCGCTCGTTCTAAGCTTGATATACAGGTCGCGCGCGCAACGTACGTGATGAATCATGTGCGATGGAGTGAGTTTCTTTCGCACCTCGTACAAAGTATCGCAGCACGAATCGTGCACGACGTGGCGCACGCCTCTCTTTTTATCGTTCGTTTCGCAGAACGGCAGCTTACGCGTGTTGTTCGCTATTTACGTACGCGCCGCCCAAACGTGCTCGCGCCGCCCAATTCACGCGCCTCGCCACTACACCAGACAAGCACGTATTTGAAAAAGACGATGCATGTTCGCCCTAAAGAGGAGAAAGAGAAAAAAGATAAGAACACGAAATAAAGGGAGCCGGGAGCGAGGCTTGAACTCGCGACCTACGGTTTACAAAACCGTTGCTCTACCAACTGAGCTATCCCGGCAGGGTTATTTTTGGGTTTTGGTTGTCGTGGTTGCCGTACTGGTGGCGAAAAGGGACGACGGCAAATTACTCTCGAAATCGGTCAGTGAGGTGAATCCATAATATTGTTTATGATTGATGACGAACGCAGGGAACGAAGGCTGAACTTTCTCGAGGGTTTCGAGGGTCTTCAGCGCTCCTATCTTCAGATTATAATCGAATGAGTAGACACGCAAATTTGGATACGTCTGATGGAGATACGAAAGCGCATATCCTGCTCGATCACATACATCTTTGCAGTCGCCGGCATTTGAGTAAAAATACAATACAACAACGGGAGACGTATGGCAGGTCTTCGCGAGTTGCTCCGTGAGGAGATAGTCGCGGATCTCGAGCAGCGTGTATTGATTCTTGAGTTGAATAACTTGAGGATCAGTCCCCCCGAGACGATTTTCGGTGTACTGAAGCTTATCGCCGAGGTTGCTTACCTCTTGGGAGAGCGACGTACCCTCGCTAGAAGAACTAATTGCAAAGTCTTCGCAGGGAGCATTTGCGAGAAGTGAATACTGTGTTTCGACTGAAAGCGTGTCAGTCGAAAGCTGGTCCTCAATGGTATTGAGCTGCGCTACGCGCTGCTGGTTTAGGTAGTTGATCGCATACACCACCGTGCCTATGATGAGACCCGAAATGGCGAGTGAAAGGAGGATATTGCGGGAAAGGGTCGACATAGTCTCACTTAATCATGGGTGAAGTGGTAAGTAAATACTTTCTACCACAGGGGTATTTCTTGTTCACTAATTCACCACAAGGATACTTCCAAATTTCTAATTCGCTGCACCGCTCATAAGAAATTTTGGTCGCGGGACTCATAAGTGAACAATGTCTGGCACAAGGCCATTTCTTGTTTCCTAACTCGAGTACTCGTAAGGAAACAATGTCACCTCCAGGCACGGCGAGTTCCTGTCGCAAGATCGAAGAGTGCGCGCATAAGCCAGAATGGAGCGATGAAGCCGAAGAAAAGGACATACGTCACAATGCCAATGAAAAGATTGCCGGGCGTTTTTGAAATATGTTTTCCTAAAAGAATAGTGGTGACAGCGCCAGTGAGGGTGATGATGCTTAAAAGAATAACGCCGGTGAGCGGTAGGTAAAACCAACTAAGCGCGTGAAAGTGCGGTGTAAAAAGATACGAAAGCGGAATGCCGCGAGTCACGAGGTACGTATTCACAATGTTCCGACCTATTTGATAGAGAATGACTACGAACATAAGAATGCCACTCACGTTTGCGACAAGACCGAGCGGAAGCATGATCAAACCAAGCGTGCCGTATTTAGGATTTCCCACGAGATCACGATAGTCATATACCACATTACGCAGGAAGCCGGTGGTCCAGCGAGTACGTTGCTTTATGAGAGCTGGTACGCTGAGGGGAGTTTTGGTGTATACCCGTGCGCGCGGAGCGTTTTCAATGATATAGCCGCCGCGCTGGATACGCAGTGCCATCTCAAGATCTTCGGTCTGATGTCCTTTTTGGAAACCGCCAAGTTCTAGCAGCGTCGTACGGCGATAAAAAGAAAAAGGCCCCGGGGTTACGTACAGGCCATTTAGTGAAGAAATAACATGACGGAGAGTGATGCCGTGAATGTAGTCTGCATGCTGCATTCGCTCGATCCATTTTTTGGGTTCGTGCACCGACATGGCGGCGGTCACGGCCGCAACTTTTGGATTATCGAAATAGCCGATGATCTCACGCAATGCATCTGGCTCGACGAATGAATCGGCATCAAGACAGCCGACAAATTCCGCGTCGCTGGCAGCAGCAGCACCGGCATTCACCGCCGTATGTTTTCCTCCATTTTTCTGATGGATGACCGTCACCTGTGAATTGTCCGCGTAGCTATCCATGACACGTGCGGTGTCATCAGTGGAGCCATCATCCACGAGCACGAGAGAAAATTTATCTTTCGGATATTCGAGTGCGAGAAGGGAATCGATAGTACCTTTAATCGTTTTTTCTTCGTTCCAGCAGGGTACGATCACGGCGACATTTGGCGTCTTTTCGGAAAGCTTTTGCGCTCGGCGCGCGCGCGCGGGGGAGGAGATGAATGTTACGAGCAAAAAGACTTCAAAGAAGACTGCGATAAAAAGGAAGGGATAGGTGAGCACTTCAACGTTCATAGTGCGGTAGGGAGCAGTATAGCAAAAATAGGCCGTTTTTTATAGCGCATAATAAAACAGCTCATTTTTGCTATACTTGTAAGATAATGGAGAAAGGTCGTCTGCATCCGATAACCATAGCGGTCCGCGAAATCGCGGACATATTCGGTCGTATGGGTTTCGGCATCGTGCATGGGCCGGAACTCGAAGACGAGTGGCACAATTTTGATGCGTTGAATGTTCCGGCTGACCATCCTGCGCGCGACATGCAAGATACGTTCTGGATTAAAGATCACGCAGGAAAGGTCATGCGTACCCATACTTCGCCTATGCAAATTCGCTTCATGGAAGAAAATATGAAGAAAGGAATACTGCCTCCGTACCGCATCATCGTACCCGGAAAAATATTTCGTAATGAAGCGACGGACGCAACACATGAAGCACAGTTTTATCAGAACGAAGGACTGGTCGTGGGAAAAGGAGTGACACTCGCACATTTAAAAGGGACGCTCGATCAATTTTTTAAGGAATATCTCGGTACCGATGCAAAGACACGATTTCGTCCGAGCTTTTTTCCATTCACGGAACCATCGGTTGAAGTGGATGTATGGTTTCAACCCCAAAAGGACAAAACGGATAAAGAGGGAAAGTGGCTCGAGGTGGGGGGCGCCGGCATGATCCATCCAGCAGTGCTCGAGAACGCGGGAGTCGATTCGAAGGAATATCAAGGTTTTGCCTTCGGTTGCGGTATTGAACGCTTGATAATGATCAAATACGGTATTCCAGACGTACGACTTTTCCATTCGGGAGATATTCGTTTTGTGTATGGTTTCGAAGAAAACGTTATATAACCTATGAAAGTATCTCGAGCATGGCTCCAAAAATATTTTGATACCGAATTACCGCCGATAGGGGATATTGCGGAAGCGCTTACTTTTCATGCCTTCGAGATCGAGGAGGTAGTGGGTGATGTGATGGATATAAAAGTTCTTCCCGATCGCGCCGCGTACGCGCTTTCCCACCGCGGTATTTCCCGGGAGATCGGTGCCATTCTCGATCTTACGCTTATAAAAGATCCTCTTGCCGAAGCAGCTCCCACATTTGAAAAGAGCGAGGCCCTTATTGTTTCAATAGAAGATTCTGCGAAGTGTCCTCGATATATGAGTGCCCTCGTACGTGGCTTGAAGGTGGGCCTTTCGCCAGTGTGGCTCAAGGAAGCTCTTGAGTCACTCGGGCAACGCTCGATAAACAACATTGTCGACGCGACAAATTATGTGATGCTCGATATCGGCCAACCGCTTCACGCGTTTGACGCGGCAAAGCTTTCGCCCTCGGAAGGTACCTATTCCATCAACGTTCGCGGTGCTCATCAAGATGAAAAGATAACGACGCTCACCGGCGAAGACTATGTTCTTTCGAAAGGCACACTACTTATTGTCGATGCAAATGCAGATGCTCCTATCGGTGTCGCAGGAGTAAAGGGTGGCAAGGCTGCGGAGATCACTGCGCGTACAACCGACATCATTATCGAGTCAGCAAATTTTGACGCTACTGCGATACGGCTCGCTTCCCAGAGATTAAAACTGTGGACGGACGCGAGTCTCCGTTTTCAGAATAAGCCGTCACCTGAACTTGCCGCGTATGGAATGCAGGAAGTCTTATCGCTCATTATCGAAATCGCTGGAGGTGAATTGGAAGGTGTGACGGATGTATACGAGGCGCCGGCGAAGCCGGCGCCGGTCTCCGTAACACTCACGAAAATAAACGACGTACTCGGCTCCTCTTTTTCAACAGCCGAAGTCGCGAAGGTGTTCGAGAGGCTTGGGCTCTCATACACGCATGAGAATGAAGCATTTGTCGTCACGCCGCCATTTGAGCGCCGCGACATTATCATTTCTGAAGATCTCGTCGAAGAGGTGGGCCGCATTTTCGGTTATGATCGCATTGCGCCACAAATGCTGCCGAGCGCCGAAAGCGTTTCGGACCAATCACGATACCGCGGTATTGAACGCATTAAAGACTTCTTCTCGGAAAGGGGGTTTATCGAGCTTTCTACTCAAACCTTCGCGCGTACGGGAGACATAGCCTTAGCAAATCCACTCGACCAAACACGACCAATGTTACGCATGAAGCTTTCAGAAAATATGCGTGAATCACTTCAACGTGCCGAGAAGGTGGCGCCCGGCGTGCTCGGTCCCGTTAAGGACGTACGACTTTTTGAAATAGGAACAATTTTTAAATCAAAAGGAGAGAGCCTATCGCTGGTTCTCGGCATACAATTTTTCGAAAAGAAGAATGCATCTATTCTCGCGGAAGTTATCGATGCGCTCCATGATGAATTCGGTATCGATGCAAAAGATTTTATTGTTGAGGAAGGTGTGGCAGAAATGAGTCTTGATGGGCTCGATTTTGAAAAATTGGGAATAGGATATGAACCACAGAAGATCGCGCTTGGTACGTATCATCCATTTTCGATTTATCCATTCGCGCTTCGCGATGTTGCCGTATGGACTCCAGCAGGAACGGAGGAAGATGAGGTTGCCAATAGCATACTTCGTGAGGCAGGTGAGCTGCTCGCGCGCATCGATCTTTTTGATCGTTTTACCAAAGCATCTGAGGGCACGGAACGAATCTCGTATGCCTTTCGACTTGTGTTCGAGTCATTCGATCGAACGCTTTCCGACGAAGATCTCAATCCACTCATGGAGAAAATAACAGCAGTGCTTAACGCAGACGAAGGATGGGAAGTTCGCTAGTAACTACCCATGGATTATCTTACGATCGACGATCTTCATATTCTCGGCGCACATGGTCACTACGAACACGAGCGAAAGAATCAACAGGAATTTCTTATTGCACTTCGAGTAGGATTTGACGCGAAACGTGCCGCGAAGTCAGATACGCTTACCGATACCATTGACTACGACGCACTCCGCACGATAATCGAGGAAATATTTACAGGAGAGACGCACTATCTCCTCGAAAGACTGGCTGAAGATATTGCACAAAAAATTCTCCACGAGACGATTGCGCAGGAAGTTTCAATTTCAATACAAAAAACGGTAGTGTGGCCCAACGGCATCCCCGGAGTTTCTCTCACGCGAACGAGAGATCGCCAGAATTGCACCTAAATCGGTGAATTTTATGCTATACTCAATAGGCAAGAAACGACTATTTATATGGCTAAAACGACGGAAAAAGACGTGAAAAACCGCGCCAGCAAAGCTGGCGCGGGCCAGTCCTATGATGCGTCCTCAATCACTGTCCTAGAAGGCCTAGAACCAGTCAGGAAGCGTCCTGGTATGTACATCGGGACCACCGGTCCCGATGGTCTTCACCACCTCGTATGGGAGGTTTTCGACAACTCACGGGATGAGGCTATGGGTGGTTTTGCGAACGACATCGAGATTGCACTTTTGCCGAATAATCGCGTACGCGTCGTCGACAATGGCCGCGGCATTCCCGTCGACAAGCATCCGCACACGAAAGTCTCAGCGCTTGAGACCATCATGACCACGCTGCATGCAGGAGGTAAATTTGGTGGGGAAGCATCGGGATACAAAGTGTCGGGTGGTCTACACGGAGTGGGTGTCTCTGTCGTGAACGCTCTTTCCACCTGGGCACGTGCCGAAGTTCACAAGGACGGAGGCCGATACGAACAAGAATACAAAATCGGTAAAGCGCAGGCACCGGTAAAAAAAGTCGGCACGTCGGAGCATATCGGCACGATTATTTCATTTGAAGCTGACGCAAGTATTTTCGAAGAGGTAAAATATGACTGGGCTAAGATTGTGGCGCATGTGCGCCAGCAAGCGTATCTTGTGAAAGATACGCGTATCAGTGTTATCGATGCACGGGATCTTGAAAAGGTGAGCGATCAAGGAGTGTTCTATCTCCGCGAGCTCAACCTCGAGGTGCCCTCAATGACGTTTTATTTCGAGGGTGGTCTCCGCTCACTCATCGCTTTTTATAATCAGCACCAAACGATTGCGCACAAGAATATATTTTATGTGGATCGTGAATTAGACAAGGTGCAAGTGGAGATCGCATTTCAGTATGTCGATGACCTCACGCCGCGCTTTTTGGCGTTTGCAAACAACATCTACAATGCCGAGGGCGGCACGCATGTTACTGGCTTTAAGACAGCACTTACTCGCACGCTCAATACCTATGGACGCAATGCGGGCATTTTGAAAGAGAGCGAAGAAAATTTCACGGGAGATGACGCGCTCGAAGGCATCACCGCGGTCATCTCGGTGAAGATGCAGGAGATACAGTTTGAAGGACAAACCAAAGGCAAGCTTGGCTCGGTCGAAGCGCGTGGCGCTGTCGATACCGTATTCAGTGAATCACTCGCTGCTTTTCTCGAAGAAAACCCCGACGACGCACGTGCAATCATAAACAAAGTGCTGCTCGCACTCAAGGCGCGCAAAGCGGCAAAAGCGGCAAAAGACTCGGTGCTTCGCAAGGGAGCTCTCGAAGGAATGACACTTCCCGGCAAGCTCGCTGACTGTCAGACAAAAGATGCGTCGGAATCCGAGCTTTTCATTGTGGAAGGGGACTCTGCTGGTGGTACTGCAAAGACAGGACGCGATCGTCGCACGCAGGCTATTCTGCCGCTGCGCGGCAAGATTCTGAATATTGAACGTGCTCGTTTGGATAAGATGCTTGCCTCGGAGCAGATCAAGAATTTGGTTGTGGCGCTCGGCACCGCTATCGGCGACGTGTTCGATCTGAACAAGCTTCGCTATCACAAGGTGATCATTGCGACCGATGCAGACGTAGACGGTGCCCACATTCGCACACTTCTTCTGACGCTTTTCTATCGCCACTTCCGGGCCATCATTGATGGGGGATTTATCTATATCGCGCAACCACCGCTCTATAAAATCAAACGAGGAAAGGAAACTTTTTATTGTTATTCTGACGAAGAAAAATTCAAAATACTCGGTAAGGATGCGGAGGTACTAGAAGTAGCAGAAGAAGCATCGGATACGGAAGAAGAAAACGATGAGGAAGAAGAGAGCGATACTAAAGCAAAGAAATCTCCAAAGATATCAATTCAACGATACAAAGGACTGGGTGAGATGAATGCGTCAGAACTCTGGGAGACGACGATGGATCCAAAAAACCGCGTATTGAAACGAGTGACGGTTGATGACGCGGAAGCCGCCGATCGAATATTCGATATTTTGATGGGCACCGATGTCGCTTCCCGCAAGTCGTTTATCCAGTCGAACGCGAAGCTTGCGAACTTGGATCTGTAAGACGAAACAAACAGAGCAAAAGAAAAACCCAGCGGGAGTAGTCCCGCTGGGTTTTTCTTTTGCTCTGTTTGTTAGCTCGCTACTACGCTCACTACACCAACGGCGTTATTGTTTGCCTCATTAGTTTCCTGGATAAGGTTGTTGGGATCAACGAGGATATTGATAGGCTCGTTGCTTCCGGGAGGTACTTGGTCGAAACCAAGGGTGAAAATAACACCATCACCAGGATTCAGAGATGCCTCGATGGGGGAGTTATAGGTGTAGCCGTTCTGGGTTGGGATGCGAGCGCCAAAATTCCAGGGGCCGGAGGCATTCGTGCCTGCATTAGAGATCGTAAAACGAACGGCGGCACGTGCGCCAACCGGAATAACTGGTGCAGCGACAAAAGAATCATTGGAGGCATTTGCGAGATAGCCGACCGAAATAATCGTGGTCGCTAGATCAGGAAGACCGTAGGGAGCACGCGTGCCACGTCCACCATTATTCGAAGGATAGCTAGGAGGGTAATTAGAAGGATAGTTCGTACGAGTCGGATACGTAGCAGGAGGGGAGTATGTTTGTATGTTTGTCGCCTGCGGTATGGTGACGGAGTAAGGCGTTGTTACCGTCGATGTCGCGTTATAGCCAAAAGGCACCGTTGTGCTTGATACGACCGCAAGCTGTGCCGGATATTCAGAACCACCTGGATGTGAGAGGTAGGCGCTTGCCGAAGAAAGCTTCGATACAGCATCAGACACATAGCGGGCGCTATAAATAGCAAGTGCGATGCCGATAAAGAGAAGAATGATAAAACCAAGAATGGTAACCGCAGTCAAAGCCGGATTACGAGGCTTTTCAGTCTTTTTTGTCTCGGTCGTATGAATTGTTGTTGATTCCATAGGTGCGTACTGTTTAACACATCGCATATTCCTTGTCAAGAGGCCCGATAGTGGGCCTGAATAGGGGGTACTTGACAAGAGTATGATTGTAGTGTATTTATGTATAAGAACATATGGATACAAAGCAAGGGACATCTGCTCCGCAAGGAACACTACAGAACGTCTATGCCCGGAAGTGGACCTTCTTGGTGGCGTTTTTGGTGATTCTCTTCGTAGTGGTACGCGTGTTCACGGTGATCGGATTCGTCCCGAATCCGATCACGACAACCGTCGCGAGCAATGCCGGCGACACTATCATGACGCCCGTGACGCTCACGAATTCACCGCTTATCGCGAATGCGTCTGCAAATGGTGGAAATGTGGCGGCAACGAATGGATCGCTCAATATGAACGGCGAGCTACCGACAAAAGTGGTAATTTCGAGTATTGGTGTTTCGGCACAGATAGCAAATCCTGCCACGACGAACATCGAAGCACTCGATCAATCTCTTTTGTCTGGTGCTGCACGTTATCCGACGTCAGCTACGCTTGACCAGCAGGGAACCGTTGTTCTCTTTGGGCATTCAAGCTACTTGCCAGTGGTCATCAACCGTTCGTTCAAAACGTTTGACGGTATCCAGAATTTGAAAGAAGGTGATCAGATCACCGTCTATAGCACTACACATGTATTTACCTACGCGGTAACGGGAGTGCAGCATGAGAGCGCGACTTTGGACGCGATCCCGCTTACGAGCACTGGTCATACGTTGGTGCTGGCGACCTGCAATTCGTTCGGACAGAAAACCGATCGCTTTGTGGTCACCGCAACGCTTGTTGGAAGCTCTGCGCTTGGAAGCTAGTTCTTCGGAACTGGTTTTCTCGGTGTAGAGCTCACTGCAAACGCAGAGGGGGCAAAAGTTCTTGCCGCGCTCGTTCCATTCCGGGATGAGGCGGCTCCATTGGAGGAAACCACATGAGGAAACTCATCGGCCTACTCATGGCGCCGCTCGCGGCGCTCATGATGCTCGCTTCTTTCTCGCCGGCTCACGCCGCCGAGGGAGACAGCTTCATGCGGGACGTGCCAAATCCGCATGCGCTCTCGGGGATCATTAAGGAGAGTCTTCTGCTCGACCCAAGCGGAAAGAGCCTGCTCTCTCCGTCGAAGTGTCATCAGGCTTCGGCGCGTTCGTGCGCCAACGCCTGGGATTACCTGGTTATGTTGTGGGAATCGGACCCGGAGGCGAAAGCCGACGGACGTCTGACGACCGTCGATCAACTCCCCGGCTTTCTCGACTCACTCGTCGAGGCGAAGATGGGCGACGAAGAGTACAACATGGCCTGTCTGGCCCCCATAGGGTCAGACGTCTTCAATCCCGTCTTCAACTGCATTCAAAGGCGGTTCGAAGCGAACGAACCGGGCTGGCAAGACCCCGTGTCCGGCCGGATCGTGCTGGCGCGTAACTGCACCAACCCGGTCGGTCAGACGACGGAGCTTATTGTCACGGTTCAGCCGTGCGTCACCGTCGGTGTTCCGGAAATTCCGCCGGGAACCGTCGTTCTCCACTACGAAGTGGTGAGCGGCGGGAAGATCCCACACTCGGTGCGCTGCCCCGACATCAACCCCTGCGATGATTGCAGGTGGGGGGCCGTGGAGGAAGATTTCACCTCCAAGACCGGGCTGGTGATCAAGGACCGTGAGGAACACAAGATCATCAGTCCCAAACCAGGTTTCGGGGAGAAGATCAAGCTCTCCCACGACATCCTCAAGGAGGGCGGCGCCGTCATCTTCTGCGCCGATGTCATGGGAAGCGATGGCAAAATCCATCGCTCCGGATGGCGGGCCATGTTCTTCCGTCCGGGAACAACCGGGGGCCCTGCGTTCCAGGTTCCCTCGAAGTTTACCTTTCGGGATCCTCTCTAACCTCGAGGTGAGTCTAGTGTGGCGGGCATCTATGCGCCCGCCACACACTCTCCTCTTTTTATACGCCGTTATAACGGCATGGAATCATTATTTAACAAAGAAGCAAATTATTATCGAAGAAGTTACTCAGAAAATTATGAAAACAATCAATCAAATCGCAAATCTCAAAAACCGACCGATCGCGCTCGGTGTGATTACCGTATTCGCGGTAATCCTTCTAGGTGCATCAATTGCGTTTGCAGCGGGATTTGCAAACCCTCTCAAAACCTTTGCCGATGATTTTGGCGGAGATGTACCCTGTGATTGTGGAGGAATCCCCATCGACATACCACCAATAGATATCGGGGGTGATATTCCTTGTGACTGTGGAGGCCTTCCTCCTATCGATGTACCACCTATCGATGTGGGCGGCGATGTACCCTGTGATTGTGGCAATCTTCCTCCTGAAGTTCCACCAGTTGATGTACCTCCCGTAGATGTACCTCCAGTGATTCCACCAGTTATTCCCCCATTTGCGCAGTGTATCTCGCTCACGGGAACACCTCAGAATATTCAGCCAGGAGCAGCGGTTACGATTACCTGGCGCACGCTCAATGCCACATCCATCTATATTACTGGTATTGGTTTTGTGACGCCCGTGCCTGGCGGCTCGGCTGTCGTACATCCGATTCACGACACTACGTATGTTGCGACCGTGAGGGGTGTGGGGGGTACGGTGAATTGTCAGACAGTAGTGCACGTCACAACGCCACCACCACCAGTATTGCCACAGTGTGTTTCGCTCACCGGATCGCCAGCAAATATAAAATCAGGAGAGGCGTTTACGCTTACCTGGAAAACGCTCCGTGCGAACTCAATTTACATTAATAACGGTATTGGTTTCGTAACGCCTGTTGCAGGAGGCTCCATTGTCGAGCATCCTACCCATGACACTACCTATATCGCGACGGTGAAAAACGCCGCAGGAAGTGTGAATTGTCAGACATCAGTGCACATTACGACGCCACCGCCACCGGTATTGCCACAGTGTGTTTCGCTTACGGGAACACCACACACCATTAGGTCAGGTGACGCGTTTACCATCGCATGGAAAACGCTTAATGCGACTTCAATCACTCTTAACAACGGTATCGGGCGCGTAACGCCGGTCGCGGCGGGCTCAATTGTTGAGCATCCGACCCACGACACTACGTATATCGCGACCGTTGCTAATGCCGCGGGCAGTGTAAATTGTCAGACGTCAGTCGTGGTCACTACTACACCACCACCTCCCGTACCTGAATGTATTCAGCTTACGGCAAGTGCCACTGTTATAAATCCAGGGGACGCCGTCACACTTAGCTGGGTAACATCGCACGCGAATTCACTCTTTATCGATAACGGCATCGGCTCGGTTAGTCCTGTTGCAAATGGTTCGATCGTGGTGCATCCAAACGGAAACACGACCTACCACGCAACGGTGCCTGGTGCGGCGATCAATCCGAATTGTAGCGTGAGTGTTGTTATCCAAACACCACAAGTATGTACCTATAACTGTGGCGGAGGAGGCGGATATTTCCCACCCCCACCCCCACCATATATTCCTCCGGCACCACCGACTGCAGCGTACATCTCACTTTCTCAGATCCCGTATACCGGTCTTGATCTGGGGCCTGTAGGCACTGTCGTGTACTGGGTCGCCCTCATCGTCTTCTGTGCCTCAGCAGCCTACCTCACCTTGTTTAATCTCGTGCCATTCCTGTATCGCCGTTTGCATCTCTTTGGTGCTGGCGTGTCGCAGGTAATCAATCAGCCAAGTGCTGTTATGCCGCTTGCGTCATACGCTGCTGCAGCAGCTCCGGTACTCACTGCATCTGCGTATCCTGTGGAGTCACCACTCTCTCCGAGCTACACAGTACCTGCCCCGGTGAAAAGTTACTCTTCGGCGCAAGGATTCAGTTCGTTTGCGCAGGGAAGTGCCCTCACGATCGATGATATTGTAAAAGGTCTCGCCCGTGAAGCAGGGGTCTCACCCGACGCTCCTGCGGTTGCGGCCTACACGGCTGCGGCGAACGCTGAAGCTGCACGGAATACTCAGGTGGTCATGTCAGAAGCGCGTCCTGCCACTACTTCTGCTGCATCTCCGCAGCAATCTACAAACGCTCCTATATCTACGGACGTTCGTGATTTCATCGCATCACTTTTACAAGGAGATCGCGATGTAGTGTTCGGCTCGATCCGTCAGATCGTTCGTGAAGGAGGTAATGCGGAAACGTTCCTCACCCAGGTTGTGTGTGGACTTGATGACGCGTATCGCGCTCGTCTTGACGGCACGAAAGTAAACGCAGAGATCGCCACGCTCACCGAAAAATGTGCAACGCCATTCCTCGAGCGTCTTACGGCTGCTCTTACGAATGCCGTTGACTCGAGCTATTCACCGGGCATTTCCGGCGCAAAGCTTGCGGTCACCCGTGCGCTCGGAATTATCGAAGGTTAAAAATAGAGGGCGCAAAAGCCCCCATGCAATTCGCAGCGAAAGCACTTAGGCTGCGAATTGCATGGGGGCTTTTTGCTTTTACGCTCGTTCTCTAATCTCGGTTTGGATCAGTCCAATGAAATTTGAAATTGCCACCGGCTCGAGTTTTCCTTTGTCACGACTCTCGACGGAAACGGTCTGTTCTTCGATTTCCTTATCGCCGACCACGAGCACATAGGGAATTTTCTCGGTCTTTGCGTTGCGGATCTTTTTGCCCATTGATTCGTTTGCGTCATCAATATCCGCACGTATGTTTGCGGCGCGAAGCGCCGTGAGAATTTCAGCACCATACGCTACCTGTTTTTCGGATACCGGCACAATACGTACTTGTACCGGCGCGAGCCAGGTAGGAAAGGCACCTGCGTAGTGCTCGATAAGAAATCCAAATATGCGTTCAAGACTTCCAATAGTGGAGCGATGGATCATGACCGGACGTTTCTTTTTGCCGTCGCTATCAATGTATTCGATGTCGAATTTCTGTGGCAGGAGGAAGTCTATCTGCGCAGTGAAAAGGGTGTCTTCTTTACCGTTTACATTTTGGGCCTGCACATCGAGTTTTGGCCCGTAAAATGCGGCTTCATCAAGGGCTTCGATATACGAAAATCCAAGTTCATCAAGCGCCTCTTTCATCATTGCTTCGGCAGTATTCCACAATTCATCATCGGGGTAGTATTTCTCTTTATTGCTTGGGTCACGTTTTGAAAACCGATACGTCACGATATCGAGAAGTCCAAGACCTTTCATTCCTTCCACGATCATGCGGCATACATTTTTAAATTCTTCTTTGAGCCCCTCAGGCGTTACGAAAAGGTGACCGTCCGTGAGTTGGAATTTGCGCACGCGAATCATACCCATTAATTCGCCCGATTTCTCATACCGGTTGTAGTCGCAAATCTCTGCGTAGCGCACTGGAAGCTCGCGATAGCTCCACGGCTTTCGTTGATACATGCGGATGTGGTGTGGACACGCCATAGGGCGTAGATAAAATTTGTCGCCATCCATGTCGATCGGGGCATACATATTGTTGGCGTAGTGCTCGAGATGGCCGGAGGTACGATACAGTTCTTCACCCCCGAGATAGGGAGTGGATACATGTTCGTACCCATATTTGCGTTCAAGCTCACGCGTAAAGTTTTCAAGTTCAAATTTCACCGCCGTGCCTTTTGGCGTCCACATTGGAAGCCCACGTCCAACTTTTTCATCGATAATAAAAAGATCGAGGTCGCGGCCGAGTTTCTTGTGGTCGCGCTTCTCTGCTTCTTCTCGTTGGGCTTTATAAGCCTCAAGTTTAGCTTTTGTATCAAACGCTAGGCCGTATATTCTTGTGAGCTGTGCGTTTTTTTCATCGCCCCGCCAGTACGCGCCCGCAATGCGGTCAAGGGTGAAGGAATCTGCCGGAATGTCATGCGCAGGTCGTTCAGAGTGCCCCCCGCGACAGAGATCACTAAAATCACCAGCGGTGTAAAGCGTCATTGACTCTCCTTTAGTAACGATCTCATCAATGAGCTCGAGCTTATAAGGGTTTCCAGCGAATCGGGCTCTCGCATCTTTTTCAGAAATCTCCACGCCACTCATTTCAGTCCATGTCGGAAGAAGTTCGCGCATGGTTTCTTCGAGGGACGCGAGATCATCTTCGCCGGGAGCTTTTTCGCTTTCTAATCCTCCTGCGAAATCGAAGTCGTAATAGAAGCCGTTATCAATGGCTGGCCCGATAGTCGGCTTCGCATTCGGATATCGTTCTTGAACCGCTGCAGCGAGCAAATGGGCGAGCGTGTGGCGTTTTTCCGGCAGGGAAGTCATGAGTCAGAGCATATCATAAAGTGAGGGCCCCCGGCATATAAAACTATTTTGGAGAGTTAAGCGTAGTGCGCCATCATTGTATGAAAACACCCTATGAGAAATATGATAATTAATTGTTGGGTAACATGCGGAATTGAACGTAACGCTCTCCAAAATAGTTTTATATGCCGGGGGTGCCTACAACGCTTTGAGATTTTCGACGGAGAAACTAGTTTCACCGTTGCGCAGCGATACGGCTCCTTTTATCAGAACGCAGGTGCCGGGAGTGATGAGTGCCGAATGTTCTTTGAAGAGTTTCGGAAAGATGACGGCTTCAATTGAATCGGTCTTGTCTTCGAAGCGGACAAATGCCATGCGGTCGCCGCCTTTTGTGAGGACGGTGCGTACCTCAGCGACGAGTACGGGAAGTATGAGTGACTGGCCAGCTTGCGGTTCTGCGTTGATAGCACCGATCGTCGTATACGCCTTTTCAAGCTTGGCGGTGTGGGCATCGAGAGGATGACCGGACACATAAATACCCAGAAGATCTTTTTCCCATTCGAGTTTATCGGAAAGGGAGACCGGGTACTCAAGAGTGGGAAGGACAAGCGTCGGCGCTTGCGCCGACGCACCGAAAAGAGAATCCTGCGGATGTTCAGTGGTCACATCGCGATGAAAAGCCAGTAAAAGTTCAATGTTCGCGAGCAAGCTTGCGCGACTTACGTCACCAGCGAGACCATCAAGCGCTCCACACTTTATCAATGATTCGAGCGCTTTCTTATTGAGATTTCGCGAACCAATGCGGCAAAGAAAATCAGAAAGCGAAGTGAAGGGCCCTGTAGCTTTACGCTCCGCAATGATGGCTTCTGAAATGCCTTCGCCGAAATTTTTGATCGTAGTTAACCCAAACCGAATAGTATCCTTATCCTCGCCTGCTACAGTAAACTCTGCATCTGACTCATTAACATCAGGCGGTAGCACAGGAATTCCCATACGTTCACATTCACCGACAAAAGTAGCGATTTGCGCTGTATCTCCCGCATCAGCCGTGAGAAGTGCAGCCATATATTCGACTGGATAGTTCGCCTTCATGTAAGCCGTCTGGTACGCGACTTTGCCATAACTTGCCGCGTGCGCTTTGCCGAAGCCGTATGCGGCAAAGGGTTCAATAAGTTTCCAAAGGTCTTCTGCTTTTTGCGGCGAGAGATCACTGTGTTCAGCAAATCCTTCAATAAGTTTTACTTTCTGCGCGCGCATCTCTTTCGGAATCTTTTTACCCATCGCTTTGCGAAGCGAGTCCGCATCCTTCCATGAATAACCTGCAAGGTGCACCGCGATAAGTAGCACATCATCTTGATAGGTCACGACGCCATACGACTGATCAAGGATGGATTCAAGTTTTGGATGAAGATATCGTACGAGCTTCGGATTTCTTTTACGCTCAATGTATGAAGGAATTGATTCCATCGGACCTGGACGATACAGTGCAACCATCGCGTTAATATCGAAAATCGACGTAGGTCGAAGCTCTTTCAGATAGCGCGTCATCCCGGAACCGTTCAATTGGAAGATTCCTTCAGTCTCACCACGCGCAAGCATGCTGTAGGTATTTGCATCGTCGATTGGAATGTTCTCAATATCGATCCAACGATCGCGCGAAAGCCGCACCCGTTCGACTGCATCCCCAAGGATGGCGAGGTTTTTAATACCGAGAAAATCGAATTTAAGAAGCCCGACGCCGCCGTATTCATCGGTAATCGAGTACATGTCATATTGCGTGATGATCCCACCGCCCTTGGGATCAAACTGAAGGGGTGCCCAGTCAGTGAGCGGAGAAGGAGCAATGACAACACCAGCGGCATGTACGCCTACGTGCCGCACACAGCCTTCGATGCGTTTGGCAAGATCAAGTATTTCACGCACGTCATCATCTTCGTCGTACAGCGTTTTTAACTCTTTTTCAAGCTCCATCGCGCGATCAATGGTCATCGGGAACCCTTGCGAGCCGATGGGTATAAGTTTCGCGATACGATCACCGACACCATATGAATGGCCGAGTGCGCGACAGACATCGCGTACCGCCGCTCGAGCCATCATCGTGCCAAACGTACCGATCTGCGCTACGCGATCCTCGCCGTATTTGCGTTTGGCGTACGCGATCATCTCACCGCGGCGATTATCGGCAAAGTCCATGTCGATATCCGGCGCTTTCGGACGTTCTGGGTTTAGGAAGCGTTCAAAAGGAAGTTTATAGAATATGGGATCGACGTTCGTAATGCCGGTGAGGTACGAAACCAGGGACCCCGCGGCGGAGCCGCGGGTCGTCGTGAGAATGCCTTCTTGTTTTGCGAAGGTAAGAAGGTCAGACACCACGAGGAAATATTTTTCGTACCCTTTTCCGTTAATGATGCGCAGCTCGTACTCAATGCGTTCTTCAATTTCCGGCTCGAGCTTTATACCGCGCATAGAAAGACCGGCGTACGCTTTATCCCGGAGCATTTGGGCGTGCGTTTTGCCTTCTTCCTGGGGAAATTCCGGAAACACCCAGGTGCCCAGCTCGAAAGAGAGATTACAGCGGTCGGCAATTTCTTTTGAACGATCAACCGCGTCAAGTGTTTCTTTAAAAAACTTAAGTGCTTCTTTCTCGCTGATAAAAGAGAAGTCCTCTTCTTCATTACGACCACGCTGACCGCCATGTTGAATTCGTCGCAATACTTCACAGGCTCCTTGATCACTGGATTTTAGATAATACACATCATGTTGCGCGACAAACGGTACGCCGGATTCCTTGGAGAGTTCAATGAGCTTCTTCATTTTTTCTGTATGACCTGCCACTTTCGGATGATGCGTGATTTCGAGAAAGACATTTTCTTTTCCGAAAATACTTACGTATTCCGCAAGGGCAGCGGCAGCACCTCGGGCGTCACCTGCAGCGAGCATGAGCGGTACTTCGCCCGCAAAAGAGGGAATGAGCGCAATAAGTCCTTCGTGATATTCACGCAAGAGTTCTTTATCGACGCGTGGTTTTTCGAAAAATCCTTCCGTGTGAGATTTCGTGACGAGAGAAAGAAGATTTTTATACCCTTGGTTATTTTCAGCAAGGAGCACCAGACGGGTGCGTTTGCCAGCCTCACTGCGTTCTTTGTCAAAACGGGAGCGGGCAGCAACATACATATCGACGCCGATAATCGGTTTTATTCCCTCAGCGGTCGCCGCCTTATAAAACTCGATGGCACCGTGCAAATTGCCCGAATCAGTAAGAGCGACCGCTCCCATACCGTTTTTTTTAGCGGCCTCTACCAACTCATCAACTTTCGGGAGTGCCTCGAGAAAAGAGTAATGGCTATGCGCATGGAGATGAATGAACCGAGACATATATACAGAATAGCAAATTATAGCCAAATCTCCGGTCGTTGACATTTATGCCGGTCAGGAATGTAATACGAGCAGACGTTCATTGGCCAGTTTCGCAAAGAGGCTTCTCAAATGCACATGCAGCACGCACCGCGCATGGCAGATCCCTACCTCTATGCATTCGAGGAAAGGGTTCTTGCGGGAATTGGGATGTTCTGCCGCATGATGTGGCAAAATGCTCCGCGTTCCGTCCAGCGCAAGTACGCTCGTTTCTCGATGCGCCGCAATGCATTCGTTCAAGAAATGATTGCGTATGATGAGGCAGATTCCGAGGTGTGTATACCACTTGATACAATCGTGTACGGTGTCCTCGGATGGTTTTCAGATGTCCCGAGCATCTATGATGGCCCAAGTCTCACTGCTCAAGATTTTGGTGACATGCTCGAAATTGCGTCCTACACGAACTGCTTTTTGGGAGGGAACGCTTCACGAGGGGACTT
Source organism: Patescibacteria group bacterium (assembly GCA_013815345.1). Taxonomy (GTDB): domain Bacteria; phylum Patescibacteriota; class Minisyncoccia; order Phycocordibacterales; family Phycocordibacteraceae; genus C7867-001. The sequence goes on from JACDGK010000007.1 coordinate 40,262, forward strand.
AACCTTCTTTCTACGCGAATTCTCCGCGAGAGAAATGTCGAAAAAAGACGCAACCACCTTCCGAGAAACTTGTTTGAAATACAAGAGTGGTGATAACACATGTCTCATTCTTCTGCTCAATCATTTGCTCGCTGGCACAATGCGTCATCGGAAGATTCTTACCCCGACACGTGAACGAAATCTGGTCGAGCACGCCCCTTCGCTATGGCGGAGACAGAGTGAAGATGGAGCGTTCATTGATTTTCCTCTGGCTCATTCCCGATACCATTTATATAGTTCCTTGCTCAGACATCTTGAGATCGTTCGCGGAACAGCGTAATACCACTCGAGTGACAAGGGTGGTATTTTCTTTAATCTGGTATGCTTTTTGTATGACGACGATTGTGGGAGTGGATGAAGCCGGACGAGGACCATTAGCAGGACCGGTGGCGGTGGGGGCGGTGGCAGTCGAGGATGGCTTTGATCTACTAACCGCTTTTCCGGGCCTTAACGATTCGAAAAAACTTTCAGAAAAGAAACGAGAAATGTTATTTTCAATACTTGAAGAACAATCATGTGCCGGGAATGTTCGTTTTCGGGTTGAATTTTCAAGCGCCGAGATGATCGATGAAAAAGGAATCATGCCCGCAGTTTGCGCGGCACTCGAGAGGGGAGTGAGGAATCTTTTGCCTGACCCTGAAAAAGGAAAAGTTTTTTTAGATGGCGCGCTGCGCGCGTCGAGTGAATATGAGCAAGAAACGATCATCGGGGGCGATGGGTTGGTACCAACGATCATGCTTGCCTCGATTGCGGCGAAAGTGACGAGAGATCGATTGATGCAGGGAATCGCGAAGCGATTCCCTGCATATGGCTTCGATCAGCATAAAGGATACGGAACCAAAGCACATTACGCAGCCCTTATCGAGTATGGTCTTTGCGAAGAACATCGTCGAACATTCATTCACTTAGGAAGTTGAATAGATACATGTAAGAAATAAAGCAGGAAAATAGGACTCTTTTTGCCTTTTTATACCTGACATGGTACGGTGTGGGACATGTCAGTACGAATGCGCCATACCAGTTCTCATACCAAGAATCGCCGCAGCCATCATGCGCTGGCGGGCACCACGATCGTTACCGATAAAGAAAGCAGCAAGCTCCGCTTACCGCATCGTATCGATGAATCGACCGGGATGTATCGCGGTATCCAAATTGTTTCCACGAGAGAGCTACGAAAAGAAGAGAAAAAAGAAACCAAGAAAGAGGCACGTAAGCGTGAACACATCCACGCCGACGGCTCAAAAGAACCAGTGCACGGCGAAAAGCATCTCGCAAAAGAGGAGAGCGACAAGAAGTCACAGGGCCTACTTGGCCGTATGGTGACGGGACGTGCGAAGGCGCGTTCGGGAATGGGAGGAGGAACGGGGTCATAAACTCTTTAGCCCCCTTTGCAACATAAAGTTATGCACACGCCCGTGCTCTTGCGCGGGCGTGTTGCGTAGCCTACTCTGTATAGAGATCTTTATATGGCCAATCGGCACCTTGCACGTTCAGTCGTTCTTCAGACACTTTTTGAGTGGGATACCTCGTCTGCGCCTGATGCTGAACTTCCCCATATACTCGTGCGCAACATCGAAGAGTTCGGAGGTGAGGATACCGATCGTGCGTTTATGGAGCAATTGAGCCAAGGCGTGCTTGCAAAAAAACCTGATCTTGACCTTGTGATCGAGAAAGCTGCACCGGACTGGCCACTTGATAAAATCGCACCGGTTGATCGTAATATTCTTCGCATCGGACTGTTCGAACTCCTCTTTGCCGATCGCACTCAAGTGCCAGCAAAAGTCGCTATCAACGAAGCAATCGAACTTGCAAAAATATTCGGAGGCGATTCTTCTGGACGTTTTGTAAACGGCGTGCTCGGTGCCGTATACAAAGAAATGGGCGAGCCGGGAAAAGATGAAAAAGGAAAACGTGACAGAGTCAGACGCGAGGACTTACCCGTTGAGCAGCTCGGCGGCGCTATTGTCTACGCATACCACGAAGGTCAATACTATTTGGCGCTTGTGCATGACGTGTTTGGACACTGGACGCTTTCCAAAGGAAAGATAGGGGACAACCCAAGTATTGCGAATGAAAGCGTTGAGGAAGGAACGGTTCGAGAAATAAAGGAAGAAATAGGCATCGATATTGTTATTGAGGAAAAGATCGGCGAAAACGAATATATCGCTTCGCATCCTGAAAAAGGGAAATTCCGCAAGCATGTCGCTTATTTTCTCGCGCGCGCTGATTTCGAACCTCTAAAACTGCAAGAAGGAAAGGGAGGTCTTGATGATACAAAATGGTTTCGACTTCAGGACATCCTTGACCTGAATTTTTATGATGATATGCTCCCAATCGTTACTGCAGCCGTGCAAAAATTACTCGATCATGCACGCGCAGCGGCTATCTCATAAATGCCCGATTTTTCATCCTACGCCGCTACTCTTAAGCTCTCATTCAAAAACCCCGATCTCTTGATCGAGGCATTGACGCATCGCTCATATTTAAATGAGAATCGAGGAAGTGTTTCCGTGCATAATGAACGTCTTGAATTTCTCGGGGACGCCGTACTCGAGCTTGCCGTTACCCATTTTCTTTTTATAAAATTCCCGAAGCATGATGAGGGAAGTCTAACGGCGTATCGTGCTTCACTCGTGAACACTGTCTCGCTTGCAACCGTTGCGGAAGCCATCGGTTTGAATGATATGCTCCTTCTTTCTAAAGGTGAGTCGAGAGACAGGGGTCGCGCACGACAAATTATTCTTGCGAATGCGTTCGAAGCGTTGCTTGGCGCTATCTATCTTGATCAAGGGTATCAGCGGACTGAAGAATTTCTCGCAACACATCTTTACTCAAAGATCGAAGGAGTCATCGAAAATCGAGCGTGGCAGGATGCAAAAAGTCATTTTCAAGAAGTGGCCCAGGAAAAGAAGGGAATTACGCCACATTACAAAACAGTGAGCGAAAAGGGACCTGATCATGACAAGCAATTTACCGTCGGAGTATTTCTCGAAACTGAGGAGATTGCGCACGGCACCGGCAAATCAAAACAAGAAGCGGAACAGTCCGCCGCTCAGAACGCACTTGACAGAGTAGGCTGGTAATGGCTAACTAAATAGTACGGGACAAGACGTTCCTCAACATAACATATAGGAAAAGAAATGAAGATTCGTGAGAATGTGGGCTTTTCAAAGCCCACCTGGAGCGAGTGGTGGAATTCTCTCACCAAGATCCAGCAAGTCCTCTTTCTCGGCGCGGTTGGCGTCGGGGCGTGGATTATCTCGAGCGCGTTTCTCTATGCCGTTTATTCGAATGTCGGGGTAGGCCTCACCCCCTTCTGAAGATGGACTTCTCAGGACTCACGTCTCGGTTTTAAAACCGGGACGTTTTTATTTATTGAAAAAGTGCACGAATACTCTCTAGAGTGCGCTATAATTCTTACAAATGTTGAAGCGCCTTGAAATGGCGGGATTTAAATCGTTTGCACGGAAAACCGTGCTTGACTTCTCGTCTGCCGCTACGGCCATTGTCGGTCCGAACGGTTCAGGTAAATCAAATGCTGCAGAGGCATTTCGTTTTGCCCTCGGAGAACAGTCGATGAAATCGATGCGCGGAAAGCGAAGCGAAGATCTCATCTTTGCCGGTTCGCACATGTCTTCGAGGGCAAATCGTGCCGCAGTTGCAATCGTCTTTGATAACGCACGACGTATATTCCCTCGATTGGACTTTGACGAGGTGACTATCGAGCGAGCGGTGTTCCGAGATGGCAGTAGTGAGTACTCTATAAATGGTACTAAGACGCGCCTTCGTGACATTCAAGAACTACTTGCGTCAGCAAATATTGGCCAGACCGGGCATCACATCATTTCACAAGGAGAAGCAGATCGTATCCTGCTTGCGCATCCTCGTGAACGCCGCGCTATGCTTGAAGACGCACTCGGACTTAAAATATTTGAATTTAAAAAACAAGAAGCCGAAAGAAAGCTCGAGAAGACGGAGGAAAACGTAAAGCAGGTTGAGGCCTTGCGCAGAGAAATCGCACCACATATTCGCTTTCTCGGAAAACAGGTGGAGCGTCTAGAACGTGCCGATGAGTTGCGGAAGGATCTCCAAAATGCATACCAAATGTATTTCTCGATCGAAGAAACGTATCTGGTGGTAGAAAAAGATACAACACTTCGCGAACAATCAAAGGTATCTGAACGCCTTTCTATCGCCGAAGCAGAGCTCGCCGTTTTCGAAGAACGCACGACCCATGATACCGAGGGAATGAAACGTACGGAAGCGGTACGGCACGCCGAGAAAGAAGTCGATCGCGTTACGAGTGAACGTGGCCAGCTTGCACGCGAGATCGGCCGTGTAGAAGGAGCGCTCGACGCAGCAAAGAAACGCAGCATGCAAGTAGCGCGCGACCCCTACGTGAAAGTCTCGCGTGATGATCTTTCAGCACTTCGTGATGAAATCTCGAGTCAGAGCGAGCTGCCAGAACACGCAGAGAACGCCGCGCTTCGCGCGGCACTGGTCTCTGTTCGTCATGCCATCACCGTATTTTTCGAGCGTTTCGCGGCTCCTACCGACGACTATCTAGCGGAAGAAGAAAACGCTGTCTTTACCTATGAGAATGAGTTGAAAGTACTTACTGAAAAGGATGCGAAACTCGATGCTGCACTCGAAGAAACCCGTGGAGCACTCCGTCGTGCTCGTGAAGTTGTTTTTGCGTATGAGGAAACAGGAAGAGAAGAACGTCATCGAGTACTCGCGCTCGCGGAAAGCAAAGCCCAGGAGGAAGCGTCGCGCGCGCGTCTCGAAGCTCGCCTTCATCAGCTCGCGCAGGAGAAGGAGTCGTTTGATCGAGAGCGCGCGGAAGCGATGACCTTAGTAGGAACGCCCGCCTTTTCCTACACGGCAGTTTCGGAGCTTCCCCAAGAAGAACGTCGTGTTCAAGAGGATCGGTTGCGGGGAATCGATCGTTTAAAAATTAGAGTAGAGGAAGCTGGCGGCGCAGGAGAAGACGTACGTACTGAGTACAAAGACGCCGTAGATCGGGAGGCGTTTCTTTCGCACGAGCTTGAAGATCTGGCAAAATCCGCAGCAGGACTTCGCTCACTCATCCAGGATCTCGACGAAGAACTGAGTAAAAGCTTCGCGGAGGGATTATTAAAAGTGAATACCTCATTTGGTGAATTCTTTTCGCTCATGTTTGGCGGCGGCTCTGCCAAATTAGTCTTGGAAGAGATAGTGACGATTGCCGAAGAAGAGGACGAATACGAAGAAGACTCCGTAGCTATGCCCAAAGGGAAGCCCGGCATCGAGATCTCCGTCGCGTTGCCAAAAAAGAAAGTGCAGTCACTCATGCAGCTTTCCGGAGGCGAGCGAGCGCTTACGTCTATTGCTCTTATTTTCGCGATGAGTCAGGTAAATCCGCCGCCATTCCTTATACTCGATGAAACCGATGCAGCCCTCGATGAAGCCAATAGCCGCCGCTATGGAGATATGATCGAAAATCTTGCCAAAAAATCACAGCTGATCGTTATCACCCATAACCGCGAGACCATGAGCCGTGCGGGAATTCTCTACGGCGTCACTATGGGTGCCGACGGCATTTCAAAATTGCTTTCGGTTAAATTCGAAGAAGCGGCAGCGGTAGCAAAATAACTTTTATTTTCTATGAATACTCATGTCGGTAGATGCCAGTGCGGGAAGGTGCGATATGAAGCGGAAATCGATCTCGAAAAAGCGGTCATTGACTGCAATTGTTCGATCTGCAGCAAGCAAGGGTTGATGCTGACATTCATTCCTGCCGAGAGCTTCACGCTCATCTCAGGTGAGGGAAACTTGACGGAACACAAATTTAATAAAGAACGGATCAGACATTACTTTTGTAAAACGTGCGGCGTTGAATCGTTTGGAAAGGGGAATGGGCCGAATGGTAACGCGATGGTTGCCATAAATGTGAGAACACTCGATAACATCGAGCTTTCGAAACTCATCGTCATGCCGTTTGATGGGAAAAGTTTGTAACAAAAAAGCGGCCGACTTTGTCGGC
>JACDGK010000003.1 GCA_013815345.1 Patescibacteria group bacterium
AGAGTTCCAGGGTCCAAAGGAGCTTCCACTGTTATAGATAACCTTCATAAGGGAATCTATGAGAAGCCAGGCCACGAGTACTATCACAAGCCCTATAACCGCATTGAAGAGCCGTGCACGGGCTTTCCTGCGGGCCTCAGGGTTAACGGGACTCATCATGAACGCTATACCTGCCCAGGCAATGAATATCGTGATGATAACGCTTGCAAAGAGCACAATGTCATTAATCCCTGTTTGAATCACACTCAGCACTGACCCCCAGTCGGGGGCAGAGTTCGGGCACTGCAGAGCAGGGATGATGGGGGTGAAGGAGGTGGGGACGGCGGCGTATGAAGCCAAGGGAAGCAAAAAGAGAAAGAAAATGAGGAAAGAGCGAGGCATAGAACTTATTCGCGCGGAAGATCCACCACACTAAACACTTCCTCGAGAGAGGTTATACCTTCAAGTGCTTTCAACACGCCGGCCTGGGCCAGGGTCAAATATCCTTGATGCGCGACTTCTTTTACGATCGAGCTTTCGTTTGGATTGTCACGCAGAAACTCGCCAAGGTGTTCATCCATGAAAACTGCTTCATATAAACCAGTACGGCCTTTGTAGCCGGTGTCGTCTTCGTCTTTCGGTGTGGGCGCTCCTACCTGATCGATCGAAACGGGCATGAGTGATGGGTCGGTAAGTGTTGAGAAGATCTTTTCAATCGTTTTCTTTTCTTCATCGGTAGTCGGACGCATTGCCCGCGTCTCAGAATTTAACGTACGCACTAGCCGCTGTGCCATAGCTACACTTACGGCAGAAGGGAACGTCTTGGGATCCACGCCGAGATCAGCGAGTCGTGGAAACGCACCCGCGGCGTTGTTGGTGTGAAGAGTGGTAAACACAAAGTGCCCGGTGAGCGCTGCTTGCACGGCAGTTTCTGCAACTTCTGCATCACGAATTTCTCCCACCATGATCACGTCAGGATCCTGCCGAAGAATAGAACGAAGTCCGAGTGCAAAGGTATAGTCTTTGATATTGGTTTGGGTCTGCACAATGCCGGAAAGATGATATTCGATCGGATCCTCAATGGTGATGATCTCGATATCGGGCGTATAAATTTCTTGTAGGAAAGCATAGAGTGTCGTGGTTTTTCCGGAGCCGGTGGGGCCAGTCGTAAGGAGCATGCCGTTTGGTCGTTTTATTTCTTGACGCAAACGTGCAAGGAGTTTTGGGTGAATGCCCATGCTATCAAGGGCGGCTTGAATATTTGAAGGATCAAGAAGACGCATCACGATAGCCTCGCCATAATTGCCGGGGATCATCGAGGTACGTATTTCTATCTCTTTGTTATTCATCCGCACGCTGAAGCGCCCGTCCTGTGCACGGTTTGCGATATTAAGTTTGAGACCTGAGAGTATCTTAATGCGGGAATTTATAAGCTTATACGTGTGGGGGTTGAGTGAGAATACATCCGTGAGGAATCCATCAAGTCGAAAACGAATACGCACCTGCTCTTCTTCTGGCTCGATATGAATGTCAGAAGCTTCAAGCGCGAAAGCAGAGGCGAGAATTCCTTCGAACATGAGAGAGGTCTGTGCATGATTTTTAGACGTCAACGCTTCGTTCAAAAACGTACGCAGAGCCCCAAGACTGGTAAGCTTTGCGGTAAGGGCAAGTAACTCATCACCGGCGATATCGAACACGCCAGCTTTACTTTCGGTAGCGAGGGAGAGGTCGCGGTATCGATCGAGTGCGATGGTGAGACTCGCGCTTGACATGAGATATTTTTCTACCTGATACCCTTGTGTTTCGAGCTCATGCAGTATTCGCGTGAGCGTGTCATTACTGAGACTTCTCACGGCGAGCGAAAGGTGTTTGCCATTTTTATCAAACGCTACCGCCTGCGCCTCCTCGGCATCTTTTTGCGAGATCACCCGCAGCGCGTCCATGTTGATAGCGACAATTGAGAGGTCGGTATACGGAACATTATTCTTTTCAGCAAGAACACGCGCCAAATCTTCCTCTTCGCGGGCGCGCACTGCAGCGAGCTTTTCATCCTCAGCTGTCGTATCAAAATGGGAAGGCATTGGTTTTATGATAACGTGCTCAGGCCCTATCTGCCACGCATTAGCGTATAATTACAGCATGGATTCTCTGGTACGGACACTCAGCACAGTGGAAGATATGGAAAAGGAAGCGGAGCGATTTATCGAGGCGCTTCTGCCAGAATCAAATACGGGAACGCTCATCACGCTTTCGGGAGAGCTGGGTGCGGGCAAGACAGCCTTTACCCAATACATCGCAAAAGCGCTCGGCGTAGGAGAAGTCGTTAACAGTCCAACTTTTGTCATAGAAAAGGTATACGGTATCCCGGAAGGAAAGCGATTCCAACGACTCGTACATATCGATGCCTACCGACTCACGAATTCCCACGAGCTCACTTCGCTCGGGTTCGGTGAAGTCATGAGCCATCCAACAAATCTCGTAATCGTCGAATGGCCCGAAAATGTTACGGGCATCACCGAGCAAGCATCGATACGCATTTTGCTCGAAGTACTTCCGGACGGCTCACGACAGATAACGTATGCCTAAAACTCCTGCTGCAAAGAAAGTACAAAAAAAAGCACCAACAAAAATAGCTGCTGAAAAAGGTACTACCAAAAGCTCGAAAGCTGAAAAACGAAAGCGTCTCATACTGCTCGACGCGCACGCGATCATCCATCGTGCGTATCACGCCATACCGGACTTCACGACGCCCTCGGGTGAACCCTCGGGCGCATTGTACGGACTTTCCTCGATGCTGCTCCGCATCATTCAAGACCTGAAGCCGGACTATATTGCTGGATGCTATGACCTGCCAAAGCCGACGATGCGGCATGAAGCGTATGAGGGATATAAAGGCACTCGATCGAAAATCGATGAAGCGCTTGCGGTGCAGCTGGAGACTTCTCGAAAAGTATTCGAGGCATTTTCCATACCTATCTATGATCGCGAAGGTTTCGAAGCCGATGATATTTTAGGAACCATCGCCTATCTTTTGAAAGACGATCCAAGTATTGAAATCATCATCGCCTCTGGAGATATGGATACGTTGCAGCTTGTGGAAAAAGAACGAGTGAAAGTGTATACGCTCAAAAAAGGCCTCAATGACATTATTATGTATAACGAAAAGGCCGTACGTGATCGATTTGGTTTCGCACCGACTCTTATTCCCGACTGGAAAGGGTTGCGTGGCGACCCGTCTGACAACATTATCGGTGTTCCCGGAATTGGCGAAAAGACAGCCACAGATCTGGTGGTGAATTTCGGTTCAATTGAGAAAATGTACAAGACGCTCAAGAAAGACGAAGCTGATTTTCTCGAGAAAGGAATAAAAGCTCGCATGGTGGGGCTTTTAAAGGAACACGAAGAGGACGCCGTCTTTTCAAAGATGCTCGCAACCATCCGCGTGGACGCGCCCATTGCCTTTAAGCTTCCGGACGCGGTGTGGCAAGACGGGAGAACGCTCCCGAAAGTACTCACGCTTTTTGATGAGCTTGGTTTTCGTTCTATTCGAGCTCGAGCTCGAGCTGTATTTCATGTGGAGGGGGAAGACTTTGGAGAGGATGGTGGAGAAGGTGGCAAAGGTGAGGAAGAGTCTGGAGAAATTGAGACGGAAAATATTCCACCCGAACAGTTGCTTGATGCGAAAGTCCTGTTCTGGCTGCTTGCCTCCGACTACACCAGCCCAACACTCGACGACATCCTTGCGTACACTAAAACGCAGACATTCGCAGCTGCGCTCCCTCTACTCGTGGAAAAGATCGCCACTACAGGAAAATTGAAAGAGGTATATGACACGATCGAGAAGCCACTCATGCCAGTGCTTCGGAAAATGGAACAACGTGGTGTACTCGTCGATAAAAAAGCGCTCGCAGAATTAGCAAAAGTATATCGCGCAGAGCTTGAGAAGTGCCAAGCGAAAATATATACGCTTGCGGGACGAGAATTTCTGATCAGCTCGCCTCGCCAGCTGGGCGACGTGCTTTTCGATGATCTTGCGCTCAAGGCGAAAGGACAAAAGAAGACACCCGGCGGTCAACGCTCGACCCGCGAATCCGAGCTCGAAAAAATTCGCGACCTTCACCCTATCGTCGATGCCATTCTCGAATATCGCCAGATACAGAAACTTCTTTCCACCTACATAGAGAGTATCCCGCTCCTCATTGATGAGGGAGGACGTCTTCATGCGGAGTTTTTGCAGACTGGTACCACGACCGGACGTATGGCGTCGCAAAATCCCAACCTTCAGAACATACCGATTCGCAGTGATCGCGGTCGTGCGATACGTCACGCATTTATCGCGCCTCCTGGCTTTACACTTGTCGGACTCGATTATTCGCAGGTGGAGCTCCGTATTGCGGCGATCCTCTCCGGTGACCCTCTTCTTTGCGAGATTTTTAAGAGTGGACGAGATGTGCACCAAGAAGTTGCGGCGCGTGTATTCGATGTGCCGGCTGAAAAGGTTGATCGTGAAATGCGTCGACGCGCAAAGATCATCAACTTTGGCATTTTATACGGTATGGGGGTGAACGCGCTTCGTGCACAGCTCGGTACCTCGACCGGTGAAGCGCATCAATTTCTCGATGACTACTTCACCACATTCAAACGACTCGCGGAATATCTTGAAGAAGTTCGGGGGTATGCCCGAAAGAATGGCTACACCGAAACTCTTTTTGGTCGTCGTCGTGAGTTCGCGGGTATTAAATCCGCATTACCGTATGTACGCGCCCAAGCAGAACGTATGGCTATCAATGCACCGATACAAGGAACACAGGCAGATTTGATAAAGCTCGCCATGGTACGTATTGACGAAATGCTCACCGAAGAGGGCGCGGACGAAGACGCGTATCTGTTGCTGCAGGTGCACGACGAGCTTGTCTTCGAGATTAAAGAAGAGAGGGTATCAGCTCTGAGCGTTGGCATTAAAGAGATTATGGAGTCAGTGATGAAGGGACGAGAAACGCATGGCGTGCCCATCATCGCGGAAGCAAAGGTCGGACCGAGCTGGGGAGAAATGACGCCCCTAACGTAATTAAGGCATAATCATGAGATAAGCATGATCTATCTTTTTCACGGCTCCGATACAGCGAAGACACGAGCAAAAGCGTTTCAATGGATTGGCGCTTCGCGGGTAAAAGCCCCCGAGGCAGTGTATCTACGTATAGAAGCCGAAGACATCAATCCTTCGTCGCTTCGCAACGCGCTCAGCGTACAAGGACTCTTTTTTGCAAAGACGCTCGTGCTGCTCGACGACCCCTTTTCGGAAAGCGCAGCAGGAGAAGCACTGCTCGAAGCACTTCCGGAGCTCGCCGCGTCAGAAAATCCTATCGCAATACTCGCACCGAAACTTCTTGTAACCAGGCTCAAGAAAATAGAGCCGCACGCGTCGAAAATCTTTGAGCATAACGTCCTTGCGAAAAAGGAGTCGAGAGGATTCAATAGTGCGCTTGTAAATGCGCTTGGTGCGAAAGATCGCGCAGAGTTGTGGAAAGAAATCGTGAAGGCGCATCGCCTTGGAGATGCGCCTGAAATGACGCACGGCCTCCTGCACTGGAAAGCACGTGACTTGATGCAGAAAGAGGGAGTGAGAAGTGGGGGAGTATGGAAACCAGGCGAGGCGCGCGCGCTTTCGCGCGCGCTAATTGAGATTCTTTCTGATTCTCGTAGCGGTAGTCTTGAACTCTCGCTAGCGCTCGAGCGGTTCGCACTTTCTTTGTAACGTTCGCTTTATAAACGCCCCACATCAAGGATCTCATTTTTAGGTGTACACTATCTCTATGCAATATCGCAGTGACAAAAATGGCTCGAAACTTCTCCTGATAGTGCTTTTTATTATTTTCCTCTATCTCGCCTTTTTCCATTTCGATCTCCAAGCCGCGTACCGCTACACGTTCACACAAGACAACGAACTTTTTAAAGCACTTGGGTTTTAATCCAAAAAAACAAGTACAAGTCCGACCAAACCTTAGGGTAGGCGGACTGGCGTTTCCGTTGCGCGAAAATACAATACAGCCCGACCAAATTTTAGGGTAGGCGGACTGGCGCCTTCCCTGCGGGAAGTCTTGTCCGCCTACCTGGATTCGAACCAGGGACCGTCTCCTTAAAAGGGAGCTGCTCTACCAACTGAGCTATAGGCGGAAGTACGAACACCGTAGCACTTCCTGCGACGCTTTTCTAGTATGAATACGAATCAACAACCTTTCCTGAGGTGTCGAGGAGTTCGATCGTGTCTCCACTACTCTTCCACAGCGCACCGCTTTTGTTCAGATACACATACCACGTTCCGATCAAGAATCCTGGATCATTTACATGTGCGTTAACACACGCATTATAGAGTGACTGTTGGCTCGTGAGATAGCCGGTACACTTATTTGCCTCAAAAGAAGCAAGCACCGGCGACGCACTCGTCGTGACGCTCGCCTTATCGCCCGGCTTAAGCACTAGATTTTGTAACGTGTTGCTCGTGCCGAGGCGCATGACGAGGATTGCCGTCGGCAGCGTTGCGACGGCTCCGGTTTCTGCGCTCTTGAGTTGCCATCCTGTAAGGTCAATATCTTTTCCTGCTGTTGACGAGACAGAAATCTGCACATAGCCGTCGGTGGTTGCGGCTCCACTCCCACCAGTCGCTGCATGTGCGACAGTCACGATTCCGCTATATGAAGAGGTGTTCTCAATGCTTGTCGGTGTGCGTTCACCTGCCGTGAGACTCGCGCCTGGAAGTGCAAGAGTACCACCCACCTGCACCGGCGGTCCGTACCCCACCTGATCTTGCCCCACATTAGTAATCGGTGTGATGTACGGTCCTTGAAACGATATTGGACGTGTCGGGCCTCCAGTGGTGGCCCACAGAATGAAAAACAACACTAAGATACCGATGAAAAAGAATGCGTCGCCTGCCATAGAGCTATGATAACAGTTGTTTTCAAATTATCGTGCGAGTTTTTCAAGTTCTTCACGCACGACACGTGCGTCACTCCATGGAAGCTTTTTTCCATCCGCCAACATGATGTAGGGGTCAGTGCCTTTGCCTGTGATAAGCACTGCGTCATCTTTCTTTGCAAGCGATAGTGCCGTGTGAATGGCTTCGCGACGATCCATGATGATTCGTGGTGCCCGCGACATGCCTTTCGCCATCTGCTCGACGATCTTCCGCGGGTCTTCATTGTATGGATCTTCGTTTGTAAGGATGACCTCGGCACATGCTGCGTCCGCAATGCGTCCCATTTCAGGACGTTTCCAGGTGTCGCGGCCGCCGCCCGTGTTACCAAGCACACAGATCTTTCGTTTGTCAGGGTACGCCTCATAGAGGGCTTGAAGCGAGTCGGGGGTGTGTGCATAGTCGACGATCGCGAGAAAATCTTGCTGCATCTCGATGCGTTCAGCACGGCCGGGGATGCGCACGAGCTTTGCGAGCGCGGCCGCAGACGTCGCAACTGAAATATCAAGAAATTGTGCTGTTTTGATAGCCGCTAGCGCATTCAACACACTGAAATTCCCAGGATGGGGAAGTGAGACGTGCGTATTTTCATACACGAATGACACTCCTTCTGAAGAAAGTTCTACGCCGGTCGCATCATTAAGAGAAAAAGGAATCTGTTTTTCGACCGAAAGCACCAGAAAACGTTTTCCGTACTCGCTTGTGGAGTTCGCGACAACCGCACGCGGTCGTTTTTCAGAATGTTCGAGCGCATGACCAAGACGAAACTTTGCCTCGAAATACTTTTCCATCGAACCATGCGTCTCAAGATGCTCTTTTTCGAGATTGGTAAAAATAAGTGCGTCGAGCGAAAGAAAAAGATGTCGATATTGCAATGCTCCTTCGGAAGTGAGCTCGATAACTGCGTACGTGCACTTGGCTTGCACTGCATCATGTAAAAACTTTTGAATGAACCCGCGACCGGGCAATGTCATCTTAAAAAGGTTTGGCCGCACCTTTTCTCCAATCTTAAAATGTATCGTACTCGAAATCGCAACCGCATGACCCGCTTCTTCCAGAATTGTGGCAAGCATTTCTGAAACGGATGACTTGCCTTTCGTTCCTGTGACACCGATAACTATAATTTTTCCAGCAGGAAACCCGTAGGCGAGAGCAGAAAAAAATGCCCAACTTATGTGATAGGGCGCGAGAAGCTCGCGATATACCGAGCGCGGGAGGAGCGAACGAATGAATTCCTTTACCTTACTCATAGAGGCGAGCGCAGAAAGGCATACTTACCGTCCAGCTGAAAGCGCGGCTTTCAGCCGCGCATCACGACCTTCCACATGAATCGGTATCGAGGCCAACGCTTTTCGTGCTTCACGTTCCGTATAGCCGAGTGCGACCAGTGTGTCAAAAACTTCCGCGTCATTGCCTTGCTGTTTTTCATTCGTCACTTCGATCTTTTCAGAAAGTTCCACCGCGAGCTTCTCCGCTGCTTTTTTACTCATACCCGCCACGCGGGTGAGGTAGGTAATGTCACGAATCGCGATCGCTTGCTCGAGTGATTCTCGAGGAGCTCGATTAAGTATTGAAAGCGCCGTTTTTGGGCCAACGCCTGAAACAGAAAGAAACAGAGTGAAAAGATGCAGATCTTTCGGGTCGGTGAAGCCATAGAAATCAATGCCGTCCTGCTTTACACTCATGTGCGTCAGCACCGTCGCTTCTTTTCCTTCGATAAGTCCAGCTGTGGTAGCCATATAAAGGAATACACCCCAACCACCGACCTCGATGACAGCGCCATTGAGTTCAATAGAGAGTACGGTGCCCCGAACCTGCTTAATCATTCCTTTATCGTATCATTGAACCTTGGCTTATCTGAAAATCCTTGCAGGCAGGCTGTATTTGGTATAGCATGCGGGTTACATGGCAATCACCTCATCAGCGAAGAAAGCACTTCGAGCTTCTGAAAGGAAGCATATTTTTAATCTCCGTCGCAAGCGGGCTCTTATGACCACTACTAAGGAGGTCAAAAAGCAGATAACAGCTGGTCAGAAAAAGGAAGCAGGGCAGTCACTCGCAGCTGCATACCAAGCGATCGACAAGGCAGCAAAACGCGGCATCATAAAGAAGAACACAGCATCTCGCAAGAAGTCACGTTTGGCGAAGGCATTGGCAAAAGTTTAGAGGAGATGGTTGAAGAAGGAGCCGATACGTGCAAAGAAGTGCATGAGTACCTGCCAGAATGATTGTGCGGCCGGAGCGGTTGCCGCGGCGGCAAGGTTGGTTACGTTTGGTAATGATGCAGAAGTCGACGATACCGACGCTGAAACATTTTTGACCGAAGAGGGAAGCGGTGCAGAGGTTTTGTAATGAGTGGTGATCGAGTTCGGTACGACTGGAGGCGAAGCGGGCACGATGACTGGGAGTGTTGAAGTCGCAACGGTCGTTGTTGCAATAGTTGCCGTCGTTGTTGCGATGGTCGATACCGTCGTGCTCGCCGTAGTAGTGCTGCTCGAACCGCTTCCTGAAGTGCCGTTTGGATTTGGAAAATTACTAAGCAACGAGCTCCACGAGCGGCCTTCGAAGCCGGTAAGGGCATAGGCAGTACTCCATGTGCGCGAGTCGGTATTCACTGAGTTTTGATTGATGCCACCGTCGGTTTGTTGTTGTGTTGCGAGATACGTGAGTGGGGTTGACGTACCAACCATCCAGCTCGACGGTGGCTCACCTTTCGCGGCAAGCGCGTTCAAGACCCAGCTGGTCGAGTCACTATTGCTAAAGCTGCCATTGCTTTGTTGTGCGCCGTGCAAATATCCTTGAGCTTTGGCGACAGCCGAAGAAACTCCAGGAAGCGAAGAGAAGGGAAGGAGTGCTTGAATACCAGCAGCGGTGAGATCGACACTGTCCCACGAGCCACCAGAGTTTTGTCGCTGCACGACAAACGCTACGGTTTTCTGAATAATAGTGTCGCTCGACGTATATCCTGCATGCGGAAGAACAAGCAGTGCGAAGATATCGTTATTGATAAGTGAGGGATCACCTATGGATGTTCCGTTAAAGGCGCTTACGATTGGTGTGATGGTATCGGTGGGACTGCCAGTGTACGGATTGATACCGAGCGCGAGCAACGCGAGCGCGTGCCGCTCGTAGTCGGTAGGAACAGAGAGAGACGTGGAAGTATTTTTTAGATACGAAGTGAGGTTTATACGAGCGCCCTGAGGAGCATCGGGTAGCGCGAGTGCGAGCGCTGACCAATCAGTGATGAGAGAAGAATCGAATGAACCGTCTGGTTTTTGCATACTGACGAGAAACGAGAATGCTGAAGAAATGTTTGGGCTGAGTGTGCTACCACTACCGCTTCCTCCCCCCGACCCACCGCCAGAGCCACCTCCACCGCCAGTTTGTTCTGAACTTGAAGCAACGGTAAGCGAGGTCGTGGGGAAGTAGCTATCAGTCTGCAGGCCAGCGCCGTAGGCGCCGGGCGTACTGATGATAAAGGTCGCATTTCCGTTTTCATCCGACGTAGATGTCGCGATCTCAATTGGAGAGTACGGATTATTCGGATCTGGTTGCGTCATGCCGATCACATACCCGGGGGCTGGTGTGTAGATACCAGTCGACGGCTCATACGATTCTGCCGTTGCAACAAAACTTTCTCCTACGGAAACGGTACTCGTCGCAAGAATCACTTGTCGAGGAGATCCAAAATACAGATACATCGTGTCGCCATCGTGAAGCAGGTATTGATCCACACCCTGAAATGGATAGTGTCCATCAACCTGGTACTGCCAGTTATTACACGCGGGTGAATTGTCTGCTGCGGGAATGGTAATGCAGTTGATAAGGAACTCACCGAAAGAAGGGTAGTAGGGAAGATCAGTAATCGTGAAATCACTCTCGGATTTTTCCAGATGAATAAGTGCACCAAGAAGACTTTGTTTTAAAACAGGAATAGTTGTCGAACTATTTGTCGGCAGAACATTTTCGGTGCTCGTGCCGAGAGGAAAAGTAATTGTTCCAGTCCATGCGACCAGTGATCCATCGCGAACGGTTAAGGTCGCTGTTCCTTTTGTCGAAGATGCGGTAGAAGTCGAAACTATTTGCGGAATCACAATAGCCTCAGTGGTTGTCGAGGCAATACTTTCTAAAGGGGTCGCCGCTGCAATCGGAGTCGAGCTGGCTACTGAATCATGGTGATGGTCTCCATGCGCTGCAAGTGCAGCGGACGTATTCATACCGAGCACTACGAAAATAACGAGCCCGGTAAATATTTTTCTTGAGAAAGACATAGTAGTTTTAACTAAAAATTAATAACTTCGGTCATACCGCCACTCGACGACATCGCTCTGCGAGAGATGTGTAGTGGAAACACCCGTGTTAGAGATTTTTCCATTCACATAGAGAAACCAATAGTAGCCACCGCCACTCTTTTTCCCATTGATAGAATCCACAAACTCACCCAGACCCAGATAATTCTTCTGAGTAAACGTGAACGAGCCTTGAGTGGCAAGCCCAGTGAGGGCATCTTCAAGAGTCTCGCCACCGGCAATGGCAACACGGTATTGTGTATCGCCGACAATGACGGTGGCACTCGACGAAGGAGCGCTCACCGGTGCCGTTCGTGAGGGAGAAGTCGATACAACGGATGAAGAAACAGTTTGTGCAACTGGTTGCGGAGAAATTGGTGCTGAAGTAGCTGCTTGACTTGACGATCCGATCGCAAGGAATGAATTCGCGGTGACTGGTGAAATCGTGGATCGCGCCTGCATATCGCGATAGCCAATAGCGACGGCAAGTCCTGCGACTGCGATCAGCAACAACGAGGGAATCAGTATTTTGTAATAATGGGATGGCATAGAGGCGAGTGATAGATAATAAAAACGCTCTGCCATCCCGAGCAGAGTTGAGGTGCACTATAAAAACGCACGGTTCCTGCTCGGGAAGGATAACGGCGTTTGATGACCGGACTCGTTCCTGCTCCCTTGCGGAGAGGACGTTACCGTTGCGGCACAGCGGAGGAATATAACCTCACTTCCAACCTCTGCCTCGGTTGAAAGTGAGGCAAAGGTCCGAGATTGCTCTCGGCAAACAACCGATAGGTAGTCTATCGCGGGAACGGCGAGAAGTAAAATTCCCCCTATTCTCCCCACGAACTCCGTACCTCTAAGGAGTCAGTTAGGTATACACTAAGTAGACCATGCCCAACCAAAACCCTAAAAAGACTGGCCTATTCATTATTCTCGGGATTGTAATTCTTATCATTGCGGCCGCCGCGTACGCTTTCTATGTCTACTCAGAAAAACATCCAGTCCCAGGCATTCCACCACCTGGCTCAGGAGTTACCGGAAACTTAATACCGCCCAAAATACCCACGACCGGTGCGTATCTCGGCGCTCGCGTAAATCCTGAAAACGTTACAGGTGCCTCAAATGATGTGCCGGGCTCAAAAGAAATCGCGCAGCTCGCTACTTTTAATGCTGCTATCGGACGACCGCTCGCTTTTTTGCCGGTATTTATACCTTTTACTGACCCCATTCCTCAAGAGGCACTTACCCCGATCGATCAGAACGGCTCGATACCCCTCATCGATCTAGGGTGTGCAAATGTTGAAGAAATAAATTCGGGAAAGGATGACGCGGCGATCACTGCTGAAGCGAATGCAATGAAGACATTCGGAAAGCCTGCGTTCATGCGTTGGTACTGGGAAATGAATAAAAACGACATAAGTCATACGGGCCGTAGTTGCGACGCCTACAACAACGGTCCTGCTTTCATCGCAGCATGGCAACATATCTGGAAGATCTTCCACGATGTCGGTGCCACGAACGTCGCGTTCGTCTGGTGCCCGAGCGCGGGCAGTGTATCTACCGCGCAATACTATCCCGGTGATGCGTACGTCGACTGGATTGCCGGCGACGGCTTTGATCGTGAAAAAAGGAATGCCACCAATTTCGATGGAATATTTGGTAGTTTCTACACTGAGTGGGTAGGGCACAACAAACCGATCATGATCGGGGCAACCGGTGCACTTCCTGTAGATCAAGTCGCTTACCTTCAAGAAATCCAACAGAAACTACCGCAAAAATATCCTCAGATTAAAGCGATCAACTATTTTGATTCAGGAGGCAACAACGGCGACTGGACATTGCAGGGACCGGGCCTTGCCGCATTCAAGACATTAGCTAACACACCCTACTTCACCTTTCGATAGGTGTATCATATTTCTATGTTCGAAAATAATTCTCAAAAAAGTGCAGTAATTGCAGGCTTTAGAAGTTGGTTTTCAAATCTTTCCTGATTCCAGCTTCTTCCACCGGTAGCTCCTCCCTATGGCCGTGATCAAACCGGGCAACAATACTAGACGATCGGCCGCGATTGTTTTAGTGCTGGATGTCTTTCTCGTTCTTGCTGCAAGTTACTCCCTGTGCGTATTTTTAGGAATTTGCGCGTGGCCCTTTTCCGCTACTCATTTATTCTCTAAAGCCAGCGTTTCCTCGATACATAATTCTTCCGTTACAAAATTTGGCATCCACTTCACCGACTCACGCGCTATTGAGGTAGGGCAAGCGCTTCACATACAGGCCGAACGATTTTCGTATGCGATGGGCACTGCTGTTCCACCTTCAGCCGCCAATATTGCAGCAGCTGAAAAGGCAGGTATTGGCGCCGTGGTCACGTATACAAATGTTGCTAATCCAAACGGAACAGGTACGAGAACCGACCCGCGAGCCGGGCCCACTCCGGACGCAGTTTTTGAGACATCTTTCACTGCGGCACTCGATGCTACGCATCCAACGATAGCAGTGATGCAAAACGAAGAAGACAATCTCGCTTCATGGGGAGGCACAACTGACGAGTATCTGCACATGCTGAGTCTTGCTGCCCGCATAGCCCATGCAAAAAGATACCCAATCACCAATGGCGGCATTTCAAGCGGCGGTCTCGACATCGCGTACTGGCACTATCTTTGGATGAGTGGAGATCATCAAGCAGCTGATGCATTTGCCCGAGTAGCGTTCGCCGCAAATATCATTACTGATAAAAAACAAATTTTGGGAGATATTCCTGACAGCACTAATCCCGCGCGCGTCATTTTTGGAAACAATTCGATCTTGCGTGCGAAACTCACACGGGTTGAAGCGCTTATCGTTGGATATAAAGCGACGGGTATCGATTATATAAATGCACATTGGTATGAAGTGCCTCCCTCAGCAAAAGGTCGGGCACTCGCATGGCTTGGGCAGACGACCGGTCTTCAAGTAATGAGTAACGAAATGGGAGTATATGAAACGAATCCGCCACTGATTACAAGTATGCTGAATGAGGCGATTACTCTTCAGATGCCGTATGCAGTATGGAACGCAAATATTGGCATGGCAGGAAATAATAGTCCGCTTGTAGATCAAAGCACCGCTGCGATACTTCCGAACGGGATTGCGTTTAAGGATTTTGTCTTAGCACACCCGTAGTTCACCACAAGGATATTTCTTGCTCACATTGCCTATCGACGAGGAGAGAGCTAGAATGAATTTCCATGCGATTTTCTCCTCCTACTCCCTCTCTTTCGTCACCAACTCGATTTTCTTTCGAGACCGGCTGGGTAAAGCTTTTCATCGGGTGGGCCATAGTATTTCTCATTCGACTCATACCGTTTCGTCCACCAAATTTTGAACCTATGCTTGCAACGATCATGCCGTTCTCAAAACGGTACGGTGTTCTCGGAAGTTTTTTATTTGCAGTGCTTAGCATCGTTCTTTTTGATGCAGTTACCTCCGGTATCGGTGTATGGACAGCAGTGACTGCGCTTGCCTACGGGGTGTTGGGTATCGGTTCATACTTTTTCTTTAAAAATCGAGCCGCTTCAAGAAAGAATTTTCTTACGTATGGCATCGCTGGCACACTTTTCTATGACGCGGTAACGGGCCTTACAATTGGCCCGCTGCAATTTCACGAAACATTGATGAGTGCCTTCATCGGACAGATACCATTTACGGCCATGCATCTTCTCGGCACGATATTCT
Source organism: Patescibacteria group bacterium (assembly GCA_013815345.1). Classification (GTDB taxonomy): domain Bacteria; phylum Patescibacteriota; class Minisyncoccia; order Phycocordibacterales; family Phycocordibacteraceae; genus C7867-001. The sequence continues at coordinate 14,956 of JACDGK010000003.1, forward strand.
TTGCCACTACCCTCAGTCCTGTTTTGTATCGTTGGGTCGTTCGAAACGAATATCTTATATTCTCTTTCCCTACCTGCACCACATTTGCGCTCGCTGCCTCGATCAGAAAATAAAAGAAAATCCTTGTAGAATTTTGAAGTTTTTGTGATCACGAAAATAGGTCCGTAACCAAAGAGAGTGAGCGTGGTTGTATAACGTAGAGCACCTTGAGGTAAAAATGATGTGCGAAAATGATGTAGACAATATTCCAGTGTTTAGCGTCGCACGAGCGAACAAAGTTTACGACGAGATATACGAAAATACCTTAAGTAAAGGTCATTCAGAGAAATATGCCAGACTCTTGGCACGCGCCTTCTCCGGTATCGATAAGTCTGAGTCGACGATACAGAACGAAGTTGCCAAAACAAAATAGAACAACGAGCTCTTCCACGGCGACCCTGCGTCGTCGTTTTTTAATTTTGAATCTGAGACAATGGAGCTTTGTTTGGGCGTAGTGCCCCCAGCTGGAATCGAACCAACATCGACGGCTTAGAAGTCCGCAGCTCTATCCGTTGAGCTATAGGGGCGTGAGGCCAGTATCGACCTACCTCTCAACACTAACTGCCCGGAAGCGACGGGTCAACGAAGTGATAGGTATGCTGGTAATTCGTTTCTTCTGAAGCTCTTCCTTTAAACACATTTTGCACGTCGGTGACGGAGGTGGTGGATGAAGCGACATGCGGCACGCTCGTGTCGGAAACGATGCTTTTGCCCCCAGCAATCTGCATGAAAAGCCATACGTTAAAGCCGATACTTATTACAAGCAGAAGCAGCGCAAACGCAAGAAGCACGAACCAGTCGCGAGAAGGATGAATTCGATCACCATACCGAAATATTCGAGTAACTGTTGAAAGTCGAGCGAGGTTTAATTTTTTCATAGAGCAGTGGTAGTGGCGGATGTCGTTGCCGTCGACGAAGCGGTACTTTTTGGGAGTAGCAATGGGGTCGCAACAGCTGGCTTATCTTCCGTACCAACAGAAAACACAGCTGAAGCAGACCACACGGGCGACGACGAAGTCGCATCTCCTGTAGCGGGCGTCGTGCTAAAAGTGAGAGACGTAATTCCCGTGTCATAGGGCTCATATTCGATAGCACCGAGTGTACGGAGTACAGCATTGAATGAACCAGTGATCTGAAGAGAAACGCTTAAGTGTCCGTACGGGGTTCCAGGAGTTGCCGATACAGAGACGACCCTCACCTCAGTGCCAAGCGACCTCCCGGTTGTTTCGAGCTGGGTGAGGAATGGCACCACGTCGTTTGTGGAGACAAAATATTGTTCAATCGTCGACTCTTCACTCGAAAGCGAAGCGAGTTGTGATTTAGCAAGCGCGAGACGGACGGAGTCCTGTGTCTTTGCTTTAATTTCAGATGAAACTTTCAAAATTTGTATACTTTCCGCACCGACCGCGTTGTACCACATGACATACGCGCCAATAACTACGAAGAGGAGGAGAAGCCACGCAAAGAAGTAAAAAATCAACTTGTTTTTCATGGTGTGAAAGATCCGGCGAGGGTGATCGTAAACGGAATTGCATTTTCATTCGCATATACACTAATCGGCAGATCGGCAGTCGTTATGCCCGGCAACGCGCCGAGGGATTGGCTGTAGCTACGAAGCGTATCGCGTGTCGAAGCAATGCCTGACACCTGCATACTTCCTTTTACCGCCTTGGTGGGGGGCGTAAAAGTAAATCCGGTGAGTGTCACTCCTCCGTGAGGAACCGCGAGGACTGCGCGAATAGCGGCGCTTGCGGTCGGCGCTGTCCGTAAGTTTAAAAGATACGAAGCTTTTGATTGGAGCGTCGTGAGGCGCGCTTGCGCTTGCTGCTCTTCGGAAGTGGTGAGCGTTTTTGAAATGTTCTGTAAATCGGCAGACTCGAGGCGCACTTCTTGCTGAGCATATAAATAGGAAGGAACGAGGAGTGCGCCGTGTATGATCATGAGAAGAATGACCAGGATCACGCCAACCGTAGCAACACGCACGAAATAGCGGCGGCGAAGCGCTCGGAGACTAGAACGAGGAAGAAGATTGGTGAGTTCAGGGAACATATTCTCGTAGCGCGAGACCGATGGCAGTGCCAAAGGCGAGAGACTCCATGTAATCTATCGGCGGAAGCCAGTCTGCGCGAGGGGCAAGATTGGTAAACACATCACCCAGCTCAACGGGTATCTTGAGCGCTGTTTGCAGGTACTCTGGCAATCCCCGAAGTGTTGCATTCCCGCCAACGAGTATCGCCCGTGTGATGGGTTCGTATTCTGCAATTACTGTTTTGCGTGATTCCCAATAGTCACGGCGGCGTACGATCTCTTCGCGTATCACCGAAACAGTCGAGAGCATCGCAGCGAGATACTCTTCGTTGTCGGTGCCCGACGCAAGGCCGCGCTCCGCCTTTACGCGCTTCGCCTCTTCTTCAGTAACACCAAAATATTTTTGCACAGCGAGCGTGAGTGCGTGGCCGCCGATATCGATAGTAGTCGCAAGACGAGGTAGACGTTTTGACACGAAAAGAAGTTTCGTGCTCGATCTACCCAAGTCGATGATAAGGACCGTTTCCGTATCACCGTGCGGCAAAAGCGCACGGGGAAGGGCAAAGGTCTCGCTTTCGACGGCACGAATTTCGATACCGCCGCCGCCAAATACCGCGAGTGACTCATCGATGACTCTACGAGCATAGCCGACGCCGACAAGATGTGTTTTTGTTCCTTCATGAGCGAGTGGCACTGCATCAAAGGTCACTTCGGCAGGGGGAAGTGGCACGTATTCATCAAGGTGCTGCTCTATTCCCGTTCGCCACTGCGCACGGGTCGTTCCCTCGACACTCGCTTCAAAAAGGTATCCGCGAGACTCAGGAAGGGCAATGTTTGCGCGGTGAATTCCGTATTTATGGGCTATGCTTTGCAGTATTTTTGAGACGCCTGGTTTATCGGTTATTTCTCCGCCGGTAACGGTACCGGGTGACAGTGGCTCATCGCCAAAGGTCGCAACCTTTAACCCAGAAAAATGCTCGGCGAGTATCGCTACTTTGATGGCACTCGCGGATATATCGATACCGACCGTAGGCAGCGTTAAATATTTCGGTGGTGCGAACTGGATACGGGCAAATTGCTCGAAGCGTTTACCAAAGGGCATTAGGCAAAGTATAGCGCGGTATTGCTACTGGTGAAGCGCAAGGAGTTGAGGAATATGAAAAATTCGACCGCATCTCTCATTGGTTGGATTAGTGTGCTGAAGTACCCGGAGGAATAGGACGATCGGGAGTAAGAAAAGAGAACGTGTCATCACTCCCCACAGCGAAAAGCATGCCGTTCGATTCAAGTCCCCGTATCGTGCGCGGCTCGAGGTTTGTGACAAAGGCGAGTTGCCGCCCTATCAAATCCTCCGGGTCGTTCACGTAAGTATTAATACCCGAAATAATCTGCCGCGGACCCGATTCTTCGGCAAAATCCACAGTGAGCCGTAAAAGCTTATCCGTTTCAGGAACCCTCTCGGCAGACTTCACGGTGCCGACTTTCACTTCTATTTTTGAGAATTCATCAATCGAAATCATAGTCGGGTTCGTCATTAGTAGTGGTGCTGGGATTTATGCGAGAAAGGTAACTGGTGAGGATAAGCGCAGCGGCGGATGCGTCTACTGCTTCTCGTGTATTCACGTGCACGCCTATCGGATCTCGTTTGGCTTCTTGTGTCGTATACGTTTCCGGTTCCCATTCAACCGTCACGTCAGTCGTGCGCTCTAGGTCCCGCGCGAAAGCTTTCGCTTTCGCGCTCACGGGATTTTCGTTTCCCTTAAAATCCCGCGATTCGCCGATCACGACAACACCCACCTCTTTTCGGTCGATAATTTCGTGCACGTAATCAATAAGCCGACCATCACTAGGCATCACCGCGTGAGGGAAGCCCATACGTCCAGCTTCATCAGAAAGCGCAAGACCGACTCGTTTGGTACCGAAATCAATACTGAGGTATCGCATGAAAGTATCCTACCATTGCTCCAGTCTGGCGCTGAAGCGCGCCTATGCTAGTATATTTCCCATGAATCCATACATGAACATCTTCACGAATTCTTTTACGGTGGCGGGAATGAATTCGTTCCCTCCGGCCGTACTCGACGCTTTCTTTATTGTCTTTGTCCTTCTTGCTCTTTGGTCCCTCGTTTGGAAAGGAATTGCACTCTGGCACTCAGCTCGTAATCATCAGAAGGTCTGGTTCGTCGTACTTCTTGTCGTGCACACCGTCGGCATTCTCGATATCCTCTATATTCTTTTCTTTCGCAAGAACAAGAATTCAGTAGTGAGGACAACTACGACAACGCACACGACGACTGCTTCGACTCCGATGCCAGAGGCAACGGTCCCTTCACCACTACCGCCACCAGTTGTTTAAAGAGTTACGGAGGAGTCGCATAGTGGTTTAGTGCACCGGTCTTGAAAACCGGAGTGTCGCAAGGCACCGCGAGTTCGAATCTCGCCTCCTCCGCCATATTGAGCGCTAGTGTTTAGCGTCCGTTGCGTTTGGATCTAGGAAAGCTGATATAATTTAGGGATAATTCTCACATATGAAATCACCAGAAAAATGGGGTTCGAAATCTCCTTCGGGGCATGACATTGACCTGGGTCAGTGGAGTGAGCAAATTGAAAAAGGCACTAAATACGGTCGCATTCCTGTAGCTGAAGCGTATCAAGTATTGAAAGGCTTTAAGGAACAACATCTTTCTAATGTTGAGCCATTATCATCACCATCTGCTGATTTAGAGGAGAAAGTCTTGGATCTGATGGATGTTATAAAAGAAGGAGTTAAGGCTGGTGCAATACCAGCAGATGAAGCAGTACGCGTCTTTGAAGAATTAAATCAAAAGTATCCAGTCGAGGAAGAGAACGCCTAGTGAAATGTGCGCGTCCGACCCTCATAGTTTTACCAATTCGCAAATTCGCCGTGAGGCGCAACGAGAGCTTGGTATCGTGAGGTTCTAGTCCGACCCCGCCCGCCTTCAGGTGAGTCAAAGACCGTAAACAGGATACAATTCGCACATGACGTTATGGTTTCTCATTATAATTTCCTTGATAGTGCAGGAAGGTCTCTCAGTAACGGTGCTCCTGCTTAAGGCATACCAGCTGCACTATCCGCTTTTCGCGATACACGCCGTGTGGTTGGTGGTGACGGTATTTCAAATATATACGGGATTTTATCTTGGGAAGTGGATTCAGAAGAGATTTACCGATTCGAAATTTGAAAGATGGATGAAGAAGGCAGCGCACAAGCTCGAGGGAATTATCGGTGAGCGGGGAGAAGAATTCGCACTTATCTTCATGTCAGCGCTCGTATCACCCGCCCTCGCGGCGCTCGGCGCCTCATGGCTCGAGATTTCATTTACAAAAGTGCTTATCTTTGGGCTGCTTGGTGATCTGCTTTGGTATATCTCTACGTGGATAACGGTAATCGGAGCTGCGCACCTTCTTTCAGACGTGAAAGGGGACGCGGCGATTGTTATCGGTGCGCTCCTCGTGCTCTATTTCGTGTTTAAATTTGCGCGAAAGAAGTGATTGCGGTGCTATGATATCTCTATATGCCCCGACCGCCGATCTTTGAATGGCATGGGAAGGAATACACTTCTGAGGAAAAAGGTGCCGATTGGTACTGGGCGCTCGGTATTATTGCCGTCGCGCTTATTATTGTCTGCGTACTTTTCAATAATCTTCTCCTCGCACTCGTGGTTGCCGCAGCTGCTATAGCTATTGCGCTCCAGGCCGCGAAGCGGCCGCGTATTCATAGGTTTGCGATCATGGAAAACGGTATCATTATCGACACTCGTCTCTATCCTTATGAAAACATGCTTCACTTTTCAGTGTTCGAATACATCGATGAAACAATTCCACCCGCGCTTTCAATAAAAACAAATCATGTTCTCTCATCCCATTTATTAATTCCAATTATTGGGTACGATCCGATTGAGGTGTATGACTATATTTCTTTTCATCTTCCAGAGGGGAAGCATGATGAGTCGCCGATCGATCGTCTTATTGAACTATTGCAGTTCTAATGTCCTTGCGAAGGTATTGCAAGAGCGATAGAGTCAATCCACGCTCCCGTCGTTCAATGGATAGGACGCTAGCTTGCGGAGCTGGTAATGTAGGTTCGATTCCTACCGGGAGCACAATTCATAACTTGGTCGGAAAATTGTTCCGCGCGCTTGCGCGCGGAGCATTGGATATCGAAACTTCGGCGTAAGGTATTGAATTGGCCCGAACACCAGAAGTGGATTACGGTGGGTGTAGAAGACCTACTTGACAAGCGGACCTATTTTAGCTTGCGTTCCGTCTGGTTACTTTATCGCGTAGATAGTAAATTTGCGGAGGATATAAATATAATCGCAGACAAATTCGTATTGAAGCGCGGATGGAATACGACGGGCAAGCTAGCCATGGAAATGTCGATCGCCTACCTTATCGAAGAAGTTGCGCTAAACCTGCGCATTCGCGTCGGAGACGCTATCGATGATGAATATTACCTTGGAGAAACCTTGAACGTTCTCCCTAGGCTTTATCGCGGCGAGTACATCAAAACACCCGCTGAGTTAATTGGCCGGCGCGCTAAATCGGTGCCCGAGTATCGGTTTTTCGAGTGGGGCGAGAAGGGTTGGGCCGAATGGGTGGACCGGCCCGTCACGCGATCCGCGAAGTTTCGGCTCATCGACGGTGGCGCTTAGGGTGGCGCGGGGGGATTCAGCCCGACCCGTCCCAACAGACTACCCTCATGTTCGCATGTCCAACAACGAACCCGCATGCAGTGGGTCGGGGGTCGCGGAATGAAACTCCTCCTACGACGGAACCAGCGCGCAGCCGTCCTCGGCAGCAAGATGGTGTTCACCCTTGAGGTGCGAGCGGACCTCACGGCGGACGAGAAGGCGAGCATCGCCCGGTACAAGCTCGGCGACACGGTTCTCTATGAGAAGAAGACGATGACGGACCGTGGGAGCGGGCTCATCGGCCTGGCTTCCCGCGCCGCGTTTCGCGCCATGAACATCAGCGTGAGCGTGAACGATCTTGCCGGGGGAAAGAAGGTCGAGTGCAAGGATATCGTCGAAATGATCGCGGTGATCGACCAGATCAAGGAAGCCGCCGAGCTTTTCAAAAAGCTCGAACTTGGAAATACAGCCTACCTTCGGTTCGAATTGCCATCTGTCGATGAAAAACGCGAAGCGCTCAAATTGATACTGTCGAACTTGGTTGCGGATGGAAAAGAGCTAGCGTTTAGGCTGCAATTCCCCTTCGACGAGATCGCAAAAGAGCGAATTTCTGCCTACGGTGGGCGATGGAGGGCTCGAACCCCCGACCTTCGCAGTGTAAATGCGCTGCTCTACCAACTGAGCTAATCGCCCGTACAAAGCACCATACCGTATTATAGTGATTTTTTAAAGTAACCCGCACAGGGTATGCTTGGTTTCTAATGAATATGAGCGAACGTCTTGAAGCAATTATATCCGGAAGGGTGCAAATGGTGATGTATCGCGACTTCGTATGCCGAAAGGCGCGAGCGTTAAAACTTACGGGAGAAGTGCAGAATTTAAAAGATGGTACGGTGCGTGTGATTGCCGAGGGTACGCGCGAGCAGCTTGAAAAGCTGCTCGCGCGGCTCTGTCATGGCTCGCTTCTCGCAAACGTCCGGAATGTGATGCCTGTATGGAAACCAGCTACAAACGAATACTCCGCCTTTACGATTAACTATGAGTAACGAAACGAACAAAACAGCAACATCGATCGGTATTATCATAGACGGCAATCGTCGATGGGCGAAAGAACATAACCTGCCAAGCCTCGAAGGACACCGTAAGGGATATGAAAAAATCCTCGAGACAATGGAATGGGCACGAGCCGCGAGTGTGAAAGAAGTAATTATTTATGCATTCTCGACGGAGAATTGGAATCGGAGTGAAGAAGAAGTCGGATACCTGATGAAACTTTTTGAATATGCTTTCGATACAGGGATGCAGGATCTTATTACGCAAGACGTGCGCATCAGATTTATCGGAGAACGTGCGCGGTTGCCAGAGAATATTTTGAAAAAAATGGACGAGGTGGCGGAGCAAACAAAAGAAGGTAAAAATGGCACAGTTGCGTTCGCTCTTTCCTACGGCGGCCGTGCGGAAATCCTTTCTGCCGTTAATGCCCTACTCGTCAAAGGAAGAGAGGTAGTAACCGAAGAAGAATTCAGAGAAGTGATGTGGAGCAGTGGGTTGGCTGATCCCGACTTGATAATCCGAACCGGTGGAGAAAAACGGCTTTCGAATTTTCTGACATGGCAATCGGTATACAGCGAGCTTTTCTTTACCGATACCAAATGGCCTGCATTTACAAAAGAGGAATTTAATTCAATACTCGCCGACTTCGCATTGCGAGAAAGGCGATTAGGAAAATAAGCAGCCGATTGTTGTTTGTGCTAGGGTAAGCGCAATGGAGCTCCCTATTTTATTCCAAGATGCAGATATTGTGGTAATTGATAAACCTTCGGGGGTAATGACTCATCCTGATGGCCATTCGACTGATGAAACAGCGAGCGACTGGTTTGCCGCGCACTATCCCGACTCGAGCGAGGTTGGTGAGATGCAGCGACTTCAGAATGGCTCTGAAATACGTCGTCCAGGCATAGTCCATCGACTCGACCGAGAAACTTCTGGCGTGTTGGTCTTTGCAAAGACCCCCGCCGCGCACGAATTTTTAAAAAAAGCATTTCACGATCGCGAAGTGCACAAAACCTATCTCGCGTTTGTGTACGGAGTACCGAAAGAAAGGAAAGGATATATTGAATTTTCAATCGGTCGCTCACGAAAAGACTTTCGGCTGCGCTCCGCGCAACCGAAAGCAAAAGGCATTCTGCGCGAAGCGATTACGCGTTATGAAGTCATCAGTGACATCGGTACGCACTCGCTTCTGAAAGTGAATCCGGAAACCGGTCGCACGCATCAGATCCGCGTACATCTCAAAGCAATCCATCATCCGGTCGTATGCGACTCTTTATACGCGCCAAAACAAAAATGCGATCTCGGATTCAATCGTCTCGGTCTCCACGCGTATCAGCTCGATCTTCCGCTTCCGCCTGGTGAACGTATGACCATCACCGCCACTCCTCCTCCTGACCTGGCTGCTGCTATAACTACGTTCCCAGGGACCGAAGTCTTTCGAGCCTTGTAGCATAAAAGACTGCATACTAAGCCTCGTTTTGCTTTTGAATAGGCCGCATGGTACAGTTTCGCCACTATGCAAAACGTTATTACTCCCATAAAAACCGAGGAGCGGACTAAGCTCGGCATCCGTCCGGGTGACACCGTGCGCGTCCACCAGAAAATCATAGAAAAAGGCAAGACCCGCATTCAGATATTCGAAGGTCTCGTGCTCGCGGTCAAGCACGGTACTGAGGCAGGTGCGACCTTCACGGTACGCGCTACGCTTTCAGGCGTCGGTGTCGAGAAGATTTTCCCGCTCTACGCGTCATTTATCGAAAAAATTGAGATTACCCGCCGTTCGAAAGTTCGCCGCGCAAAGCTTTACTTCATCCGCGAAAAAGTCGCTCGTGAAGTACGTCGCCAGCTTCGCAATATGCGTATGGTTACTATTTCTTCTGACGATTTTGCTGCAGAAGAAGAAGTTGTAACGACTACTGAAGTCGAAGAGTCTCCTGCCGGAAGCGTTGCAGAAGGAGTCGAACCAGTAGTAGCGGTTGAAGAGGAACTTGAGACAAAAGACCCAGCTCAGCCAGGTGAACTCGTCGCGGAAGCAGAAGAATCAGCTGCAGAACCCATTTCAGTCGATGCGAACCCCGATGTTGAAGCACCTCTCGTCGAGGAACCTCCAAAAGAAGGATAAATACTTTTAAGTAAGTGATAAATTCAGGCCGATTTTAATCGGCCTTTATTTTTATTTGAATTTACTTTGTCATACTGGCCGCATGGGAACTCCCGGAAGAAAACCAAGTAGAAAGGAGGAAATACAATGGTCTTCTAATATTGCATACGCGGTAGGACTTATTGCGACGGATGGTTGTCTATCTGGAAATGGCAAAAATATTGATTTAACATCTAAGGACCGAGAACAACTTGAGAATTTCCTAATATGTATAGAAAAAAATGTTCCAATTAGCACAAAAGCTTCGAGTTTCGCACTAAAACCAATAACACACGTTCAGTTCAGTGACGTCGTCTTGTATCGATTTTTTCTGTCAGTTGGACTTACACCTCGCAAATCACTCACTATCGGAGCACTTAAGGTCCCGGATGAATATTTCTTCGATTTTTTACGAGGTTCTTATGATGGAGATGGATGTTTCTATAGTTACTTTGACCCGAGATGGAAAAGCAGTTTTATGTTCTATTTAAGTTTTACTTCAGCAAGTCCCAAACATATCTTATGGCTTCGAGCGACCATTGTTCGACTTTGTTCAGTGAAGGGTCACGTAACACAAGTTGGGAAAAGAACACTCATGACAAATCTTCGGTACGCAAAGAAAGAAGCAACTATTGTACTATCACATATGTACCCTTCTTCCTCGGTACTCTGCTTAACTCGAAAGAGATTGAAAATAATTCGCGCACTCGGTATAGTTGGAATGTCGCTAGTACAAACTAGTTAAAGCCCGGGTGTTGAAATTGGTAGACATTAGTCCTTGAGGTGGACTAGCCCTTATGGGCGTGCAGGTTCGAGTCCTGTCCCGGGCACCAAAAGAAAAGGAACAGCACCGGCCCCTTTAGGGGTCGGTGCTGTCGTATACTAAAAGAATATTCACTAACATCGTTCATGCCTATGAACTTCGCTATTAATTACTTCGCCGTGCTTGTATCTGCTATCGGATTCATGATCGTTGGAACTCTTTGGTACGGGCCTCTTTTCGGAAAGCAGTGGAGAAGCCTGATCGGCGTGACGCCTGAGAAGATGAAGAACACACCAAACGGGGCGATGGTACGCCCAATGATTTTCGTTTTCATAGTGGCACTGGTCACTTCATTTGTTATCGCGGTGCTCCTTAAGTCTCTCCTTATTACCACTCCTCTCGTCGCACTCGAGCTTGCGTTCGTCGTATGGCTTGGATTTATCGCGACAACGCTGCTCAACCGTGTTCTTTTCGAGCAAAGTTCCATGAAATTATATTTTATCAACATTTCGCAATCACTGGTCGCATTTCTGTTCTCATCACTCATACTCGTGCTTTGGCCGTGGTAGGAAATACGTATGCTGTACACAGGCAAAGGTGATGGAGGAACCACTAAGACGTTCGGTCCTGATCAGCAGCGCATCTCAAAGGCATCAGAACTTCCAGAAGCGCTTGGTACGCTCGATGAATTGAATTCATATGTAGGACTTTGCAAAATTCGTGCAACACACGCTGAAGGCGCTTACGTGATGATCGGTAAGAAAAAATACACCACGTCGCGCATCCTGCGCGACGTACAAGAAACATTATTTATCGTACAAGCAGAAGTTGCTGGCGCTCCGAAGAAAGTAGGGAAGGCGAAGGTGACGCAGATCGAATTGATCATCAATACGATCGAAAAGATCATTCCTCCCATCGTTTCGTTCTCGATCGCGGGGGGAACTGAACTGTCAGCACTTTTGGATATCGCACGCACGTTGTCTCGACGCGCCGAACGGCGCGTCGTCGGCATACACGAGCATGGTCTGCGCAAGCTCGGAGACAACACCCGCGCGTACCTTAACCGTCTCTCTTCGCTTCTTTTTGCGCTCGCACGTCTTGCAAATCATACTTCGGGTATTCAGGAAGAGAATCCAACGTACCGATAGGCTTTCAGAGCGTTCTGTAGCATGGTATAAGAATGCGACATGCGCCTCACGGCGCATGCGAACATGGCGGGAAGTGCGTGGCTGCTGATGCCGAGATACTTCCTGAGGTTTTCAGAGTAGAATGTTCGCAATAAACATGGCGGCTATAGTTTAGTGGTAAAACTCGGGTTTGTGGTACCCGCATCGAGAGTCCGATTCTCTCTAGCCGCCCAAAGTTTAGAAAATATAACCGTATGAAACGAATAATACTTGCCTCCACTTCGCCACGTAGAAAGGAGCTGCTATCAAAAACAGGTCTCAATTTTGAGACACAAGATTCTGCGTATGAAGAGGACATGACTCTAAATCTTGAGCCCGGGGAACTTGCTAAGTATCTTTCCAAAGGTAAGGCACAAGCCGTGGCGGATAAGAATAGGGACGCTGTTGTCATTGGGGCGGATACATTCATAACGTTTGAGGAAAAGGTTTTAGGAAAGCCACACACTCCTGAGAAGGCCAGGGAAACTTTGCAGATGCTACGTGGTAAAAGTCATACAATTCTGACTGGCTTCACCATTATAGAGAATGAGAAAGTCGTTTCGAATGTTGTTGAAACAAAAGTTCATTTTAGACAACTTACTGATAAGGAGATTGATACCTACGTCGCTAGTGGTGAGCCTCTCGATAAAGCCGGTGCCTATGCAATCCAAGGATTAGGAAGCGAACTGGTAGATAGGATTGAGGGCGACTACTCGAATGTGGTTGGGTTGCCTGTTGACGATGTCATGCGAGTTCTTGAGGAGTTTGGAGTTAGTCCATCATAGCGCCTATCATTCTCAGCTTCTCCCTGACACCAGCCATATATTCAGGGTCTGATAATATAGTTAGGTAATCTGTACCCCTCTCGCCCATTGACACTTATACTATTTATGTAGTATAGTATTCCAACGTTCTTTGATATTCAACTTGCTTTTGCCATAGCAGAAAGCGGCTTATTCCTAGGCCTTTCTCTGCTATGGCAAAGCACTGCTACAGCTCCTATAACCTCGGGTAGAGGGAAGCTCCCGACTATTAGTCGGTACGGAGACTGACATGACAATCAAGTACAGCGAACTGACACTTGGCCAAATCGAGGCCATCATCAACAAGCTCGGCGGCATCGATGCCGCGAAACGCTTCCTTTCGGGGGCGTCCGAAGTGGTCGTGAAAAGCCACGTCATCGATGGCTGGAAGGTGGAGGAACACCAAACGGCAGGTCCCCGCAACACGGGTCTTGGTCGAATGGAACGCCTCCATGGTCGAGCTTTGGCTCGCCGAAGGCCAGAAGAACGACAAGGTCATCGAGGACAACAAGCTCCGCACGGAAGTGGTGAAGAAGTCTCCCTTCAACGCCAACGTCCTCGACTACCTGCTCGCGAACCCCGACCTCATTCCCGAGGAATGGAAGAAAGATGAAAAGAGCAACACCCGCCACATCTTCTTCTGGGGCACCATCTACCGCGACTCGCTCGGCAGCCTGTACGTCCGTTACCTGTGCTGGGGCGACGGCAGGTGGTACTGGGGCAGCTACTGCCTGGACTACCACTGGAACGGCCGCAGCCCTGCGGCGATGCTGACAAGTTGAACTTGGGCTTCTGAAACTTAGGACCCTTGGGTTCTTGGAACTTAGCTCCGATTTTTCTTTTGGACCCCGCGTCTTCTACAGATGCGGGATCTTTGCTTTGCTCTTCGGCACTTCACCCTATATGATTAAATAACAACCACATGATTCAACCTATTAAAGGGTTTTTCGCAGAATTCCAGAAATTTGCTACTCGTGGCAACTTTATTGATTTAGCGATTGGTATCGTCATCGGTACCTCTTTCACCGCGGTCACCAACTCCTTGGTGAACAACATTCTAACGCCCCCTATCGGTCTTCTGATCGGGGGCGTGAATTTCAACCAACTCGTTATTCCGCTTGGGGGCACAGCGCAAATTCAGTATGGTGTTTTCCTCCAAACACTTCTCAACTTTGTCATTACAGCCCTCGCACTCTTCGTAATCGTGCGTCTTATTAATCGTGTGGAAGAAATCGCGAAGCGTCGCAAGAAACAAGATGCGGCACAGACAGCACCTGCGGCAGCGGATAGTCCTGAAGTCGCGGTGCTTAAAGATATTCGTGAGGCACTTAAACACCTCAACATACTGGAGCTAGTACACGCGGCGCCTGAGACTCCTCATATACCCTAACCATATTTTATGAAACAACTTCTCACCGGCATCATACTCATCCTCGTACTTGGTATCGGTGCGTTCTTTTATCGCAACCAGATCGAACATCCCGGAACGACATTTCCATCAGTAGTGCCACCTACAAGCAGTACGGGCGCCACCGCCTGTACTGACGAAGCAAAAATTTGTCCTGATGGCACTGCGGTAGGACGAACCGGTTCGAACTGCGCATTCACTCCTTGTCTTCCTCCCAACGTCGAAGTCAGTTTCGGCTCTACGACGCTCTCTTTTGTGCTTCCTTCGGGATATACAAAAAATACCGCAGGTGGAGACTCAGCGTTCGTCGCGTCCTATCTGCAATCATCGGTCTCTCCCGATTCAGCGAGTGCCATCACTATTCACCGCTATGCGATTCCAGAGGGCGGGAGCGCAAGTCAGGTGATGCTTCAGAACACTACGCTTGATCCTTCGGGCATACAGGCGACTTCAACGAGCCAGTTCAAACAGGTCAGCGAAGGACAAAATACGTTTTCAGCTATACAGATAGGCCGTTTCGAGGGCCAAGTACAGACCGCGTACTACCTTACCCGCATGAACGACGTGCTTCGTTTTGATATTACCGAGCGGAATGTGCAGAATTGGACCGACCCAAATTTCAACGCTTCAAGCCTTCCGCAGCATCAAGCATTTCTTCAGATGCTCGCAACGCTCCAAGTATCCTCATAGCTCGTGCGTGCTAAAATGGGGCTGTTATATAGTAACTAGCTTCTACCATGAATACCCAATGGAAAGAGATCGAAAGTAGTGCCGCCGTACGTGTAGCGGTAATAGGAGTGCTGGCGATCCTCGCGCTCTTTTTGTTTGCTGAAACAATAAGTGTTGTTCAAAACTTTGGCACCTCGGCGAATCCTCCGACAAACACCATTACCGTGAGCGGAGATGGAAAAGCAGCTGCCGTTCCCGACACAGCCTCTATTTCATTTGGTGCTACAGCGACCGCAGCGGATGTTGCGACTGCGCAGAAAAAAATAACCGATATCGTAAACGCAGCGCTCGCTTCGGTGAAGCAAAGCGGCGTAACGGATAAAGACATCACCACGAGTTCCTTTAACGTATCGCCCCATTACACCACTCCTTCATGTCCGCCTGGCGTATTCTGTCCGAACACCTCCTCATCGGTTTCTGGATACGATGTTTCAGAAACGATTGAGGTAAAAGTGCATGACACAACTAAAGTTGCAACAATTCTCGATGGTCTTGCAAAAGCGAACGTCTCAAATGTGAACGGACCTAACTTTGTGGTTGACGACCCGACCGTCATACAAGCGCAGGCGCGTGGGCAGGCTATCGATAAGGCACGGCAGCAAGCGCAGACGCTCGCACAGCAGCTCGGCGTACATCTTGGGAAAGTCGTTAGCTTTTCGGATAGTACTAATGGCAACCCTGGACCACAGCCGATGTTTAAAGGAGCAGGTATCACCGCAGCAGCAGACTCTGTCGCACCATCAATCCCTACCGGCCAAAACGAATATACCGACAGCGTGTCGATAACGTACTCGATCTACTAACGATTGACAATGTGGCGAATAAAATGATAAAGTAAGAAAGTAATACTTTCTTACTTTATGCCTACTACCCCTGCACGCCGTATAACCAGCAAAGGTCAGATCACGCTGCCTGCCGCGTGGCGAAAAAAAACAGGAGCAGATGCCGTTGTTATGCGGGATGTAGGAGGCGTTCTTGAAATTCGTCCGGTCCATACAACAAAACGGGGTGACATGATTATTTTTAATGCGGATCGTGACAACGGTGGGAAGGGAATTGAAGTAGGTGAGTTAATTAAAATCCTTCGATCACTTGATAAATAATTCATGGATCGAATTCGGAAGTTATTCTCACGTATTCCAAAAAAGCATCGACTCCAATTACTTGAAGCACTTGCGTGTCTACATGATCCCGCATGTGCTCCCACACTTCATATTGACAAGCTTACGGGGAGTAATAAATTACGAATTAGGGCCGGTAGCTACCGCATCATTTTTCATAAGAATGCAGAGGGTAAGCTTGTTGTTGATCAAATCATGCCGCGGAATGAGCAGACATATCGCGACGTTTGACACCTTGTGGGCCTGTAGTATCATGTGTGTATCAGAGACCCGCGGGTCTTTTTTAATTGGGAGACCTATTTTGGTATTTCAGTTTTAGCTTTTAGTAACTATCTAGCCAGAAATGAGTATGCATAAACTCACCGACTATTTCCGAAACGTGCGCGCCGAACTCGCGCATGTCGTGTGGCCCTCTCCTCGCAAAGCGATCACTGACGTCATCGCCGTCGTTCTCATTTCTGCTATCACTGCGCTCCTCATCGCTGGTCTCGACTACGTGTTTACCAGTCTCGTAAACTACGTCATTTCTCATCAATAATTTATTACGGCTTTAACTGCTCTTTATCTATGGAAACTCACAGCACTCCTCAATTTTCTGACGACGCCGCAAACAGCGAACCGCGCTGGTACACCATTCACACGTACGCCGGCTATGAAAATGCCGTTGAACGTAATTTAAAGCAGCGCATCGAATCACTTGGCATGGAAGGCAAGATTTTTCAGGTTGTCGTACCGACAGAAAAGAAAGTTCGGGTCAAAGGAGGGAAGCGTGTGATCGAAGAGGAAAAAATTTACCCGGGATACATTCTCGTGAATATGATCGTGGATGAAGATTCATGGTTTGTTGTGCGTAATACGCCGCGTGTGACGGGTTTTGTTGGATCGGGTGTAACTCCGGTACCGATGGAAGAGTCGGAAATCGCGACACTCATGAAGCGTATGGGCCAGGAAGCCCCGAAGCACCGCATTGATCTTGTAAAAGACGACCCGGTCGTTATCGCCGACGGTCCATTTAAGGATCTCGAAGGCAAGGTGGGCGAGATAGACGAAGATCGCGGCAAGGTGAAAGTGCTCGTGGCTATGTTTGGTCGTGAGACGCCAGTGGAGCTCGATTTCTTGCAAATAAGGAAACTGTAACGTACAGTCCTACTACCTATGGCTAAAGTCGTAAAGAAAATCAAACTCCAGATTCCTGCAGGGAAAGCAACACCAGCACCACCAATCGGTACGGTACTTGGCCCTGCTGGCGTAAATATCGGTGATTTCGTGAGCAAATTTAACGAAGCGACCCGTGACCGCATGGGCAGCATCATTCCAGTAGATATGACCGTGTACGAGGACCGAACCTTTACGTTTGTACTCAAGACCTCACCGACCCCTCGTCTTATTCTCAAGGCAATCAATCAGGAAAAAGGTTCAGGCAAGACCCCCTCAAAGAAAGTCGGCACGCTTACGAAAGCCCAAGTACAGGCGATCGCAGAAGAGAAAATGCCTGACCTGAACGCTGGTTCGCTTGAAGCGGCTATGCGACTTGTGGAAGGAACCGCGCGTTCAATGGGTGTGGAAGTGAATTAATTTTTAGAACAGTCTCGAAAGGACCCGGAAGGCTTTGCCTTCCGGGTCCTTTCATATACAGTCAGCGTATGAAGAAAAGAAAGAAAGAGTCACCCATGTTAGGACGAATACTAAAAAAAATTGCACCACGTCTTGACGCATCTGTGCTCTTAGAGCCTGAATGGGGCATCACCGGTCAGATTATCTTCAAAAGCGGACGACATTCTTATTTTAGATATAACACTCTGGACCTTAACCCGGTGGGAAGTTCCGATATTGCGAAAGATAAGGATTACGCAAACTTTTTCATGAAATCAATGGGATACCCTGTAGTACCCGGAGGCAAGACCTTTTTCTCAGATGAGTGGGCAAAGGCTATTGGCGCAAAAAAAAGAGATAGTGAGGCCGCGTATCTCTATGCCGAAAGACTTGGTTTCCCCGTAATTGTAAAACCAAATAGTGGCAGTCAGGGATTTGGCGTTGCTTTGGTCCACACAAAACGTGAATTCTACAAAGCTTTGCGCACTATTTTCACCTCTGACCGCGTCGCACTCGTTCAGCAGCCGGTGTATGGCAAAGATTATCGTCTCGTGGTTCTCGACCAGAAGATCATTTCAGCATACGAACGTATTCCACTTAATGTTACGGGCAATGGGAAATCAACTATTGCGCAACTGCTCAAAAAGAAGCAGCGTACGTTTATTGATTCAGGACGTGATACTCAAGTCGATACTGAAGATCCTCGTATTGTAATGAAATTGAAACATCAAGGAATGGCGCTTTCATCAGTACCTTCCAGAAACACGAAAGTATTTCTTCTTGATAACGCAAACCTATCTACCGGTGGTGACTCGGTAGATGTAACCGATAGAATTCACGCCGAATTTAAAAAAATAGCAATTCAATTAACGAAAGACATGGGTCTCCGTCTTTGTGGTGTGGACCTTATGGTTGCGGGCGACATTGCCGAAAAACCCAATACATACTGGATCTTGGAAATTAACGCTGGTCCTGGCCTTGATCATTATGCGAAAATTGGAAAGCAACAAGAGAAAATTGTTGAAAACTTCTATCTTGAAGTACTGAAACATCTCGATGTAAAATAAAGAATAACGAACACACATAAGAATGGGAGTAAGAATAAAAGTAAGTAGTTACGCACTCGAAGCCATTGCCGCGTCCGCAGCAGCGCGCTACGCTCGGTAAGGGAATGCCGCAGGGGCATTCAATAAAAAAAAGGCAGGGACGAAATGCTCCAGTTGAAGACCGATTTCAATGGCGTACTCGCGGACATGCGAGAGCCGACAAGGCTTGCTCTCGAAGAGGTGAGTGGGCTGGAGATCCCCAACGACCGTTTTTGTGGCAAAAAGCTTGTGGGAAGCAACGTACTTTTCTTTCCACAGGGAAACGGCCCGCGTCGCTCGGTAACGAGCAAAGAATGGGAGCAAGCAAAAAGCCTCATTTACGATGGGCATGGTTTTTCCCATCGAGTAAAACCGATAGAAGGGGTTCGCGAAAGCCTCCATCAACTCTGGGGCATGGGCCTCGATATTGGTATCGTCTCAAGTTGTTGGGGTATTTCGGTGGAACGGGTGTGGAAATGGATTAATTTCTACGACATGCCCATTTCAGACGTGGTGCTCCATGAAAACCACAAGACGGCGCGTTATGCAGGTGCCGATGTGGTGGTCGACGACGAACTTCGCCATCTCATCGGGTTGCTCGACGAACCTCTCGTCACGCCGATCCTCATGCTGATCTCGGAAGTCGTCCTCCCCGAAAAATACGCACATATTACTCTCGTGACCAATTGGAAAGGCGTGGTCGAGTGTACGCGAGCGCTTCTCAACTGATTCTCGTACCCCGCAATCCTTCAAACCAACCCGGCGCTTGCGTCGGGTTTTTCTTATCTCTCAAGATCTATCCAAGTATAGTGCAGCCCATCAGATTCATGCGGCGCTACGAATATTTTTTTCGTAAAAATAGTTTCGTATTCGGGAAAGAAAACATTACCCTCTTTTTCTTCATCAATAAGTGTGAGATAGAGACGAGTCGCGAGTGGGAGTGACTCTCTGAATATTTCTCCTCCACCGATGATGAATATTTCCGTGCCGCCTTCGGCGGCACGTGCAACAGCAAGTGCATCTTGAAGCGATGAGCAAATTTCCGCACCACTCGCTTCATACTGTTCTTGTCGGGTAATGATGATATTCAAACGTCCAGGCAGCGGACGATATTTTTCAGGTAACGATTCCCATGTCTTGCGGCCCATGATCACCGGATGACCATCGGTAAGTTTTTTAAACCGTTTCAAATCATCAGGAATGTGCCAGAGAAGTTGGTTGTCTTTTCCAAGAACGCGATTCTTTGCACCGATCGCAGCAATCAAACTAATACGAGATTCAGTCATAGGTTCAGTATAATCCAGAAGTGAGCCGTGCTCGAGTTTCATGAATCTTTACGGCACCCGAAACTTTATCGACAATACACACGATATCCATAGGCTCATCCCATGCCTGCCGCACGAGAGGTTTGTCTGAAAATTGTTCAGTGTAACAAAACCCAATACGCAGCCATCCGGGAGGGACAATGCTTAGAAAACGATCATACCAGCCTGCACCTTTGCCGTGTCTCGTGCCCGTAGCGTCAAAGCGCCGTCCCGGAATCAGCATGAAAGCTCGCTGCAATTGCGCCGCCAGCTGCGCCGCCGCTGCTTCTTCCTGAGGAATGAGCGACGCGATTGGTTGAATGGTGTAAACGATGAGGCCGGTTACCTGAGGAAATAGATCAAAAGGAGAGAGTTCATTTCCGATAGCTTTATACCCAATACCTACAGGATATTTTTCTAAAATTGCTAAAAATTCTGAATTTTCATTCATTTCACGTATACTAGCATCATGGCAAAAGGGACAACGCAGGACTACGAAATTGAGATTAAAAGCCTTCTTGGCACCGCAGAAGCTGCGGATAAATTGCGTACTGACCTAAAGAAAATCGACCCGACCTCCACACGTATCTCGAGCTATACGCAAATCAATCATTATTTTGAAGGAGGAAATCCGCACACGTTGGCTACTCATCTAGCTCCACATCTTGCACCCGAGCATGCAGAAAAAATGCACCAGATTGCAAAAGAGGGAAAAAATATTTCAGTCCGTTCGCGAGAAATGAATAGGGAAGTGCGCATGGTGATGAAAGCGTCCATTGGGGACGACTCCAGCGCTAACGGTGTCATGCGTATGGAAATCGAAGCACCAGTTATAGAATTTACAACACTTGAGCAGCTTGACGCTGTAGTTCTCGGCGCTGATTACACGTATCAGGCTAAGTGGTCACGTACGCGCGAAGAATATCGCGTGAAAGATGTTACTGTATGTCTTGATAAAAATGCGGGATATGGATACCTCGCAGAGTTCGAAAAGGTAATCGATGATGCGACCCAGGCTGAAGAGGCGAAAAAGGAGTTGGTTTCACTCATGGAAATGCTGAATGTTTCTGAATTGCCACAAGATCGGCTGGAAAGAATGTTTTCGTTTTATAATGAACACTGGCCGGAGTATTACGGGACGGAAAAAATATTTATTGTTGAATAATCTATGTTTCTATCTGACATCGACATTAAAAAGGGCATTAAAAGCGGCGCAATCGTCATAGAGCCGTTCTCTCAAAAACGTCTTCAAATGGCGAGTTATGACGTGACTCTCGGGAATGAATTTCAGGTAACCGACCGACATAGCACCGGAGTTATTGATCCGTTTAATAACGTGTATCCGAAGACTCGCACGATCAAGGTAAAGGATGGCGATCCGTTCATCCTGCATCCAGGAGAAAGTGTACTGGGAAAGCAGAAAGAATTTATCGGTGTCGATCATGAACACCTGATTCTCTTGTCAGGAAAGTCGAGTCTGGCCCGTGCAGGACTCGTGGTGCACAATACCGCCATGCTTTTTAACCCTGGCCATCATTTCTATCCCACCTTTGAACTCGTTAACACCAATAACGTCCCCATAATTTTGCGTCCTGGCATGGAGATCGCACAGCTTCTCTTTGCAAAGCTCACCAGCATGACTTCAAAAGGGTACGATGGTCACGGACGATACGACAAAAAAAATTCAACGCATTTCGTTCCGAAACGTACTGCGGTGCGTAAAAAAATATAAATAACACTCGTATGCCTGAATCTCGTCACCCTGAATACGCCTATCTCGATCTCCTCAAAGAAGTTTTGGAGAATGGCGAAGAGCAGGTCGATAGTGACACTGGCGTAAAGACGTACAGTCTTTTCGGTCGGCAAATACGTTTTGATCTTTCTGAAGGTTTTCCACTTTTGACGACAAAGAGAACCTATTGGAATGGCATTCTTCACGAGCTTTATTGGTTCATGTCCGGACAGTCAAACATAAAATATCTCGTCGATCACAACGTACATATATGGGATGACTATCCGTATAAAATATATGGGGAGAAAGTTGCAAAGGGAATTGCAACTCAGCTTTCAAAGGACGAGTTTATAGAACGTATTCATACCGATGAAGCGTTCGCAAAAGAGCATGGTGAGCTCCCACATATTTATGGTGAACAGTGGCGTCGCTGGGAAGCTACTGATGGCCGTACCGTGGATCAGCTCGCATGGGTGATCGATGAGCTTCGCAAAGATTCTGACGCACACAATACGGTGGTGACCTCATGGAATCCCGAATATATGTACAGCATGGCAAAACCTGGTGAGGGCGCACGTTTTCCTATTTGCCACAATATGTACCAAGTGAATATTAAGAATGGCAAAGTGTGTTTACAACTCTATCAACGCTCCGCAGATATTTTCCTGGGAGTTCCTTTTAACATCGGCAGCTACGCATTGCTCACCTGCATCATCGCGAAAATTCTCGGAAGGGAACCCGGTGAGTACATTCATACATTTGGTGATGTGCACATTTATGAAAATCATAAGGAGCAAGCTGCCGAGCAGCTCACGCGGGAACCAAAGGCTTTTCCGACAATTTCTTTCACCGAACCGTTCAACTCACTCGATACGTTCAAACCTGAATTCGTTACACTCAATGGTTACGAACCTCACGCCAGCATCAAAGCCGACCTCACGGTTTCAGGCGGATACAACAAGAAGCTACACAGTAAGGAAGCGATGGAAGAAACCAAATAATTTTATGGTGTAAGTACGTCCATAATTTATAAACTTAATTTTAAATCCAATGGACTATTACACTCACATACAAAAAGAAGACCCAGACATCTATGGTTTTATCGAAGGCGAAGAGAAGCGCCAGATCGAAGGACTTGAATTAATCCCGTCCGAAAATTACGTCTCGCTTGCCGTACGTGAGGCAATGGCGTCAACGCTTACCAATAAATATTCAGAAGGGTATCCCGGCAAGCGCTATTACGGCGGACAAGAGTTCACTGACAAGGTCGAGCTTCTGGCGATTGAACGTGCGAAGCAGCTTTTTGGCGCTAAATATGCGAACGTGCAGCCACTCGGAGGTGCGAATGCAAACATCGCACTCTACATGGCACTTATGGAACCTGGCGACACGATACTCGGCATGGATCTATCGCACGGCGGTCACCTCACGCACGGTCATCCGGTGACGTACATCTCAAAGATCTTTAATTTCGTGCGATATAAGATGAAAAATATTGAGACGGGGGAGATCGACTATGACGCACTTCGTGAAACCGCAAAGAAAGAAAAACCGAAAGTAATTCTTGCTGGATTCTCAGCCTATCCCCGTGAGCTCGAGTGGCAGAAGATCGCTGACATCGCAAAAGAGGTGGGTGCGTATGCCGTTGCCGACGTCGCGCACATTGCCGGGCTTATTGCCGGCGGAGCCCAGAAGAATCCTTTCGATTATGGATTCGATGTGATGACCACCACAACGCACAAGACACTTCGCGGGCCGCGTGGCGGTATGATTGTCACGCGAGAAAACGAAGAGGTCGCAAAAAAAATAGACAAAGCAGTCTTTCCTGGTCTTCAGGGTGGTCCACATATGCATCAGATAGCAGCAAAAGCGATTTCGTTCCGTGAGGCGCTACAGCCATCTTTTAAAACGTATGCAGCGAAGGTTGTACAGAATGCATCGGCGATGGCAGAGGTATTCAAGGCGGGTGGTGTACGAATGATCACTGGTGGTACAAGCAACCACCTCATTCTGGCGGATGTATTTGGTTCGCTTGGTATTTCGGGTCAGGATGCAGAAAAAATTCTCGATGAAGCCGGCATCACCCTGAACAAGAACACTATTGCGGACGATGTGCGCAAGCCGATGGACCCGTCCGGCATTCGTTTTGGTACACCGGCAATGACCACTCGTGGATTTGGCGTCGAGGAATCCAAACAAGTAGCAGAACTGATGCTTGATGTACTACAGAAACGTGATGCTGCAACTGTTTCGAAAGCGCGCGAAGCAGTGAAAGCATTGGCCGCTTCGCACCCGATTCCCGAATCTTTTGTGTAGTTTAAAAGTCGACTGATTCCACTGGTTTGCTACACTCGCAGTAATGGCAACGGAGGGAACACTGGATATAGAAGGGCAGATACGACAGGCAACTGACGAAGCACTCGCCGAGCTGGGTGCGCGCGATGTGAATTTTGCCGTTGAATGGCCGGCAGACATATCGCACGGCGACTACGCGGTGAATGCAGCCATGGCTGCCGCAAAAGTACTGGGCAAGAATCCTCGCGAGCTCGCGGCAGAGCTCGCACCAAAGATCAAAGAAAAACTCGGCACACTCGTGACGGCCGTAGAGTTTGCTGGTCCTGGCTTCATTAACATTACCCTTGCGCACCGGACTATTTCGGATGAAATTCAGAAAGTAATTCAGTTGCGTAAAGACTGGGGTACGAACAAAACGAAAGAAGGTAAAAGAATAATCATCGAGTTTTCGAACACGAATGCGTTTAAAGAAATGCATATCGGCCACCTCATGAGCACCATTATCGGTGAGTCACTCGCACGAATTATCGAATCATCTGGAGCGAAGGTTGCGCGTGATTCATACGGGGGTGATGTGGGACTTCACGTTGCAAAAGCACTTTGGGGATTGCAGAAAGCTGGAATCACGGATCCCGCAACTGCTAAAGAGATCGGCAAGGCGTATACGCATGGCTCCCGTGCGTACGAAGAAAGCGCCGAGGCGAAAATAGAAATCGATACGCTTAATGTAGCGATATATAAAGGAGACGATCGCGAGCTTATGGAACTATGGCGTAAAGGCCGAGATGTTTCCATGAGTGCCTTCAAAGAGCTACATCGGTTACTCGATACTCATTTTGATTATTATTTTTTCGAGAGTGAGACCGCGCCTATCGGCGCGGAAATAGTGAAAGACCAGCTTACTCGAGGCGTATTTGAGGAAAGCGAAGGGGCGATTATTTATAAAGGAGAGAAGGTAGGATTACACACGCTGGTCTTTATTACCTCGCGCGGGACGCCCACCTATGAAGGGAAAGATGTTGGACTTGCCTACCTTAAAGAAGAACGGTGGCCGTCCGATGAGTCCATTATTACGACCGCTACTGAACAAATCGGCCATTTTAAAGTATTTCTCGCAGCTCTTTCTGAAATTGCGCCGCTTCTGGCCGCTAAGACGCGCCATGTGACCCATGGCTTTTTACGTCTTACGAGCGGCAAAATGTCTTCACGTGAAGGAAATGTCATCACGGCCGCATCGCTCATTCACGACGTTATAGAAAAGACGAGTGAACGGAATCCCGATCCATTGATCGCCGAACAGGTAGCAATGGCTGCGATTAAATATTCGATACTCAGACAATCAGCAGGTTCGGATATTATTTTCGATTTTGAAAAATCACTTTCTCTCGAAGGTGACTCAGGACCGTATCTTCAATATGCACTTGTGCGCGCAAGGTCAGTGATCGCGCAAGCGACATCGTCCCCAAAAGAAACATCTGATGATGCGCCGAATGAACCGTATACCCTTGAACGTTTTATCGTTCGTTATCCTGGAATTGTTCTACGAGCACAGAAAGATCTCGCGCCGCATCATCTTGCGCAGTACCTCACCCAGCTCGCCAGTGGATGGAACTCATTTTATGCGAATGAACGTATCATTGGAGGTTCTCACGAAGAATATAAATTGCAACTCGCGCGAGCGTTCGTAACCACAATGGAAAATGGCCTTCACCTACTGGGTATTCCGGTACCGGAAAAGATGTAAACAAAAGATGGAGAACGTGTCTTGCACGGGAAAGCAACTCGCGTTATGGTCATACGCGGAACTGGTTATTTTGGTTCTGTTAAAAACGGGGAACATTCAGGTATGGTGAATAATGGATGGCAGCCTGAGCTCGGGGAATTAAGAAAGTTCAGGAGATCCTCTCTCGAGGAAGACAGGGCAGGAGCGGAGGTGCCTCGATCAACATCACCAAAGAACGGACAGGAATCCAAAAACCAGAAGACGCATTGTTTTCGGCGACCAATTCAGCTGCGGAAATAGTAATCAGGGCATAACAGCCGACGCGCCCGTCGGCTGTTTCTTTTTACCCTCGCAAACGCTAGGATAGATAATAATGTCTCAAACGCCCGATACCCCGGAAAAATCAGATGCTGCAAAGCGAGAGGAGCAAATCTTGGCGTTTTGGAAAGAGCACCAGATATTTGAGAAATCCCTTGAAAAAGAAGCACCAAAGGGCGAATTTATATTTTACGATGGACCGCCTTTTGCAACGGGACTGCCCCATTCTGGCTCTCTACTTTCCTCTGTTTCTAAAGATCTCATTCCTCGGTATAAAACAATGCGTGGCTATAAGGTGCGTCGTCGCTGGGGATGGGATACCCACGGTCTTCCTATCGAATCACTTGTTGAAAAAAAACTCGGACTCAAGAACAAAAAAGAGATTCTTGCTATCGGTGTAGAAAAGTTTAATGAGACAGCGCGCGAAATGGTTTTGGAATATGTACAGGATTGGAAGCGTTATGTGGAGCGGGTAGGCCGATGGGTTGATTTTGATAATTCATACAAGACGATGGATACGACTTTTATCGAATCGGTCTGGTGGGGATTAAAACAAATTCACGAAAAAGGGCACCTGTACGAGGGAAGAAAAGTTTTGATGTATTGTCCTCACTGCGAGACGCCTTTGGCAAAGGCGGAGATTGCCATGGATAACACCTATAAGGATATAACTGAAGAGGCAGTAACCGTAAAATTCAAAGTAAAAAATCCAGAGAAACATGGATTACCTGAAAACACCTTTCTGCTCGCCTGGACCACGACGCCGTGGACGCTTCCAGGAAACGTGGGACTCGCCGTGGGGAAAGAAATTATCTATTCACTGGCGAAGCAAGAAAATGGAGAAACTATCATTCTCGCAAAAGACCTTCTCGCCTCATATAGTCTTTCTGATGAAGATAAGATTGATTCAAAAGTATTTCCTACACTACAGGGAAACGAATTAGTCGGAATCGAGTACGAACCACTCTATGAAATTCCAAGAGTTGTCGCGCACGAAGGAAAGAAATGGCAGGTACTTTCCGCGGATTTTGTACATACAGAAGAGGGAACCGGCATTGTGCATACCGCCGTTATTTATGGAGAAGACGACTATACCCTCGGTCTGAAAGAAGGGCTACCGATGGTACCGATCCTTAACCCAAATGCGACATATAACGAAGACGCACCGGAGTTTTTGCATGGTAAATATATCAAAAAAGCTGAAGCTGATATTAAAGCGGATCTCGAATCACGCGGACTTCTTTTTGAGAAGGCGGTCCATACTCACTCGTATCCACACTGTTACCGCTGCGGTACGCCCCTTATTTATAATGCTGTTTCGAGTTGGTTTATAAATATTCAAGCAGTAAAAGAAAAACTTCTCGCCGAGAACGAGACTATCAGGTGGATACCCGAGCATCTGAAGCACGGTCGGTTTCGACACCTTCTTGAGACTGCACCTGATTGGACGATCTCTCGCAATCGTTTTTGGGCGAGCCCACTCCCTATATGGAAGGATGTGAAAGGGAAGGTCACGGTCATAGGTTCGCTGGAGGAACTCAAAAGCCATGTCAAAAAAAGTGGCAATACCTATTTCGTCATGCGTCATGGAACGACCGATAACAATATCAAGAAACTCTTAAGTTCGGTGCGCGACTCGACGGTCGGGCTTAATGATGAAGGTCGTGACGAAATAAAGGCTGCAGCAGAAAAGTTGACTTCACACGGCATAACGCAGATATATTCATCTCCTTTTTTACGAACGCGTGAGACGGCAGAAATTGTTGCGAAAGAGATCGGTCTCTCAATTGAATCAATAGTAAGTGACGATCGACTCTCCGAATTTAACTTTGGTGAGTTTAACGATGGGCCACTCGATAAATTCTTTGAGTACCGCGATACCCATGCATATGAGGAAGCATTGCCAGGGGGAGAGAGTGATCAGGAAGCCAAAAACCGTTTTGGCGATTTTCTGTATGAAATAGAACGTACCCATTCCAACGAAACGATATTAATTGTGACGCATGGCATTGGCCTTGAAGCATTGGGAGCTATTGCACTCGGTGCTGATAAAAAAGAGTCTAAACGATTACTGAAGACCCTTTTTGCTGAACGAGGGGAAGTGCGCAGGCTTGATTTTATTCCCATGCCGCACAATCGTAATTATGAACTCGACTACCACCTTCCGTATATTGATGAAATCCAACTACTCGATAGTGAAGATGAACCGCTCACTCGAATTCCGGAGGTAGTTGATTGTTGGGTTGAGTCAGGTTCGATGCCATTCGCTGAATACCATTATCCGTTTGAACATAAAGAAGAATTTGCGAAACGCACACCAGGAGATTTTATCTCGGAATACATAGGACAGACTCGTGCATGGTTTTATTACATGCACGTAATGAGCATAGAACTTTTCGGCCACACCGCGTTTCGCAATGTGCTCACAACCGGAACGATACTGGCCGCTACTGGCGAAAAGCTTTCGAAAAGCAAAAAGAATTACACCGATCCGTATGTGCTCTTTGATCGTTTTAGTGCCGATGCGTTTCGGTATTATCTTATGTCAGGAGTGGTTATGCAGGCAGAAGATCTTGTTTTTAAAGATGAGGAGATAAAAGAATCGCAGAATCGCATTGTAAACATGCTACGAAACGTGCTCGCGTTCTACATTCTTTTTAAAGAAGATCTTACCGAAGGAACGGTGAAGGATAGCGAAAACATTCTTGATCGGTGGATACGTGCGCGTGTTGCAGAAGTAACTTTTCAAGCAACTGAAAATTTTGATCGATACGATGTCATTCATGCTACCCGCCCCATGCGTGATTTTATCGACGATCTTTCGACCTGGTACGTTCGTCGCTCACGTGAGCGAATAAAGGGAAGTGATACTGCTGATAAACAGTACGCACTTCAGACTCTTCGATCGGTGCTCATTCAATTCGCAAAAGTTATTGCACCGGTGATGCCATTTGTTGCTGAAGAACTCTTTCAAGAATTGCGAAGTGAAACCGACTCGGAAAGTGTACATCTGTGCACGTGGCCCGAAGCTGGATTGGTAGATGCGACGCTTATTGAAGATATGGTACATGTTCGCACACTCGCCTCTGAAGCACTCATGCTCCGACAAAAAATCGGTGTGAAAGTGCGTCAGCCGCTTGCGAAGCTTTCGATACCAGGGGAGCTTTCATCAGAACTCAAGGAGATCCTCAAAGAGGAAGTAAATGTAAGGGAGATAGAGACAGGCGCCTCTGCGATGTCGCTCGATGCGGAACTTACGCCAGAACTCATTCGAGAGGGAGATGTGCGCGAATTCATGCGCACACTGGCCGATGCGCGTAAAGACAAAGGTCTTTCTCCGAAAGATATAGTTTCGCTGACAATGGGTACAGAAGGACAATCGATACTGGACGGAGTCCCACTCCCCGGCATTTCTCAGGTACTGTTTGGCGCAGTGTCCGATGCTGCCTATACGGCGAATCTTTCTTTTGGTTCGATTTCATTTTCGATCGATGCGTCATAAATATGCCACTGCCGCGTTTGTTCTCGCTCGGACACCTTTCGGCGAAGCGAGTGCCTTTATTCATCTTTTGACCCCGGATCTAGGTCTTCTTCGGGCACGCGCGCAAAGTGTGCGAAAACCAGGAGCCAAGCTTGCTTCTGCTCTCCAGACCTTTTCTGAAACAGACGTCATCCTCGTGCGGGGAAAAGATGGCTGGCGTCTTTCGGGAGCGGTACTCGTACGTTCGTGGTTTCCGGAACTTTCGAAGCCCGCGCGCTTGCGCGCGGGCCGCACTGCGGGCCTCCTACTGCGTCTTCTGCATGGCGAGTCAGTTGACCCGATATTTTTTGCGATTTTCAGTCAGTTTCTGACGGTATTGCCCCACATACACGATGCCGCGCAAGAAGACGCGGCGGAATGTTTAGCCGCACTTCGCATACTTCATGCCGCCGGCGTTGATGCAGGTGAAATCCCTGGAGGTTTGGAAGGCGCGTACACACCCGACCTTTTGCAGGAACTTACAAACGATCGATCGGAATACATTCTTCGCATCAACCGCAGTATTGTCGCCTCAGGTCTTTAGGTGTGAGCACCACAAGGGCACTTCCAAATTACTAATTCGCTATCGCTCATAAGGAATTTTGGTCGTATACTTTCCTTATGCCGCCGAATGAGCAAAATGATGAAGTAAGTTCTCTTGAAAAGCTGCGCGAGCGTCTCTATACGCCAAATACAAATACTAATTTTCAAGAACCTACTCTTTCGCGTGCTCCCACACCTCCAGCAACCAGCAGCTGGCGACCCCCGCCTCCGCCACCTCCGAGACCTCGGCGAAAACCAATGTCACGAGTCGTACTTTTTCTTTTTGGTGCGCTTGCCTTTTTCATTCTCGCGGGTCTTGCGTCATTCCTATTTCTCTATCTTGGCACGCGGTCCGTTTCAAATGACAATATTACTATTACTGCGGTACCGAATCCGACCAGCATAGCGAGCGGTTCAGTCGTGCAGCTCGTCATCACGATCAAGAATCATAATCCAACCGCTCTGATCAACACAGACATCTCTCTCGATTTTCCTGACGGGACCCGCACCGCAGAGGACGTAACACAGCCACTTGTGCGATATGCGGATACGCTTGGCGCGATTCCTGCGGGTGGCACGGTGACCCGTACAATATCAGCCGTATTATTCGGCAGTGTGAATCAAACCGTAACGGTTCCGGTTACTTTCCAATACCGCACCACCGGTTCTAATGCGCTTTTCACTAAAGAACAGAAGCTCACGCTCACTATCACCAGCGCTCCTCTTACTATCACTGCGAACACGGTAAGTACGGTAGCTTCGGGTCAGTCCTTTGCATTTTCAGTTGCGGTTCGCTCGAACGCCAGCACCGTATTGAATAATATCGGCGTGGTTGCAACATACCCACCCGGATTTACGGCATCACATACGAGTGATGGTCCTGCAAATACTCAATTTTTCCCTATCGGTACATTGCAGCCCGGTGAAGAAAAAGATTTCGTGATACAGGGTGCGCTCTCGGGATCAAATAACGATCAACGCGTCTTCCAATTTACCGTGGGTACCGCGAAAGACGATGGATCAGCGACCTTAGCAGTCGCGTACGCCAGTCAACAAACGCAAGTAGCCATCTCCAAGCCGTTTCTTGCCGTATCTCTCTCAGTCAACAATAGTAATGCGAATCCTGTTATCGTCTCAGCTGACCAGCCTATTACGAGTGCGGTCTCATGGACAAACTCACTTTCATCTGCGATCACGAATGGGAAAGTGTCGATAAAGTTTTCAGGAAATGCCCTTGATCCAACCAGTGTAACAACAGCCAATGGCTACTATGACTCAACCAATACGACCCTTCTCTTCGATGGCCAGTCGGAGCTAAGTCTTCAAAGCCTCAATCCGGGAGACAACGGGAACGGCTCTTTTGGTTTTTCAACGAAGTCAGGCACCGCTCTTATGGCACTTCGCAATCCAACGATACAACTTACGGTATCAGTCGCCGGACAGCATAGCGGAATCGGAAATTCAGAAACGATACTAAATACTCTCACGCAGACCATACAGATAGCGACGGATCTAAAACTCATTTCAACGGTTGTGCACACAATCGGACCTTTCCCCAATTCAGGACCATGGCCGCCGAAAGCCAATACGCCAACAACGTATACAATTCTCTGGAATATTACGAACACGGTTAATTCGGTCGGTGGTGCTTCGGTGAGCGCTATCCTCCCTTCGTATGTAACCTTTACCGGCAAAATCAATCCTAGCGATAGTTCCGTTACCTATGACGATACGAGCCGCACCGTTACCTGGAAGGTCGGCGATGTGCAGCCAGGAACGGTTTCTAAGCCGCTACAGGCCGCCTTCCAAGTGTCGATCTTGCCGAGCGTATCTCAGGTAGGAACCGCGCCTATTCTCATTGGCAATCAAACACTTACCGGTACCGATCGCTTTACCGGTACGCAGGTAGGTACTATTTCTCCTGCACTTTCGACTCAGACTCCAACTGACCCTGCGTACCAAATACAGTTTGGCAACGTCGGAAATTAAGGGTACAAAGGAACTATGAAAGAACCCGTTACACTTGAAGCCATCGTCTCACTTTGTAAAAGACGGGGATTCGTCTTTCCTGGTTCAGAAATATATGGCGGTCTCGCCGGCACTTTTGATTATGGTCCACTCGGTCTAACACTGAAGAAAAATATCGAGAAGCTGTGGTGGGAGCAATTTGTTGATATACGCGATGATATGTTTGGCATCGATTCTGCGATACTTATGAATCCTCGCGTATGGGAGGCTTCTGGGCATGCGGCCACTTTTAATGATCCACTTGTCACTGATGTAAAAACAAAAAAGCGGTATCGCGCCGACCACCTTCTCGAGGAAGCAGGGATCGACCCAGTGGGCATGAGTCTGGAAGAAATAGGAGCTATGCTGAGTGAAAAAGATATCAAGAGTCCTGATGGCAATTCTTTTAGTGAACCGCAACAATTCAATATGATGTTCAAGACATCAGTCGGCTCGGTCGAAGGGGGCGAGATGCCGCTGTATCTCCGTCCGGAGACCGCGCAGGGCATGTTCGTGAATTTCAAAAACATTATCGACTCGTTCCATCCAAAACTTCCATTCGGTATCGCGCAGATTGGCAGAGCGTTTCGAAATGAGATTGCTCCACGGGAATTCCTTTTCCGTGTGCGTGAGCTTGAAATTATGGAATTTGAATATTTCCTACAGGAAAAAGAATGGGAAACGGCATTCGAATATTGGCGGGTTCAAATACACGCGTGGTTTAAGATGCTGGGTTTCGAAGCCGACGATATAAAAGAAGTAGAAGTATCGGGTACCGATCGCGCGCATTATTCGAAACGTACCCTCGATTTTTATTTTAAATATCCGAACGGCTACAAAGAGATCGGTGGACTAGCATACCGCACCGATTTTGACCTTACGAATCATGAGCGCGAGAGTGGTCAAGAGCTTCACTATCTCGATCCCGAGACAAATGAAAAATCAGTGCCACACGTCATAGAACCGACCTTCGGTCTGGGTCGACACGTGCTCGCAGTACTCGCAAAGGCATACGATGAAGACGAGCTTGGTGGGGAAACGCGCAGCGTGCTTCGTTTCAGTCCGAAACTCGCGCCGATAAAGGCGATGGTATCGCCACTTCTGAAAAATAAACCTGAACTAGTCGAGAAAGCGAGGGAAGTACGTGCGCAACTTCGAAAGATTCACCCAGCCATTGCGTGGGATGATAACGGCAACATCGGCAAGCGGTATCGTCGCCAAGATGAAATAGGCACGCCGTGGTGTATTACCATCGACTTCGACACACTTGGGGAAACTCCGGAACTCAAAGACGCCGTAACGCTCCGCGATCGCGACACGGGAGAGCAAGAACGTCTCACGGTCGACGAAGTCGCCGAACGCATGCGCATCGCGCTTGCGTAAGAAAATTTTACGAACGATTGTTTTCTGTATGAAAAACTCGCCAATCCGAAGACAGCGAGCTTGTTAAGCGTCTCAAACTAATACTTCCATTTTTTCAAGTTTAAAATAAATCCAGTCGATTATCGCTCGATGCACGGAGGAGGCAGGCGATAGCTCACCCCACTCCCACCGCTCGATCGTGATCCGATTTAGTGCAAATTCATCTCGAAACTCGTCGATGGAGATGCCGGAGATACGAGCGAGTCGTATGATCTCTCCGAAATTCAACTGGCTCGTACCTTCTTCTTGAGGAAGGCAACCGTTCGCGAGCAAAAGAAGGAATTTCTTTCTTGTTTCTGATGCCACTTCAGCAATCAGACGAGCGTAGGGACTAGAGTTCATCACTCCCTCCGTGACTGTCTGGCTTGAACCATAGCATGAGGAGGTCTATTCGCCATATCCTAACCCCTAGTGTTGGAAGAAGGTAAAACTGTTTTTATGCTACTATTTTCGTATGAATAAACAGGTGAACGTCACTATTTCGCTTAGCACCATTCTCACCATTCTCCTTATAGGTGCGGGTGCGTACGCTCTCTGGATTCTCCGCGGTCTCGTTCTTCTCGTGCTCACCGCCGTAGTCATCGCCTCGGCTATCGAGCCGGGTGTCATCGCATTTCGCCGCTTGCGGATTCCCCGTGTGCTCGCGGTGTCGCTTATGTACATACTCGTGTTCGGTACGCTCTTCGGTATTATTTATTTCTTCTTTCCTCCGATACTAAACGATACCGAGAATTTCCTCTCGATCATTCCGCAATACTTGAACACGCTTAATTTGCCTGGAGGAGTTCTAAACGGTACACCTTTCGGCACTCCTTCGGGAGCGCATCAGTCACAATCGATCTTCCAAACATTGTTTGCATTCCAATCAGCTTTTTCGGTAGGCACTTCCGCGGGCGCATTCCGTTTGATCTCGACATTCTTCGGCGGTGTCTTTTCTCTCTTCATCGTCGTAGTCCTTTCATTTTATTTTGCGATACAAGAAACGGGCGTCGAGGACTTCTTGAGACTTGTCACCCCATCCCGTTTTGAAACGTATGTAATCGATCTCTGGCATCGCGCACAGGTAAAGATCGGTCAATGGATGCAGGGTCAACTCCTGCTCTCACTTATTGGTGCGGTGATCATTTACCTCGGGCTTCTTATTATTGGCGTGCCAGACGCACTCCTCTTGGCAGTATTCACGGGTATTGCAGAACTCATCCCAATATTTGGCTCATTCATAGCAGGTTTTCCTGCTGTCATTATCGCGTACTCGGCGGGGGGCGTACCACTCGCGCTTATTGTGGCGGGTCTCTTTATCATCGTGAATCAGTTTGAAGGGAATCTGATCCATCCTCTGGTGGTGAAAAAGGTCGTAGGCGTGCCGCCTCTGCTTGTCCTCCTAGCTATCATCGCAGGTGGCGACCTGGCAGGGTTCTTGGGTGTCGTACTCGCCGTGCCGCTCGCGGCGGTTGTGCGAGAAGCGCTCGGTGACTATGACCGCCGCAAACGCCGCCTTGCGAGTCCGGAGAAACCATAACCCACAATGAGTCGCTATATTACGACTACGTTGCCCTATGTAAATGGCGATCCACACATCGGCCATTCGCTCGAATTCGTGCAAGCGGATACGCTTGCACGCGTATGGCGATCACAAGGCGAAGAGGTGTTTTTCTCCACTGGCACCGATGAACATGGTCAGAAAATATTCGAAGCGGCTGCAAAAGCTGAGACAGAAGTGCATTCGTATGTAGATCAGTATGCGAAAGAATTTCAAAAACTCATGGGCGCCTTAGATATAAGCAATACATTGTTTGTGCGTACGACTGATCCTCATCACTATGAAGCAGCACAAGAGATGTGGCGTCGATGTGCCGAAGCCGGGGATGTTTATGAGAAATCATATCGAGGTCTGTACTGCGTGGGGTGCGAAGCATTTAAGACGGAACATGAACTCGACGCAGAAGGACGCTGTATTTTGCATCTTTCGCTTATGCCCCAGTTTCTCGAAGAAAAGAATTATTTCTTTCGACTTTCGAATTACGCAAATCAGTTACTTGAATACTTAGGTCATCCGGAAGCCGTTCTTCCGCAGTGGAGAAGGGAAGAGGCTATCAATTTCGTGAATCAAGGTCTTGAAGACATCAGTATTTCTCGAGAGAAAAGTAGGCTCGCGTGGGGCGTGCCTGTTCCCCATGACGATACGCAAGTCATGTACGTGTGGTTTGACGCGCTTACCAGCTACCTCTCAATTCTTGGCTGGCCGAATGATCCAGATGGAAATGTTGAGAAATTTTGGAATCAAGGGGAAACATTGCAATTTGCAGGGAAAGATCAGGTCCGTTTTCAATCGATCCTGTGGCAGGCCATGCTCATGTCGGCAAAGATGAAAGTAACCGACCACGTTTTCTATCATGGATTTATAAATTCGAATGGCCAAAGAATGAGCAAGAGTTTAGGAAACGTTATCAGCCCGTATGAGCTTATTTCAAAATATGGCACTGACGCGACCCGCTACATCCTTTTACGGCACATTCATCCAGCGAATGATTCGGACGTGACCTGGGAACGACTCGATGAATGGTATACAGCACATCTGGTAAACGGGCTTGGCAATCTCGTAGCACGTGTGATGAAATTGGCCGAAAGTTATCTCTCCTCTCCGGTATCACTCGAACTCAACGACACGAGCATCGACGATACCTTTATCAATAGAACGGAGGAATTTCGTTTCAACGAAGCGGTAGACTACATATTCGATATGATCGCAGAGTGTGACGCGGTCATGACCGAGCGCGAGCCGTATAAAAAAGTGAAAAGCGATCTACAAAGTTTGAGCGACGAAGGGAAGGGTGATATTACGCTGCTCGTGCGGCATCTCGCGAAGATCGCCATACAACTTTCAGCGGTTATGCCACAGACTTCCGAAATAATTCTCTCTGCAGTGAAAAAGAACATCAAACCAGAGAATCTTTTTCCACGACTTACCTAATTAGTCTATGCAGTATTTTGACGCGCACTGCCACATTCAGTTTTCGGCGTATGACGACGATAGGGAAGCAGTCGTGAAGAGAATGCAGGAAGCGGAAGTCGGCGGACTCGTCGTCGGCGTGAATCTCGCTTCTTCACAGGCGGCGTTTGAATTAGTACAGAGTGCCGAGAATCTTTTTGCATCGGTCGGACTTCATCCGAATGATATGAGTGAAGTATTCGACCTGGAGGCATTTGAGGAGTTAGCGCGACAACCGAAGGTTGTCGCGCTCGGCGAATGCGGTCTCGATTACTATCGCCCCGAAGAACCCGCCGCAGTAAAGCAAAAACAAAAAAAAGTATTCGAGCAACAGATCGAACTTGCCGTGAAATACAATAAGCCGCTCATGATACATTCCCGACCTAGCAAAGGAACCCAGGATGCGTATCACGATACGATAGACTTACTCACTTCGAAAAAACACAAATATGGGGATCGACTCAAGGGTGATATGCATTTTTTCGTAGGAGGCATTGAGGAAGCACGAAAATTTGTCGATCTCGACTTTACTCTTTCATACACTGCAGTGATTACCTTCGCACGCGACTACGATGAGGTCATTCGATACATCCCTCGCACCCATCTTCTCACCGAGACTGATTCACCGTATGTGGCGCCAGCTCCAAACCGAGGGAAGCGAAACGAGCCGCTCGCCGCCAAAGAAGTAGTGAAAGCATTCGCACAGATTCGAGGAGAAGAGGAAGAAGATGTGCGACTCGCCGTGCTCCAAAATGCGGCCAAAATCTTCAGTTTTTCTTGATTTCCGCTTCATTTTTATTTTCTTGCGAGTACCAAAATCCCGTGCTACTATCGTCTCATTATGGCTCGCGAAGATGCTGAAGAAAAAAAAGATATGAACGCCGACATAGAGTCGGAGAGTAACCACGCGGAACCACGTGTGTATGAACTCAGCTTTCATATTGATGCGGATCTTCCCCAAGAAGAAGCAAAAAAAGCGTATGAGGCACTCAAAGATGCTATTTCTTCAAATGATGGATCGCTTCTTGCCGAAGGCGAACCTGAAAAGATCCAACTTGCCTATACCATTTCTCGTATGGAGCCAGCGGGTCGTCGCGACTGGGATGCCTCTTTTTTCGGCTGGCTTGCCTATGAATCTACCGGAGAAGGGCATAATGCCGTGATACGTACCGCCGGCGCCGATGGACGTATTTTCCGTTTTCTTGATGTGCGTACGACAAAAGATGCTGCAAAACATTCGGCAGAAATGCATGAATTTTATCGCAAGGCCCCTGAGGCTCATGCTGAAGAAGAAGCAGCCGATCTAGAGCTCGACACCGCCCTCAAAGAAGCAGGAGTCGCGTAAACCACTATGTATTTGAACAAAGTACTTTTGTATGGAAATCTCACTCGCGACCCCGAGGTTCGTGCGCTCCCTTCAGGTCAACAGGTGGCAAATTTCTCTATTGCAACAAATCGTACCTTCACTGATAAAGAAGGCCGAAAGCAAGACTCCACGGAGTACCACAACATAGTGGCCTTCGGGCGACAGGCAGAAGTGATCGGTCAGTATATGAAAAAAGGCCGACCGCTTTTCGTAGAAGGACGTCTCCAGACCCGCTCATGGGAAGCAGAAGGAAAAAAGAATTACCGCACTGAAATCGTCATTGATAATTTCCAGTTCGGTCCTTCGGCTCCTGGCGCAGGAGGAAGCATGGGCGGAAGTACGGGAGGTGCACAGGGAAGTAATCAAAACAGTAGCAGTTCTTCAGCTGGCGCAAGTGGATCAATGCCTGACATGAATTCTGCAGCGCCTTCTTCAGATGAAATCCAGTACCCTGACGATGAGATCAATCCTGAGGACATACCATTTTAGTACGAAATACAATTAGCTAATTATTTACCTATGGCCTATCAAGCTGAACGAGAAGAAATAGAGCACAAGAAATTTGTCGACTATAAAGATGTCGTCTATTTGAAGCAGTTCACTAATCCTCACGCGAAAATTCTCTCGCGCAAGCGCACCGGTATCCCTGCCGACAAGCAGCGTGAAATATCTCTCGCAATAAAACGCGCGCGATTCATGGCATTGTTGCCGTATCTCGCAGCATAGATAAGCAAAAAACAAAAAGACGCGGCCTAAGTGATTAGGCTGCGTCTTTTTGTTTTTTTGCTCTCTTTGAGATAATTACGCTTTTTCCATCCGCTCGACATACTCGCCGAGCTCTGTGTTGATGCGCAGCACATCGCCTGGATTGATGAAAAGAGGCGTGAGAACGGTTGCTCCTGATTCAAGCGTCACCAGCTTACTGCCGCCAGTCGCGGTGTCGCCTTTTACCGCAGGAGGCGCATCGGTCACTTTCAGATCGATCTTTACGGGAATACTGATCGTAACCGGTTTGTCATTGTACGTGAGTACGTTCACCTGTGTATTCTGCACGAGCCACTGCACTTTATCGTGCACCATGCTCTCAGGAAACGAAAAACGGTTTTTTGGATTGCCTACTTCGGCAAACCACGACTCATCGCGATTCGTATAGAGATAGAGCGCCTCGATCGTGGCGATGTCCGCTTCGGGCACACTTTCATTCTGGTGGAAGGAGATTTCCGTAACCTTGCCGGACACCAGATGCCGCAGTTTCGTTTGATTTACGGGCTTACGTTGCTGCATGCGAAAAACGTGCGACGAGAGTACTTCGTACGGCTCATTGTTGTATTGAATGACCTTTTTCTGGACGATTTCGTTATAGGAAAGGATAGCCATAGGATAGGAACTTACTCATAATTTCTTAGATATCTGCAACTCCAGAACCGTTCGAATAGTTATAAAAAATGTGGCGCCCGAACTATACCGGGGGACACGTGCTGCGGATAACGGTATGATACAGGACATAATGCGCAAGGCAAACCGGCAGGCCAAAATGACCGAGATCTTGAAAGATGCTTCAGACGAAGAGGTTCTTCACGCGTCGCGCCAAGACCCTGACGCCTTTGGTGTTCTGGTGGAGCGGTACGAGGAGGCGTTCTTGCGAAAGGCTCGAAGTATTCTGCGAACGCACGAAGATGCCGAGGAAGTGGTACAGGACACCTTCACGCGAATCTACCTGTATGCAGACCGATATCAGCCGCAAGAAGGAGCCGTGTTCACTTCCTGGGCCTACGCGATTCTCATTCGGCTTGCCTTTACTCGCTATCAGAAGATGAAAAAGCAGCGGGGAAGAACGTATGATCTTGAGCCAGAAGCGTATGAACGATTACCGGACGAGAGTGAATTTCTGGAAGATCTCACCATTCGCGACGAAGTACTCATGGCATTCTCAAAGATTCCTGAAACAGCTTCGCGAATTCTCCGATTGCAGTTTATCGAGGGTAAATCACAAGAAGAGATCGCCGCCGTGGAAGGCACAAGCGTATCCGCGGTAAAGACTCGAGTGCACCGTGCCAAGAAACTTTTTAAAAAAGCGTTTGTACAGAATATTGCCTATGACGACACAAAATAACTCTTCTCTTCATACGAATGTTATGCGACGCGTGTACATTATTCACGTGCTCAATCCGCTATTTACAGCGACCGTCTTTTCTGTTTTCGTCTTCCTGCTAGCCGGGTGGGGAATCGGGAGGGAA
Source organism: Patescibacteria group bacterium (assembly GCA_013815345.1). GTDB lineage: Bacteria > Patescibacteriota > Minisyncoccia > Phycocordibacterales > Phycocordibacteraceae > C7867-001. The sequence continues at coordinate 54,995 of JACDGK010000003.1, forward strand.
GTTTGGCTAGCGCACATACTCCAAAACATGCCGTCTCCGACTGATATTGGTGCGGTAGCTCGGTTCTATCTTGCCGCTTTTGCAAATACTCGTTTTATCGTTCAAGCGCTTTCGATCATCGTTGTCGGTGCATTTATCTGGCTTGTGGTCAGTGTCGCCAAGACGTTAAAGACTCTCACGAGATTCGTTTAGTTTTACACTTCAGCTAATTTCTCGCGAATCTTTTTCAAAACCTCTGTTGCGATAGGCTTGTTCTCGCGCAGGAAGGTACGCGTAGCATCATATCCTCGTCCGAGCTTCGTTTCTCCATAGCTATAGCTCGTGCCGGATTTCTGGATGATGTCGTATTTTTCACCGAGCGCGATAAGCTCGCCTTCACGACTGATGCCCTCATTATACATGAGGTCAAATTCAGTCGTCTTGAAAGGTGCTGCGACTTTATTTTTCACTACCTTAACCCGCACTCGGCCGCCCACAACCTCCTCACCTTTTTTGATTTGAGCGATACGGCGGATATCGAGACGTACCGATGTGTAGAATTTTAGTGCTTTACCGCCAGTCGTCGTTTCAGGATTGCCGAACATCACGCCTATCTGCATGCGGATTTGATTGATAAAAATAATTATAGTTTTGGATTTTGCGGTAATAGCCGTGAGTTTGCGGAGCGCCTGACTCATGAGGCGTGCTTGCTTTCCCATCTGTGACTGTCCCATATCTCCCTCGATTTCATCTTTCGGGGTGAGCGCTGCTACCGAATCCACGACAATGACATCAACTGAATTAGCACGCACCAGTGACTCAACGATCTCGAGTGCCTGCTCACCAGTGTCCGGTTGCGAAATAAGAAGCTCTTCAAGTTTTACGCCAATCTTCCGTGCGTATTCAGGATCGAGGGCGTGCTCGGCATCGACGAATGCGCAGATGCCGCCTTTCTTTTGCGCCTCAGCAATAGCATGGAGCGCAAGCGTGGTTTTACCGCTTGACTCCGGCCCAAATATTTCGACGATGCGACCGCGGGGAAGCCCCCCGATACCGAGTGCGGCATCCAGACCAATTGAACCCGTTGAAATAGAAGCAATAGCGGCTACTTTTCCCGAGCCATACGTCATAATGGCTTCGTCGCCAAATTTTGTTTTAATCTCTTTTATCGCCAGCTCGATAGCCCGGCGCTTCGAGTCGGGATTTGCTTCGTTTTCCTCAGTTGTCGAGGTTTCGGGTCGAGGAGCTTTCTTTGCGGCTTTTTTTACGGGCATAGGTCGGGTATTTAAAATGTAAATAAATGTCTGAACGGTGCTGTTTTTTACGGAACAAATATCGTGCGCTCGGCCGTGGTCGTTCTTCCAAAGCGATCAGTGGCGGTTAACGTCAGTATAGCGCCTCCCTGAGGAAGCACGAGCGTCTTCGAAAATCGCCCCTTTTGGTCAATCAGCAAAGGTCCACCGTCGAGACTCACGCTTTTAGTATGTACTGCCGTTCCTGAGATAGAGATGAAGGCAGTATCAAATCTTTCTCCATTTCTGGGAGAAGTGATAGCGAGCTCAGGGCCTGCGATCAAGGCCCACGCTTCCTTCACGCCATAGCCCACTACGAGCAATAATATAATGACAGTGAGAATGCGAAGCACCATATTTTATTAAAACGTATGCTCTGGAGGAGTTTCTACGGCGGTTGCGGCTCCTGAAGGGCGCGAAAGTATGTCGCGCGGTCGCGCACCGTCTGCAGGACCGATAACCCCCTTTTCTTCGAGGAGGTCCATAAGACGAGCGGCGCGCGAATAGCCGATGCGAAGTTTGCGTTGCAGGTAGGAGGTAGAGGCACGGCCTGCTTCCTCTACCGCTTCTCTCGCCTGGCTGTAGAGATCGTCATCAATATCATCGTCTTCCCCGGCGAGCGTGATAGCGTCATTTGCCTCATGGACGCCGGTCCCGCTTGTCCCCGGACCTAAATCAACAGAAACAAGCGTACCCGCATTATGCTGCTTGATGTACTGCACGACCTTTTTCACCTCTGCTTCTGCAATGTAAGCAGTCTGGATACGTACAGGCTTTTGCATATCTGAGGAGAGGTACAGCATGTCGCCTGCGCCTAAAAGGGACTCAGCGCCGCCGCCGTCCAGAATAGTGCGAGAATCGATCTGAGAAGCAACCTGGAGGGCCATACGGGTCGGCACGTTCGCCTTTATAAGGCCCGTAATGACATTTACGGAAGGTCGTTGTGTCGATAACACTAAGTGAATGCCCACCGCACGTGACATCTGTGCCAGACGGACAATTGCCGCCTCAAGCTCACGGGGATAGGTTTGCATGATGTCCGCGAGCTCGTCGATGACAATAACTATATACGGAAGCGCTTCCGGAAGGGGAGTGCGACCCTTTTTCTTTGCGGGCTCGACTATAGTGCGATGGTACGAATCGATATCACGCACTGCTTCACCTTCGAGAATGTTATAGCGACGATCCATTTCTTTTGCGGCCCATTTGAGGGAGAGAATTGCTTTTCGTGGATCAGTAATAACAGGCGTGAGAAGGTGGGGGATACCATTATATAGTGTGAGCTCAACGCGTTTTGGATCAACCATAATAAAACGAAGTTGGTTCGGACTATTCCGGTACAGAAGAGAAGTAATAACGGCGTGAATCGCTACCGATTTTCCTGAACCCGTCGCCCCTGCAATAAGCGCGTGAGGCATCTTGGAAACATTCACGTAGTGAGGCGTTCCAGAAATATCCCGACCAAGAGCTGCGAGGATGGGTTTCGTGCTGCTGCTCCATTCTGGTGCCGACATAATTCCGCCAAGACCCACCATTGCTTTCGATGCGTTCGGAACTTCGATGCCCACGAGTGATTTTCCAGGAATCGGTGCCTCAATACGCACAGGGTGAGCAGCAAGTGCGAGCTCCAGATTATTCTGAAGGGAAATAATTTTGGAAAGCCGAACGCCTTCGGCTGGCTTGATCGCGTAGCGGGTTACGGTGGGACCAACCGAGACCTCGTCCATCTCGACTGATATGCCAAAATTCTGAAACGTTCGTTTTATAATATTCGCATTAGCCTTTATATCTCCCACGCCTGGCTTGCCTTTGTCCTCACCCAAGATTGAAAGGGGAGGGGGGTTGTACTCTGCATCAAAATTAGGAATACCAGAGGCAGCTATTCCCGCTGCAGCTAGATTAGCAATGGGAGTTTCATTAAATATTGTCACCGTGGGCTCATGCTCCGGTGTGGGGCCTTTCTCTACTGGATCTACAACTATGTCTGCAGACTCATCCATATCTGGAAGAGGCTCACCTTTTTTATTGAGAGTGATCGTAGGTATGCGCACTGAGGCAAGTGACTCGGCACCTTGCTTGGTGCTTTTTTGTAATACTTCAAAAAGGCCGACAATGTCGGTAGCAAGTGCAAGGCCTATTAAGGAAAGCGCGATGAGGAGCACGACTGCTCCCACAAATCCGAAGAGGAGCGCAAGATGACCGCCTAGTAAGACTCCGAGAGCACCGCCCAGAAACGACGAGACTGTTCCGAGAAAAGAGAGCACAGCAGCAAGTATAAAGAAAAGTCCTACTCCCGTGCGAGGAGACACGAGTGTGCGTTTAAGCAGAATAGCGACACCGCAGCTAATTATAAGAAGGGGGAGAAGCAGAGCTTCAATACCAAAAAGACCCAGGGTGAAGTCAAAAGCGCCGCCGCCCGCGCTTCCGGCAAAGGCTGCTGGATTTGGTATGCCGGAGGTGTCGCGTTCAAACGCGTACCCGGCGGCTCCTAAGGTGAGAATAAGTCCGAGCGCGATGAGCACGAGAGACACTGTCCAGCGTATCGCCACCGCGGGAGAAGTTTTCGCACGGCGCTTCTTCTTGCTTGCCATATTTGCGTATTTTATCACTTCTTTGGTCGATTCGTCGTACGCTCTCGTTCTTTGCAATTACACAGCAGAAATCGACAAATCGCGCTTTGCAAAGATTCTAAAGCGCGTATACTTGTCCTTGATAGTCTTATTCAAAATTAAGGACTTGCATGGCTGAAAAAGGACAAAACAAAAATAGTATTTCATCGCGAGCTCAAGAAAATGCGAGTAACCTTTCTGATTTTGTCTTAGACAAAGTCATATTTTCCAACGTATTCGATAAAGACATTCGAAGGATATATATCTATCGAAAGAGTGAGCGACTTGCCAAGGCAATCCAGCTCATCACTCCGGCATTCGGCTCTGCTCCTGCACTCCGCGATCGTCTCGACAGTATTGCCGTCGGCCTTATTGATGCAGCCATACTACCTCCTTCGCAAGCGCGCACCGGTCTTTCTCATGAACTCCTCGCGCTCTCAAGCTTTCTTTCCGTTGCTCGCACAGGAGGACTTCTCTCAGCTATGAATGCTGATCTTATCGCGCGAGAAGCGCATCATTTGCTTCAGGAAATTGCGAGCTATGAAGAGCCTCGTTTATTCCTCGATGAAGTTCCCTCACTTGCTGAGCTTGCCAAACGAGCGCCAGACGTGCGCGAGTCACCAGAGCCACGTCCCCTGCGCAGTGCGCGAAGTTTCACCGACGCCTTATTTCAGAGTGCGCCACCTAAAGGACAAGGTAAAAGACATACTTCTATATTCTCGATTTCTGAAGGACATACTGAAAGGCAAGAAGCCATCATTGCAATACTTCAAAATAAAGGCCCGTCATATATAAAGGATATTTCTACGGTTATTAGAGAGGTGAGTGAAAAGACTATACAACGAGAACTCCAGAGTCTCGTCACAAAAGGGGTGGTGGAACGTGAAGGAGAGCGACGCTGGACGCGATATTCTTTTGTAGGATAAGTGACCGAAAACCGATATCGCCTTTGAAACGTTGACTTTAAGGCATTTTGAGCATACGCTACGTTAGCGATAATGCTGCGAAGACACAAAGAATCGGTGACGGGTTACTCATGTGAGTAACCCGTCACCGATTCTCATACGGTCGCGTAAATGTTATCCACATTCGTTATACACCGTATTGAAGCACCTTGTCGGTATACTAAGTCTTGTACCGTACGAGAGGCGTACTCTTGTAACGGGTTCATTGAAATATGAATAGTGCTTCATTAACGCCTCATGGTCATCGATGTAATAAATCGCTGACCGGCTCGTCCTTATATACGGATAGGCGAGCCAGACCGTCACGAATGAATGATCAGTCTATGGATGTATTTCAGAACACCACACCACCTTTGCCAGCTAGCCGATGGGATGCGGGTCGATACTGCACCCCGTCGGGTAGTGTGAAAAGTTTTTCGTTCTCAAGCAAAAAATCGAGCGCGTTTCCTTCAAAAGAAAACGCTCGACACAATTACTAAGATTCAGAGGGGAGTGAGAGACACCCATTATTATTTGTCGCTCATTCTTCACTAATTAATTAACAACGCAATTTGTTTATGCAAAAAGTAAACTCAAATTCGATTGCAAAGCTCGCAGCTATCACTGCAAGCTTCGCTCTCGTTGCAGCGTCGTTGGCTATCGCTCCTGCAGCTCACGCTCAGTCGACGTCCACGACTACGACCACGACAACAACGTCAGGTAGCGCAGCGTCAGCAGCATCTCTTCAGGCTCAGATCGCCTCACTTCAAGCACAGCTTGCAGCGTCGCAGGGCACGATGATGATGCACATGACGTTTACCCGCAGCCTTACGATCGGTTCAACCGGTGCTGACGTAACCGCACTTCAGTCTTTGCTTATCAGCAAGGGATTTTCAATTCCTGCTGGAGCAACTGGCTACTTCGGTGTTCAGACCCGCGCAGCAGTTGCTGCTTATCAGTCAGCTCATGGTATCTCACCAGCAGTTGGTTACTTCGGCCCTATCACTAGGGCTAGCGTAAACAGCCTGGACGTAACCCCTCCAGTGGTAGTAACACCTCCTGGCGTCGGTTGTCTTCCCGGTGCAGCCTTCAGCTCAACGACTGGTTTGCCTTGCGGTACTACAACGACAATTCCTCCGGGAAGTGTCCACCTTAATGGCGGCGAAGGTACCATCAACAACTTCCAAACTATTGGAGCTAGTAATGTTACCCTTGGAACCGGTGCTGACCAGCAGATCTACGGATTCTCATTCATGGCTGGTGGTTCAGACCTTCTTGTCAATCGCATCTACTACGATGTAGCTAACACGGTCCTTACTGGTACGACTCGTCCTTGGAACATTTTCGGGGCAGCTACTCTTAAGGATGCTAGCGGTGCTGTAGTAGCTACGGTAGACGGAACAAACCCAGCTAACTGGAGCCAAGACGGAACCCTATCTAACGGCAATCAGGTTTACCGCCTCGCTTTCGAGAACGTAAATACTGTTGTAAGGATGGGAACAACGCAGACCTATTACTTGAGCCTTGCTACTCAGGGCGCATTCGCTACGGGTAACTCAGGAGGTATCTACAGTGTAGGTCTCGCTCCTCAGGGTCTTCGTGCTACGGATGCAATGGGCATCCAGCAGTACACTTCGACCGCTGGTCAGGTTTCTCTCGTCACGGTGAACAACAGCTCAACAGGCAGTGTTACCCTCTCAGTTGGTTCCGATCTTCCTCAGACCACAACGCTGATGGCTAATCAGAACAACACGACTCAGAACGTAGTACTTAACACTTTCACTCTCAACAACACGGGAAGTGCAAGTCTTCAGCTCTACACGTTGCCGGTAACCCTTCTTACTGCGGCTACTTCTTCGGGTAACACCATTGCTAGTTCAAGCAATCTCTCAGGTAATCTTGTGCAGAGCCTCAGTCTCTATCAGGGGAGCACACTTCTCGACACCGAGAGTCCTTCATCGACCTTCACTAGTGGAGGCACGATCATCTTCAAGAACATTGCGAATGTGACGATTCCTTCAGGAACATCGCAGAGCTTTAAAGTTGTTGCGAACATTCAGCCAGTAGGTGGAACAAATCCTGCTCCAGCCGGTGCTGCGGTGCAGGTGAATGTTCCTGGAACGGGTACCGACCTTGAAACCTCAAATGGTGCAATAATCACTCCAAACGGTACTTCAACGGGTTACCCAATCTCATTCGCTATCAATGGCATTAGCATTGCGAGCGCGCCAACCAGCGCGACAGCAACTGCAGCGCTTGCTTCTGGTGGTGGTGGAACGGCTCAGACAGGTACCTTCACGTTTATCTTTAATGTGACGGCATTCGGTCAGAGTGTCTACGTTGGATCAACCACGTCTTCATTCGTGATGAACCTCGTCGACACGACGACTGGTTCTTCGACTGCAGTAACTAACGCGGCTCTTACTTCTTCGGCTAATCGAAGCCCAGGCGGTAACTTCCTCGTTAACAGTGGACAGACCGTGACCTTCACGGTTACAGCTCAGAAGACATCTGGCTCAGGTCACTTCTTCTACGCTACGCTTAACAGTTTGAGCTACGGTACGTCTGATTCGACAACCGGATCGACAACTGTTGCATTGCCAAGCTCGTACACAACGAACGCTGTCGCCATCGCAAGCTAATAGCTAAGGCTATTAGCTGAAGAAAGTTACAGTCAAAATTGTGTAGTAGCTCGTAATGAGCAAAACAAAAACCACCCCTTTGGGGTGGTTTTTGTTTTTATCTACCCGATCTCGAATTGAGTGCGTGGTATTCTAGGGTACAACTGCCCGTATGATTTATTTCGTCGAATTCCTTAAATTTCTCGCAGGCTTCATCCTTATATTAGGAATCGCTCTCCTCGTGCTCCACTATTTCCTCGCCAGCTCGGTATAGTCTTTAAGAAAGCCGCAAGTAGATTTCTGAATTCAGACGGTGTATTATAGCAACATGTCAACCCATTTTGATTTTAAGATTGAGTATGAAGTAGATGCTGAAAACTCAGAAGTGACCGCTACTATCCCCGAACTCAATCACGTCTCCTCTTTCGGAAATTCCTTTGCTGAAGCTGAAGCCAATGTTCGGGAGGCAGCACTCGGATATTTAGAAGTGCTCCTTAAAGAGCAGAAAGAAATTCCAAAGCCAGCATTTCATACCGATGGTACTTATCTCAGACTTTTCATACCTCAAACAACGTAACATGCCATGGGGCAACTAAGTCGACTTTCGTCTCGAAAACTCATTCAGAAATTGAAGAAGATTGGATTTATTGAAGCGCATCAACGAGGTAGTCACCTTTATATGAAAAGTGCTGATGGAACAAAGATCGTAACAATTCCTGTTCACGGATCTAAAGATATTCCTGTTGGCACTCTTTATAACATTGTAGTGAGACAAGCTGGTTTGTCAGTAGATGAATTCAATACTATCTAGTCATTACAGTTACAAAGCTTTAAAACTTGTGAATTGTATACGAATGAGGTAAAGTGCCTAAGTACGGACCGAAGACAGCTGGCAGTTCCTGACCATACTTCTCTTGGGAAGTGAGAAAGGAACAGAAGACCCGCCGAGGGAGGATCCCGTTTATGTGAGCGTGGTGCACTAAGCATGACGCTCGCATAACGGAGGTCGAATGTCTCCACGGTCTCGCTCACGCGAGACTTTGTCTGTTTCGTACTGAACACAAAAACTATGGCAATTACAAAAGCAAAGAAAGGAGAAGTTGTCGCAAAGATCGCTGATGCGATCAAAGACGCGACTTCGGTCGTGTTTGTGCACTTCAAAGGATTCTCTGTTGAAGACACAAGCGTCATGCGCCGTGCCCTCAGAAATGACGGTGTTGGCTATATGGTGGCAAAAAAGACACTTATACGTCACGCGCTTGCTGGCAAGGGATACACTGGCGAACTTCCAGAACTTCCAGGCGAAATTGCACTTGCGTGGAATGCTGGTGATCCGACACTTGCTGCACGTGATATCTACGAACACGGCAAGAAATACAAAGACGCTCTCTCTATCGTGGGAGGAATCTTTGAAGGGGTATACCAGGATGCGGGCGCGATGAATTCAATCGCAACTATTCCACCGGTACCCGTACTTCGCGGTATGTTCGTGAACGTAATCAACTCACCGATACAGGGAATTGTCGTCGCACTCGACAAGATTCGAGAGTTGAAAGCAGCATAGGCAAAACTTTAATAAAAGACAGTACAAACGTTTAAGAAATATATATGGCAGATGAAACAAACCAGGAAGCTCCAACCGAAGAAGTTGCAGAAACTGCAGCTCCTGAGGTAGAAGCAGCTCCCGAAGAAAAAGCTCCGGCGAAAGCTGAAAAAGCAGCGCCTGCTGAGTCAGAAGAAAAAGAAGTTGAGGTTCCTGCAAAGTTCAAGAAGCTCGTAACGGAAATCGAAAGCATGACCGTTATCGAACTTTCTGAGCTCGTAAAGGTGCTCGAGAAGAAGTTCGGCGTTTCGGCAGCAGCAGTCGCTGTTGCAGGTCCTGCGGCTGGCGCTCCGGCTGAAGAAGGAAAGAGCACGATGAATGTCGAGCTCACGGACGCAGGTGCGAACAAAATCTCGGTTATCAAGGCAGTGAAAGAAGCCCTCGCACTTGGTCTTAAGGAAGCAAAGGATCTCGTTGATGGCGTTCCTTCTGTGCTCAAGGAGAATGCAAACAAGGATGATGCTGAAGCTCTCAAGAAAAAGATTGAGGACGCCGGTGGCAAGGTCACCTTCAAATAAAGTAGAGACGCAACAAAAAGGCCCCCAATTTTGCAGCGAAACCACTTAGACTGCAAAATTGGGGGCCTTTTTGTTGCCCTTGCGTAGGGCTTCTTTATGGGCGAAAATGACTCTATTCATGGATCCGATCGCTCGCCTTTTCAACTCTCCTGCGCGTCTCAAACTTCTGCGCCTTTTCCTCTTTAATGACGACATAGGGCTCACCGTGCCGGACATTGCTTTTCGTACTAACGTAGTTGCTACGACGGTTCGCAAAGAATTAAAAGTACTTATTGCTGCAGGAATCGTTCGCAAACGTTCGGAAAAAGGAAAGGTTGGATTTGTCGCTAACAAACGTTTTGCACACTATGACGCGCTGCAACTTTTTCTCCGTACCACTACTCGTGTTGATGATGCGGTCATTCTGACCACGTTGAAAAAAGCAGGAACACTCCGACTCGTCGCACTTTCGGGTCTCTTTACTGGCGCCGTTGAGACGAAAGCAGATCTTTTGATAGTAGGAGACAAACTTGAAGACAAGCACTTAGAAAAACTTGTGCATACGCTCGAAGCAGAGCTGGGTCGCGAGTTACGGTTTGCTGCTTTTTCAACTGAGGATTTTCGTTATCGAGTCGGCGTCTATGACCGTCTCCTGCGTGATATTTTTGATTACCCCCACCGCACGTTACTCGATAAAATCGGCATTTCGGGGAATCTTTCGCCGAAATAGCAGCGGAATAATAAAAGGGCAAAAGGCACATTCGCTGTCCACATGCCGTGTCCCGAAGTTGTCGGGTCTTGCTACACTTTCAGGTAAGCGGGTCCCTCAGTGGGGCAGTAGCATTACTCAGTGATTATCCTTCTAAATCCTTTCGGTACGCTAACATTCTAAACTCTATGATTCTCACCACGTGGGCAGATGTACTCAACCAATCGTTTCAGAGCCTTCTCTACGGTCTCGTGCTGTTTATCCCCAATCTCGTCGTCGCGATTATCATCTTCATTATCGGTTGGCTTGTCGGCGCAGGTCTCGGACGCGTCGTGGCACAAGTTGTGAAAGCAATTCGTGTCGATGAAGCGCTTCGCGCTGCAGGTGTCGACCGTGTTGTCGATCGTGCGGGCTTCAAGCTCGATGCCGGAGCCTTCCTGGGCTTCCTGGTCAAATGGTTTTTCATCATCGTATTTCTTCTTGCTGCGCTCGATGTGCTCGGCCTCGGAGATGTTACGATCTTCCTTCGTTCCGTTGTGCTTACCTACCTGCCGCATGTGATCGTGGCAGTGCTCATCCTTCTTGTCGCGGCGGTTATCGCTGAAGCTGCTCAGCGTGTTGTTGCTGGGTCAGCGGCCGCAGCAAATCTCAAAGCCGCGAACTTTCTTGGTTCGATCGCGCGTTGGGCAATCTGGGTATTCGCTATCCTTGCCGCGCTCGACCAGCTTGGCGTTACGCCTTTCATCCAGACACTCTTCACGGGTGTTGTGGTAGCGCTCTCGCTTGCGTTCGGTCTTGCCTTTGGTCTCGGTGGTCAACAAGCTGCATCTTCCTACATCAAGAAAATGCAGGAGGAAATGAATTAGCGGGGCGCTCCTCGAAAAGAGGAAATGAAAAAACCACAGCGAAAGCACTTAGGCTGTGGTTTTTTCATTTCCTCTTTTCAACTCGCTGATCGTCTTAAAGAACAAAAGCCCCTCCATTTCTGCAGCCTAAGTGCTTTCGCTCCAAAAACTAAAGGGGTTTTGTGTACCCACCCTAAAGAGCGAAGTTTTATTTGACAGTGTACCGCCACCCGTCTATACTCTTTCTACGTGTCTACGACCAAAAAACCAACCAAAAAACGGAGCGGATAGGCCGTATGGCCTCCTGCGCGCAAGCGCCTGAACCGCCCCGCAAGGGGTGTTTTTAATTCGGAGAATTAAAAACCCCAAGGAAGGCGTTTTGCAAAATAAACATTGGAAGAGTAGACACTGACCTTTGACAGACGAATACGCATAAAAAGGTAAATCAACGCCATGATGTGAAAGCATCGTGGTAATGAAATTGCATAGTTATATGAAAATATAACTTGCACATGAAGGTAACACTTTATGTGCTCACAAAAATTGTGGTGTTCAGGTTTCCGCACAGGAAACGTGAAGGGTATACGGTGGATGCCTTGGCTTATGCATGCGATGAAGGACGTGACTAATCTGCGAAATTCTTCGGGGAGGCGATTTGTAGCCTTTGATCCGGAGGTGTCCGAATGGGGAAACCCGATCTGTATAGATCATCTTTCTGTTTATCAGAAAGAAGCGAACCTGGGGAAGTGAAACATCTCAGTACCCAGAGGAATAGAAAACAACAGCGAGTTGTTTTCTGTCTGCTCGATGCTTCGAGCGGATGGAAAACAACTCTCGTGATTCCCTAAGTAGCGGCGAGCGAAACGGGAGAAGCCCAAACCAGATACTTCGGTATGTGGGGTTGTAAGACGGAAGTACCGTACTTGTACGGCAAGAGTTACAAAAGATATATATAACGGAAGCTGCTGGGAAGCAGCGCCCTAGAGGGTAATGGCCCCGTACGTGAAATGTAGATCTCTCTTGTGCTTCTGTTCTTGAGTAGTTCGAGACATGAATAGCTCGGATGAATCTGCCGGAACTAACCGGTAAGGCTAAATACTGCATAAGACCGATAGTGAACTAGTACCGTGAGGGAAAGGTGAAAAGAACCCCGAAAGGGGAGTGAAATAGAACTGAAACCGTATACTTACAAAGGGTTATGGGGGGCGTTCGCGTCCTTTATAGCGTGCCTATTGAAGAATGAGCCTGCGAGTGTATGTATGTTGCTTGGCTAAGTCCGTTATGGGACGAAGCCCTAGGGAAACCGAGTGTTAATAGCGCGTCCGTATCATACATACGACCCGAAGCCGGGTGAGCTTACCATGGACAGGTTGAAGTTTGTCGAAAGACAGATGGAGGACCGAACCCGTACGTCGTACAACGCGTTGGGATGATCTGTGGTAAGGAGTGAAAAGCTAATCGAACCCGGTAATAGCTGGTTCTCTCTGAAACATCTTTTGGGATGGCGTCGTGTGATCCTTCCGGGGGTAGAGCACTGGAAGGGGTAAACAGGGAGAAATCTCGTTACTCCTATCAACCTCCGAATACCGGAAATTACAACACGGCAGTTAGACCATGGGGGCGAAGCTCCATTGGTCAAAAGGGGAAGAGCCCGGATCGTCAGTTAAGGCCCCTAAATCGACACTGAGTACAACTTAAGGAAGTGAGGATCCTTCGACAATGAGGATGTTGGCTTAGAAGCAGCCATCATTTAAAGATAGCGTAACAGCTCACTCATCGAGGGTCCTTGCGCCGAAGATAATCGGGGTTAAGTGTCGTGCCGAAGCTACGGGTTTGTGCACTTCATAGAGGAGGATGATTTTTTCATATCTTCTGTGAAGTGCACAAGCGGTAAGAGAGCGTTCCGTTCTGCGATGAAGGAAAAGGGGTGACCCATTCTGGAGCGTACGGAAGTGAGAATGCAGGTACAAGTAACCACAATGCGGGTGAGAACCCCGCACGTCGAAAGATCAAGGTTTCCTCAGCTATGGTGATCAACTGAGGGTTAGTCGGGCCTAAGGGGATGGTGAAAACCGCACCCGATGGACACAGGGTTAATATTCCCTGACCGTTTGCACATGCGATGGAGAGACGGACTGCTGTATGTAGTGCCCATTATTGGATTTGGGTCAGTGCCGTGAGGGGGTGTCTTAGGTAAATCCGGGACGCATATACTCCGAGCGGAAAAGCAACATCCTTCTACGGAGGGGTGGAGACTACGGAGCGCGGTTCCAAGAAAATCTTCTAAGCTTCAGTGTGTAACGTCCGTACCGCAAACCGACACAGGTGATCAGCTCGAGTAGAGTAAGACGAACGAGTGAGAGGTCCTCAAGGAACTCGGCAAAATAGCGGCCGTAAGTTAGCGATAAGGCCTGCCCCTCTCCGGAGGGGCCGCAGCGAAAGATTTTCTGGCAACTGTTTACCAAAAACACAGCTCCCTGCGAACTCGTAAGAGGATGTATAGGGGGTGACGCCTGACCAATGCCGGAAGGTCAAGCAGGGACGGTACATTGATTTCGATTGATGTGCTAGGCCCTATAAGCCCCGGTGAATGTCGGCGATAACTATAATCGTCCTAAGGTTCTGGGTTGGAGCAATCCTGCCCAGAACGGATTGGGACGATTATAGGAGACCGTAAACAGCTCTGAGAAGAGTACGTCATTAATAGCTACCTCTTTCTTTGGAAACAAAGATTGAATCCGCGACTCATATGAGAGGCCATACGTCGTGCACCATGCAAATGGTTGAAGATATGGTCCTTCTTGGAGGAATAGAAGAGCGTAATTCCTTGTCTGGTAAGTTCAGACGTGCACGAATGGCGTAATGACTGGAAAACTGTCTCGAGGACTCGCTCGGTGAAAATGCAATACCGGTGAAGATGCCGGTTACCTGTAGTTAGACGAAAAGACCCCAGGAGCTTTACTACAGCTTCGTATTGGGGCTGCGTGGTGCCTGCGTAGAATAGGTGGGAGGCTTTGAAGCATTCCTTTCGGGGAGTGTGGAGCCGCCAGTGAAATACCACTCTTGCATTGTGCAGTCTCTAACCCTCGTAAGAACTACGAGGGGACCGTGCGTGGCGGGTAGTTTTGGTGGGGCGCTATCCTCCTAAAAAGTAACGGAGGAGTCTATTAAGGTTGGCTAGGCGCGAATGGAAACCGTGCCGATAGTGTAATGGCAGAAGCCAGCTTAACTGCAAGACGTACATGTCGAGCAGATGCGAAAGCAGAGCATAGTGATCCGATGGTTCGCCTTAGATGCGGCCAGAGCTCAACGGATAAAAGTTACCCTGGGGATAACAGGCTAGTTCCGCCCAAGCGTCCATAGCGACGGCGGAGTTCGGCACCTCGATGTCGGCTCACCTTAGCGCGGGGCTGGAGAAAACATACCTTCTCTCCTCATTGGAAACGATGAGGTAATTAAACAAGCTCAAAACGGTGAAGGCTGACTTATGCAAGCGACCTTATGTTTCGGAGGTCCCAGGTTTAGTGTTAAACTTGATGTATGAGAGCTAACGCCGTGGGAAAGAAGTGTTCTGAAGTAGAGCGAGCATATATAGCTGGATTTTTGGATGCCGATGGAGCCATTATGGCTCTTATCGAACCGCATTCAGAAAAACAGTATAAGTTTCGAGTTCGCGTTGCGATTAAAATAACGCAACAGGACAGGAAAGTCTTAGATTGGATACGTACAGTACTTGCGGTTGGAATCGTTCGTGCAAATCGCGCTGGCACTAGTCGCCAGACGTTTGATCTGCACATTCGTGATCAAGCGCACGTACAGAAAATTCTGACAAGTCTCTTACCATTTATCCGTGTCAAAAAACGACAAGCAGAAATGGCTCTTGAGATTGTGAATTCAAAAATCATCACGTCAGAAGATCTACTCAAAAATGCCCGTATCGCCGACGCTTTGTCGCAGTTGAACGTTCGGTCCAAGAATCGGCGTAAAAACTTTGTGGCAAAGGTCGAAGAATATCTCTCCCCTAACGACTGAGCACGATTCTTTTGGGAATCGTGCGAGATATGCCCACTGTAGTGGGGTATAACACGGCTTGCACCTAAAACTGTAATGGTGACATTACAAACATGGTGATGGAATAGTCTGATACTTGTCGGAAGGCAAGAACAACAAAGAATTGAGGTCCCAAGCGTTTGGCTGTTCGCCAATTAAAAAGGTACGCGAGCTGGGTTCAGACCGTGTAGGAATAGAGTCGCAGAATTTATTTTGCGGAATCGATTCTTACACCGTCTGAATCCCTTTGAGATATCTGTTTATCAGAACTTAATAAAGTGCGAAGTGAATGTCTTTTCGTCTATGAAATTATGATAGAACCAACAACCATCACGGCGATGTGCTACAGGAATGTAGTACGTACCATCAACTAATATCGGTGAAACCCTCCCCATTAATTTGGCGGGCAACACCGAGGGAAGCTGAGAAAATCTCGGTACCCGTAGAGACTACACGTTGATCATCCGACCATTTAATTTATTTGAGGATGAAGATATAGTCCGACCCTCCGAGTAATCGAAGTTAACAAAGTGCGTGAGACAGGTTGGTCTCCTATCTACTACAGGCGTTGATTCTTGAGGAGGGTTGCCCCTAGTACGAGAGGACCGGGGTGAACTGACCTCTGGTCTACCAGCTGTTTTGCCAAAAGCATCGCTGGGTAGCTATGTCGGGTCGGGATAACTGCTGAAAGCATATAAGCGGGAAGCCCACTCCAAGATTAGGAATCGTTATGAGACACCTTAAAGATTATGAGGTTGATAGGCTTTAGATGTACGCACAGTAATGTGTTCAGTCGAGAAGTACTAATATGTCCAGTTTTCTGTGCGGAATTCTGCATGGCACAATTTTTGTGTTCGCAATCCGTTTTATGCGTATTCGTTTTTGTACAAGGTACGCATGTACCCAGAACGCTGGTGATTTATCGGAAGGGCCACACCCGTTCTCATTCCGAACACGGCAGTTAAGCCTTCTTGAGCCGATGGTACTCGTAAGGGGAGAGTAGGTTGTCGCCAGCGTTCTGGGCACATGCAAAAGAAAACCGCCGCACTTTCGTGCGGCGGTTTTCTTGTTTTTCGAACACCCCAAAGGTACTTCCGATTTCTAATCGCTGCGCTCAAGAAATCTAGGCCGCGTTTCACTCCTAACGAATTTTGGGCGTATACTACATAGATGAACTGGGCGGCAAAACGAAGAACCCTCATTGAAATCATACTTCTGGCCTGCGGCGGAGGAATTATCGCGATAGTACTGGTTGCTACGTTCTACAAGACGCCTTCGTGTATGGATACGAAGCAGAATCAAGGAGAGCTTGGTATCGATTGTGGCGGTCCCTGTGCCTACGCTTGTACCGTAGACGAAACACCGCCTGCGGCGCGCTTCGTGCGTGCCGTTTCCTCAGAGCCAGGTCGAACTGATGCGATTGCCTACATCGATAATACCAATGCCGACGCAGGCGCACTGAACGCTTCCTACACGATCGAATTTTACGGACCGACTGAGGCGCTCATTGGTCGTAAGACCGGAACCATAAACGTGCCACCCTCGACTACGGTGCCGCTATTTTTATCTAATCTATATAGTGGATCTGAACCCGTCTCTCAAGCATTCCTGACATTTGATCAGACGTCATTGAAATGGCTTCGTGCGGCACAAAAACCTATCGTCCCCGTGCCCGATGCCATACAGATTCAAGATGGACCGACTCCTCGGATAACGGCACGACTCACGAATCCCACTGCTCATATTCTTTATAATATCTCCGTGGTCGCTACGGTATTCGATGCATCGGACAATGCTATCGCCGCTTCTCAAACTCTCGTTCCCCAACTTCCTTCACAAGGCAGCGCCCCTCTTATCTTTACGTGGAATGCACCTTTTGCGGGCACTCCTGCGCGCGTCGAGATACTCCCCGCCGCTCCTTCAACGCTATGAGTGAACTGGTACGCGGGAAGCCATTTGCGGCTTTGAAAACAGGATGGCCGTTGTATGTGATCGCACTGGCGCTTTCTCTTCTCGGTATTCTCACCATGAACACGTTCGGCGATGGTGCCTCGCTTGCACCGCGCCAGCTTCTCTGGCTTGGGATTTCCAGTGTCGCATTCGTCGTGTGTGCGTGTATCGACATGCGATTCATTCGACGTACCCCTATTATCGTAACAGGATATATTATTGCGACGATTCTTCTCGGAGCGCTGCTTTTGGTGGGTCACGTCACTCTTGGGGCAAAAAGCTGGTTTAATTTCGGCCTTTTTTCATTTCAACCTGCTGATCCTGCGAAGCTCATTCTCATAGCCTTGATGGCAAAGTATTTCTCACGCCGCCATATGGAAATAGGATATTTCTGGCACGTTATTGTTTCTGCAGCCTATGCCGGCACACTCATATTGCTTATTCTTGTTGAACCTGACCTCGGCATGGCGGTTATATTTATGTCGATATGGTTTGGCATGATACTCGTGTCCGGCATACCGAAAAAGCATCTCGCTATCGTTCTTTCGGTCGGGTTACTTGCTGCTGGCGGGTTGTGGTTCGTTGGTCTGCATGACTATCAACGTGCGCGTATCATGGCGTTCGTTAACCCCGCAGCGGATATTCATGGTTCGGGTTATAACGCGTACCAGGCAGTTGTTGCAACTGGTTCAGGACAGCTCTGGGGAAAAGGTATAGGATATGGCACCCAATCGAAACTCAGCTTCTTGCCGGAATACGAGACCGATTTCATTTTTGCGGCGTTTTCCGAGGAATGGGGATTTGCAGGCGTCGTACTTGTTTTAGTATTGTATGGACTGTTACTTTTTCAACTGCTCGCACTCGCGCGAAAGATGTCGACAAATTTTGACTCACTTTTTGCCATCGGCGTAGTCATACTTTTTCTTGCACATATCACAGTACACATCGGTATTAATCTCGGCCTTTTACCAGTGACTGGCACCACCGTTCCGTTTATGAGTTCGGGCGGTTCACATTTGCTTATAGAGTTTGCGGCACTCGGCATCGTAACATCACTCGCGCAGCATGGCAGGAGCGTGCCTCGAGAGGCTGCCCTCCAAGAATACGAGGGTTGATATTTATTTTTGAAGATACACAGAAAGAGTTTCTTCGAACATTCGTTCTTCGGAAAAACTCTTTAGCACGCATGCGTGCAGTGCTTTTCCAAAATGCTGCGCTTTTTCAGCATCATTCAAAAGTGATTCTATAGCAGCAGCGAGTTCAGAAGTGCTTCCCGGAGCAACAAGTAGGGCGTTTTTTTCGTCTTCGATGACTTCTGGTATCCCGCCAGTATTGCTGGCGATAACGGGAAGCGAAGCGAAGCCCGCCTCTAGAAGAGCGATAGGAAGACCCTCTTTGTAGGAGGGCATGAGAAATATGTCGGCTGCGCGCAGATAGGTGCGGGAATCGGTTACGAAACCAATAAGGAACACGTGATCAGAAATACTGAGTGTACTCGCCAGTTCTTCAAGAGCTGCTCGTTCTTCACCTTCTCCCACAACAACCAAATAAGTATTGGGATGCGTGGAAATAATTTTTTGAAGAGCAGTGATCGCAACCGCGATGCCTTTATTAGGATGGAGCTCAGCTTGCGTAATAAGCCATGTTGCCTCGAGAGGAATGGGCGCATTTTTCGTGAGTGCCTCACGCGCCTCTTTTTTTGAAAGAAGCGGAAAAGGAGCACTGCCATTTCGCACAACCACTAGTTTTTTACGAGAAAATAAAACGGGTGCATCACGATAATCAAGACCAGAGACAACGATTACGGTGTGCGAAAGTACAATAGTTATCCACGAAGCGAATCGAACAAATAATTTTTTCAAAGAATTTCGCGATTCGCGGTGAGCCCAGCCGTGTGCCGTGTAAATTATTTTTTGGACGCCGGTCGTACGTGCTGCAAGTGCACCCAAGCCGCCAGCCTTTGAGCTATTTAAATGAACAATGTCGGGTCGGAGTCTCTGTATAACAGCACGCAATTCTTTGAAAGCGCAAAGTTCCTGAGGAAGTGACACGTCTCGAGCGAAAGAAGAAAGCACTTCAATCGCCATCCCTGCTTCGCGTAATCGCAGAGCGAGCAGTCCAGTTTCAGCTCCGGGTCTGCCCGTACCGCCAAATGCCACGGTCACCATCGCTCCGTTTTTTTGCAGATGTACGGCAAGGGCATACACATACGCTTGGGCGCCTCCCCAGTTTGATTTCGTTATAACAAAGAGTATTTTCTTGCCCCTCACCATGTCCATATCTCCCAGTATACGACCAAAATTCCTTATGAATGATGAACGAATTAGGAATTTGGAAGTACTCCTGTGGTGACTTTACAGCGAGGTATATAGTTATACTATCCAAACAATGGCACTTGTCCGCCGCGAGACCACGTTTCTACTAGTCGGAGACCTAGCGCTCCTCGTCTTTTCGCTGTGGTTGGCTCTGACTGTTCGTGTTCTTCATGTGCCTACCTACGCTCATTTCCTTCAGAATGCCATCGCCTTCATCCCGGTATTCATCGTCTCTATTGTTGTATTTTTTATTGCAGGTCTCTATGAAAAACAGACCCAGCTTGTAAAGCGCGTTATGGGCTCGCGGATTTTAGGGGCGCAGATAGCAAACACTCTGATCGCTGCCGTTATCTTTTTCCTTTTGCCACTTGTGATCGCTCCGAAAACAATTCTGATCCTGTACCTTATAATTTCAGTGCTTCTTATTCAGACATGGCGCTTTTATATCACCCCGCGCCTCTCAGTACGAGGACGTGAGCTGGCCGTGCTGGTGGGGCAGGGCGAATCAGTCCAGGAAGTATTTGATGAAGTAAATGGGAACAATCGCTACCGTATTCGTTTTATAGAACATATCGATACAAGTCGCATCGAAGCAGGGAAGATTTCTGAACGTATCGCACACGCGACGCAAAGCGGTGCTCGCATTATCGTTCTCGATACGCGAGACAATGGAGTGCAGGGCGAGCTCTCCGCGCTGTACGATGCCATGGTCGCGGGCATTTCTTTCGTAGAATTCGCTTCATTTTATGAAGATCTTTTCGATCGCGTGCCCCTCGCTCACATCGATTATGTCTGGCTGCTCGCGTGCCTGCCGAAACGCCACCTCGCCTATGATTTAGGAAAACGTACGTTCGATATTTTTGGTGCTGCGGTAGGAATTATCATTGCGATGATCTTTATCCTGTTTGCAGCGTTCATCCTTATGGCAAATGGCGGAGAGCCTTTTATTTTTCACGAACGTATCGGACGAGAAGGGAAGATCTTTCGGATAGTAAAGTTGCGAACAATGCTTTTCAATGATCACGGAGATCTTGAACTTCAAAAAAAGAATCGAGTCACGTCAATCGGAAAATTTCTTCGTAAATCACGGATCGATGAGTTGCCGCAACTTTATAATGTGCTCCGAGGGGAACTTTCTTTCATAGGGCCTCGGCCGGAACTTCCCCCTATCGCCGCGGTGTACCAGCAGGAGATTCCGTATTATGAGATTCGCCATGTGATCACGCCAGGACTTTCCGGCTGGGCGCAGCTTCGCGACTATGACGCTCCCCGAGGAGCGGCGGATGTGGGGCGTACTAAACGTAAACTTTCTTTCGACCTCTACTATCTGAAACACCGCTCGTTTACACTCGATCTTGTCATTGCGCTGAAGACGATACGGGCACTCGCTTCTTTTTCAGGCGTTTAGACTATAGTATTTGAATAAAGAATCTACTATGAATCCATCAACACCAAAAAAAGCAGTGGTAACAGGAGGCGCAGGCTTCATAGGCTCGCATCTTACGAGAGATCTTTTAGCGCAGGGGTACGAGGTGCATGTCGTAGATAACTATTCAGGCGGCAGGATTCCCGGACGGGAGTCAGCTGCCGCTACTTATCACGAAGGTGATATTTGTGACGGCGCGCTTCTCCGAAACGTTTTTGAAGGGGCGCACTACGTTTTTCATACTGCGGCACTTCCGCGGGTTCAGTACTCCCTCCAATACCCAGAAAAAACAAATCAAGCAAACGTTACTGGAACGCTTTCGGTTTTAAACGCTGCAAAAGATGCCGGAGTAAGGCGTGTTGTTTATTCTGCTTCGAGCTCGGCGTATGGGGATCAAGATATAATGCCGCTGGTAGAGACGATGGACGCGCATCCGAAAAGTCCGTATGCACTCCAAAAATATATCGGCGAATTGTACTGCCGGCTGTACTCGGAAGTATTTGGTCTTGAAACAGTGTGCCTGCGCTATTTCAATGTATATGGAAAAAATGCTGATCCGCATGGTGCGTATGCATTGGTCATCGCAAAGTTTATCCAGCAACGCATTGAAGGCAAGGATTTAACAATTGCGGGAGACGGTACGCATACACGCGATTATACGCACGTACATGATGTCGTCCGTGCGAATATTCTTTCTGCGGAAAAACCAACCGTAGGGAAAGGGGAGGTTATGAACATCGGCGGGGGCAAAAACCGATCGGTAAATGAAGTTGCCGAAGCGATTGGTGGTCCTATTACGTATGTCGAAGAACGTCTTGAACCAAAAGACACTCTTGCCAATACCGCTCGAGCAAAAGAGTTACTTGGCTGGGAGACGACAATATCTTTTGAAGAAGGCATAGCAGAGCTCAAAAAAGAAGCGAACCTCACATGATCATTGATGGTCGGAGCATAGCGTCGGATATTTTGAGGACCGTACGTACGCATGCGGCCGTAGTCGGCCGAGAACTTGTCGTGCGTGCGATGGTCATGAACCCGACGGGCGCGACCGAATCATATCTTCGGGTGAAAGCAGCTCGGGCAACCGATGCGGGCATGCGTATGGAAATCGCGCGGTTGCCTGACAACGCGACGACCGAGGAAGTACTCACTGCAATTGCTGCACCTGGCGCCGATAGTGTCATCGTGCAGCTTCCGCTCCCAGAAGCAGTA
The DNA here is from genome assembly GCA_013815345.1 of Patescibacteria group bacterium. GTDB lineage: Bacteria > Patescibacteriota > Minisyncoccia > Phycocordibacterales > Phycocordibacteraceae > C7867-001. Next base: position 77,047 of record JACDGK010000003.1, read on the forward strand.
AATAGTACTTTGATACTGGATGAGATTCCTTTGCAAAAAGATGCCGACGTACTTTCTGCGGCAGCGTATGAACGGTTCGTCTATCGGAAACCAGGAGCACTCTTGCCGCCAGTTGTTGGTGCTATTAAAGAAGTTTTCCTCCGCACGGGTGTGAAAGCCGAAGGAAAGAAAAGCGTAATAATAGGAAGTGGTAAGTTAGTTGGTCAGCCCGCAGCCGTGTGGCTTGAATCCGAAGGTGCAGAGGTGCTTGTGCTCACTCAAGACTCTTTTACCCATGAAGCGATACGGAATGCCGACATCATTATTTCAGGCGCCGGAAGTCCCGGTCTTCTTATGCCGGCAATGCTAAAATCAGGAGTCGTGCTTGTCGATGCCGGCACGAGCGAGTTGAATGGCGCTATCGTCGGAGATGCGGACCCTTCGTGCGTTGAAGTCGCGAGCGTCTTCACGCCGGTTCCCGGCGGCCTGGGCCCTATCGCTGTGGCATGTCTTTTTAAAAACGCCTCGTTATTAGTCGTGAGGAGTCACGAGACAGCAAGCACTGCATAAAAGAGAGTAAGACTTGGCCTAGCGGCCCGGGGCGCTCTCTTTTATGCAGTGCTTGCTGTCTCTCCACGACGACGTTGCGAAACGCCAAAAAATCCGTACACTACCTCAATATAAGACCATTAGCACCTGGACTCCTCTGAATTCTCACCTATGCCTCGCCGTATCTTCTTTGCGCTCGTTGTCGTTATCCTCGCCAGTCTTCTCGGTTGGTTTGTTCTGTCATCGAACGCTCCAAAATCACGTTTTGCGGTAAAGCTCGGGCTCGATCTTGCGGGCGGTACCGAGCTTATCTATAAAGCTGATACCTCAAAGATTCTTGGCGACAAGACAAGCGCCCTTCAATCGCTTCGTGATGTTATTGATCGTCGAGTAAACCTTTTTGGTGTTGCCGAGCCACTTGTCCAGCTTGAATATGCGGGAGCCGTTTCTGGTCAGAAAGAAGATCGTCTTTTGGTAGATCTTCCGGGCGTCACGAATGTAAAAGCAGCGGTGGATGCGATCGGGCAGACGCCCGTGCTTGATTTCGAACTTGAAGGACCGCCAACGTCAAATGGAACAGGATCGAGCACCATCTCATTTACACCGACCGGACTTACAGGCGGCTATCTTAAAAATGCGCAGCTTCAATTTAGTAGCGGAAATGGTTCTGCGAGTGTGAATGCGCCGATAGTTGTTCTTAATTTTAATGATGCGGGAGCGAAACTCTTCGAACAGATCACTAGCCAGAATGTCGGCCGCACGCTCGCCATATTTCTCGATGGGCAGCCGATCTCTGAGCCGGTCATCCAGCAGGCTATACCGGGCGGCACCGCGCAGATCACTGGACAATTTACGCCAACGCAAGCGCGAAGCCTAGTTCAAAATCTAAACTTCGGCGCGCTCCCTGTGCCTATCGCTCTTGAGTCGAGTGATACTGTCGGCCCGACGCTCGGTGCACAAGCTTTCCATGCCGGTCTTAAAGCCGCGGTCGTGGGCTTTATTCTCGTCGCACTTTTCATGATTCTCTGGTACCGCGTGCCCGGTATTATTTCTGCGGTAGCGCTTATCATTTATCTTTTTATTACTATCGCGGTGATCAAAGTCGTGCCAATCACACTTACCGCTTCGGGTATTGCCGGATTCATTCTCTCCATTGGTCTCGCAGTAGATGCAAACGTGCTTATTTTTGAACGCTTCAAAGAAGAAGTACGCTCGGGTAAAGGTACACGCGAGTCAGCGAAGATCGGTTTCGGCCGTGCATGGCCTGCTATTCGCGATGGCCATCTCACGATGCTCATTTCGGCCTCCATTCTTTTCTGGCTTGGGACTTCGATCGTGCAGGGTTTTGCGCTTGTGTTCGGTTTTGGTGTGATTGCGTCGCTCATCTCAGCAGTCGGTATCTCACGCGTCTTTCTCCTCGCTGTCCTTCCTGAGCAAACAAAGGGAGCATGGCGCTTTTTGGTCGGCAGCGGATTCATGCAATCGAAAAATATTCCTGAGGTAACCACCGAAACCGCTCCGACTAAGGCTAACAAACGCTAATATGTATATCGTCAATCATCGTGGTCTCTTTTTTGCTATCACCGGCATCATCCTTGCGATTGCTGTCGGCGCAATTCTCTTTCTACACTTGCCGCTCTCGATCGACTTTACGGGTGGCTCGCTTGTTCAGGTCACGTATACCGCACCGCGTCCTGATACGGTGCTTCTCCAAAAAAATCTTGCGGCGCTCAATCTCGGCGAAGTATCGCTTTTGCCGAGTGGCACAAACGACGTAACCCTCCGCGCTCGTACCCTCACGCCAGCCGAACACACGCAAGCGCTCGCCGTACTCTCTGAAAATGGCAAAGCTGCTCTTACCGAGGACCGTTTCACTTCCATTGGTCCGTCGCTCGGCACGCAGCTCGGACAAAAGGCATTGTGGGCTATTCTCGCGGTTATCGTCGCCATCGTGCTTTACATCGCCTGGGCATTCCGTCGCGTTTCAAAACCAGTTTCATCGTGGATATATGGCGTTACGGTTGTTGCCATTCTCGTGCATGACATCATCATCCCGGCCGGTTTCTACGCTATTCTCGCTCACTTTACCGGCGCGCAAGTAGACTCGCTTTTTGCGGTTGCATTGCTCGCTATCCTCGGGTATTCCGTGAATGATACGATCGTTATCTTTGATCGCGTGCGTGAACACCTCGCGCATAATATACGAGAGCACATCGTAGAACCATTCGAAGAGACCGTGGGCAAATCCATCACTGAAACACTTGGGCGTTCCATCAATACCTCCCTTACCGTCGTGCTCGCGTTGCTCGCACTCGCTTTCGTGGGAAGTGCTGCAACCGTGAACTTTGCTATTGTGTTGCTTGTCGGTGTTGTGGCGGGCACGTATTCCTCGATTCTTCTCGCTGCACCGCTACTCGTGCCACTTGCAAAAGCTTTTGCTAAAGACGCGAATATCAGCTTATCTGATAAGAAAGGATCGAAAGAGAAGAAAATGGTAAATAGAACAGAGAAGAAATCGGGAAAGAAATAAAAGTCATGATAATCGGTATTACCGGCACCAACGGGGCAGGGAAGGGTACGGTTGTTGAGTATCTTGTCCAGGAAAAAGGTTTTAAACACTATTCGGCGCGAGAGTTTATTCTCGAAGAAACTCTTCGTCGCGGGGCGCCGAAAAACCGTGATTCGCTTCGCGATGTTGCAAATGAACTCCGTAAAATGCATGGTCCAGCGTATGTGGGCGAGCAGCTCCTCGCCCGAGCAAAAGAAGCGGGAGGGGGTGCTCTTATTGAATCAATCCGTACGGTGGGAGAAGCTGACTTTCTAAAATCTCACGGAGTACTCATTGGAGCGGTAGATGCGGATAGGCAGATACGATATGAACGGGTGGTAATTCGAGGATCAATGACGGACAAGGTTTCATTTGAAGAATTTTGTACACAAGAAGATCGAGAAATGGCTTCTATCGAACCGTGGGATATGAATATTTTTGGCGTTATGAAAATTGCAGACTTCACTCTTCTCAACAACGGCACGATTGAAGAACTTCACGCGCAAATAGACGTGCTTTCCCTTTTTCAATAATTAAGAAATAATGGTACCGATGAAAGGTTTTGCTGAAAGATAATTATTGAATTCGTCGAGCTTGGCGCCATTGATGAGTGCGACTTCAAGACCGAGGGCTTCAGCTTCTTTCGCAGCAACGGGGTCAAAAGGGGAGGAGAGACCTGGATCCCAGTGGTCAGGGATGATCGTACGGAACTCAGCCCATTTTATCTTTTCTATCTTTTGCGCGTCAGGAAATTTACGCGGATCTTTATCATAGACGTAGTCGATATTGGAAAGATTTACGAGTTTTTTCGCTCCTAAATGTTTTGCTGCAAGAACGGCACAGTAGTCGGTAGACCAGCCAGGTTTCCACCCTGCACCAATGACGATCGGCGCGCGCGAATTTACGCGACGAGTCGGATTTTTAATGATGCGGGCCTGTGCATGTTCTTGAAAAAGAGTTCGCATGAGATGTGCGTTGAGGCGGGTGGAGTGAATACCAAGCCAATCCAGATCCTCGCGATTTAAATCGCCGCGAACTTCGTTCGCGGCATCTTGATACCGGCGTGCCGTTTTGCCGCCGCCGGTAATAATGAAAAAAGAGAGACCCTTTTCGACCTCAGTGAGAATGAAGGAACGAAATGTATTGAGAAACGTCGTATCGATCTCATCAGGAACGATGAGTGAACCTCCTACGGACACGACCACATGCTCACGTTTCGTGCCAAAAGGTAATGTCGGTACAGATAACATCGGCTAAGGTTTGACGGCTCTTCCTATTCTACTCTTTTGCCTCTTCCTGACAACTTGTGAAAAGTAAAAATCGTTTCGAAAAGATTGTTTGCCATATTACAAACCGAATGCTTAAATCTTCTCAGAGTTCTGAACTGGAGCACTCTAGCAGAAAGGCGCAGCGATGACAAAGCTCGAGCTTGTACGCCTACACTCGCAGGGCCGGTATCTTTTGGGAACGTCAGATACAAGTAAAGTAGATCTTCCGACCGATTCTGAATTGGAAGGGATTTACGAACAAGCAGCCGAAAAATATATCCGAAAAGGAAAACTAGTCATTATGAAACGGGTTTTCCATGGATGTACGGTACAGATTCCGGGAGGCCTCCCTGCGTGGGTACTCCGGCATTTTAAGGAAGGGGTTGAAGAAGCGATCGTGTCTTCGAAAGTAGAAGCAGGCTAGGGCGGTCATTCTATGGCCGCTCTCCTTCTTGTCGCCCAAGGCCTTATTCCAAGTCTTTTTAGGGCTTGACTCGACTATTCCGACCACGTAGTATAGGTAATACCGCCCCCAAAAGGGGCTGGGGTTTTGTTTGCTCCGAGGAATAGTTTTGGAGCAAGTTCATTGACAACTACATAGTTCAAATTAGACGAGAACCAAGAGAAGTGTTTTCTTGTGTTCCGCCTATTCTTAATGAGAGTTTGATCCTAGCTCAGGATGAATGCTGGCTGTATGGATAAGGCATGCAAGTCGAACGGACCGTAAGGTCAGTGGCAGACGAGGTAGTAACACGTAAGTACGTACCCTGTAGTCTGGAATAGCTCGTCGAAAGACGGGGTAACACCGGATGGTCTAGCAATAGTAAAGTTTATCGCTACAGGAGCGGCTTGCGTAGTATCAGCTAGTTGGTAGGGTAATGGCCTACCAAGGCTACGACGCTTAGGGGAGCTGAGAGGCTGACCCCCACCGATGGGACTGAGACACGGCCCATACTCCTACGGGAGGCCGCAGTCGAGAATCTTCCGCAATGGACGCAAGTCTGACGGAGCGATACAGCGTGATGGACGAAGTGCCTCGGCACGTAAACATCTTTTATGTGGGACGAAATTATTGACGGTACCACATGAATAAGGGGCTCCTAACTCTGTGCCAGCAGGAGCGGTAATACAGAGGCCCCAAGCATTATCCGGAATCACTGGGCGTAAAGGGTGTCAAGGCGGTTATGTTAGTCGTTCGTAAAATCCGGGGGCTCAACCTCCGGCCCGCGAGCGAAACGGCATAACTTGAGGTTGGGAGAGGTGCGTGGAACTCACGGTGTAGGGGTGAAATCCGTTGATATCGTGGGGAACACCAAAGGCGAAGGCAGCGCACTGGCCCAAATCTGACGCTCACACACGAAAGCCAGGGGAGCGAACGGGATTAGATACCCCGGTAGTCCTGGCCCTAAACGTTGCTCGCTCGTTCTACGGAGTATCGACCCTCTGTGGGACTAAGCTAACGCGGTAAGCGAGCCGCCTGGGTAGTACGATCGCAAGATTAAAACTCAAAGGAATAGACGGGGACTTGCACAAGCGGTGGATCATGTGGCTTAATTCGTAGCTAAGCGAAGAACCTTACCCAGGTTAGAAATCCAACTGCACGCCCTTTGAAAAGAGGGAAGCCTTCGAGGGTGTTGGACAGGTGATGCATGGTTGTCGTCAGTTCGTGGCTTGAGCTGTTCCCTTCAGTGGGGTAACGAACGCAACCCTCGTTGTCTGTTACTTATGTCAGGCGAGACTGCCCCCTCACGGGGGAGGAAGGTGGGGATGACGCCAAATCAGCATGTCCCTTGATACCTGGGGCTGCACACGTGATACAATGGATGGTACAGAAGGAAGCAATACCGTAAGGTGGAGCAAATCCCAAAAACCATCCCCAGTACGGATCGAGGTCTGCAACCGACCTCGTGAAGCCGGAATCGCTAGTAATCGTGGGTCAGCCATACCACGGTGAATACGTTCTCAAGTCTTGTACTCACCGCCCGTCAACTCAAGGAAGTTGGAGGTACCCGACATCTTATCTTGTATAGGACTACGGTAAATTCAATGACAGGGAGTAAGTCGTAACAAGGCACGGGTAGCGGAAGCTGCTCGTGGAACATATCCAATCGGAACCGAGATGTTCGAAAGAACACTCTTGTCGATGCCTGGTGGACTGGATGCTGGGAGTTATATCATGAAAGCTTGCTTTCATATCATAATTCTCAGCATCCAGTCTGCCAGCGCGGGAGATGGCATTTGTCCCTAAACAATGCACGGACGCCGGAAAAACGCACCGGTATGTCATGGGGGCGCTCAATTGACGCCCGCATGCTTTGAATAGGCGGAACACAAGAACACGCTTCATTCTCTTTAGTTTGAACTAGTAGTATTCGTCACCAACAAGGCGGGCGGTTTTTCTTCGTAAAAACCGCCCGCCTTGTTGGTTATAAGTACTTTTGGTACTATCCAAAGACCAAACACTTGCAAGCGTAGCTCAGTTGGTAGAGCACCCGACTGATACTCGGGCGGTCGAAAGTTCGAATCTTTCCGCTTGCACCACTCAAAAAAGCATTTGAATGCCGTATACTTTATATATGCGTGATTTTCTACTCATTGGCGGCATGGTGCTCGTTGCGATACTTGTGGGAGGAGTTCTTTTCTTTTTTGGTCCTGCGTCACTTCAGTCGGATGTGAACAGCGCCATTTCCGCTAATGGAGGAAGCACTTCTACGAGCACTGTTTCGTATACGGTACTCGTGCAAGGTACGAATGCTCTTTCGGTCACCGGGCGTAGCAATTATCGTATTCGCACGAATGATGATTTAAAAACCCTTTGGGTATTGATCTATGGGGATCACGGTGTATCAGCGATCCCTACGGTTGATTTTTCGAAATACGAAGTGCTCGCGATTTTCGACGGTACACACTCCAACGGGGGCTATACCGTACAAGTCAAATCACTTACCGATGCAAATGCTCAACGTCTCGTGGTGGTTGATCACGTTACTCCTGGCAGCACCTGTGTCACAACTAGCAGCATTACGAGTCCTTTCCAACTTATTCAAGTTCCCAAAACTACATTTCCTCTCACCCATACGGATGAAACGAGGGTGAGCGCGTGTCCGTAGCGCTACTACGTTAGCTTTTTATTTCGCTATCATTCTCAATCAAGGCTCGTAATTGTGTTTCGTCAGTATTCCATATAGTGCCGTCCCAGAATTCAAGAGGTGAGAGATTCGTCTTATATCGTCCTTTCTGTCCATATGCCGTTCCAAGATAGAAATAGGCATGCTGTTCTTCTTTTGCCCTGCGTGCGGCACCCAATAGAAGCCACATTCCAAAGGAACTTTCTGCTAAAGCCAAGTCATAAGCCGAGTACCAGTAGTGGCTAAAGGTTGGCTGTACTACTTCCAGTACATATCCGATGGGACGGCTATCTTTTTCATACCGTACAACTCGAAGGGGGAGTATTGATCGAAGAATACCGTCGAGTCTTTTTTCACCCATGATATTTTTCCCGTGCCGTCTCTCAAAGTATTCAAGAAACATCGGTTTGAATTCTTTTTCCTCCGCAATAGCATCGCGGTCGATATAGCTGAAAGAAAATTGACCATCAAATTTTCGGAATATGCGACGATTTTCGCTCGAAGGAATAAAATCACTGAGAGGCATTCGTACACTTCGCGCCATATAAAAACGAGAAGTAAGGTCCGGATCGGCAGAATTTGGAAGAAATCCTTGCTCGTAGGCTCCCTGCGGATTATCGTCTTTTTCAAGCTCGGCATACAGCGCATAGCCGAACGAATATTTCTCATATTCAATGCCAAATTCGGTTCGAAATATACGCATGAAAGGTAGGAGAATTAAAGAGGAAAGTGCTGACTCACACATCGTGCGAACGACTCAAGTGAGCCTTCGAGGTCTCCTGAGGTGAGCACGAGAATAACATCATTTTCCGTAAGGTGAGAAAGAACTGCTTCGGGATGCGTGGGGTCATACAGAAGTACGTCGATCCCGCTGCCAGAAAGACGATTCATGATCTCGTCCCCTGAAAGCTGTTCATGAGTATCTGAACCTTGTGTTTCAGGCGGTGCGATAAAGGCGAGGTCAGCTCCACCGAATACTTTGTCGTACCACGAGAGATTCGCACGGTTACGCCAGCTAAAGGTATGCGGTTCGAATACGATGACTAAGCGGCGCGTGCCGAAGTGAAGCCGCAGCGCGTCGATCGCGGCACGAGCCTTTTCATACGAAGATCCAAACCCCTCAAAAATAGGCACCTTAGACGTAAGGGCAATGTTGTCGAGACGTCGCCGGACTCCCCCAAAAACAGCGACGGCAGACCTAAGCGCTTCTGGCGTCACAAGCTCGCGCGAGAGTAGATAGGTGCTCGCGCCGACGATGTTCTCAAAGTTATGTTTGCCGAGCAGGGTAGTTTCAATCTCAATAACCGGTTCATCATCTTTTGTAAGAATAAAATGGGTACGTTCTCCTATTTCAATATCTCGCGCACTATACATGCCATGGTATACCCCATAGGTGACTATCTTTTTACGCGATTCCTCCGCCATTTCAAGTGCACGCGGCTCGTCTGCGGAGACGATTACCAAACCCTCAGGAGGCACCAGGGCAAGCAAGTCTCGGAATGGTTTTTGATACTCCTCAAAGGTCGGGTAGATATTCACATGATCATGCACGACGGAAGTCAGTATGACATCGCGCGGATGCAGGTGCATAAACTTTGCTTGTGGATCTTTGTGGCCCGAAGGATACTCATCACCTTCCAGAACGAACACAGGATGCGTGCCAAGTCCGGACGGGTGGGGAAGGGAGACTGGCTCCGCACCGATAAAATAACCCGCATCCACTCCCGCATGACGGAGAATGAAAGCGATAAGAGCTGTTGTGCTTGATTTTCCATAGCTGCCTGCAACGACGAGATTTTCTCTTCCGGTCGTAATATCGCCGAGAATTTCAGGGAAAGAGCGAATCGGTTTGCCAAATTCAAAAGCAGCTCGCACTTCAGCGTTGTCGTCATACGCGAGCTTTGCATTTCGGCCCACCACGAAGAGATCGGTCTCTGCCGGAATATTTTCAGGAGCATAACCAAGTATCGGGAAAAGTCCTGCGCGCTCCAAGATATTTTTTGGAGGACCGTAGCACTCGGCGTCTGATCCGCTCACGGTGTAGCCCGATTCCTTAAGAAGAAGCGCAGTAGCACTCATACCGACCCCACAGAGACCTATTATATGCACGTGTTTCTTTTCAGGTTCGTCGGCCATTAGGTCTCATAGTATCAAAAGAAACGCCGGCCTCCCAAGAAGGGAAGTCGGCGCAAGGCTTGTTAGGGGAATCGATGCACGCCCACGAGGTTTCTCATAAGCGCGAACTTTTTATCTTTATGGCGGGTGTCGGCCTCATTCGAATTCAGGGAGCGACTGAACCCTACTTGTGCAAATCCGAGACTCTTCGCAATATGCATGACAAGTTCCGGTAGACTAAGGCAGCCATTCGGTTCTGTCATGATACTTGGTCCATAGCGGTCCAGAAGGTCCTCATATCGGCGGACATTCAAGGAACCATGTTTCGGATCGTCAAATGGATGAAGAAAATTTTCGGGTTTCACATTCCAACAACCACGAAGCACTACCTCACCGAGGTTTATGCCGCGTTCTTTGAAGTACGCGGCGGTCGCGTGAATCACGCTTTCGTGCTGGCGAGAAGATTCGCCGGTCTCGATGCGTTTGAGGTCGATAAGTGATTCTCTCGACGCATGCATTGGAATGCAAATACCTCGACCTGTTGCAATAAGCACAGGGCAGCCACCGCCGCTCATAATCCAACCTTCCCCAACCTGGATCGGAACACCGTCGGAGGGAAGATCTTTATTTCGGTAAAGGACGATTCCCTGACCGAGTTCAATTCGTGTGGTCAGCTCCTTTGCACCCACAATGCGGGCGCTGTGCGCGGCAACCGAAGGTGCGTAAATCTTTTTCACTTTACGTCGTTTGAAGATCGACACAATGCCCTCAACCAGCGTCCGGTTTTTCTCTACGTCAGCCTGACAATAAAGAGGTCCGAGTGACCAGTTAAAGTTATTTTCGATATCCGCGGCAACAATAAAAGACTCATATCCCGAGCCGTTATGGTAGCGGAAGGCGTTTCCATTTTTTATTTCCCCGTCGAACACTTCGTGACCCTTCTTATCAGTTAAAGCCCAGAACAAAATTCCTGATGAACTCTACGCGTAAAATGACATTTAGTCAATGACATTGTTTCCTTACGAGTCTTCGAGTTAGGAAACAAGAAATACACTTGTGGTAGTTTGCAAGGGTTCTTCGAGGGTGCGAGAGTGAAAGGATGGGAACACTCTCCATTGTCGCAACACCGATAGGTAATCTCGGCGATATCACGATTCGAGCACTCCAAGTGCTCAAAGAGGTTGACGCTATTGCTTGCGAAGACACGCGGGTATCATCGAAACTTCTCGCAAGGTACGACATCAAGAAACCACTACTTATATTTCACGCGCAAAGCGGTCCCCAGGCAGCTCAGCGCATCCTCTCATTGCTCGGGCAAGGGAAACACGTTGCGCTCATCACCGATGCCGGTACGCCGGGAATTTCAGACCCGGGAAGCGAACTCGTGCGGCTCGCTCGCGAACGTCTCGCAGGTGAAGTACGCATAGAATCTATTCCTGGACCCTCGGCACTCACTGCGGCACTTTCGATAGCCGGTGTTTCCGGTAACGACTTCATCTTTTGGGGTTTTCTTCCACATAAAAAGGGCCGTCAGACGGCTTTTAAGGAAATCGCGGCGTGTACGAGAACAGTCGTTTTCTATGAGTCACCACACCGTATTCTAAAAGCGCTCGCTTCGCTCGCGAGCGTTCTTGCCCCCGAACGAAAAATTATGGTGGCCCGCGAGATTACAAAACTCCACGAGTCATTCGTCGAAGGCACCGCCGCTGAGGTAGTGGCTTATTTTACTCAGCATCCTACTGAAGTACGAGGAGAATTCGTCGTTATTGTAAACGTATAATATTCTGAGTGCGGCAGGTTATAATTCACGAATGAAACGTGAAAGTTTTCTCGTACTTCTCGGGGTTCTCATTATACTTTCGCCATTTTCAGGACTGCCTCTTTCGTGGCTCACGTGGGTTCTCTTATGTATGGGCGTTATTGTAGTCATAATCGGCATTACATTGCGACGGGATAGGCATGATCGTGAGGTTGCCGTCGTTCCTTCAGACACCTAGTCGACAATAATTTCATAAATTTCTTATCACTTTCAGAGGTTTTCTGGAGGGAGTAACGCGCTATACTAAGGAGAGTTATGGAGAATCCCGACCGCGTCACGTATTTCGCAGCCACCGATTCACGCGGAAAACGGCTGCCATTTGGTCTTAAGGAAAAGGACCGGTCTCGTCATATGTATGTTATCGGGAAGACGGGTATGGGTAAATCTACTCTCCTGGAGAATATGGCTATTCAGGACATTAGAAACGGGGAAGGGCTCGCGTTCATCGATCCTCACGGCGGTACCGCCGATAAGCTGCTCGAATACATTCCTGCCAATCGCATTAATGACGTCGTGTATTTCGCGCCATTTGATCTCAATCAGCCGATTGCTTTTAATGTCATGGAAGATGTGGGGTATGACAAGCGGCATTTGGTGGTATCGGGACTCATGGCGACCTTCAAGAAAATATGGGAAGACGCCTGGAGCGCCCGTATGGAATATATCCTCACGAATACGCTTCTTGCGCTTCTGGAATATCCGGACGCGACGCTTCTCGGAGTGAATCGCATGTATACCGACAAAGCCTATCGTAAAAAAGTTGTTGATAATGTGAAAGACCCGGTGGTAAAGGATTTTTGGGTAAAGGAATTTGCTGCCTATACCGATCGTTATACGCAAGAAGCGACTCCCTCAATACAAAATAAAATCGGCCAGTTCACCGGCAACCCGCTCATCCGCAATATTATTGGCCAGCCGAAATCGTCGTTTGATTTCCGTGACCTCATGGATCGAAAAAAGATTCTCATCATCAATCTTTCGAAAGGGCAAGTAGGGGAAACGAATATGCGACTTCTCGGCTCGATGCTCACCACCCGTATTTTCTTGGGAGCTATGAGTCGTGCGGATCTTTCTGGTGCTGATATCGCGCGACAACCAAATTTCTACTTTTACGTGGACGAGTTCCAAAATTTTGCGAATGAAACATTTGCAGAAATTCTGTCCGAGGCGCGAAAATATAAATTGAATCTTATTATCGCTCACCAGTACATCGAACAGATGGAGGAAGAAGTACGCGCCGCTGTGTTTGGAAACGTCGGTACTACGGTTGCATTTCGTGTCGGCCCTTTTGATGCCGAGACGCTCGAAACGATATTTATGCCGGAATTTATCAAAGACGATCTCGTGAATCTCGGCCTTCGACAGATATACCTCACACTGATGATCGATGGCGTCGGTTCCCGTCCTTTTTCTGCGGTTACGATACCACCTATTGAGGCACCGCCTACAACCTATAGAGATGAAGTTATTCAAGCGTCCCGTCAACAATTTGGGGCTCCTCGAAGCCAAATCGAAGAATATATCTTTAATGAGTTGTTACTTTCAACAGAAACATCTCCTGAAAATGCTCCAGCACCTTCGCGACCTCCTGTGCGACGAACACCCTCAAAAGAACCCACAGCAAGATCTCAAAATTCTGAGCCACGAAGAGAAGACCATGCTCGCTCCGTACCTGCACATACCGAACGACCCCGAGAGCTTGAGAGACCCCAAGAGGTACGACAGGAGCCAGTACGAACACCTCCTGCAAAAAGTGCCGAGGACCTCAAGTCTATCTTACGCACCATGACGAGTTCACAGAATGCAAAAAAAAATCTTCCAGCACCACCTTCAAGTCCTAACGCGGCGCAGACCCCTTCATTGAAGACCGCTCTTTCTGACGTCTTGAAAAAACAAGGACCTCCGCCGACCACTCCTTCACGCGTCCCCGAACTGAAAGAAGCGTTGGCGGCGGTAGAAAGGACGCACCGTCCTTTCGAAGTTCCTGAGGAAACATTGAAAGCAATATTTAAAGAACAATAGCCATGTGGAAGGCCGGTCTCTTTCTCGTGTTTCTTTATAGTATCGTGATGCCGATGTCTGCTCATGCTGCGCTTGTGGTAACAGAAATCATGTACAATCCTGCAGGTGCGAACACTGGTCGGCAGTGGGTGGAGGTTACCAATACGGGAACTGATTCCATCGATCTTGCTGCGAAAAATGTACGCCTTTTTGATGCGGGAGGTAACCACTTGATAAAAAGTGACGGTAGCTCGAGCGCGTTGCTTTCAATCGGAGCGACCGCAGTGATTGCGCAGGACCCTACATTGTTTCGCGCTGATTGGCCAAACTATACGGGCGCATTACTCAAGAGTTCATTTTCACTCACCTCCGCGGGAATTGTAGGTTTTGCACATACTGATGGCACAACGTTGACGAATGTTTCCTATTCATCGGATCAAGGGGCAGCTAACGATGGTAATTCACTCCAGCAGCCGAAAGGAAAGCCAGAAGGATCATTTATTGCGGGTACGCCAACACCAGGATCGTATCCAACCGCTCCTCCGGCGCCGATTCCCGCTAAAGTGAAACCTTCCCCTTCAAAATCGAGTAGTACTAGTAGAGTGACCGCATCCTCGGCGAAGTCACCTTCTAAAAAATCGTCGCAGTCTACTACCAGATCATCATCTTCGGCATATGATTCAGGCACCGTTGCCCCTGCCGCCACAGCTAACGCTGCGACGGCAGGGGCGCTGTCATGGCCTTTTGCTATACCTACGTTCGCTGCTCCCTCTGCAACTTTTATTTCTGAACTTGCTACCTCGGTGTGGTTTGCTGTCTGCGCCGCGCTTGTTTCTTTTTCGAGTTTTTCTCTTCTCGTGATACAACGACACTATAAAACATGAGTAAAACTATTCTCGTTACGGGAGGAGCTGGATTTATTGGTTCGCATTTATGCACACGCTTAGTCGCGGATGGTCATCACGTGATCTCGCTCGATAACTACTTCACCGGCTCTCCAGATAGCGTTGTGGAGGGTGTCGAATATCGCGAAGGTCATACCAAAGATATCGAACAGCATATTCCTGAAACGCCTCATCTGATCTATCATCTCGGGGAATATTCTCGGGTTGAGAAAAGCTTTCATGAACCCTCACTCGTTTGGGATCTCAATATAGCAGGAACATTCGGGGTAGTAGAGTTTTGCCGGAAGAAAAACGTAAAGATAGTGTACGCCGGTTCCTCAACTAAATTTGCCGATGGCGGGATGGGACGCGATCAAAGCCCCTATGCGTGGACAAAGGCTTCGAATACGGAATTAGTTCGCAATTATGGAGAGTGGTACCAGATGCCCTACGCGATTACCTATTTTTATAATGTGTACGGACCCGGCGAACGTGCAGACGTCTATGGCACGGTCATTGAAATATTCCGAAAAAAATATCTGACGCACCAGCCGATTACCGTGGTAGCTCCAGGAACGCAGCAGCGGATATTTACTCATGTGGATGACATCATCAATGGACTGGTGCTGGTGGGAGAGCAGGGAACCGGAGATGAGTTTGGATTGGGCTCCTCGGAGTCCTATTCCATCATCGAAGTGGCCGAAATGTTTGGTAGGCCCATCGAAATGCTTCCCGAACGGCAGGGTAATCGGATGAGCGCGAAACTCGACGCAACGAAATCATATGCACTCGGTTGGAAAGCACAACATCGTCTCTCTGAATATATTGTGGCAATACGACACGCATAGCCATGCCTAAGCAGGTACTCATATTTTCTCTAAGTTACTATCCGAATTTCATCGGAGGTGCGGAAATAGCGATAAAAGAGATTGCAAATCGAATTCCTCCTGATGAGATAGCCTTCACCATGATAACGCTTCGCTATGAAGCCGATGCGCCAGAAGAAGAAATTATTGGAAACATTCGAGTATATCGAGTGGGGAAGGGGAAAAAGAATTTGTCCTATTCTTCGAGCTTTGCTGCTGAGTTCTATTTCCACAAGATACTTTTTGTACCCCAAGCTGCTTTAAAAGCTCTTTCACTGCACAAAAAAATACACTTTGATGGAGCCTGGGCGATGATGACCTATATGCTCTTTCCTCTCGTTCTTATGCGGCTGAGGGGAGTGCGGATTCCCTATGCGCTCACACTCCAGGAAGGAGATCCGTTTGAGCGCGTATTTGAACGATGGCGCATACGACTTTTTTCGCCTCTGCTTTTTTACGGTATTCGCCATGCTGCAGTAGTGCAGGTGATTTCTCATTTTTTAGGCACCTGGGCACGAAAATGCGGCTACAAAGGAATCCTGGAAGTTATTCCTAACGGCATACCTCTGAAGGAGTTTTCGCATCCGTATTCCAGCCACGAAATACTCGCAAAAAAAAGAGAATTAGAAAAAAAAGAAGGAGAGGTATACCTTGTCACGACTTCACGCCTCGTGCACAAAAATGCCGTCGACGACGTTATTCGTGCGCTCGCTCTCTTACCAGAACATATCTTTTTTATCATCTACGGCATCGGACCCGACGAGGAAATGCTGCGTAGTCTCGCAAAAGGATACGCCGTAGAAAGTCGGGTAAAATTTATGAATCAGATAGCGCATGCTGATCTACCGCTTGCACTTGTCATCTGTGATATCTTCATTCGACCATCGCGCTCTGAAGGTATGGGGAATTCATTTATAGAAGCTATGGCGCTCGGTCTGCCGGTCATTGCGACCCAAGAAGGAGGAATCGCCGATTTTTTATTCGATGAAAAAAGAAATCCGGAAAAAGAAACTACCGGATGGGCAGTAGACGTCGATTCACCCCAACACATTGCAGATGCGGTGAGTAATATTTTAAATACACCTGAAAAAGTTCTCCGCGTGACGAACAACGCAAAAAAAATGGTTCAAGAAAAATATGATTGGAAATATATTGGAGAAACAATACATACAATGATATTTAATCAGTTACTGTAATCTAGAAAAGTCAATTGACGATATTGCAGGGATATGCAGAATAAAAATAAGTATTTGCTACTTCGCGCGTATCTTCATGCGGCGTTCACCCACAATAGTTAAGATTCATAACTATAGGTCGATTTCTGGGCAAAATTAGTCAAGCAAATCAAAAATTAACATCTATCCTAATACTATGATATCTAGAATTACTTCAGCTATAACAATGATGGGAGTTCTCCTTATAGGAGCTCCTGCAGCGTTCGCTTCATCTATCAGTGTATCGAATAATGGCACCGCAAACGTGAGCAATTCCGTAAGCGTGTCAGCAGATACCGGTGGCAACCTCTCACAAGGTGGTCATGGATCAATGGGCGGAAACGGTGGATCAGCTTCAGGTAGTAACCACGGCTCAGTAAGTGGCGGCAATGGTGGTGCGGGTGGAGACGGCGGCTTCGGCGGCTCTATCAACACGGGGGACGCAATGGGAACAGTAACTATCGGTAACGATATTAACTCTACTGACACCCAGATTGCCGATAGCACTTCGGCTCGCGAATACAACGAGACGCTTGATACAACCTCAAATGTTGGTGCATCTCAGGAGGCTTCTTCTCAGTCGCATTCAAACTCGACTGATCAGTCAAGCGGATCGCACAATGTAGATGGTACAAGCAACTCGCAGAACTCGTCAGATCAGGGATCACACTCTTCTTCGAACAGTTCAGACCAGAATGGAAATAGCTCAAGCAGCAGCACCTCTGGTAATAACAACAGCTCGGATAACAGCAACTCGCACTCTTCGAGTTCGGAGTCTGCAAGCCAAGGTTCTCACTCAACAACCTCTGGTTCTGATAGCTCAACCAGCAATGATGACAGCTCATTCCAGAACAACACGAGTGATAACAATAGTCAGTCAGCTTCGTCCTCATCAGAAAATCACAACAATACGACGCTTCACTTCACCCACACCTATGTAGGGGGAAATGATTCCGTATCGGTTGGTAATTCGAACGGTGCGACAGTAAACAATCCGGTATCCTTAAATCTCGCAACGGGAGATAATACTTCACACGGCTCACGCGGAGGCGTCGGAGGCAACGGATCGAGCGCTTCGATGTCGGGTAGTGGAAACAACAATCAGTCAGGTTCGGCTAGCGCCGGTGACGGCGGCTACGGCGGATTCGGTGGCAATGGTGGAATGGTAACGACTGGTTCTTCCATGTTTGATACCTCTATCGTTACTATCGCAGGACGCACACTTACGATCGTTCAACGCTCGTAATCAGCGACTATCTATTAGAAAACAGGAATACTTCCTGTTTTCTAATAAGTTCTTAGGAATGATTCTGAGAATTTATTGGAGAACAGAATTTCTTCGGAAAATTTTTATACCTTAGTACAGAAACTCATGAATCAATTAATAAGCAAACGTTTTGTTTCAAGCATTCTTTTGGTGGCAGTGCTTATGTCGACGACCGCATATCCTCTCGTAACGCGTGCTGACGACAGTACGGCAAGCACGACTACTGAGGATAGCTCTACTCCGCCTGCAACCGCTGCTCCCGACGCAACCTCTCCCCCAGATACGACTTCATCAGACAGCACCGACACTTCTACAGCGGCGACGGATACGTCTGACTCAAGTGTGACTGCAACCGCGAGTACCACTTCTGATGATTCCACAAATCAATCCAATACCGCTTCAAGTTCTTCTACCGAAACGAGTGAGAACACGAGTACTGATCAAACAACGACCCTGAATTCCACCTCCACTCCTTCTTCTGAAAACACAAGTACTTCGACAGCTCCTTCCGGCGGCGGGTCGGGAGTCGACGCTTCCTCTTCAGATGCGACGACCCCCTCCACGAGTGATTCAGCTTCGGCTGGCTCTGGCGGATCCGATGGAGCGGGAACAGCAACGGACACTGCTGATATGCCGTCGACGATAGGGGCGGTAAATGGTGTGGGAGCGCTTGGTCAACAGGCAGGGGGGAGCGGCAGCACGAGCAATGCAAGCAGCACGGGGAACAATGAATCGTCTACCACTCCAACGAGCGGGACCACTACTCCAATCAACACCTCGACTACGACGGCCACAACAACTTCTACCTCAACAATAATTACCGGTCAGGCTATCGCATTCGCGAATATTCTCAATCTTCTGAATACGAACTTCATAAATTCGCTTGGCTCTATCTTTTTCTCTAACTTCCTCAATACGTTGAATGGATCGATAGATCTTCGAAATTCTTCTTCAACACTCACTTCGGGCGCTGCCTGTCTTCTGTCTTCATGTTTAGGAGATGAAAGCGTTACTGTCGATATAGCAAATAACGCGAATATACAGAACGAGATCATTCTCACGGCCATGACCGGCAATAACGCTGTAGATCAAGCAGGAGTTGCGGCTATTCAAACAGGGAATGCCTATGCCGGATTGAATCTCATAAACTTCGCGAATACCAATCTTATAAATTCAAATTATCTCCTCGCGACGCTCAACGCATTCCAAGGTATAAACGGCGACATTATTTTTCCAAATTTTGCGGCCTTTGCGGCACTCCTAAACGGAGGAGCAACGGCTAACGCCTCAACGACATTGAACAGCCTCGCGACTGTCGATAACACGATATCTACTTTTGCGCAGTCGGGTAATAACCAAACCGGCAGCACCACAAACTCTTCTATTCAAACGGGAAATTCGAATTCCGCCAGCAATATCTATAATCAAGTCAATACGAACCTATTCGGAGGAAACGATATCTCTATCCTTTTCAGATTGACGGGAAACTGGACGGGGCAAGTATTCGATGCTCCCGCAGGACTCTCGGTGATTCGCGGAGCGGACGGCAGTATTTTCCTTTCGAGCATGGCCCCAGGCATGTTTTCTCAGCTGGGAAGTACTGACATAACAGCCTCTTCCTCCGCAAACATTCAAAATCATGTAAGCCTGACAGCGTTGTCGGGAAATAATGATATCCAAAATGCATCTTCCTCGAGCATTTCGACCGGCGACGCATTTGCGAGCGCGAACATCTTGAACATAGCGAATGCAAATGTCATCGGCCGAAACTGGCTGCTCGCGATCGTAAACGTATTTGGTGATTTCAACGGAAACATTGCGTTCGGTCGTCCTGATCTTTGGGTAGGGGAAAGTGTCAGCGTACCATCCGATATTGGCAATGGAAGTAATCTCACCTACACCTATACGGTCACCAATAAAGGTGATGCAGATGCAAGCGATGTCTCACTTATCGATGCGCAAGACGCGACTCACGTCGAGCTGCTTGATTCTTCGGCCGACCATACCGTGGACGCATCCGGGCATCTTGTATGGAACCTCGGCGCGATCCCTGCAGGACAGACGGTGCAGATTACCTATCATGGCCAAATCAAAAACACGAACCCCGGCACCGCTATTAAGGACGTGGTATCCGCGCAAGAACACGAGACGGACAACAATACGGTTGATAACACCGACACCGCGACAGTACAGACTTCTGCACTCTCAAATACTGCTTCAGGAAATTTTTACCCGCCTGCTCCTCAAAACACTGAAGTAAATAAATTATTCACACCGGACGTACGCGGTGTTACCACTTCCTTTGATCTCACTGTGGAGCGTGTTACCGCTTCTTCGACGGTAAAACTTTCTGATTCCCACTCAGTGCATCAAGAACTCGTCATTACCAACACCAGTGATGCGACCTCTACACCGATCACACTCCACGATGTGCTGAGCGATCCTAAAGGAGCAGTCGTTCATGATGATCCGTGGCAGCTCGCTACGCTCTCGCCGCATGAGCAGATCACCGTGGCATACGACTTTATCTTTGCCACCGACGCTCCTGTCGGCCTCTACAGCCTCTCTACGACGGTTGATGGCGGGGACGCTGGGACTGCTACCTCCGACCATAATGGAACGATTTTGGTGGTGCAGAGCTCACCCGCAGCCTCGGGTCACCACACTTCCCATTCATTAGTTAAAACAAGCGATTTGCACGTACTTTCAGAAATATTGGAAACGCCAAAGGCACACGCTGCCGGAAATGTTTCTAATATCTCAGAAGAAGTGAAAAGAGGCATCACTCCTCTCGATGAAGCTCTTCTCGGGTTGATTCTCCTCTTCCTATTTATCGGTGTTGGATGGACCTACGTACGGCGCCGCTAATCGCCTAAAGACCCTAAACCCGCTAGAATGGGCACATGAGACTTGTGCTCGCGACCCCACTGTACCCGCCTGATCTCGGAGGTCCGGCGACGTATGCGGCGTTGATTGAGGAATATATGCCCGGTCAAGGTGATGAGGTCACCGTAGTTAAATTTGGAGAGGTACGGCATCTTCCCCGTGGCATACGGCACCTCGCATATTTTTTCAAGGTATATGCGGCAGGGAAAAAAGCGGAAGTGATTTTGGCACTTGACCCAGTCTCTACCGGTCTTCCCGCTCTCCTTGCTGCACGCATCCTCGGGAAGCCGTTTGTAGTTAAAATAGGTGGTGACTTTGCCTGGGAACAGGGGAAGCAGCGTTTCGGTATAACAGCCGATCTGGATCACTTCGTGCGACAAGGGAACGTACCATTTCCAGTGGCCTGTTTACGAGCCGTTCAGAATTTTGTCTCGCATCACGCACAACTCGTTATTGCCCCCAGCAACTATCTGAAAGGTATTATCATGGCGTGGGGAATACCAGCACAAAAGATTCCAGTGATCTACAATACTATCGAACTTCCCGCAGAAGAAGAAACAGCGATGCCGATAGGGAATGTCGTTGTATCTGTAGGACGACTCGTTTCTTGGAAAGGAATAAGTGAACTGATTGATGCGATCGCGACTATAAAGACAACTGTTCCGGATGTAACACTTTTGATAGTCGGAGAAGGTCCGGAAAAAGATTTCTTGATGAAAAAAGGAAAAGAACATTTGGGAGATGCTATCGTCTTTGCGGGAGCACGTTCGCACGCGGAAACGCTTTTCGCGATACGCACGTCGAGTGTATTCGTTCTCAACTCTTCATACGAAGGCCTTTCACATGTCCTTATCGAGGCTCTCGGAGTAGGCGCACGAATTGTGGCGACGGATGCGGGAGGAAACGGCGAGCTTATCGAGGATGGAAAAAATGGGCTCTTGGTCGCGGTGGGAGATACGCAGGCACTTGCTGAAGCCATTACTCGACTTCTGACAGACAAGGAAATGCGTGCGCGCCTTGGCACGCACGCATTGGAATCAGCAAAACGTTTTTCGGTATCGCATATGATAAAAGAAACCCATACACTTCTCGCCACACTCACTTCCTCAACCTCATGAACTCTATTCCTTTTACTGCACTCTTTATATCGAACGACCCTACGATATTCGAAGAGGAAAGCGCTACACGTGCGCGTATGCGCGCGTATGCCGATGAGATTGGCACATTGCATATTCTGAGTCGTTGCAAGATTGGTTACACTGGCCCTATCGATTTCAGGGATGGAAATCTTATAGTGCACGCTGTGCACGGCTCGAAATTGTTATCGCTTTGGTTTCTGCCGAAGCGGGCGAAAGCGCTGATTCTGCAGAACAACATTGCCATCGTCTCTGCCCAAGATCCCTTTGAGCATGGTTTTGCCGCGATGAGATCGGTAAAAGGAACAAACGCAAAACTGCATATTCAGGTCCACACTGATTTTCTTTCGCCGTGGTTCACTCGCAACAGTATCAGTCGTTCGCCGCGTACGCGTATGTCGTCACTCAATCGCGTGCGCCAAAAACTTGCCAATCGTGTTCTGCCTCATGCCGACGGGGTGCGTGTCGTTTCTGAGCGCATACGTGACTCTCTGACCGCACAGTATGGAAATCGAGTACCGGTACCTTCAGTCATTCCCATATATGTTCCTACCATCCTTCCCCCCAAAATTTCGCTCCCGGAACACCCGTTCACCTTTGTATTTATGGTCATTGGTCGTCTCGAGCCCGAAAAGCGCATTGAAGATATCCTCGTAGCATTCTCTCGCATCAAGGATACCTACCCCGGCATTGGCCTCATGATCGTAGGTGACGGTCGCGAACGTACACGTCTTGAGCAGTGGGTGCACAACCTCGGACTTGACGGCCGGGTTCTTTTTCTCGGGAACCGTCCGGATGCCCTAGGACTTCTTGAAAATGCTGATGGGTTCATTCAAGCAAGTGCGTATGAAGGATACGGACGAACGCTCATTGAAGCCGCTCTTGCTCGCGTGCCTATAATCACCACAGACGTTGGTATCATCGGGGAAGTCTTTAAGGGATATGAAGATGTGCTTGCGACGCCGCCGGGAGACCCGGCCAATCTCGCAGCTCTTATGACGGGCATGTTAGAAGATCCTTCAGTGCGTGAACAATACATTATGCGAGCCGAGAAAGTGGCCAAAGAGCATCTTGCAAGTGTGCATACGCAGCCGTCTGATATCGCTGCGGACCTGCGTAAAGTACTTCAGAATCTATAATTCTATGAATATGAATAAGCAAAATTATTTCTAACCATCCTGGTCATGCAACACAACCAATCAATACAACCCACCATAGGATTCATAGGACAAGGATTTGTCGGAAAAAATTATGCCGATGATTTCGACCGGCGTGGCTATACGACCATTCGTTACTCTCTCGAAGAACCTTATATTTCGAACAAGGATCGTATTGCCGAGTGCGATATTGTCTTCATCGCCGTTCCTACGCCAACCACTCCCGAAGGTTTTGATTTTTCAATTGTACGGGAGGCCATCGGTCTTGTCGGTAGTGAGAAAATTGCCGTTATTAAATCGACCGTTATTCCAGGTACTACTGAGTCGTTACAAAAAGAATATTCCGACCGGAGTGTATTCTATTCCCCCGAATTTTTGAGTGAGGCAACTGCTGCCCATGATGCAGCGCATCCTTTTGCCTCGGTTGTTGGTATTGGAGTGGAGAATCCAACACATCGCCGCAATGCAGAAAAGACACTTTCAGTGTTGGCCCCCACGTCACTCTCGTTGATTTGTAAAAGCGTCGAAGCTGAGTTCATGAAATATACCCATAACGTTAATGGGTATGTGCAAGTGATCTTTTATAACATTATGTATGATCTTGCCACGACACTCGGTTCTAAGTGGAGCACCATTAAGGAATTTCTGGCTGTTGACCCCTATATAAATGACTGGTATACCCAGCCAGTGCACAAAAGTGGACGCGGTGCAGGAGGCCATTGTTTCATAAAAGATTTTGCTGCATTTCGCGAACTATATGCGCAAAAACTTCCTGAGCAGGCCGTGGCGCTTTCGATTCTTGACGCGGTTGCGCAGAAAAACATTGAGCTCTTGCGGGATAGCGGTAAGAGTCTCGATTTGCTTACTGGTGTATATGGAGATCCCGTTCTACGAAATGAGGCTTAAAAAATCGCGAAGCATACCGTGAAAATTCTCATCATTACTCAGGCAGTCAATAGCGAGGACTTCGTTCTCGGCTTTTTCCATCGCTGGATCGAGGAATTCGCGAAGCATTGCGAAGAAGTGTATGTCATTTGTCTCTATAAGGGTGCTCACCAACTTCCTCACAACGTTCATGTATATTCACTCGGTAAAGAAAAAGGAGATACTTCACGATTTCAGTACGTAGTGCGTTTCTGGAGTTACATTTGGAAGTATCGTTCGCAGTATGACGCGGTTTTTGTGCATATGAATCCCGAATACGTAGTGCTTGGCGGGTTGCTTTGGCGTGTACTCCATAAGCGAATAGGTCTGTGGTACGTACATAAAAGCGTGACGCTCAAGCTTCGTTTGGCCACACTGCTTGCCGATGTTGTGTTTACGAGCGTTCCTCAAAGCATTAATCGTAAAAGTAAGAAGATACGGAGTATGGGTCACGGGGTCGATACCTCTGCATTCTCTCGATTGTCAGTTCCGTTATTCCATCCTGTTACACCACGACTTGTTTCTGTTGGAAGAATTACGCCAATAAAAAATCTCGAAATACCTATACATGCGCTGGCACTTCTTCGTGAGAAGGGAATTGCCGCTACATTGGATATCATTGGGTCACCGGCAGTACCTACAGATAGTGCCTATGAAGAATCTTTGCGAGTGCTCATTAACGACAAGAAACTTGATGCAAGTGTTTCTTTTGTGGGAAGTATTTCAAACATCGATATACCCGCGGTATATGCACAATACGATCTATCGATAAATGCCGCACCTACCGGCGGTATTGATAAAGTTGTTTTGGAGTCTATGGCAGCTGGCGTACTTCCGCTCGTATCGAATGAAGCATTTCGGACTTATTTTGGAGAGCATGCATCGAATCTTATCTACAAGGATCAGGATCCGGGAGATCTTGCAAACAAAATCCAGCGACTTCTGATACGCACCGATATTCCTAAACTGCAACAGGATCTTCGCGATTCGGCAAAACAACACGCAGACGTAACCCTCCTTGTACCTGCTATTATAAAGCAACTCCATGACTCAGATATCTAAAGAAGAAGGCTATCGTTTTGAGAATCAATACCATCATTTTTTTGTTCTTGAGAAATATCCATGAAACTCACGTATCTAGCGAATATTCGTCTACCAACCGAAAAGGCGCATGGTGTCCAGATAATGAAGATGTGCGAAGCATTTGTCGACGCAGGTGTAAAAGTGAAGCTGATTGTACCCAATCGCAAAAGCGTACTGCGAGAGGATCCTTTCTCGTATTACGGTATACGAAAAGGTTTTAGCATTATTCGAATCTTCTCGCTAGACTTGATTCGTTTCGGAGGAATAGGATTTTTCATACAATCTATTTCATTTGCAGTTACCTCGGCGTTGTATATGCTCCAAAGTCGTCCCTCGATTCTCTTTAGTCGCGATCCTCTGCAGGTAGTGGTAGCCAAAATGATAGGAGTACCCGTAGTATTGTGGGAAGCACATACAGCAAATTGGAACTGGATTTCACGAGGTGCAGCTAAGAAGGCATCTCGAATCATCTCTATCTCACAAGGGTTGGAGGGTTTTTTTACAAGCAAGGGAATCTCGGCAGAAAAGATACTAGTAGAACATGATGGAGTCGATCTTGCTGACTTTGCTAATTTACCTACGAAAACAGACCTGCGTCGTGAATTGGAGCTGCCTACCGAGCGTTTCATCATTGAATACGTGGGAAAACTGAAGACCATGGGTCATCCGAAAGGAGTGGAAGAGATTATTCATATGGCAGGTTTATTGCGAAAGAAACACTCTGAAATATTTCTTCTTCTGGTTGGACTAAATGACGATGAAAAAGGACCTGCAGAAGAGATCGCTCATACCGCAGGACTTGAGCCGGACGATTATCGGTTTGTGTTACACGTATCTCGTACCATGGTTCCGAAATATCTGCATCTCGCGGATATTCTCGCAATGAATTACCCGAATACACTCCACTACGCCCACATTATGTCTCCGTTGAAGCTTTTCGAATATATGGCGAGCGGAACGCCGATACTCTCTTCAGATCTCCCTTCGCTCAGAGAAGTTCTTTCTGACGACACTGCCTTACTGGTGCCGCCTGATGATAGTGAATTGCTGTTACGAGGAGCAGAGCGTCTAATGAGTGAAGGAGCATTTGCTAAAAATCTTGCAGAGAACGCGTATGAGAAGGTTCATAAGTACACATGGCGGTCACGTGCACAACGGATTATAAACGCTGCGCAAGCCTTATAGATTTCGCAACCTTTTTATACTTAGCAGGGTACTAATTAAAAAGCACTACTTCTTGCGCACTTATAATTCTCACGTAGACTCATTTAAAATGGAAACGAAACCGAAAATCATCATAACAGGAGGTCTTGGCTTTATCTTTTCGCATGTTACCGAATATTTCGTACAAAAAGGCTGGAAAGTGGTTGTCATAGATAACGAATCTACCGGAAGTCATCCGGAGATAGTGGACGGCTCTTTTGAGTATCACAAGATGAGTGTTTGTGACCGTGAGGTTATAAATTTGATACGTGCGGCTGCGCCCGACTACGTCATCCATGCTGCAGCGATTAGCGATGTAGATTATTCTTTGCGTGAGCCATATAAAACTCTCGAAGAAAATATTCTGGCGAATCTCAATGTGTTCGAAGCATGCCGTGAACTCGATTCTCTTAAGAATTTTATCTATGTATCGACTGATGAGGTATATGGAGAATGTGAACACCGGAAGAAGGAAGATGAAATCATTTTTCCTCGCAATCCTTACGCCTGCTCTAAAGCAGTGGGTTCTATCATGCGCTATACCTATGATAATTCTTATCCAAATCTCCTTGATAAAACCTCGGAAACTCGTTTTTGTAATGTTTTTGGACCCCGTCAAGATACGCGCAAAATACTGCCGCTCATAAAACATGCACTTGAAACTGACGAACCAATTCCAATTCACAATGGAGGCCTGGGATATCGTGAATATATTTATGTGAAAAATATTCCACCTGCGATAGATCTTATTTTAGAAAAAGGAAATCGAACATACAACCTTACGCTCAATGACGGGTTTACGGTTGGCGAACTTATCCAGCAAGCAGAGAAGGTAACCGGAAAGAAAATAAAAGTATATGATGAGCATCGTCCGGGTATGGATATGAAGTACCAAATGGATGCTTCCAGGATTAAAGATGAGCTTGGATGGAAGCCGCTTTACACCTTCGAAGAAGGCCTCAAAGAATACTTTGTTAATGGAAATTAGGCGAAAGTATGGCCCTCGAGCGCCCCAAGGCCCCCGCAATCTTTCGCGGAAGGCCTTTCTGTTTAAATAAGTGGAGCGCTATACTAACGACATGAATTCATTTGAAGACTATCGGGTGCTTTTTCGAAATATGTATGTGGCGGTAAAAGAGGGCCATGAAAAATCTCCGATGAAACATCGCGGCCATGGTATGGACCACGACGTGACAGTGGCCCAAATCGCCACACTTATTGCTCCTGATGATCGAGCCAAGAAATTAGGCTGGGTGGCAGGCATGCTCCACTCCACTGATCGCGTTGTGCCGGCAGATCAACTCACTGTCGCGCTCACGAGTTACCTCCATGCATTGCCAGAGGGCTATTTTACTAACGAAGAAAAACAGAAAATAGTAGAGGCTGTGTTGCGCCATTCAGAATTAAACCAAGACAATCAAAGCGATGTGCAGCAACTCTTGATGGACGCTGATCGCCTCGCCAATTTAACGGTGGCACTTTTCATACGCGGCGGCCAGTTCCGTCCAGACATTCCGGCATTTGAGTTTACGTACTTGAACGGTACGCAGAATCCCGCGTCTACCTACAAATATCCAAAGAGTGTGCTTGATAACATACGCGCGGACTTAGAGGAATACTTACCCCAGTTACGCTTGCCGGCGGCAAAGGAACTAGGCACAACATATGCCGAGCGTCTGTCGCAAATAATCGCTTGGATCGAGAAGGATTACCATGACCTTAGCCTTGCTGGACTGCAGCTCTAGTGCTTGTCGAGCCTGAAACTCAAAAGGGATACTGTTTGTTATACTAATCACCACAATGACTATTGAATCGACGGCAATTGAGGGGGTATACGTGGTAAACCCCGACGTGCATGAAGATACACGCGGATTTTTTATGGAGACATTTCGGGAAGACGAGTTTGCGAAGGCGGGCATCACCGAGCACTTTGTACAAGACAATCATTCACGCTCGACCCAGCGTAATGTCCTGCGGGGGCTTCATTTTCAATGGGACCGACCAATGGCTAAGCTTATGCGCGTAACTCGAGGTAGTGCATTTCTTGTTGCGGTAGACCTACGAAAGGGTTCACCGACATTGGGTTCATGGTTCGGTATTGAAGCAAGCGAAGATAACAAAAAAGAATTATATGCTCCCGCATCATTTGCACGAGGTTTTCAGACGTTATCTGATGAGTGTGAGGTGCAATATAAATGCTCCGCACTCTATAATCCTGACACGCAAGGTGAAATTCTTTGGAATGATCCAGAGATTGCCATTACGTGGCCTCTGGAGGGTGAGCCGCTTATGTCGGAACGTAGTGCTCATGCACCATCACTTTCGGATTGGCTTTCCCGTCCTGAATCAAACTCATTCACTCTTTAAATAGTATGGAAAAAGATGCGGTGCGAATACAACTTGGTGGGGGTGAAATTAGAAAGGAAGGATATTTGAATATTGATATTTTGAATCTACCGACGGTTGATATTGTTGCTGATATAACAAAAGGAATACCTCTGCCGGACAATAGCGTAAGCGAAGTGAGAGCTGACTATCTTTTCGAACATATTCCCGACACGGTTGCCCTCATGAAAGAACTCTATCGCATATGCAAACCAGATGCGGTACTACGGATCAAGGTACCGTATTTTAAGTCCACTGCGGCGTTCAAAGACCCCACGCATGTTAGTTTCTTTACTGAACGTACCTTTGAATATTTTGATGCCCGATATGCGGAACAGGGAACACTCCCTGAATACCAACTGAATATGGACTTCCGAGTAACAACACTGACCTATAACTATTACACGCGAGGTACTAAATATCTCCCCTTTGTTGGACTTCTTCGTCGGTTCTGTTGGGATATCGTGAAGTCGTTGGTCGTAGAGCTGCGGGTAGTAAAAAATCTCTAATCTGTTAATTTAAGTAACTACATGAAAAAGATACCTTTGTTCAAGCCGTATATGGGAAAAGAAGAGGAACGTGCGGTGGTCGACACTCTTCGTTCTGGTTGGATTACGATCGGGCCTAAAACCGAAGAGTTCGAGAATGCCTTTGCTGCCTATGTCGGTGCAAAACACGCGATAGCATTAAATTCAGCCACCTCGGCTCTCCACCTCGCCTTACTCGTATCCGGTATTAAGAAAGGGGATGAGGTGATCACAACGGCACTTACGTTTGCTACCTCGGCAGAAGTTATTTTATACGTTGACGCAACTCCTGTATTTGCTGATGTTGATCCACGCACCCTCAATATCGATCCTACATCCATCGAGAAAAAAGTAACGAAGAAGACTAAGGCGATTATTGTAGTGCATTATGGTGGTCAACCGTGTGATATGGATGAAATAAATCGTCTGGCAAAGAAACACAACCTTATTGTCATAGAAGATGCGGCACATGCTGCAGGATCATCGTATAAAGGTATCAAAATAGGAGGTAGTAAAAACATAAATACATTCAGTTTTCATGCTGTTAAGAATCTAGCAACGGGCGACGGCGGCATGATTACGACCACCAGCGCCGAACAAGATTCTGCTCTGCGTGCTCTACGATGGATGGGTATAAATAAATCGACTCGGGAACGTGAAACAGCAGGAGGATATCGTTGGGACTATGATATCAATGGAGGCGGTTTTAAATATCACATGAATGATATAGCTGCTTCGATAGGTATTGAGCAGCTAAAGAAACTCGATACCATGAATGAGAAGCGGAACGCAATTGCTCAGGTCTACGATGCGGCCTTTAAGGGATCGGCTCACATTCATCCTCTCGTTCAATTACCTAATCGTAAAACTTCTCGTCATAATTATTGCGTTCTTCTGGAAGGAATTGATCGGGAAGCACTTATTGAATATTTGTCTGCACAGGGTATTTCGACCGGCGTGCACTACAAGCCCCTGTACCACCATGCGCGGTATAAGAAGTACGGATCAGCGAAGGATACTCCAGTCACTGAACGAGTATGGTCCCATATACTTCTTCTTCCGTGCCACCCCCACATGACTGAAGCAGATGCCCGACGGGTCGTAAAAGCCATAGCAGCATTTAAGCAATGAGAATAGTTTTCTGTACAAAAGGAAACCGCCTACTTCCAAGCTCGCGGACGCGCGCACATCTTGTCGCGGACTTTCTCCGGACACAAGGGTACGACGCAGAGTCGCACCACATCATCACGAGACCGTGGTGGAATCTCTCGATGAAACGAGCACAAGATCTTATAAAAAATACCAAACTTCTTGCATCCGTTAAAAAAAATGATGTTCTCTATCTTCACAAAATAACGGACCAGGTTGATTTTATGGTACTCGTCCTTTTGCGGAAATGGATAGGGGGACGCGGATTTATCGTTGATTTTGATGATGCTATTTTCTTGCCGACATGGAATCGCGCTGTAAAGGCATGGATTATGGTGCGAAATGCTGATGCAGTAGTAGTCGGTAGTCATTATTTGCAAGAATACGCTCTTCGACACAATCCTCGCTCATATGTTATCTCCGCACCTATCGACACGGTTGATCTTTATAAACCGGCGGCAAAGCGTATCGTCGATGATCGCGTCCGAATCGGGTGGACAGGCACGCCCGGGCACTATGAGAATATGAAACTCCTCTTGGAGCCCCTCCGGAGATTGGTGACAAATGGATATCGTGTCGTTTTCGTACAGCTGGGAGGAGGAGATAAGATTAACGAACTACTAAGCAGTGTTCAGGGATTGCAGATCGAATATATTCCGCAAGTAGCGTGGGACCAGCCGATAGAAGTAATTGCGATAATGCAGCAATTTGATATCGGGGTCATGCCGCTCCAACGCACTGAAGTGAATCGAGGTAAAGATGCCTGGAAAGCGAAAGAATATATGGGATGTGGTGTCGCGACCATCTTAAGCAATTGGGGAGAAAATCCGTATGTTGTCACGAACGACGTAAATGGCATTCTTGTTGACTCTGAAGATGATTGGTATGAATCATTCAAAAAGCTTGTCGAGGATCGTGCGTTTCGAAAGAAAATAGGAGACGCGAGCAGAGACCATATGGAAGCCGAGTATTCGTATAAAGCCTTCGTGCCTAAATTTTTATCGGCTACAAAATTGGGAGCCTAATTAGAACTCGAGTGTTTTCGGAAAGGAAAATAAAAAAAGTAGACGTTCAGAAGATTGCTCAAGAATCGCACGATGACGCGAGCAAGAATAACTCCCCATACCCCATACATGATGGCAAGAAGTACGATGGCGACGATCTGTAATACATTCCCGATGGTGGTACTCCAATATTGCTCCTTTATTTTCTTATGGGCATTGAGGAATAGCAATGCGGGATCGAAGGTAATAGTAAGAAGGGAAACAGCAAAGACTTGAGACAGAAACACGTACTGTGAATATTGATGGAAGAATAAGGTAAAGAAAAGTGGTGCAAGAGCTACATACACTAAAATGCCAGCTAGAGAAATCAGGAAAAAGAATAAGAATCGGTACAGAATACTTCTTCGGACCTCGGTCTCATTCTCCTGTGTAAAAAGAGGGAAGAAAAGAGTTGTGAGAAAACCCAGAACCGATTTTAATTGATCGGGTGCGGCGGTAGTAATTGAATAAATTGCAACTTGCACGGGCCCAAGCAAATAAAATAAAATAAGATTATCAATATTTGACGCCACAGTTGAAAGTATATTCATGACACTTAAATGTTTTCCATACGAGATAGCATCAGGATCAGCGGGAGTTGTCAGCGGGATGCGCGCAACAATATATCGATATGATATAAATCTTAAAATGCTGTAGGAAAGAAAATAGACGGTAAGTATGAGAAATACATTTTTGCTAAGCAACGCAATAATCACGAGCGCACCCGTTGCGAGTAATTGGATAGCAGTACTGATGAGAGTGCTTCGACGGAAATCCTGTTTGCCCAATAGGTAGGAATTAAATGTTGTAAAAACATCAAAGAAAGGTAGGGAAATTGATACGATGAGCAAGAGTAGTGCCAAATCGCTGTTGTTTGTTAGTGCATAATAAAGTGCCGCACAGAGACCGATGAGCCCCCCTACATAACTCCATCGCATTCGTTCTTTTGTCGCTGGCACAAGGGAGCCTTCCAAGCCCTGTGCGCTTGCTCGATTAAGGGAAATAAGCATCCCTGGAATAGTAAAAATAGATAGCAAGCCCGCTATGGAAAGAGCATATTTATATAAGCCATACGTTTCTTTGGGAAGGTAGTTAGCAAAAACGAGCGCGAGCAAAAGAGAGCCAATTCCAGAAGATATTTGACCGACCCCTAACCAAAATCCGCCTCGTGCTAGATAGGCGAGGTCTATATGAGCTAATTTTTCACCCCCGGAGATAAGACGCTGGAAAACGGAATATGGGGATTTAGGCATATAGGAAATGTCTTTAATACTATATACTAAGAATATTATGACAAAAATTACCCGTTGGGTGGTTCTGGGTGCATTATTTATTATCCCGTTCCTACCTTTATTCGTCGCTAATAGTTTCTTCTTTCCCTTTATTACCGGTAAGAATTTTGCATTCCGCATTCTCGTAGAGATCGCTCTGGCCGGCTGGGTACTCCTCACGCTGATAGATGCGCGCTATCGACCTCGCTTCTCTTGGACGTTTGTGCTTTTTAGCGCACTCGTTGTATGGATGGCAATCGCGGACGCATTTGCCGTCAATCCTGCAAAAGCATTCTGGAGCAACTTCGAACGTATGGATGGATTCGTAACGCTCATTCACTACTTTGCGTTCTTTGTGGTAGCAGGTTCCGTGCTATCCGCGGATAAGCTCTGGCGGAAATGGTGGCTCGCATTTCTTGGAGGCTCATTGCTCGTATGTCTGTATAGTATTTTCCAAGTAATGGGAGTGTATGCGATACACCAAGGTGGCGTGCGTGTCGATGCGACGTTCGGTAACGCGGAATATCTTGCTGCGTATCTTCTCTTTGCGATCGCAATCTCGCTCTGGCAAGCGTTCGAATCAAAACGAAAATGGCTGCGCTACGGTCTCTTTGCTTTGACAGCGCTTGAACTTCTCGTGCTCTACTTTACAGCAACACGCGGGGCGATTATTGGACTCGTTGGCGCAGCCGTCCTCGGCGCGGCGCTCTGGATGTTTGAGGCAGGGAAGCGGGGACGAACGTATGCAGCGGTAACCCTCGCGGCGCTCGTCATTCTTATCGGTGGGTTTTTCCTGGTACGGCACACGCCGTGGGTAGAGCAAAATCCCACGCTCGGCCGTTTCGCTTCAATCTCTCTTTCCGATGGCCAGACTCGTTTCACTATCTGGCATATGGCTTATGAAGGGTTCCTTCAGCGACCGATCGTTGGGTGGGGTCAGGAAGGATTCAATTATGTTTTCAACAAGTATTATCAGCCATCGCTCTATGCACAGGAGTCGTGGTTTGACCGAGCGCATGACATCTTTCTTGACTGGCTCATCGCCGGAGGAGCGCCAGCACTCCTTCTATTCCTCGCACTTTTTGTGAGTTCAGTTATCGCGCTCTATAGAAACAATGTATCGCGTTCAGAACGTATCATCCTTCTTTCTGCCTTAGCAGCGTATCTGTTTCAAGGTCTCTTCGTATTCGACAATCTCTTCTCGTATGTGCCGCTTGCGGCAATCTTTGCCATCGCGCATGCGGGTTCTTCTCGGCCATTCACGAGACTTCAGAATATGAAGTCGATCTCCGAATTGTCGTTCGAAACGATCGCGCTGCCGGTAACCGGTGTCGCATTGCTGCTGGTTCTCTGGTTCGTCAATGTGCCGGGCGTGCGAGCAGCGAGGGATCTCATTACAGCCATTACCCCTTCGCCGGATATAAATACGAATATCAATGGATTCAAACAATCCTATGCTGATCATTCATTCGGCAATCAAGAAATAACTGAGCAACTGGTAACCTTTGCAGAAAGTGTCGTGCGTAACCAAACCGCTACAGTTGTCGATAAGCAAACGGTTCTTACCTACGCTATGCAACAGATGCAGGCACAGGTAACGAAGGTGCCAAATGACGCGCGACTCCGTCTCGAATATGCACTCGGTCTTCGGGCAGGCGGAGACTTTGCTGACGCGCTTACGGAAATACACCTTGCGGAGCAACTAAGTCCCAATAAACAATCTATCTATCTCGAAGAAGGAATAGAGAGTCTTCAGTCAGGTAATCCGCAAGGGGCGCATGATGCCTTCAACAAAGCCTACATGCTCGACACGTCATTTAAAGATTTGGCCGCGTATGCCGCCGCAGGAGATATCGTTATCAAGGACGTAGCGGGAGGCAAGGCGCTATTACAGAAAGTGTATGGCACGACGATTGTTGATCAAGACATTCTTCTCCTCGCTTACTTCCAAATAAAAGATTATCCAGATTTTATCGCCACATGGCGCCAACGGGTCGTTGATCAGAATAATTCCGTGGATGCAGAATTCGGACTTGCTGCAGCGCTCGCTAACGCAGGGGATCTCGCGGGATCGCGTGCCGAAATACAAGCCGCTATCAGTCAGCACCCCGAAGCCACAAGTCAGGGTACCGCCATGCTGAACCAGCTCCAGCAGATGGCTCCTAAATAGACCTGTTCTTCCACCGGCATGAAGGTTCTTGAGAACGTGCCGCTTTCTACGCTCACCACCTTTAAGGTTGGAGGATTCGCGAGGTATCTCGTGCATGCCGAAAACGAAGAAGATATACAAACCGCGCTCGCGCTTTCGCGCGAGCGCGGTTTGCCGTGGTATGTCCTCGGGGGTGGAAGCAATATACTCGCAAGTGACAAGGGATATGAAGGAGTGCTTATTCATCCGATTTTTACGGATTCAGTATTCCATAAAGACCTTGAGATAAAAGGAAAGACCGTAGCGATAATCGGGGCAGGAGTCGTGTGGGATGATTTTGTACGCGAAGCGGCCACGAGAGAGTTTTGGGGCATTGAGAATCTTGCGGGAATTCCCGGAAGCGTAGGCGCCGCACCGGTGCAAAATATCGGCGCCTACGGCGCCGATATTTCCGATACGCTTTTATGGCTCGAAGCTCTCGATGCGACCACCGGCATACTCCGTCGTTTTACCAAAGAGGAATGCCTCTTTGCGTATCGAGAGAGTCGTTTCAAACACGAACCTTCGTATATTATTCTACGAGTTGCGTTCTCTCTTACGCAGGATGGGGTACCGCATATAGACTACGAAGATCTTGCACGTCGAGCGGAGCAGGGAGAAAGACTTGATACCCCGCAGGCCATCGGAATGGTTGTTCGAGAAATACGGGCGCAGAAGTTTCCCGATCTTGTTCTGTCCGGCACGGCAGGTTCGTTCTTTAAGAATCCAATCCTCTCGAACGAATCGTACCTGCAGCTTGTGGAACAGTTCCCCGAATTGCCTGGTTTTCCCGTTGCAGGAGCAGTGCACGCTGCTGAGAAGAAAGGCGTAAAAATACCACTTGCTTGGGTACTCGATCACGTCCTAAACTTGCGGGGCTACACGAAAAATCAGGTAAAGCTTTTCGAAAACCAACCGCTCGTACTCGTTGCAGAGCGCGGGGCGACTGCCCATGAGGTTGATATGTTTGCACGCGAAATAGAATTGCACGTGCAAGAAAAGATCAGCATCTTGATCGAGCGCGAAATCCGCATGCTCGGATTTTAATAAATGAATTTTAAAGGTTGCGTAAATATTTTTTACTGAAAATAGTTGCAGAAAGTTTTTTGAAAAGTTATCCCCATGTTTTACTTTTCTTCACACAAAATTTTTATTTGCACGTAATAATAGAAAGAGTACACATTTGCGTACGAAGCTCTCTAGAAAAAATTTGGAAAGTGACGAACGTGAGTGGGTCGACATTAGTCATAGACATTTAAATTCAAAGACCTATGGCAGCGAAAAAGAAAGCACGCAAAGCAGCTAAGAAGTCCGTGAAGAAAGCAGCTAAGCGTCCAGCAAAGAAAGCAGCAAAAAGGAAGAGCGCGAAGAAGCGCAAATAATCGCACTTTCTAAAAAAGAGCCTCTCCGCAAGGAGAGGCTCTTTTTTATCCGATACCCGCTTACGTGCCGCGATCTCGTTTTTTCCACTCGGTGAGCTTTCCCGCGCTCCGCTCCATAGGATCTGCCAGGCGTATAAAACGCGTATTTGCAGCGGGAAAAAGAGGGAAGTGTGGAGCGTCATCTAATGCTTCGGCAATGTGCCAAAGGTCATCTTCGGCAGTTATCCATGAGGTCCCGAAGCGCGAGAGAATAAATGGACCTGAATGACTACGAAGCGTTTTGACTCCTGTCGTATCGAGAAAATATTCATGAAAATAGGATGCAGCAAGTTCGCGAACGGTTTTGTAGATAGGATCACGGAAACGAAGCGTCGCGTGATTCGTTTTGCTTATCGCGCCCCATCTGCCGTCCCTTTTATATAAAGCAACCACATGATCATCATCGCCACGCATCGTTTTGAGATCGAGCAGAAGCGGTTTCTCATTCTGAAGAAGAAGCGCGAGTGCGGCAAGCATCGCACCCTCCATGCAATGTGCTTTCTTCTCACGAAGTACTCGCCGTGGCGACATGCACGTTTCTCCCTTCTTTTCAAAATTAATGGGAAGCGAATCCAAATAGTCTTGGATTTTTATCGGCGTGGAAAGTGTACGTAAAATGTCGCGTTCCTGCTTTGATAGCATTGATGATACGTGGGACACGGGTTTTACCACATGCTATCATAAGCCGTATGCAAAAAAAGACCACCATTCTGATTGTTGTTATCGTGCTCATCCTCATTCTTGGAATCGGTATTTTCTGGTATGTCAAGATTAATAACGGAAATGTCGCTCTTTCGAGTGTTCTATCAGGACTGGGAGGAACTCCCGGATCTGGACAGCAAGGAACTCCCGGACATCTCACCGTCCGCGGAAGCCAGATAATCGCCCCGGACGGACAACCTATCGTACTGCGGGGCTTTAATTGGGGTCCCATCTCCGACACCTCTCAGCCGCAGGACGGGAGGGACAATGCCGCACAGGGTGCGAATTTCGTACGCATCCCACTCTCCTGGTATTCAAGCAATCGACTCGACACCACCGACTGTTCAGGAGGCGCCCTTGACTACGACCCCAACGCGCCCGGAACCATACCTCCCGC
>JACDGK010000009.1 GCA_013815345.1 Patescibacteria group bacterium
TGAAGCTGTTGTGGATAAGCTTGCTAAGTTTTGGGCGGTGGTGGATAGGGATGCCAAACTTTTCTTCTTTGATACAACTATTTTTGGACACAGAAATGATAAGCCTACACAAGGCTTTTCCAACAATCGGACAGCATAATCTTTTTTTGTAACGAAATTGTTACAATCTGTGAGATAGTTTGACGCTCTTCCCGCTAGCTATCAGATCGTCGTTTTTATCTATGTAAGCCTTTTGAAGATGCTTACAGTTCTTTAGGCGATTGACGTACTTTTTCGTGGTTCGCAGGTGAGGTAAGAAATAGTTTAAATAGAAACAGTGATCGGTTTCTGCAAGCTGAAGAGCCTCATAAAGCACCAGCTCGTAAATGTTTGCAGGAGTGCGTTCAAATGGCAAAGTATAGTTTTGTGCTTCTAGAGCATCTACAACCCGGATAGTTTCTTGGTATTGTTGCCGCTTCCCGATCATGCGTGGATGCCCTGTAAGTCCAGCACTTTCCAAGTCTCTTTGACCCATCTCTATGCACCAAATGAGCCATAGCGTTGCTGGAGAGGGAAAAAATAGTATTACTGGAGAGGAAGCTCTAGAGTGTAAGGCTATGATGAGTTTGAAGTCAGCCGCTAATTTTTCGGCTAGCGGCATAGCGTTAATCCCGTCCTTGTAAGCTTTTGATGATAACTTCTCTCCTAGCAACAGGTTTTCCAGCCAAATTGCCGCGCTGGCATACATAGTCCTGTACCCGCCCCAAACTTGGAACTCAGAATTAGTCATCTCAAATTTTGGCTTTAGCGGAACACTCTGTAAATAGTGAATAGCGTGTTTCAGACACACGTTAAAAGGACGCATAATTGATTACTCCCGGTTTTTGGCGATATTTCTCACAAGAGCGGTCTAATTTTCAATCCTTGCCGATAGTACACATGATCTGTTCTAAGAGAGAATCCAATTTTTCTAGGTGTGGCTCGGACAGAAGCAAATAGCTCTCCAACAGTAAATCCATCTCTTTAGGTTGGCGATCTGCTGCAATTTTGAGAAGTTTCTGGAATCCTCGAAGCCGATTCATCTCATCCAAACAGTTGATCGCTAGCCATGTCAATGATGACTCGCTAGAATCCATGTTCCTGTCTCATCGCGGCTAGCAGTGCTTTTCCGTCCTGGTACTTCCCTCCCTCGTAACCTAAGACCTCTTTGATAATCCGGCTCTCACTCAATCCGGCTTTTAAACAGGTTTTTACGGCTCTAAGTATCACTGAGTTTTCAGTTGTCAAAACGGTTACATCAGCCTCAAACTCGCTTTCTGGCGGCACTAATATATGTTTTTTCTCCTTTATATGGAAAGTTGGCTGTGGTGGCTGCATAACCACCTGATAACTAGATAGGTCGGGTAGCTGACACGGTAGATCGTCCACAAGGCAACGGAACTTACCAGCTTTGAGCCACTCGACTAGTGCGTTATCTTTTAGGGATTTAGCATGAATAACCGCAAATTTTCCGAGTCTCAACATCCGGAAGTTTTTACGGACGCCGCCCTCGCCATCTATTCCTAGAGTTTTGACTTGATCGTCTTGTGCGAGCGCGATTAAAAATCGTTTTGGCTTCCTGCCACGTCGTGCGTGTTTGATCAGCCAATCGACGGCTACAGGTATCTCGTCTTTCAAAAGTGGGAATTCTTCAGCAATTAGGACGCTATCCAAACCAGCGAGTGCGCGATCGCCTAAATCCCCTCGGACTTCGATCCGCCGTTGCAATTCCTCTAAGTCTAGGGTCATCGCTTCACCGATCGCCTTAAAATCACCCCGACGCCCGACGACATTTAATCCCATCCATTCATCCGGCGCGGCGTCGGGATCGTAAACCACTACTTCACCACCGACTTTGTGTGCTAGCCATTGGGCGATCGTACTCTTGCCGGTTCCGGTATCACCAATAATTAGGCAGTGCTTACCCTCTAGTGATCGGACCAAATCCGTGATGATCTCACTCGGTTCTAGGAGTAAAGGCACTGCGGAAACATCAATGATGTTTTGAGATGGAGTTCCCATATGGGGAAGTTGACTGTAAACATTTAATAAGTGATGAGTCGATCTCTCTGTCATCTCTAGTACTGCTGTACCAGTCTTTAAAGCGGTTTTTAAGCCGTGAATTCCAAACAGCCACAGGGAGAAAGTTACCCGACCCGACCCCCAAAGTATGTATCTACCAATGTGTTGCCATCCTGGTAGATGTAATCTCACCCAACTATTTGCCATAAATTACCCCGTCCTTAAATCCCTGAAAGTTTGTTTGACAGTCGTGTAATTGCATGTGTAACTGTGATATACTCATGTGTAACCACAGGGTAGCGGCGACCGCCCCCAAGCCAAAAAGTATTAGGTTGGGTTGTTTGTCGGTCACTTTTCCGCTCCTTCTTTTGACTGATTAGCCCAATAACAATCCATCGCTTTGCCGATCGCGTCCTGGTCTTCAGGCGATCGCCCCAAATTGGCTAGTGTGAAGTCGTCTTGTGCAATGATCCCCGCCGCTTTATCTGCTACCTCCTGAGGTACACCGTTTATGGTGAGTGCTTCTAAAGTGGCTTGATAGAGTTCCTTGTTTTCTGGCATGATCTTTTAGTCCTGCTTTTTGCGGCATAGACAATTCAGTGGTAGTTGCCCAGACTATCCACTGAACTGAATTTGAAACTAGAAAACTACTCGATAGCACCGACCCGACCCGACGGGTGCTGATTTACCCGTCCGGAGATCGGCTGCTTTACTGCGAGTGACTTTAACTCGTGGATAGCTTCCATCTGCAGCGAGCGAGAAAACGCTGTACAGTTCCAATGCCTCCCATGAAATTGGGGACGCATCGACTTTACATGTGTAAATCGCATCGTTCATATCACTTGCACCGGCGGCGGCGGGAAGTGAGGGTAAGTTACGGCGTGGTGTGGCTTTGATGGCACTTTTACCCGTGTTGATACCGGGTACAGCGCCGTTAGTCGTTACTTGTTCCATAGGCAAACACTGTTTAATTACCTGACTTTAACAGAGTCTATCATACTTGTTTAGCCTATACACAAGGTTGTCATAGACTAGGCTAACAAGGTATATCACAGTATGATTGTGGGGCGTTTAAACTATTCAAAAATGGCTAAAAGTCCTCATTTGAACATAATTATTAGTGATCAGGATAAAGAGAGGCTTAAAAAACTTGCCATAGTAGCAGAGCGGTCAATGAGTCAATTGGCGGCGATCGCAATACGCGAATACTTAGACCGATATGAAAAATCAGCTTCAAATACCAGTACAGATAAAATTAATATCCCGTAGGGTTACACATGAAGATTCTATAAATATTGCCTCATCTCATGTGTAACCACTATCAGTTACCCATATACTAGGATTATAAGATTAGGTAACTGACAGATGACTACTCAAACAGATTCCCCGACTTCAGGTATATTTGAGATCGACGCGCAATTGATAGCTGAACTTGGACAATTACAATGGCTGAAGTTCTTACAGGACAATCAATCTTTCCACTATTCCGCCCGTGCTTCTAATGCCTCATTTACTGCTAGAAAAGAGAATAGCAACGGCGGCGTTACCAGTTATTGGTACGGTTACAGAAAGATTAACGGCGGGTTACACAAGCGATACATCGGCAAAGCGGATCGCCTGACTGTTAGCAGATTAGAAGAAGTAGCCGCATCTCTTGCCTATCCTGCAGAGGATCGCCCCAAACCAGAAGTTACACATACACAAGTAGCAAAAGAGACAGTAAATGTTGATTACTGGATGAGGAAAGTAGGAGAGATGACCGAGGAATTAAGATGGAAGAACGAGGCATTAGCAGAGGCTAAAAGTGCTTTAGAGCAAATCGAGTCACAACGCCCTAACTATGACGCGATCGCTTATCGCGTGCTCAACCATTTAAAAATGGGTAGTCAGTCTGTAGCGGGTAAAGCAATTTACGCGTTCATAAAAGAGCTACAACGGGGTTAGAAATAGTTTTTGGTATATTCGTACGTTTAGCAGTTTAAGCGCCGCTAAACGTCCCACAGGACGGGTATGGTTGTCAAAAATCCAATTTACGTAACCTTGTTTGAGAAAGTCTAGCCCTGGTAAGGATTGTAGAGTTTACCAGTAGAATCAAGTAATTTTTTCGCGTGCTTGTTGAGAATCTAACGTGATTATCAGCGTTACTTATGAGTCGATAAACGTCTACAACCCCTTTAAATGCGTTGTATTGGTGTTGATTGACACTCTATTCATAAATCTGACTTATGCCCTGAGTGAATCAGAATTGATATTCCAAGAGATATATCTCTATGTTAATTATTGCCAGTTTTCAGATCCGCTGACAGCCACGGAAAGATCGCTACATTTTCACAGAGTCACTCGGAGGAATTGAGTGATCGTCACTCCTACCTGGTAGACCTACTGCACACCGGCGATCTTTAGAATTGATATTCCAAGAAGTATACTTCTCTGTTAAATCTTGCCAGTTCTGGGATTTGATAACAATCCCACACGAATTACAGCCGGTTAAAAAAACTGACAATTAGCGCCATAGACAAGCTTTGAGCTTTAAGCCTCGACTTAAAGCGCTAAAAAAAATTCTCAAAAATGTCCTACTTATCTCGGTTAGGGCTGCAACCCTTTATCACACCCTCTATCTCAGCGGCGGCTCGATTTTTTCGACGGCGGCGTAATATGGGTGTTCTGGACGGCTTTGCCTCATCCGTGGCGAATTGATTCACCGGCGGCTGAGTTTCAGTCTCTGATGCACTTACTTTAGTTTTCCGATTGAAAATGTCTCTCGACTTTCTCATGGAAGTTAGAGTGACAGAGGTTTGGTACAGGTTACAGCGGTATATCCAGTGTTTGTCGTAGTAGTAGCTGAATCGATCCGGCGTCACAAATTGCCCTGAATGCCATTTTTTCGCACCCCGACTCTGTTCTCTGAGTTCATAGACATTCCCACAACTCAGCACACATAAGTCATCAGCTGGTTGAAAATAACTAGTCTCGTGTTTCATGGCAGTTACGACCCGACCGTACTCACCCTTCGACTGCATTAATTGCCGCCGCTCTACTCCGGCGGCGTCTAAATGCCGCCGAACGGTACGTACTGAAATACCGAGAGACTTGCCAATTGATTTTTGGCAAGCCCCAAACGGAACGAAACTTCTAGAGGCAAACACCTTTTTTCGTCCAACATGCACAATGAAAGGCTCTTGCCCCGTCCCCGATTCTTGCGAGGAAGCCTTGCTCGTGGCTAGTATGGCGTCGAATGTTGGTGGTGCGTAGAATTTTCGTTCTTTAGATTTAAGATTTACTGTCGCTGCATAGTGACTTTTTGCCTGTAGGTCTTGTGCTGTTGCCGTCGTGGCAACAGAACGAATATCGGTTAGGACTTTCCCAACGGCGTTACTGCTACAGTCCCCCATTGTGTTTTTTTCAGGTTCCGGCAGATGGCAGTTAACCCGCCCAACCAGATATCTAATACGCCGTCCCTTACCCGACTACTTCGATACGCCCCGATCTCCCTCCCACTTGCTAGCCATCTGTAGATTGTCGATTGAGAAACATCCAGCAGCTCTTGACATAGTTGGAGAGGTAACTCGACATGACCTTGACCCTCGGTATCGAACGCCCGAAGTAAGTACCAAAGTTTTGCCCAATCCTCACGAGCCAATTCAGCATGTACTCGAACTGTTAGCGGTTTGAGTGCGAGCGCCGCCGCCGTTTTGGCTGCTAGCAGCATCAGATTTATGTTTAAGGCAACTCCCTGGTAGGTGTCGCACGAGCCACACTTGATTAATCCAGGATGTTTTGGATCTCGTTTGATTAAGTTTCCGCCGGTGTAACCGCAGTTCCAGCAAGGCTTATCTAGTTTTATCGGAGTCGATATGTCTTTATTCATCAGGCTCACTTCGCCTGACACCCTATCCAATACCGCCCAAAACTTGCTAACTTGACATTGGTTTTTTAATTGTTTTGGCTGAACTTGAAGCTGTTGTGGATAAGCTTG
Source organism: Patescibacteria group bacterium (assembly GCA_013815345.1). Lineage (GTDB taxonomy): Bacteria > Patescibacteriota > Minisyncoccia > Phycocordibacterales > Phycocordibacteraceae > C7867-001. Next base: position 6,017 of record JACDGK010000009.1, read on the forward strand.
CTAAGTTTTGGGCGGTGGTGGATAGGGATGCCAAACTTTTCTTCTTTGATACAACTATTTTTGGACACAGAAATGATAAGCCTACACAAGGCTTTTCCAACAAAAGGGCAACAAGTTCGTTTTTTGTAACGAATTCGTTACATTTACCGGGATAGCTTAACTCCCTTCCCGCCAACGATTGCAGCGCCTTTTCTATCTAAATAAACCATCTGAAGATGCTTGCATCCTTTTATGCAATTGGCATACTTTTTCACGGCTCGTAGGTAAGGCAGAAGGTAGTTTAGGTGGAAAGAGTGATCGACTTTTGCAAGCCGGAATGCCTCTTGATACACCGACTTTTGAATGCTTGTCGGTAGACGGTCGAATGGCACAGTGTATTTTTGTGCTTCTATAGCTTTGACGACGCGGCTGGTTAGTTCGCAGTTTTCTCGCTTCCCGATAATACTTGGATTCCCTGTCAATCCAGCACTTTTCATCATCTCTTCACTCGTCTCTACACAGCAACCGAGCCATAGTGTTGCAGGATCGGGAAAATGTAATAATGCAGGATCGGATGCTCTAGAGTGTAAGGCTACGATAAGCCTGAAGTCAGCCGCTAATAGTTCGGCTAGTGGCATAGAGTAAAGCCCGTCCTTGTAAGCTTTTGATGACAGCTTTTGTCCTAGTAACAGGTTTTCTAGCCAAAACGCCGCATCACTGAACATGGTTCTCAAATTGCCCCAAATTAGATATTCAGGATTAGTCATCTCAATTTTTGGCTTTGGCGGTAAACCCCGTAAAGAGTAGATAGCGAGTTTTAGGCATACTTTAAAGGGAGGCATAATTGATTATTCCCGGTTTTTGGCGATATTTATCACAAGAGCGGTCTAATTTTCAATCCTTGCCGATAGTACACATGATCTGTTCTAAGAGAGAATTCAATTTTTCTAGGTGTGGCTCGGACAGAAGCAAATAGCTCTCCAGCAGTAAATCCATCTCTTTAGGTTGGCGATCTGCTGCAATTTTGAGAAGTTTCTGGAATCCTCGAAGCCGATTCATCTCATCCAAACAGTTGATCGCTAGCCATGTCAATGATGACTCGCTAGAATCC
>JACDGK010000010.1 GCA_013815345.1 Patescibacteria group bacterium
TTTCGCTTCAGTTCATCTTCAAAGAATCTAAGAATTTCACCTCTAACAATTGAATATGAATGACCCCGACAATCCCTATTTATCATTACCCTCGCCCAGGTTACCAACGAACTAGACGAGGGTCGTATTCCATTATCCCATGCTAAACTATTCAAGGCTTACTTAAGCCTGCTTTGAACACCCTAATTTATTCAAGGTAAACAGTCCGAAGCAATCAGCCAGCCAGTTAAGACCAGTCAACCACCACCGGACGTAGAACGAGCAACCTAGAGCTGTAAAGGTCCAACCATCCTCTCAGCCAGTTACGTCGTTTCAAATCCAACTACGAGCTTTTTAACTGCAACAACTTTAATATACGCTATTGGAGCTGGAATTACCGCGGGTGCTGGCACCAGACTTGTCCTCCAATGGTTCCTCGTTAAGTTATTTACGTTGTACTCATTCCGATTCCCAGGCCTAGAAGGCTCGGGATCGTTATTTATTGTCACTACCTCGTCGAATTGACATTGGGTAATTTGCGCGCCTGCTGCCTTCCTTGGAAGTGGTAGCCATTTCTCAGGCTCCCTCTCCGGAATCGAACCCTAATTCCCCGTCACCCGTTATCACCATTGTAGTCCAATACACTACAATCAAGTTGATAGGGCAGAAACCCGATCGAACTGTCGCCAGCACAAGGCTATGCGATCTGCTTTCTTGGCTAGAATCACCAAAGCTCGTCTTGCGACGGTCGGTTTTGAATCTAACAAGCGCCGCCCTTCCGTGAAGTCGGGCGTTTAGTGCACGTATTAGCTCTAGAATTACTACAGTTGTCCGAGTAAAGAAAGTGTTGATCGAGTAGGTTATAACTGATTTAATGAGCCATTCGCAGTTTCGCTGTTTAATTACTTAAACTTAGACATGCATGGCTTAATCTTTAAGACAAGCATATGACTACTGGCAGGATCAACCAGGTTTCCAGTCACATAGGGGCCCCTCACTAACCTTGCGATCAATTACTGGCCGCCACGCTCCTTTCATCCCGAATGATGGTTATGCATCAATTGTATTATATGTAGGATCGCATATAGCGCACCTTTCTCTGGGCAACCGGTATCGTCATACCTAGGGCGTCTTGAATGCAGCATTGCTGATACAGACCCCATTTTAACAAATTGGACTAAGCTGGACGCTGATATCAGAGCGCATTTAGCGCTTGTTTTATGTAAGCTATTCATCACCGTGTTTTATGGCTATATTGCCAAGCACCAGTATTGAGCCATCTACCCACCACGACTGTATTGCATCCTAGAACACATCACACACCGCGGCTTTAATAAACAGCATAGTGTCGCTCCTAGTTCGAGCTGGGGGACAAGCATATGTTCAGTACTCAGCCTAGGATTTTTCCTTTGCCTTTCCCTTAAAAAGAGGGGGTGTCTTCTCAAAAAGAGTTTCCGGCCATAAACCCTTCCTATCGGAATTTTCCAAAAATTATTTTTGGAGGGGTCTGAGCTGGACACACTTTACCGAGCAAAAGAGCGAAGAGCCGAGCCAAATTCTGCACGGTGTTAAAACACCGACTCGAATCGAGCAACAACTCCTAAGACTTTTTCGTTACTTTCACGGGTTGTACACTACGCTTAAGAGCCGTAATTCTAACGAGTCATACAGAGCGCGCAACCGCCAAATCAAACCCCCTCGCAAGTTCTTAGACACCAGGGGGTTACCCCTGGCCAGTTCAAGCGCTGAAATCCAACTTCCGATATTTTCACTCTGTACTTCTCGCAACACACACTCCCGATCAGCAACCTAATTCAGCCTTATTACCGCCTTCTACCCATTACACTCCCCTTAAGCAAAAATTATCAAAGGATGAACCTCAAAGGATCGTCTGACGAAGCAGACTCTACCTAGTACAGTACCCAATAATATAACCATAGTCTGTAGTACGCGGGTGTGACCCTTTTTATATTAATTTCGAGCTGCAAAACCTAGACTCTCATCTAGAAATCGCACTTCTCATATTTACAACGGATAAACCGAAGAGTTTAGTTGGGGACATAGTCAACGCCTGTCTCTAGCATGACTTCGGGCTTAGAGGCTTTCAGCCTTTAGTCAACAGATGGTAGCTTAGCCACACTGAAGTTTCATTCAACAGCAAACACCAATTATCTGAATCAACGGTTCCTCTCGTACTAAATTGAATTACTATCACGTTGAGTAGTAAACAGTAGGGTAAAACTAACCTGTCTCACGACGGTCTAAACCCAGCTCACGTTCCCTATGAATGGGTGAACAATCCAACACTTTCCGAATTCTGCTTCGGAATGATAGGAAGAGCCGACATCGAAGGATCAAAAAGCTACGTCGCTATGAACGCTTGGCAGCCACAAGCCAGTTATCCCTGTGGTAACTTTTCTGACACCTCTAGGATGATGCATTCAACAGCTAAAGGATCGATAGGCCACGCTTTCACGGTTCACATTCTTACTGAAAATTTGAATCAAGAGAGCTTTTGCCCTTTTACTCTACGAAAGGTTTCTGTCCTTTCTGAGCTCCCCTTAGGACACCTGTGTTATCTTGTAGCAGATGTGCCGCCCCAGCCAAACTCCCCATCTGAATTTGTCTTCAACACAAATCCGGCCGATAGTAACCGACCGTTTCTACTAGAAATGGGACCTAAGTCCCGCTTTGCATAACTGAATAAGTAAAGTATCGATTAAAGTGATGGTATTTCAAGATCGATTGCTCTCCCATCTATGCTACACCTCCAATGACACTTCACAGATACAGACTAGAGTCAAGCTCAACAGGGTCTTCTTTCCCCGCTGTTTAGTCCAAGCCCGTTCCCTTGGCTGTGGTTTCGCGAGATAGTGAGTAGGGACAGTGGGAATCTCATTAATCCATTCATGCGCGTCACTAATTAGATGACGAGGCATTTGGCTACCTTAAGAGAGTCATAGTTACTCCCGCCGTTTACCCGCGCTTCATTGAATTACTTCACTTTGACATTCAGAGCACTGGGCAGAAATCACATTGCGTTAACATCTGTTTTAGACCATTCGCAATGCTTGGTTTTAATTAAACAGTCGGATTCCCCTTGTCCGAAACAGTTCTAAGTCGATGGTTAATTGACACCGGACCCTAGCATTGCTACCAGGGGTGACTACGGACGTTACCAACCTTCCGCCAACCATCACACACCCTTGCGAGCACACAACAATCAGTTTCAAATCAGCTTCACACGTAGTTCCAATGTCTCCACCTTTAGAGCCAATCCTTTTCCCGAAGTTACGGATCTATTTTGCCGACTTCCCTTACTCACATTCATCTCTTAACTATAGGCTGCTAACCTTGGAGACCTGCTGCGGTTTATGGTACGATTGTCCGAAAAAGCTCCTCTGTGCCGGCGGGATTTTTATGTGAGGATAGATGCACTCCGAATACGTCGAAAATCAACGCACTCTGCCACGTCTACTTGACCGATCTCGAGCTGAGCTCATTCCTGGTCGTCGTGCGTGTAAAGAAGGAAAGATAACCCTCCCTCGGGACACCTAGCCTCGTCTCCCGTGACATGTAGTGTTGCCACAACTCGAAACTTCAACAGACAGTTCTGGAATATCAACCAGATTCCCTTTCGCGTAGGCACCCCACGTAAGTAGGGCACTGTAATCAGTTTAAACCTTATGCTTAGGATCGACTAACCTACATCCAATCGATGTTGATGTAGAACCCTTCTCCGCTTCAGTCTTCAACGATCTCAATTGAATAATTGCTACTACCACCAAGATCTGCACCAGAGGCAGCTTCAACCGAGTTTACACTCAGCCTTAAGAGCTACCAATGCGCCGTCCTACACTTCACGCCGTATTAAAGGCCTGAAGGTCGAGTGTCGGTTCGACCCCTTAAGCGCCATCCATTTTGGGAGCTTCTTCATTCGGCAGGTGAGTTGTTACACACTCCTTAGCGGATTCCGACTTCCATGGCCACCGTCCTGCTGTCTATATGAACAAACGTCCTTTGTGGTTTCTAGATTAGGGGTCGTTTGGCACCTTAACTCAACTTTTGGTTCATCCCACTTCGCCAGCTCTGCTTACCAGAAATGGCCCACTAACGCTTAAGATTCGAGGCGCAGGTTCAATTAAGAAACCCGCCCATCACGACTATTTAAAGTTTGAGAATAGGTTAAGATCATTAAGACCCCAATTCCTCTAATCATTCGCTTTACCGTTCGTAACTCTTTTAAACGTAGCTATCCTAAGGGAAACTTCGGACGGAACCAGCTACTAGACAGCTCGATTAGTCTTTCGCCGCTTTACTCACATCTGACGAGTGATTTGCACGTCAACAACGCTACGATCCTCCAGCAGGGTTTCCCCTGCCTTCAATCTGTGCAAGCAAAGTTCGCTATCTTTCGGGTCCTAATCCAAGTGCTCTAACTCAAACCGAAGCGCGAAGCAACGGTAGGTTTCTCCTGCAGGCTAATGCCTTGAGAGATATCACTTTCATTTCGCCAACCAGCTTTTAAAGCCATCGACTTGCACTAGAATTAGACTCCTTGGTCCGTGTTTCAAGACGGGAGATTCAACTTCACTTCTACTGCCCAAGCGGGCTTCAGGGTTTCCGCTCGTAGGTCTTACTTTGCACAACCCAGTAAACTGAGTCACGCGCCGCAGTCACCTGGAACTTGGCCCAAGGATGCCGCCCTCTATTGCTCTTTCGAGCCCCTCATCCCCATACCAGACATCTCAACGCCCTTTTCGCAAAATTAATTGCTACCATGAACATTTACTTCTAACTGGCATGAGGGTGGCAGTACCAAGACATGACAAAAGTGCAGCCCCTTTCTACCCAGTCGCCAGCTTCGCCGATCATTACAACCGTGCTACACCAACTAAGGATCATCCGAAGCTTGAATTTGTTACGTCACACGGCGTTCAGTTCAATCCTTTCGATATGGCGGTTTCAGGTACTTTTAACTCTCTTTCCAAAGTTCTTTTCAAATTTCGCTCACGCTACTTGTTTGCTATCGGTTTCAGATCAATATTTAGCCTTCGATGATGCATATCACCGCTTAGTACTTTACTCTCAAAAAGTACGACTCATGGTGCAACCCTTATAACGACACGCCAAACAGTCCTACAGGCCTTTCACCCTCTGTGGGATCGCTTTCCAGCGAACTTCGGACCACTTAACACATCAAAAAGATCGACCTTATCCTACAACTCCATGACTAAGTTAATAGCTAGGATTCAGGATGGGCTTATCGCTCTTCACTCGCAGTTACTAGGCGAATCCTTGTTAGTTTCTTTTCCTCCCCGTAATTATATGCTTAAATTCCAAGGGTAGTCATGCTTGATTTGAGTGCGAATGGTTTTTAATTTAGTCTGTACGTGTTTAGCGTACGGTTTTAACACCCACAGCCACAGTCCAATCGATCTTGCGAAAGATGGTTTAACGCTGTACGCATTCTGGATCGAGTCGACCATTGGATAACCGAAGGTCTATCTCACCGCATTTAAGAAGTCAAGGTATTACCCTTGGCCTCCAATACCCCCGAAGGGAAGTTGTTTTTATATATTTTGTCGCAACTCAAACAAACATACCCACCAGGCAAGCCCGATGGGTGCAGCGTGCATTCAATGATGAAGTACTCGCAGTGTACTGCAGTTCGCACTTATTAACGCATTTTGCTACGATCTTCATCGCTATCTGAACCGATTCATCCACCGCCATACCTTGTATAATTTTTTTAAATACGCATAATACAACATTGAGCTGAAGAATTAACCTCTGGGCTCTGGCTGAGGAACTAACCTCTGAGCCTGGCTGAGGAATTAACCTCTGGGCCTGATAGACTGAGGAACTAACCTCTGGGCCTGATAGACTGAGGAATTAACCTCTGGGTCCGAACTACCTTTTTAGGGGTAATTGTTTGCAAGTTAATGAGCACAACATAGGGCTTGGTTATCGCCACTAAGATGCCTCGATACTAGATAATGATCCTTCCGCAGGTTCACCTACGGAAACCTTGTTACGACTTCTCCTTCCTCTAAGCAATAAGATTTACTCAACTTCTCTAACCAGGCCTTGCGGTTACTGATCTGATCCGCGGATTTCATCTGATCACTCAATCGGTAGGAGCGACGGGCGGTGTGTACAAAGGGCAGGGACGTAGTCGGCATGCTTTGATGAAGCATACCTACTAGGAATTCCTCGTTCATGACCAATAATTTCAATGATCAATCCCCATCACGTCAGCTTTTCACAAGATTCGCCAATCATTTCTGACCAGCTAGTACTCATTGAGGCAGACAGTGTAGCGCGCGTGCAGCCTAGGACATCTAAGGGCATCACAGACCTGTTATTGCCGCACTTCCTTCGGGTAATCCCCGATAGTCCCTCTAAGAAGTATAGACACCAATGCGCCAAGGATCCAAACAAGAGCTCACTCACCCCCTTTCGAGGACTCGCAAGACCCTCGCCATTCACCCGGTAGGCGATTCGTATCACTATTTAGTAGGATGCGATCTCGTTCGTTATCGGAATTAACCAGACAAATCACTCCACCAACTAAGAACGGCCATGCACCACCACCCATAGAAATTAAGAAAGAGCTATCAATCTGTCAATCATAACCATGTTCTGACCTAGTAAGTTTTCCCGTGTTGAGTCAAATTAAGCCGCAGGCTCCACTCCTGGTGTGCCCTTCCGTCAATTCCTTTAAGTTTCAGCCTTGCGACCATACTCCCCCCAGAACGCAAAAATTCAAAGGTTTCCCTTAGAGTTCTGAATGAGTCGTACGATTAACGTCTCCCAATCCTCGATTCGTATCGTTTATAGTTAAGACTACGACGGTATCTGATCGTCTTCGATCCCCTAACTTTCGTTCTTGATCAATGGGAGCATCCTTGTCAAACGCTTTCGCTTCAGTTCATCTTCAAAGAATCTAAGAATTTCACCTCTAACAATTGAATATGAATGACCCCGACAATCCCTATTTATCATTACCCTCGCCCAGGTTACCAACGAACTAGACGAGGGTCGTA
>JACDGK010000011.1 GCA_013815345.1 Patescibacteria group bacterium
ACCCTAAAACCCTAAAACCCTAAAACCCTAAAACCCTAAAACCCTAAAACCCTTACCCTTACCCTTACTGTTACACAATGTTACACATTGTTACACAACTCGTATATTGTTACACATTGTTACACAATGTTACACAATACACTCCCCCCCCAAACCTCCACATCCTCAATAACAGTTTCCAAAATTTGATTACTCCCACCCACCCTCCACCTCACTCGCTCTTATATACTTTTCTGACTCGCACACTCCCCCACTACAAAGTTACTACTGTGTAACCCTTCGGGCCCAATAATATCCCTTCTCTCTTCCATTTCCCCATTAAGCTGTCCCTCGGGCCCAATCACATCAACTCTCTCTTCCACTTCCCCATTAAGTATCCCGCGGGCCCAATCACAACTATCCCTCAAATCACCCCATATTCGACAAGCCAATCACTCACATTTCTATTTATAATCATCCACGTCATTGACTTTTAAGCCAACCACTACACACCTCATCTTATACTCATTCACTTCAAGCCAACCACAACACACCTCATCTTATATCAACCAACCATGTCCTGCTGATCCCGCTCATCCCGCTCATCACGCTCATCCCCTTCTATCCCCTTCTATCCCCTTCTATCATCTTCTATCATCTTCCATATCTTCAACCCTGAACTGTTCCTCACACTGTTCACACTGTTCATTTTCACTTTGTTCTCTTTGTTCTCTTTGTTCTCTTCTCCCTCTTTTCCTTCTCTCTAACTAATCAACCCTTCTCATATAATACCCTCTCTTTATAACCCCTCTTATATAATACCCTTTCTTTATAACCCCTCTCATATAATACCCTTTCTTTATAACCCCTCTCATATATACAACCCTCTCTCTTATATTTATAACCCCTTGAATGATAATTACTGCTTTTGTCACTATCTTTCCTATTGTCAACTATAGTTTGTCTTATTAAACCCTTTCAATCCTCATAATCCAGTCAACCCTATATATGTCTATATTCCAGTCAACTGTAATCATCTTCATCTACTATCGACACTCTGTCATCTTGTCCTGTCCAAACAGCCAATCATCTCTAAACCCTTATGCACCCCTAAACCCCCTATAGCCCACTGCCAATCACAGCCTCGCATATATACACCACCGGCTATCGGCCAAACCCTTTATTGCTTTATTGCTTTATTACTTTATTGCTTTATTGCTTTATTGATATGTACTTCCTGCAACCCTGAAACGCACCCCGTATTTGACTCTACTCTTTCACTTCTCACTTAAACCCATATTAAACAATTCTCCGTTAATTTCAGTCTTTTTTTACTAGAAGCTTCTTTTGTCATACTCTTACTCACTCTATCATGTACAACACCCTTACTGCAAAATTTAAACCAAACACCTTTCTTATATTAACTCTTCAACCCTTCCGACCTGTATCTCCTAGATACCCCTATAAGTACTCTCCCCGTATTAATGTAGCCTTTTTACACAGTCACGGCCATCCTGTATTCATTTTATAGTCTTTGCGTGGTATGACTCATATCCAGTTCAGACAGTTGCCCTGTAGCCTTTTTACACAGTAACGGCCATCCTGTATTACATTTTATTGTCTTTTGTGACTCAATTTATAGTCCCTAGACTGTATAATAATCCCTTGCAGCGTAAGACTATATTCAATCTCAGAGTCGACCTGCTCATCTAATGCCAACTCCATAGTGCACATAGTCTCCATTGTGTCTATTGTCTGATCAACTGTCGATTGTTCACACAATCGGCTGTCACAAACATATAGTTAGCTATCCGCGACATCGCCCCGAACTGTCCAAGAAACAATTTGTACCCATTGAAATCTGCAAATGGTCCGTATCGCTCTTCAATAAACGATCGGTATGCTCTCAACTCAACATTCTCCCAAATCTGACACGATACTATCTTACCTATGCCCGCATATATACAGTCTCGTCCCATTGGTGCTGGACACAGAATATGCCCCAGCTCCGTGTTTGGCAATCCACAGAAATAATGCACCCGGTCAGACGTTGCTAGATTAATGGAATTCGGACATTGCCGAGATCTGTGCTCCACGTTGCCGCATTTAAAACAATTAATCGTTCGGCATTGAATAATTTTGTGCTTCTCTTCTCTTCCCTTTAATAAACACAACGCGCAATACTCCTGTAACAGCATCAAACATTCTGCCAGCTCGGCAACCCTGGCTCGGTCATCTCTTAAGACACCTTGCATTGCTGAAACCTCTGCCGTGAATGTCGGTGTATATATAGTCTCGGCCACCGACCTGACACTCGAGCCTTTCACCGTAGACAGCGCCACCTGACACAGATCACAAAAGCTCTTGGTCTCCAATGCAAAGCAGTTGGTATTGAATCCATCAAACATCTTGCTCAGAACTGAGCGTCGGCAGTCCTGCGTTTTTACAAACTCCATAACCTCATCGCTCCCAATCATTTTCTCCCTTTGTACTGGATCTGGTAGACATAGCAACAACGACGTGGCCGACTTGCCATCCCTCCCCGCCCGACCAGACTCCTGTGCAAAATCATATATATTACGCGGAAGACCCAGATGCACTGTCCACCTCACCGCGGCGTAGTCTACTCCAGCCCCGAACGCCTTTGTTGCTGCAAGTATCTTACTCTCACCAGATGTCCATCTCTTAAAAGCACTCGCGCGTTCGCTCTCATCTAGATCGCCATGGTACGGAATGTAGCCAATGTCCCCCAAGCGTCGTGCATCATCTTTAGTCAGCACAAAAACTATTCCTCGCTCATCGCCTCGCAACGGATTCGCTTCAATGAAACTATGCATTAGACTCATCAAATTAGTTCCGGCCTTCACGATATATTTGATCTCCAGTCTCGGTGTTGGATACCGCATCGTTTGTAACATCAGTAACCCCATCCTATCCTTTATGATCGGGACAATATCTGCTGGTACTGTTGCTGAAATTAGTAAAAACGGCACATTAATGGCTCGTAGTTTCTTGACGTGTGAAAAAGATGTGCGGTAACTTTCGTCCACTAGTAAAGTATGTATTTCCTCAAACACGATCCGAGACAATCTTCCACGATTCGCAAGTATCTTCAACGTTACCCAGAATGTATCGCTCTGAAGATGCTCCATTGATGCAAATATTAGTCCAAAATTCATGTATTTTGCCGATCCCTTGCTCTCGTTGAACTCACAAACGTCAAGCCCAGTCTCTCGAGCACGTCGCATCAAATCCTTCCGCACAGCTCTACAATCAGATTGATTATATTAACTCACATCAATGGTGTCATAACGACTGTTACTTTGTCCTCCTCTAGCATGGCCGGCAGCATATACACGAGTGTCTTCCCTCCTCCTGTCGGCATAACAACTAGAACATTATCCTTTCGTTGTAAGACGGCAAGAACCGGTGCAACTTGATTCGGTCTAAGCCGTGCGTCCACATTCTTGGTCATTCGAATCAACGCCTCTATAATCCTCGCCTCTACCTTCAAACTCCCTCTACTCTCCGGACTCTGCGGCTCCCACACATGGTGGTATATTACTTCAGTCTTCGCAACAGAACCTTCTCTCACTTCCATCTTATCACTTACATTTCTGACCAGCGACCCCGCGGCTAAGCCCAAAAACACATGCCATGCCTTGCTATTCTTGAAATAGCCAAGACATTCAGAAGACGTCAATGTCGTAAAATACGACTCAGTCCGGCCATATGCATGGGCTGTCGCTCCCACGTGTCCTGTCTGCAAATTTGTATACTTCTCTCCTTCTTCCTCTGGACACTCAATTCCATGGTCCCGCATTATCGTTACTGATGCATGCCGCCACTCTTGTATCCCTAGTCCCTCCTTTAAATATGCGTCGGTTGTTCTGGCAAACACCTTCCTATACCGCTCCCCTGTCCATATCTTGTTCTTTGAGCTATAAAAAAATGTCTCGGCGTTTGCTGTATTCTCACCAAGCACTCGCAGCAAAACGTTTTCGATTGGCCGTATAATATATAGATATTGTAGTACAAGTTCAGATACCTTCTCTGGGAGAAGTCGCGCAATCAGCTTGTATCTCAACATGATGTTCTGGCTTTTGTGGTACTGCCCGACAAATACGACATGCTTTCCATGGACAAAGATATTGCGCATCTTGCCGTTGCAGTTTTTTATCGCAAATGTCACACCTTCTTCTGCCCTTGGTGGACCTCCGCCCGTAATGTGAATAACACATGCTAACAACTCCAGAAACTTCTTGGCCATTTGTAGCCACGCTTCAATATATGTCGTATCCCACGACCATCCTCCATCAGCCATCTTTCCAAACTCACTTGTGCTGGTTGTTAGTAATTTCTTCAATGCTTTTGGAAGCCCAGCCCACGTGCCGCTCTGCTCTTCAATCTTCAAGTTTCGCGGATCACTCGTGAACGAATATCCGGGGTGTGCATTCCTGAGATTGTCCCGTACTGCACCGAGCTCTGGATATAATCCACCAAACCCTTCCCCGTGAAATAGTGCCTTCATATTCTGCTCTAGATCTTTGATCATTTTTTTGGTTCCTGATCTCAAGTCCTCCAGCTCAAGCTCTTTCTCATCCACCGTAAGAGCTCTCTTGCTCTCATCGAACCAGATCGCGTTTTCGAACATGGCCGTTGGCCCACTGCTTGCCAACTGTCTCATTGCAGATCTAATGCAGTTATATGGGGTAATCCGCTGCTCGATGAGAATTTCCCTGGCTCCAAGAACGGCCGCCTGTTGCTCTGCCAACGATTCGGCACCCATCGTTGCCCGTCTAAAGATAAATGCACGACACAACCACTGTAGTTCTGCAATCATTCCACTCATGGAACTCTGTGCTTTGAACTCTAGATCTACCGTGATTGATTCCATGACCATGTAAACTTGCATAAACTGATTCCTCTCCCTTGGTACCGGCGGATTGTGTGAAAAGAGACTGGTGACGAGAGCAATCAGATCCACTACGGCATTTTGCCCTTCATCGCTGGCAAATTGTTCTTTCACAACTTCCCGTAAGTGGACCTGATCGTCGGTCAGCGCGTATTCTAAGCTCTCCATGGTGTCTGCCGTCAATACCATGAATTCGATAAGACGGGTCAACCGCAAGCTATACGCATACACCGTCGACTGCTCTTGCAGCGCACGGAAGTTATGCGACTGTTTGTCATGGAAGTTTTCCGGAGTCATGAGCTCAAGAATCGGATACGCAGCATCGCGAACCATTGTATTTATATCCTCGACCAAATCGCGACAAGCGCTCTTCAGTCTAACAAAACGGTCGCTCCGCTCTGCCGTCATCAAACACACAGTGTTCTTGGCAATATCTTCATCAAGATCCCGCAACAACGATAGCCAACCAGACGCATTGAGAAATGGCGAAACTAGTCTTGCACTCTCATCCATGGCTCCTGGCCCTGCCACTGGCACTGAGTTCTTCACAGCAAGACCTATGGCATTTGAAATCCCATAATTCCCCTCGTCCTCAAATCGCTCTAATTGTCCATCATGAAACAATTTTCGAGCTTTCACTGCGCTGAATGTCGCTTCGCCAATGTGATCACTGATATGTCGACGCATACTTGCAGAATTTGTCAAGATTTTCTGACAGTCAAAGCATTGGAACGCTTCTACAACTTTGATGTCCCCGTAACTGACGTTCGATTCCATAATCGCCTCATCATTGACATCGTATTTTCGACCCAAACTCTGCATGATACCTCTAAAGCGCGAAGAATTCTTGAATTCCCCATGCTTACACGCATGTCCAGCCAACTGCGTGCTTTGTACAGCCGTATGGCACAGAGTGCAAATCATCACGCGCAATTCCCCATTATACTTTAAAGAAAACTTTGATAGCATTTCATCTCCTGAAAGCACTTCTAAGCGACCCATATCTGGTGCTGGCAAGCAAATATTGCGGTTCAAGTGAGTTTGCAACGTCTTGGCATTCTTATAGTCCTTTGAGCACTGGGGGCATGTTGTGTTTACCATTGTGGACTTTTCTAAACTGAAATGGATCTAGATGATGAGTTGTTCCTCGGAGCAACGTTTTAATCTGCAAATCTAAATTAAACTTTCTTGAAGAAAACGCGTAAATTGTGGAACATTTTAATTGGCTCTCTTGGGTGCCCCTGCATATTTCCTGCATGCCATGCAACCAATCATAGAATAAACCCTGATCTTCTATATAATCGCAGACGTATATATTACATACTCCTTTCACATCGTCTTTACACGGCATATAATCAATTGCTAAGACTTTATCGGCACTTACAACATACTTTGCTATTACTCAATGATATAGTCTGTATTGTGCATAAATTCAATACGTCTTACACTATAAACAAAGCTATTGTCAAGTTGAGCTTCACTAACTCACATAACATACATAGATCTGCTTCTTGCTTTGGCATACCAAAACCTTACTGTTAAGCCTTTAGTCGCGATAGCTTGTTCTTAAACCGCATTTGGGGGTGTTGGTGAAACGTGTAACCAGTTGCTATCAGCATCCCCATATACTTTGGCTCAATCCCGGGTTTATGGGATGCAATTCATTTCCAGTTCAAAACTGGGTTCCAATCCGGCCAATCATGGCTCACTCTGCTGT
>JACDGK010000012.1:0-5243 GCA_013815345.1 Patescibacteria group bacterium
CCTGGCAAGAACCGTCTCTTTTGACCCAGTCAATTAACCCCTATATCCGCAAAGGGTTAATGAAATTAATCGACGTTGCAGACTTAAGTCATGCGGTTGAGAGGTCTACGGCAACTCGTCCGACGCAGGCGCCTGTAGCTCCACCGAACTCCAGTCAATCTAAGCCCATTCCCTTAATAGCATATATCGACGATAGCCGAATGGATAGCAAAATTATGGGCCAGGTTCTTACCAAAGCTGGGCTTAGGTACATTAACATTCAAGACTCGGTGCAAGCACTGCCCATGCTGCTAGAGCAAAGGCCAAGCCTGATCTTCTTGGATTTGGTCATGCCCATTGCTAATGGGTATGAAATTTGTGCACAAATCCGCCGCACCTCGATTTTTAAAGATACGCCAGTGATTATTGTCACGGGTAATGACGGGATTGTAGATCGGGTCCGAGCTAAGATAGTTCGTTCAACAGACTTTTTGGCAAAACCTATTGATACAAAGAAGGTTTTGGCGATCATACGAAAGTATTTACCAGTTCAAAATTCTGTCGAGTTCGGATTTAGGAACCGTCAGAATACTTAAGTTTGGTCTTCAAAGCAGCAGGTTTTAAGTTAATGACTTTGGTCAGTTTTGTATTGTAAGAGAGCATTTGTGAGTACAGTTCTTGTGGTTGAAGACAGCTTGACAGACACCGAGGTGCTAACCCGTTACCTAAGGCAGGTCGGTTTAACGGTGTTTAGTGTCCATAGTGGTGAGGAGGCCCAGGCGAGACTCCGGTTACAGAAACCCGATTTGGTAATTCTTGATGTGATGTTGCCCGGTCAAAGCGGATTTGAACTTTGCCATGACCTAAAAACCAATGACGATACTAAACAAATTCCAGTGGTGCTTTGCTCATCAAAAGGAACCGAGGTTGACAAAGTTTGGGGGTCGATGCTGGGAGCTAATGCCTACCTGGTTAAACCCGCATTTCTCACAAAATCTGAAAAGATGAGGTACTAAAAGGGCTATAATATAGTCATAGCAAGTGTTTCAGCGTTTTAGCTTCATGACTCCTAGTGCAACACAGTGTATCCCCGCTCAGTTCAATTTGGGAACTCTCAAAGGCAGAGACGTAATTGCAAATTTTGAGGGAGGAAGAATTACCTCAGATGCCGGAATTGTGTTGATGGCAGAGTTGGACAAAAAGCTGGGATTGACGGCTCGTTTTGCTAAATGTTTTCGGGATCATCGAAATTTATCTTATGTAAATTACTCAGCTCACGAATTACTGGCACAACGAGTTTACGGCATTGTCTTAGGATACGAAGATGTCAATGACCACGATAAGTTACGCCACGATCCAGCATTAGCAATCGCCTTAGGAAGACTCGATTTTATTGACTCGAATGCGGCGTTATTAGCAGGGAAAAGCACAATTAATCGACTAGAATATTGTCCAGAGACAATATTAGACCAGAGAGAAAGTCGCTATCATAAAATCGAGCATCAGCCAAAAGAAATTGAAAAAGCTTTTGTGGAAATATTTTTAGAATCTTACAAGCAGCCACCTCGGCAGATTGTTTTAGACATGGATGTAACGGACGACCAGGTACATGGGAGTCAAGAGGGAGCCTTTTTTAACACTTATTATAACGGAGTCTGTTATGCCCCTCTATATATTTTTTGTGGTCGTCATCTACTAGCCGCTCTTCTGCGACCTTCTAACGTAGACCCAGCAGCAGGGGCATTATCAGAATTACAACGAATCATTGGAATCATTCGAGGTCAATGGCAGAAGACTCAAATATTAGTGCGAGGAGATAGTGCCTATGCACGAGAAGATATCATGAAATTCTGTGAGTCAGAATCGGGTGTTGATTATGTTTTCGCGATGGCAACTAATAGTCAATTAAAATTACGAGCGCATAACGTGATTCAAAAAGCTCAAGCCGATTACGAGCAGAGGCTTGCACGTGTGACAGCTTTAATAGAGACAGTATTTGCTCCAGATGACAAGCCAGAATCAGTTAGTCAATTAGTGCCAGAAGCCACCTGGTATCGCTCGCTTTGCTACAAAACCCAAGAGTCCTGGAGCCGTAAAAGAAGAGTGGTGACAAAGGTTTGTTATGGCAGCAAAGGGTTAAAACTGCGTCATGTTGTCACATCTTTACCTGCAGCCAAGGTGCCTCCATCCCAAGTTTATACAGACAAATATTGTCCCAGAGGGGAGATGGAGAATCGCCTGAAAGAGCAACAACTTGATTTGTTTGCTGATCGGACTTCAACCCAAACATTTGAGAGTAATCAACTTAGACTTTGGTTGTCTGCAATGGCTTATGTTCTGATGCAGGCTTTTCGGCAACATTGTTTAGCACGAACTTCTCTTGCTCAAGCGACAGTCGGAACGATTCGTCTAACTCTATTGAAATTTGGAGCCAAAATCACTGTCAGCGTTAGAAGAGTTTTAATTGCGATTGCCAGTGCTTGTCCCTACCAAGATATTTTAGCAATTGCCTATCAACGTCTCCAAGTTATCCCGGCTCCCGGATAGATTTTATTGGCTCAAAGATAATTGCATAGTTTGTTAAATGGCTGGAAATGGACTTCGCCTATTTTGTCATGCGAAATTTTGACAATCAACTGATTCTTCTGGCTTTTTCAGGGAAAATTCTCCGAAATCAAGACTCTGATTGAGTAAAAATGTCAGAAAGTTTGGCGATTAGGAGAAAACGTCAACTCTCATGTTCTAAATTAGGTTTTGAATTCAGTTTGTGAGAAATGCGGGGCTAAGCATGTACTCAATGGTCAAGACTTCCTTTGTGGCGAGTATCCGGCGGCTAAGCTCCTTCTCGTCGTAGAGCAGAGAGTGAAACTCCTTGAGGAATTCCTGAAGGGAAGCACGGGTCATTTCACCCTGGGTTTGCTCTAGGCAATGCTTGAGGAGTGATTGTAAGATGTGTCGGGCTGCTTGTCTACTGAAGAAGTTGTTCACATTGTCATAGTCCGGGATGACCGATAGAGCGATCTGAGATGCCTTAGTTTCAACGTCCTGGATTTTGAGAATTTCTTCTAACCGCATACTACCTTCCGTTGCGCCGATTTCTAGTGACAGCCTAACTTTGATCTCCGACTTCTTCGTTCGCGAAGAAGTCGGATGTCAATGAGAATTTTGACTCTGTGGCCTAGCTGGGATTGGGCCGAGATAGAAGTAAAAAGTGATCATATAGCCTCATCAGGCTTGATTTTTCGTGGAATTTGATAGCCTGAGCTGTCTGAAAGGCTCAAAGGGGAAGTCCCCTCACAGCAAGGCTTTCAGGCCCATCTGAACAAAAATTTCATCTATCTCAGCTCAACCCCGAGTAATCCTGGTTTGAAAATATCTTGATTGCAGGTTTGGACGATTAGTATTGCAGGTCGCTACAATTAGTGACCTACAGGCGCTGGCTCCGGTATTGCCAGCGAAAATATAGTAGATATTTTAAAAATTGAGGATCTACTAGCCAAGTTGCTGATTTTATCCTGAGTTTTCTGATAATTCTAAGTTAAGGTTCGTACAACGACTGCGTTCCTTCACTACTCAACACGAGCAAGCCCATGACTTCTGAGCTTCTGTTGCCTAATGTCCAAGACCTGCAAAGAGATGTTATCGAGCTACTGGGGCAAATCAGTGTGCTGATGCGTCGCGCCACTACAGCCCTTAGTTCTGACAGTGCTGGCAACAAGTACGGGGAATTTCAGCAGGAAGTCGCTAATGCCGCCCGTAACGTAGAAGACTTAGCGCTGAGAATGGCGATTGTCGCGCCGATGAAGGCTGGTAAGTCCACCATCATCAACGCCATCGTTGGGCAGGAGCTGCTGCCAAGTCGCAACGCAGCAATGACAACACTACCGACTGAAATTATTTTTGACGCTGAACGAAGAGAGCCAATTTTAACCCTAAGTCCTCAAATCTTAACAGTTTTCCAAGAGACACTTCTGGCTTTGAAGCGCAAAATTACTGCACTAGAGGGTCAAGCGCGGGAAAAGATGGCTCACTACCCTCACTTAGCTTCTCTGTTAGAGAGGATTCAAGCAATGGTAGTAGTTTCAATTCCTGCCGAGATCGTAGGGCGTGAGCAGATCGTTAAAACTCTGGCTGACCTGAACGACATTATCCGGCTGTGTAGCGTTTTAGAGCCGCTAGCAGACCCGATCGGGAGCATCATGGAGATTCCACGTATCTATACTCCATTCTTGCGCTCCGAAACAAGTGAGCAATCAAATAAGCTGGGTAACCTGGTGATTATAGACACGCCAGGACCAAATGAAGCAGGAGAAAACTTGAGACTGACGAAGGTGGTTTATGAGGAACTTAAGAAAAGTTCGCTGGTGTTGATTGTCCTGGATTTCACTCAACTGAAGAACGAAGCGGCAGAGCAAGTTAAAAAAGACGTTCAGAAGGTTGTCAAACTACGGGGCATTGAGAACCTCTATGTCCTGATTAACAAAGTTGACCAGCGCCGCGCGGGTGATATGACCTCGGAGCAGGTGCGAGAGTTCGTTACTGCCGAGTTAGGTTTGGATGATGTAGAGCGGGTGTTTGAAGTAGCAGCTAGGTGGGCGTTCTCTGCTGCTAACTTCTTGCTGGAATTGCAGCAGAATCAAGACATTGAGCTTGACAAGATGCAAACAGCACGAGTGCTTGCCCAAGAAGTATTCGGAATCGATTGGGAAGAAGAACTTGAAGAGGCAACAGTAGAAGACCTCCAGAAAAAAGCTCAGAGACTTCGGAAAAAGTCAGGTTTTCCTCCTTTCTTGTCCTCGGCGCTCACCGCACTCATAGAACGCGCAGCACCGAAGTGCATAGAGTCTGCACTCAACATTGCTCATGGGCGTCTTGTGCAACTACAAGAAGATGTGCAATTCCGCAGCAGTGCTATTGCTGAAGATGAAGAGAAACTACGGCTTGAAGTAGGTGCGTTAGAAGCCGATTTACATCAAATTGAGTTGTGTCGGACTCGATTAAGGGAGGTCGATAAAATTAAAGCAGATCTCTACCAGAAGCTTAATGAAATACTTGAAGCTCTAAAAAAGAAGGCTCAGGTCAGTATTGAGACTTTTTTTAGCGAAGCAGAATACCAGCGGGCTGGGGCAGTCAAGAAGGTAGGAATGGGATTTGGTAAACTTTTTAACTTCCTTCAGGGCCTCGAGTACAAAGTAACTGGCAAAATTTACTTTGATAATTTAAGGGAAGCAGAAGAATTTACCAATTTAGCTGTGTCTTATCCC
>JACDGK010000012.1:5253-6185 GCA_013815345.1 Patescibacteria group bacterium
AGAAGCATATCGAGAACAAATCGGAGAAGAAATTGAACTGTCACGCCAAGATTTAATTGAGCAGTTGAGGAAAGAAACTCAACTTATCATTGAGTCAGCTCGTAAGCGGTTGAATAAAACTTTCAACCTTGATTTGTCCTTGCCAACACCAACGCTGAAGCCAGTTGACATAGATTTCATTAAGCCTCAAATCGAAAAGGACACTAGGTCGGTAGAGCAAGGCTATGAAACAATAAAAATAATCAAGCGCAGAGAATGGTATAATTTTCTCTGGATGCTTCCACTTGAAGAAACAATTCAAGTTAAACGACCGGAGAAAAAGGAAGATTATTATACGGTTTTTCTACCAGAAATAGTTGAAGAGGTAAACCAGCTGATTGAGCAGAGTATTATTAGTATAAAACAGGAAATTTGCAAGTACCTTGATGAAGATTTTCAACAGCGAGTTGATGAGTTTTACAATGAGCTTGATCGTTACCTCACTGACTACCGGGACAGTTTGATGCAAGCCCAGTCAGATCAGAAGCTGTCGCTTGATCTGAGAAGCAGACTGATAGGTGAACTTAATTACATAGTTGCATCAGCTACTGAGCAGATTGAAGATACAGACACCTATCGCAAATACACAGATGACTTGATGAAGAGTTAAGTGATGGCTGATATTTTATCTGAACAAAAGCAAAATACGCCGGCACGAAGCGTAGGTGTGACTAGCCCGTCTACTCGTCGGATTGAAGAACTCCAACGGCGAGTTCCCGTTGTTGGGGATAAAGCCCTGATTAACCTCGTTAATGGTATTCAAGTTAGCAAAGACCTGATTCGCTATCGCAAGAATCAAGGTTGGTTTGGGCAACTTATAGATACACTAGATGGGAGCGATCGCCAACGTCAATTCCTCCTAGATGGCAACTTAATTGCAGGTGGAGAAGCCC
>JACDGK010000013.1 GCA_013815345.1 Patescibacteria group bacterium
GTGGGGCAACCGATCATACTGTGGGGCAATTGATCATATTCGGGGACCGGCGATCATAATCTGTAAGTGGCGATTTTTGGATAGGATTAAATTGCAGGGAATGAAAAACGACGCGGGTACCGAGCTGAAACAGGCAGGAACAGAAGGGAGGCGCTCCCGACCTAGGGGAAAGTAGTTGCGACCCCGTCCTTCGTCCGGATTTAGACATCGCCACAACTACTAAAAGTTTGTCTCGCCCTGCCTTAAATCAAACTACTCAGCATAATTACCGTGAGACGCCTCTAGCTTCGCCTTTAAGAGGGTTGTAAATCCATTTAGGTGTCTGCGTGCATTCTTGTACTCAGATGCCTGCTTGCCCAGTTTAAGAGAGCTAAGGTAATTTTCCTGAATTGCCTGGTAGTCAATCCGGTGCGATCTCTGTTTTTCTAGTTTCTGTTGGACTAGTTCCAGTTCCGCTGACTTCGCGGCTAATTGGTTCTGTAACTCTTCTACTTGTATATGTAACCGCGTCGTCTCTTCAGTATCGGTTACATCTGGTTGTTCTGTAAACTGTGGTTTGGAGCGGGGTGTCGCTGGGATGTTCAGTTCTTCAGCAATTTCCTCCAACCGCTTTGAAGACAGATCTCCAGTTTTACCGATATAGCGCTTATGTAACTTACCTGATACTTTTCTGTAACCGTACCAATAATCAGCTTTTCCCCGGCTACTTTTCTCTTTCCTAACGGTAAATGGGGAGTGTGGAGAGCTGGGGCAATAGCGGAATGAATCGTTACTATGTAGCCATTCTAGCCATTCTGGGAAATACAACTTAATCTTCTTACCCGATTCTGTCTCTAATATTCCCGCCGCTACTGAACAAATTTGATTAGCCATCTCGCAGTTACCTAAACTCATAGTCCTATTGTATAGGTAACTAAGAGCGGTTACAGGTACTTTTGATAATCGTTACAGAATCTTTATATGTAACCTACTTGGTTTGAGCGTCATCTGTGGCGGCGGCTGATTGGTTCTTTTTTTCTAGGGCATCAAGCAATATTGCCGCTACTAGGTTACTCAAGGTTCTATGCTCTTTTGAAGCCCAAACACCAAGCTGCTCTATCATCTCTTTCGGCAGATAAGCCGTAACCTTCCCACTGACTAGCCTTGAACTCATATTCACTATTAAAACTGCTACCTCATGGTGACACGTATAACTTCAATGCTGTATTAGTACAATATAGTTGACTCATGTTACCTCACGTTGTACATTGATAGGCAATCTCACAATAAACGTGCCTATGGAAGTACAACAAGCTACAAGCAACGGCGCTATACCCGTTATCAACGCGGTCAAGAGTGCCAGTAAAACCAAACTTCGCCGGAATTTACCGTCACTCCCTTCCGCCGCCGGTGCAAACGAGATGAGTGACGCGGTTTACAGCTGCAAAGTGGATTCAAGTCCGATCGCCTGGGAGGGACTAGAACTTTACAGCGTGTTCAGCTTAGCGGCTGACGGTAGCTACCCGCTGGTAAAAGTCACTCGCTCAAAAGCGGCTGACTTAAGAACGGGCAAGTCTAGACCGGCGGGATCGGGGCGCTGCTATAGAGTCGTGTTTTAGCAAATTTCCGTCTAGTGGTTGCCCGCAAAGCTTCCACTAGACCTGTCTCGTACCGCAAGAAGTAGGACAAACAAATCATGCCAGATGACAAGGACATTTACCAAGCGACATTTAAAGCTTTGACCGAGAGCGGCGTTCCGCATGAGGTAGCGGATAGAGCCGCTCAAGTGGTTGGGCAGGACGACTTTACCCTAGCGAATTTGGGCAGAACACCACAAGACCAGGACGCGATCGCCGCCGCGATGGACAGTTACTGGAAAAATCAGTCTAAAGACATAGAGGAAGAATGAGCGACAAACAACCGAATTTAATCTTTTTCGGTTTGGGAGCCGCCGCTGGTGTCCTCTGGTTACATATAACTGTATCACAGTTACAGATACAATTACACGATTGTCAAACCAGTTTTCAAGGATTCAAGGACGGGGTGATATATGGAAAATAATTGGATCGGGCTGCAGCTTCCGGAGTGGAAGCACATCGGACGATATTTGATATGGGGATCGGGTAGGGTGACTTTTTCGCTTTGGCTATTCGGGCTGAACAGCATCAAGTCAACTTTGAAAGTGGGGATCGTGCTAACCGAGATGACCGAGCGGTCTACTCATCACCTACTGAGTGTCTACGGTCAACTACCCCATATGGGAATACTGAGAGAGCACGCAATTGACGTAACAGCGACTTCCATAAACAGCGATCCCAGCGACATCATTATAGATCTAGTAAAAGCCCTGGAAGGCAAACACTCTCTAATCATCGGCGATACCGGAACCGGAAAAAGTAGCATAGCTCAATGGATTTCCTATCAGGTTGGAGGGGAGGTGAAAATCTACGATCCCGATGCGGCTCCGGACGACTGGAACGGATTGACAGTGATCGGGCGGCGGGGAAACTTCGCGGCGATCGCCGATGCTATGGCGGCTGACTTAGTGGAGTTACAGCGGCGGATCGAAGTTAGGGGGGAGTTGGGCGATCGCGCTCTCGCTGGTTTGGATAGCGTTTTGATAGCTGAAGAATTCCCACTCCTAAGAGATGAGATCCCGGTTGCCGTGGAATGGCTGACCAAACACGCGCGGCGGGGACGTAAACCAAAACGGATGATCATCGCTTTGGCACAGGACGATCAAGTAAAAACTTTGGGAATTGAGGGAGAGGGCGGCGTCCGGAAAAACTTCCGGATGGTTAGGTTAGGAAAATTTGCAGTTTCACACGCTAAATCATTGAAAAACAATCACTTGATTGAGTGGTTAAAAGCTGGCAAATACCGCTGTATGGTCGATGACGAGCCTTGCCAGTTGCCGGATATAAGTAGTTTCCGAATGGTTTTACCCCGGTTACAGCCGGTTCAGGATACCGCCGCCGGAAAAACGGCTGAAACTCCCACAGAGAGCGCGTTACAGCCGGTCGTAACCAATTCAGATCGGGATATGGAAGCCGTGGCAAAAGCCGTCAAAGCCTGTCTAGAAGCCGGTTTGATGAGCGAAACTAAGGTGATTAAAGAGATTCTCGGATACCAGGGAGCGCGGTATCAGGAAGGGAAAGTACTACTCATGTCTCTCAAGCAAGAGTATGGATTCTAGAGAGCGATCGCTTGAGTCTCTAGTAGAGGATTGTCAAACCAGAATTGAGGAAGTACAGCGGTTACATAGACTATTGATAATCGCTCAAACACAACAATGGCAGGATATGCAGTTACTAGTAAGCAGTTACCTAAGCTTGGTAGAACCACACATAGATGACTTAGAGATGGATTTATCCGGCATCAGTTCCAGAATCTTTAACTCTCAATCGGAATAGCACTGATAAGTAAAACCTTACCAGTATCGATACTCACATAAGATATTTAAAACAGTCGAGAATTATTGACGCTATTCTCAAGTATGACAGCTACAAGCCTCATGGTTACGTTATCGTGTTTTTCGCGTTCCGGTAAAACCGGAAGTATTCAAAAAACACCGACGCTGTATTGTTGATCCTGGTTTGTTCTTGCAGATATCAAGTAGACACGCTAGCGCCAGCTATCTACTAGATAACCGCAGTTCAGATGTACTATTAATCACTGTATGTTTAGCAAGAGGAAAGTTTCAGTAGTGCTGAATTTTGTCATAGCTTGGTGAAATTCTTCAAAGCGCTTCAAGGCTAACTTCCCACAATCCCAGCCAGCCACACCCAACCCTTCAACTCTAGAGAAACAAAAAATAAGCAGATTCATTGTAGTTCTACACATGCACTTTTAAAAACAGAACTACAGGGTTGTGTGCAACTGAGAGAGTAGAAAGTTAGTCTCAGAAGCGCTTTGAAGAATTTTACAAAACTTATAATTTAGAACTACTGGGCGAATGCAATAAAATGCCCAGTCATCCACACCTAGCCCCAAATCTACTATTACTATCCGCCACCACAGCCGCCGCTATCGCGCTCAAACCGCTAACGGTGCGAGTACATGCTGAGTTAGCCCGTGAGGATTGGGCGAAATTGTGGTATCTACTTCGCGCTTTTGACATTGAGGGAACCGGGCATGTGGAGTTACCTCTCCAGCTATGCGAAGAGCTACTCGGCGGTTGCCAGTCAACTGTGTATAGATGGTTGGCAACTGGCAGGGAGATCGGCGCGTATCGGAGTAGTCGAGTTAGGCGCGGGGTGTTGGAGGTTTGGCTTGGCGGGTTAAAAGCCGTTTGCCAAAACATGCAGAAAACAAAATGGGGGGCGACAGCAGTAGTACCGCTGGGAAAGTCACAGCCCATATCCGTTCTGTCGCTACGGCGGCGACGGCGCAAGATCTACAGGAGAAGAGTCACTACGCAGCAAAAATAAATCTTAAATCGCGGGAAAGAAAATTCTACGCACCACCGACAGCCGACGCCATCATTGCATCGGGCAAGCCTTCCTCCGAGAAATCGGGTGTGGGGCAAGAGGCTTTTATCGTGCATGTTGGACGGAAAAAGGTGTTTGCGTCTAGGAGTTTCGTTCCATTCGGGGCTTGCCAAAAATCAATTGGCAAGTCTCTTGATATTTCGGCTCGAACAGTCCGGAGGCATTTAGACGCCTTTGGGGTCGAGCGGCGGCAACTCATGCAATCGAAGGGCGAGTACGGACGTTGTGTCACTGCCATGAAAATCGAGGCTGATTCTTGCTATCTGGCTGACGATCTGTTCATGACCAGTTGTGGGAACGCTTACGAGCTCAACGAGCGGAGTAGGGGGGCGAAAAAATGGAATGCGGGGCAACTCGTAACTCCGGATCGGTTTAGCTACTACTACGGTAAATATTGGATTTACCGCTGTAACCTGTACCAAACCAGTGTCACCCTTACTTCCATGCGTAAAGCAAAACGGGTTTTAGCTCGGAGTATGGGGGTTGATTCTTCAGGGAATCCAATTTCCCCGCCGGTAACTCAATCCGCCGAAACCGATTTAAATCCCTCCGTAACACCGATATCCCTCCGCCGTTTGAAAAAATCGAGCCGCCGCTGTGATAGAGGGTGTATTCAAGGGTCTCAGACCGTACCGGGATAAGGAGGACATTTTTAAGAATTTTTATAGCGCTCGTTGTGACGGGCTTAAGGCTCTAAAAAGCCTATGTTGCTCTATGCGGTTTTTTTGGGCGTCATCAGACGGTCAGGATCTCGCTAGCGAGTTATCAAAATTGGCAATAATTTACAGAGCCATGCATGTTCGGGAATGGCAATTGTGAGACTTATCGGCATAAGACAGGCTTATCAGACGAAGCTAGGTAAGCAGTAATTACACGGTATTTAGCGGGTTCTAGCCTCTAGTCCACTAATCAGAATTGCTTATATTTACGGAGCATTGTCAATAAGGTTGGCAGAAATTTACTCGTAACCTGTTTTGAGTGGCTGAATCGCTTGTGAGTACTCGGTTTAGTAAAACAAGGTTAAGTAAATTGGCATTTTGGCATCCAAACTGACGTAGGTTGACGTAACCGTGGGGCAACCGATCATAGAGTGGGACACGCGATCATAGTGTGGGGCAAGTAATCACACTGTGGGACACGCGATCAGACCGTGGGGCAACCGATCATACTGTGGGGCAATTGATCATATTCGGGGACCGGCGATCATAATCTGTAAGTGGCGATTTTTGGATAGGATTAAATTGCAGGGAATGAAAAACGACGCGGGTACCGAGCTG
>JACDGK010000014.1 GCA_013815345.1 Patescibacteria group bacterium
CTTAACTGTAGACGAGTTTATAGACTTGCTAAATAACTAACCAGCTCACCAATCTCCAAGCCCGCCATCGCGCGGGCTTTTTGTTGCCTGTTTGCCGGTATCGGTTCTCGGTTGGCGCGTAGACCAATTCAGTACAGAACCAGTACCAATTTGGCTGACTGCACTTTTGTTGTTTTACCAAGTGTGAAGAAAATCCTTAAGCATATCTGAAATCGCTTTTGCCTCGCCATCCAGCATACGAGATATTCGCTCAGTTTCAAGTAATGTGTAAAGCTGTTTTTTATGGTGCCTATCGCTAGTTGTAGGCTTTGTCTGTCTAATCGATCCTAATGCCTCATCAATCTGTTTTTTAAGCTCGCTGTCTGACAATCGTTTAAGTTCAACGGTTGAAGGAAGCTGCGACACGGTTTTGTACTCCTACTAGATTATTTGGTAGCGAGCCTAACATAATCTTTAACTCATCAGACTAGCCAAATTACCTAATTTTTGTCTGACGTGCTTATGATCGGTGCAACCTTTTTACACCTGCCCTGCCACCTCTGTCTGACAACCTTCTGTGGGCTGACATTTTTAGAATGTTGTTGGCGAATTGATTTTTCTCAGACTTTAGTATCAGCCTTTTCCAAGATACAAGGGGTCAGGGGACGATTTCTCTCAACTCCTAAAAGTGTCGTCTCCTAAAGATGCAAAAGAAAGGGATCGGAGATGAGGATTTTAATTCGCCAACAGCAACTTTAGACTGTCAATAAGCAAGAGTAGCAAATTTCGGTGGAAGTGAATACGTTTTGCGTTGGGGATGTGGCGACAGCGTGCTGCTGCCAAGCAGCACCAGCGTTGCGATGCAACGCCGACCCCCTCAGCCAACGATGTATTTCACACGTTGGTGTTGCAGCGGAGCTACGGCCATTTGTGGCGTAGTCTCGGCTGAGGGGGGTGACATTTTTAGACTGTCCAGAGTCAAAAGTAGCATGAGTTTGTGGAATTGGGTCTGTTTTGGGTATGGATTGTATGACAGCGTGCTGCTTTGCAGCAGCACCGGCGTTGCGATGCAACGCTCGAACCCCTCAGCTACCAACAGTGTGTTTCACACGTTGGTGGCACAGCAGAGTTACACCCATTTGTGGGGTAATCTCGGCTGAGGGGGATCGCCAGCTAAAACGCTGGCTCCTCATACGCCGGAGGGCTCGATGTGCCGCGCTCACGCGCAGCACCGCTGACCCCGCACTCAGGTGCGGGTCAGCGCGTCGGCTCGGCGTACCGAACCGACCAAACGCACCTGGCAGCTTTGTGCCGGTGTCCGTTTAACAAATATGGTATACGGTGTTTTGTCCGACATCGCTGAGTTGCCCTACTCATATTGGATTGAGAAAACGTCTTACAGGGGTGTTGATAATAAAACAGCGAAAAGCATCGGTAGAGTGGTTCAGGGAACGTCTCTTCTGTGAAGCAAACACATGAAATAATAGCAAAATCGGGTGTTTAAGGTATTATTATCCTTGTCAAAGTGCTTCACGAAAGGAAAGGTGATGTCTCAGCCACCCTCAGATAGCTTGCAAGATTGGATTGACTATTACCTAAAAATAGCAGTCGACGGTGTTCGATCTGAAGAAGTTAAGCAAAAAATTCAGTTGCACCTTAATCGTTTTCAAGACTTCTTTAAAGCTCGATATGGTCAGGAAGCCATCAGTTCTTGCGTGAAGCGCGATGTTGTCGCATGGCAAAAACATCTTCAAGCACAAGAACTCGCAGCATCCACTATCAACAACCACCTGGCATCTCTTTCAGGATTTGCCACTTGGGTTTATACACAAGATAAAACGGTATTTGTGATGGGTGATCCAACCAAGGGGGTTGGTGAATTGCCCCTACCTCCACTCGAACCACGCGCTTTAACGGGCGACCAGATACAATCGTTGAAGAATTTATGTGATCGTCTTCTCCCTTTTTATCGGTCAAAAGGTCGCAAATGGCTGTTATCAAATGAGGAAGCCCCTGTGGGTGCCAAAGCCCGTCCGTGGCGTGACCGTGCAATGGTCTTCGTTTTACTCTCATCCGGATTGCGACGGGAGGAATTGGTGAACCTCAGTCTCAGTCAACTGAGTCCTAATGACGTGGAGGAACTACGTCAAGCAAGACGCGCTCAAATCAATGGGGTGGTAGGCAAAGGCAAAACACAACGCGATGTATTTCTGTCACTGGATGCCCGTCGTGCCTTAGCGGATTATCTTGAGAAAGAACATGCTGAGGATATAACAACAGAAACCGAAGAAGAAACGCCATTATTTTTGGTCGCGATTGAAGCCGTCCCACGTCGGACTGACGGTCGCCTGTCACCCCGTTCGATAAATAACATCTTGGAGAAAATTGGCAAGTGGCACGATGCCGACATTAAAGATGAAGCGCGACACATTTCCCCTCTGCGTCCGCACGATTTACGCCATACATTTGCTTTTCAATTAGCCCATGTGACTGGCGCAGATAGCTATGAGTTGGAGCGACGGTTAGGACATCAATCCCAACGCTATATTCAACGTTACACAAATCCACCGGAAGATATTGCTGCATCCTATGTTGAGAATTTTTAAGAGCCAACAACTTGTCACACCGGTTTCTCAAAGCAGATAATCGTGAAGCGTTCAATAATTTCCCCAGCAGCATCGATGAAAATGATCTGATTGCTCACTTTCTGCTGACCCCTGATGATTTAGCCCTGGTAAGATCAAATCGAACCCAGACACAACGACTGGGTTTTGCC
Organism: Patescibacteria group bacterium; assembly: GCA_013815345.1. GTDB lineage: Bacteria > Patescibacteriota > Minisyncoccia > Phycocordibacterales > Phycocordibacteraceae > C7867-001. Next base: position 2,756 of record JACDGK010000014.1, read on the forward strand.
TTATTATTATGTAGTTTACGTTACCTGGGCTTCTTTCCTCAAAATCTGTTAACAGCGCCTGACAATATGATCCACTACTTGGCAGAACAAACAGACTGCGATGTAGAAGCGATTATGAGTTATGGTCAACGATCTGATACACGCCAAGAACATCAGCGTATCATCATGGCCTATCTTGATTTTCGTTGGTTTAAACCCTCGGAAGAACAGACCTTATTTGAGTGGCTCAGCCAACGCGCTCTTGAAAATGACCGTCCATCTACCTTGTTTCAGCAAGCCAGTGAGTGGCTTTATAAACAACGAATTGTGCGTCCAGGTATTACTACCCTCGAAGAACTTGTTTTGACAAGTCGGGATAAAGCCCATGAATTGACTTATAAGCAAGTGTCACAAGCACTTGATGAGACTTTGATAGCTGAATTGGATAAGCTGCTTGAACCCAACCTCGAACTGGGTTCGACCCCCTTGAGTTGGCTGCGTCGTCCTGCACGGGGCTATGGCGCTAATGATATCGTTAAGGTGTTGGATAAACTGGGTGTTGTCTATGAATGGTCAATTGATGACTGGCAACTCACAAATCTACCACCTGGTCGCAGTCATCATCTGGTACAAATTGCCTGTCGTTCCAGTAACCAAGCACTACAACTCAAAGAGGGTCAACAAAAATATCCACTGCTGATGGCATTTATGGCGGATGCTCGTGAGCGACTAACCGATGAAGTCCTTGACTTGTATGACCAACGACTGATGCAAACTGAGCGCAGCGCTCGTCAAGATTTACAAGCTCATCGCCTCAAAATCAGCCAAGCCCTTCAAAAAGTCGCATGGTATTTTGGCAAAACCACCCCCATCATTCTCAATGAAGCAGAGGTTGCTGATAGCGATGTTCGAGCCACTATCTTCAAGACTGTTTCGCGAGTTGAACTTGAGGACTCACTCCGTCTCCTGACTGAACACCAGCACGAACTGGATGTAATCCACTTCATCGGGCGGCGCTATTCTTATCTGCGTCAATTTTTCCCACGGCTCATCAGCACCTTAAAGTTTCGGGCTTATCAAGAACCTGATTTGCTACTGGAAGCGCTTCACATTTTGCAAGAGATGGATGCGACATCCTCAGATCGTTTACCCACATATCTCGAAGATGTACCAACCGATTTCATTGACAAAGACTGGCTCAAACGCACCGTGAACCATGATGGGACGGTCAATCGACGCTGGTATGATTTATGTGTTATGTGGGAATTGCGGAATGCGCTCCGCTCGGGTCGCATCTGGGTCGAGCATAGCAAACGCTATACGCATCTTGATACTTATCTTATGCCCCAAGAAGTCTGGCAAACGAAAAAGTCCGTTTTCTTCGAGTTGGTTGCCATTGAACCTGAATGGGATCATCGACGCAAAATCTTGCAAACCCAACTCAAAATTGCATTCCAAGACCTCAATGATCAACTTCCCGACGATGAAGCCCTTCGCATTGAGAATGGACGTATTATCTTAACACCTTATGAGGGGAAAGATGAGCCATCACCACTCGCTTTGCAAATTCAAGATTTGTTGCCTCATCTGCAATTACCTGAACTACTACATGAAGTTGATACTTGGACGAATTTCTCTAGACATCTGTACCATGCGGGCAATGCCAATTCTCGAATTGACCAACTTCTGCTTCATTTATACGCGGTCATGCTTGCTCAAGCGCGCAACATTGATTTCAAACAAATGGTGGATGTGGTTGATTTATCTTATCGACAATTACTCTGGTGCAATAATTGGTATGTTCGAGAAGAGACCTTACAACGGGCGACCGATGAACTCGTCAATTATCAGTATCGCCAACCCCTGAGCCACTACTGGGGCGATGGACGCTTCTCGTCTTCTGATGGACAACGCTTTCCCGTTGCTGTTCGCACCCAAAATGCCACACCTCTCCCACGCTATTTCGGCTACGGACGCGGGTTAACATTCCTCACATGGACTTCCAATCAGTATTCTCAATATGGCACCCTTGTCACACCACCTACTCATCGCGAAGCTGCCTATACGCTCGACAAAATTCTCGATAATGACTCTGACTTAGAAGTCAAAGAACATACCACTGATACCAACGGCTACACGGACCTTATCTTTGCTTTGTTCGATTTACTGGGAATGCAATTCGCACCACGCCTTAAAGACATCAGTGCGACACGCCTTTTTCGCATGGATCTCGATATAACCTACGACAACCTCAAAGCCTTGACATTCCATAAATCCGATTTGGATCTCATTACACGAAATTGGGATGAGATGTTGCGTCTTGTCGCTTCACTCAAATTCCGCTGGACAACACCTTCTTTGATTATCCGTAAGCTTCAATCCTTCCCACGCCAGCATATCCTCACCCAGGCACTACAGGAATATGGGCGCATCATCAAAACAACTTTCATCCTCCGCTATTACATCAGTGAAACCTACCGACGACGGATTGATGCACAGCTTAACAAAAGTGAAAATTTTCATGCTCTGCGGGGACATATTCATTCCGCTAACCGCGGTAAAATCCGCAAACCATATCCCGAGCAACATCTCAACCAGGCTAACTGTTTGAACCTGATTGTTAATGCTGTTGCCGTTTGGAATACCGTTTACATGCAGTCCGCTATTCAACATCTACAAAGTACAGGACAAGACATTGCCGAAGCAGACCTGGAGCAGTTATCGCCTGTTCGATACGAGCACATCAATGTCTTTGGGAAGTATTCCTTCGACAGCCCCGCCGCCCTTACTGACGAAGGCTTGCGCCCTCTTGTCGTCAAAGAATAATTGAGGACATCCTGATTGCTTCACAGTAGATTGAAAATTTGAACCACACTACCGATGCTTTTCGCTGATTTAATATCAATACCCC
>JACDGK010000015.1 GCA_013815345.1 Patescibacteria group bacterium
GACCTATCAATCTTACCCCGCTGTAGAGCGTCATAAAGCCCAACTACTTCGGCTTTGGCAATTGATAGCTTTTTAAATAAATCTTCCTTGATTGAGCTCAAGTCGGCACCGCTCAAGTTGGCAGAGCGCAAGTTGGCATAGCTCAAGTCGGCATAGCTCAAGTTGGCGCATTCCCCCCCCTCTACGCTAAGTAGCCATTTTTTATGCTTTGCTAAAATCTCGATTAGTTCTTCTTTGTTCATGCTTGCCTCCCGTGGCTCTCTACTCTTGCCCCCTTACTATCAATCACGATTGTGACCGGATGTGGTAGGTCTGGAAGCTCAAGGAAAAGCCTAAAACCATCGGTGCAGGATTTCCCATACATCTCCATTAAATCGCGTCTGAGGTGCACCAGAAGGTCTTTGTCGGTGCACGTTGCGTGGGTGCATACCTCGTTCTCATTAAACTTAAACATCACTAGGTACCTCCATCAGGTAGGCAAAGTGCGCATTCTGTTTTTTGAGAAGCTTTCCACATTCACTTGCGCACCATGGGCAATACCGAACATTCAGACCTTCGTTATCAGGATGACACGGCACGTTCTCAAAACAGTTTCCGCATTTCATACTTTTGGTCCAAGTGTGAGGAACGATGAATTTTGAAACGAGAATGTTTTCCGCAATAGAAAAAACCATATCGTTTCTATAGTCTTCATCTTCTATTAGGCGTTTTCGCTCAGCGCTATCAACGTGTTTTTCCAAAAAGTCTTGCGCTTCGATTACTGCAATATCGTACTCTTCTTTTTTCCAGGTATTAAATTCTTTCATCTGTACCTCTTTCTCTTCGATTTGAAATTTCCTCTCTACTTCTTGATACATCACCGCATCAAGTTTTCTTTTGCGTAACTCTTTTAGTCCGTGAAGTTTAGAACAAGTCTTCGGCAACATGGTGCTCCTTGATATTTTAAAGTTGAATTACTGATTGGATTTCAAACGAGCTAAGGTTAAGCATTAGAGCTATGTCTTTCACCTTCACACCTTCCTCGTGAAGCTTCATCACCTCGCAGTAAACTTGCGCTCTTAGCGTTGACCATTTCCAGGTCGAACCCCATTCACTTGTTTCGTATTCAATGAACAAGGGTTCAGTATCTTTCCCATAAAAGTTTCTGTGCTTTTCAAAGTAGAGTTCAGCTTGAAAACCATCAATCATGACGTTTCGTGCTGGTTTTTTAAGAGCTATCACGGTGTCCATGATATTCTCTCTCTGGCTTGTTCCTAGCTGACTACCTGACTTTCCGGCATGGTGAATGAGCACAACAGACTTTCCGGCCTGACGCATTTTGATGAGCCATTCTTGAATTCGTCCCCATTGGGCTGTCTCGTTGTCATGAAGACGGCTATCCATTGGTCTAGAACAAGTAAGAAGGTTATCAATTATGATTAGGTCACTACCTGCCGATTCTGCTGTATAGATCTCTTGGTCTTCAGGGTCTGATAGGTTAGGCATTTTAAGGCCGAAATGCTCGAAGGTGACGATTTTCATCGCGTCCCTACCCATTTCTACTTCCGAGTTATCAATGATTGAACCAACACGCATTGAGAGGCTTTCTAGGCCCATCTCACCATCGAAAAGACATACCGAAGAACTCTTCCCTGCTTTCCATTTTAGAAAGGTTCCTTCGGTTGCCACGGCTTGTGCGATTTGAAGAGCGAAGAAGGTTTTTCCTAGCCCCCGGTTTGCGTAGATGAGAACTAGGTTTCCTTCCTTAAGCCATGGTCCAAGAATTTCCGTTTTTTTCGTGAATTCCATCTGGACTAGCTGGCCTACTGAGATACCTTTCAAGGTTACTTTTGGAGTCATTAGTTTGCCCTCCGAAAGATAAAACCCTCAGTGTCGTGCTGGTAGACTTCGACACCTTCGGCGGCTTTTCGCTTCGCCCAGGTTTTAAAAACTAGGTGGTGGTCGGTGTACTTTTTCCACCAAGAGCCGGTTTTATTTGCTTCGAGCTTTTTGGCGTATTCGGCCATCTCGTTAATCAAGGCGTTGAAGTATGGAGACTCGTACTTTTTGAGTAGGGCCGTCGCTTCCGCATGAGTCATCCAGATGAGTTCATCCACATCAATCGGGACGAGTTCTTCTTTTAGTTTTGAAAAGAAAAGATCTCTTTGGTTTACTTCAAGCTTCTTTGGTTCTCGTAAAGGTTTCTCAGACTCTTCCAAAGAAGAAGATACAGTTACAGTTACAGGTGATTTGATTATCAAATCAGTGGAAGATTTTCCTAACCTATTGGAACTAAGAACATTTCTCTTAGTTTCCAATTTAAGAGCATCTTGTAAAACTTCCTCATTCCAAAACTCTTCAGTATTCGAAGTAAGGAAACCTCTCTGAATGAAGGTGGCTATCCAGTTGGTTGTCTCTTCTAAACTAAGACCAAGTTTCCGCGCTAGCCCGTTCATCATGGAGTAGCTAAGCGTGTGTGTTGAGGAGTTCCATTGAGCCGACCAAACGGCTAGGAGGATACCGACTGCGTTATAGGTGAACCTGTCGACTAGCTCCTCAACCTCCAAGCGGTCGAAGAAGTCTTCGGGAACTCTATATCCACAAATTGTCTTGTTTAAGGGCCGGGGATTAGGTAGGGTTGTAACAGTTCGAGTCATCAAGATGCACCTTGAAACGGCTCGTTCTCTCTTAAAAAGCCCGGCTACTGACCGGGCTTTTTTCTTTTCAGAACGAGCATAAAGTTAAGCACCCGTTCTGAATCACTTTTCACTGCCAAATGGTGGTGATAGGTGGACTCGAACCACCGACCCCGGAATTATGAGTTCCGTGACGGTGTGAGTCTTTCAAAAAGAGTGATCTATGTCATACTCCTACACTCACGATCCTTACAAGTAGTTATTTTTTAATCCATGAAAATAATTTTAGAAGCTAAGGTTTTTGGCCGGAGACTTCTGAATTAATTTGCGTCGTTTGTCGTATTTTTCCACCATTTGAACGCTAGAATGGCGCGAACACTCTTTGACCTCACTGTGATTAAAACCATCGTTTAAAAGCTTCGAAACGTAGGTGCATCGAAGGTCTCTAGGCGAATGCACCGTTTTTAAATTCATCTCAGAAACGTACTTTTTAAACAGTGCCCAACAAGATCTTCTGTGTAGGTGGATGCCGCCCCTATCTTGGCTCACAAAGAGATAATCTTCCCTCGTGGCACCGCTACGTCGTCTTTCTCGAATTAGGGCCTCTACGGTCATTGCAGCCCAGTCAGGGATTGCCTGCATGGCGTCTTTCTTATTTTTCGTTGCTCTTAGTACGAGATAATAAACTCCGGCCTCGTGGCGCTTCAAATCCCCCACTTTAAGGCTCACAGCCTCTCCAGGCCGTAAACCACCGGCAACCATAATAGTAAGGAGCGCTTTATCCCTCGGGAGTGTGGGGATGTCTAAAAGCTTTTGTATCTTATCAAAAGGTACCATGTCGGGGACCCGTTTTTGATTACGCTCGACTGATGGTGGGGGGAACGAAAACGGGTTCATTTTTATCGGGTACCCAAAACTCATCGCATGACTGTAGAGTTTTTTTAGAAGAACGTGTTCTTTCCTTAAAGTGGCACCACTAGTACGATCGTCGGAGAGACAGTCTCTAGGTATCTGCCCTTTCTCCTCAGAGCGTTTTTTTATGTACCCTTGCCCTTCTACTAGAGAGGCATCACAGAACGCCCTAGAGCCTTCCATCGTCCTTAAATCGGCATCGAGAAACATCAACCAGCGCCCGAGCGTTCGGTTATACGCTTCCTTAGCATCTTTATTTCGAACAGCTATAAATCGCTCAAAGTCGATAGATAGATTCTCAGGCCCTTGAACTACTTGGAGCTGCATATTTCCGGCCTCTTATATTCCCAAAAACCTCGTAGGGTAAATCCCCACTCAAACCTTATTACAATTCTGGTACAACAAAGTTCTACCGTGAAAACCAAGGCCAAAAAAAGCCGGTCATCATGTGGACCGGCGACACATAACCAATACTAACTAAAAAGGGATCGCATCCTTGTCGAAAGTATCGCCTTCGATCGGCACTAGGCGTACGTAGGTATTGTACTTCCCGTTATCGGATGGCTTACACCAGACAAAAAACTTCTTTCCAATAAAGCTCTCCGCAAACGCCTGGTAGGTCTCAGCGTTCATAAGAGCATGGGCCGGCATTTCCCCATCCTCAGTCATCTCCGATAAGAGTTTGAACATCTTTGCCCGGTCGTTCATCGATGGACGCACAAAGACTGCAATATCGCATTGCTCGTCGCTTTTTAACTTATCTTGAAATTCGATCGGTCTAAAAACAAAGATTAACTTACTCTCCTTATCTCCAACTTTCTGCCCTTCTTTTAGGTAGAGAGCACTAACTTGTACTTCGACTAGTTTAATACCGCCTAGTACACACTCGTGCTTTCCTGCTTTGATAAGCTTTTGTGTTTTGCCTTCTCCACCACTTCCGCTTATAGGCCATGCTACAGTTGTCGTTTGCTCTTGGTTTTCCATATTGGTTTTCCTATTCTTCTAACATTAAATAAAATTCCTCTAGCGTTAATCCTTCACGTCCTGCTTGCCACGCATCGGTAAGTAATTGTCGCATTTCCTCATGAATATTGGGATAAATATCAACATATTCCCTCCTTCTTTGTGTGCCTTTTTGCTCGGTAATTCTTAGCTCATTAGTAATTTCCAAACGGATTTTCACAGTGAAAAACCCAGAAAAATATCAGCCGCGAGGAAAACGGATAGGAGAAAGAACGCTACTATCTCCTCCCTCACACGCTTCTTCGATAATTGTGTTAACGATTGTCTCGGCTTTCTGTAGTGCCTTGTACGAATCTCTCCGAAGGCTCTTATCAATTTTATTCGTTCCTCCAAGCCGGAGCTGTTTTTCGAACTGTTCAGATATGGCGTCATATAGTGCCTTTGTTTTTGTGTAGTTAATTAGCGCTAGTTTCATGATCAATTCTCGTCGTTCCAACGCTCTTGTTCGTCGTAGTAATCAAGGATTTTCCCGTACTCGATTGCTTGGTATTGGTCCTCTATCTCTTCCTCTGTGAGAGGCGTCAGGTACTTAATTGTCTCTAGTAGAGCTCTACGTTGGGCAACATCAGTCTCTCTATCCGCTGCCCATTGAAGGGCCTCTACGGCTATTCTAAAGTCAGGGTGTGGGGTGTTCATTTCTATCTCCTGTAGTCGTAGTAGTTGTTTAGCTCCTCGCGCTCGTCGTCGTACTCTTTACACTCGCGTACGTAATCGACGAGGTGGTCGATATGAATCCAGTTGCCGTCGATTGATTCAATCTGACAGTCACAGGCTTTTTTACCTGAGAAGTCACACTTCAAAAGCTCAGCCTCTATTCGAAGCTCGTTACAGCTCTCGCAGTAGTAGAGCCCACTAAGGTCTTCTATCGTGCAATCTCCAGTGGGCCAGTCGAGGTTCATGTCTGCGATTAGGTCCGCAAGATGAGCCGCGTCTAGTTCGTATGTGCCGTTTCTAAATTTGACTTGCATTTCGTGTGTCTCCGTATTGGTTACTGTGT
>JACDGK010000004.1 GCA_013815345.1 Patescibacteria group bacterium
GGCCGCTTTTTTGTTACGCAACGAGCTGAAAATCCATTTCTCGTTCGAAGAGTCGAACTGTAGAAAGTTTTACTCGCAAAGGATCGCCGAGTGAAAATTGTTTCTGAGTGCGTTGACCCACGAGTCGATATCTCTTCTCATCATAGGTGAAGTAGTCGTTGCCGAGGTCTCGAATCCGAACCATTCCCTCAGCATGACTTTGGATAAGTTCTACATAGATTCCGCGATCGGATACGCCACTAATAACCGCGTCGAATTCCTGACCCACTTTATCTTCCATGTATTCAACCAATTTCATCTTCACTGAGTCACGCTCGGCGTGGGCTGCGGCAACTTCACGTTCGCTCGAATGAAGCGCGAGGGCATCCAATGCCAAAAGCTCCTCTTTTGCTATCTTTTCACCGCCAGAGAAATGTTTGACCATACGATGTACTAAAAGATCGGGATAGCGTCGGATCGGGGATGTAAAGTGGGTGTAATACGAGAAAGCAAGACCAAAATGACCAATGTTTTTGGTAGTATACGTAGCCTTTGCCATAGAACGTAGCGCAGCAGTTTTAATAAGGTATTCTTCCGGCGTCCCCTCGACCTTTTTAAGCAGCGCGTTAAGATCAGAACCCTTAACCCGGCCCGCATGCGTCTCAAGCTCGTATCCCATGACGCGCAAGAATTGGGAGAGATCTTCGATACGATCGGCGTTCGGCACATCATGCACACGATAAATAAAGCCGTTCTGGAGCTGTACTTTTTTCGATTGCGCGGCGAGTTCTTCGGCCACTGATTCATTTGCTAGGAGCATGAAATCTTCGATAAGGAGATTCGTTTCCTTACGTTCTTTTACTACCACCTCAATCGGCTTACCGTTTTCATCGAGCTTCACTTTTATTTCTGCGGTGTCGAAGGCGATCGCGCCCTTTTCAGTGCGACGCACACGAATCTTTCGAGCGAGATCCCGAATGGCTACGAGCTCATCTCGCATCTCACCTTCATTGGTATCGAGAACTTTCTGCGCATCTTCGTAGGTGAATCGTTTGTCAGAATGAATGACCGTTTCGCCGAACCATTTAGAGATAATCTCGGCATTTTTATTGAGAGTGAATACCGCCGAAACGGAAAGTCGATCTTCATTCGGTACGAGCGAGCACAAATTATTAGAAAGTACTTCAGGAAGCATCGGAATAGTGCGGTCGACGAGATATACCGAAGTAGCCCGTGCCTGTGCCTCGACATCAATAGCGTCGCCGGGGCGTACGAAAAAGGAAACGTCAGCGATATGCACGCCGACTTCGATAGTTCCGTCAGAAAGGAATTTCACCGAGAGGGCATCGTCAAAATCTTTCGCGTCGAAAGGATCGATGGTGAAGGTAGACGTTCCGCGGAAATCTTTGCGGCGACCGCTCGCGATGCCATCCTCGGCATCGCGAGCGAGCATTGCTTTTCCTTCGGACTCTAGCCTTGTGGATTCAGCGATGACTCCAGGAGGAAAGTCGGAATGAAATCCTTGCGATAGCGCAAGCGCTCGCATCTCGGTCTCATGTATGCCCGCCGGACCAATGATCTCCTCGACAACACCCCAGGGCATTGGCTGTCCCGCCACCCAGTCTTTGAAACGCACGACGACCTTAAAGCCCACCGGGAGATTTTCACCGCGTACGACAAACGACGTATACATCTTTTTCCAATCCGGAATAAGTATGACTTGACCGAGCGGGACGCCCGGATTTGGATCCACGATAAGCTTGCCGACGAACGTCATTCGCGAACGCGAAAGTATCTCTATTACAGTGCCCGTGTCTCTTTTGGCGCGCGTACGCAGATCCACTTCGGATCCGGTCACGGCAACCTTCACCGTGTCTCCCGGAAAAGCTCCTTTCATGAGGTCGGCGGGAATCAGCAGATCCTCTTTCGACTTCTTGCCCTCCTCAAGAGGGAATTTGAAAAAGCCGATTCCTCGACGAGTCACCTCTATTGGACCTTCGTAGGTCGCTCTATCTTTCTCATCCATTTCTTAGACTGTAGCAGATTTCTCCTTAATTGGGATAATCCGGTTTACGATTTGATTGTTTTAATCTATTCTGGTAGTCTTCTCCCCACTATGTTGATGATACGTTTTCAGCGAATCGGCCGTAAAAATGATCCGGCTTTTCGCATTGTGGTTCTCGAAAAGACCGCCGGCCCAAAGGCGGGAAAGTACGTTGCACTCGTAGGAACCTATAATCCAAAGACCAAAGTTACGAACGTTCAGGGCGAGAACATAAAAGCCTGGGTCGCGAAAGGCGCTCAGATATCTCCAAGCGTGATGAATCTTCTCATCAAAAATGGCATTTACGACGGAAAGAAATTCGCCGTCGTTTCAAAGAAGAACCTTGAGAAGAATCAAAAAAATGAAGTGGCGAATGCAGTGACTGAAGAAGTAAAAGAAGAGATCCCTGCGGCGGTTGAAGAAGTTCCGGCTGTAGAGGAAAAAATTCCTGCTCCTGCGGAAGAAGCACCTACTGCTGAAGCCGCTACCGCAGACGAAGAGCTGGAGGCAGTTGCGTAATGGAACCTGACCAAGCATTTCTCGAATACATTATAAAAGCACTTGTCGATCATCCTGAGGATGTCGTCATTACCCGTAGTATGGACGCTATGGGCGTACTTCTCGTGCTCACCGTTCATCCCGACGATATGGGCAAGGTCATAGGACGCGAAGGAAAGATAGCAACGCAAGCAATACGGCCCTTACTTCGTGCCGTAGGCATGAAGAATAACGCCAATGTGAGTCTGAAGATTAATGAGCCGATAGGTGGTAAGCGTCATGCTGAGCGCGAAGAGAAGACAGTCGATCAAGTCGTTGATGAGCTTGGCTCATAATATCGAAAATCAATCTCGCATCTCTGCAATGTTGCGATTTCATCTCATTACGCTCTTCCAAGAAGCCTGCGAGCCATATCTGAATGCGTCTATTTTAGGACGTGCGCAAAAGAATAAAAAGATACAGATTTCGTATCAGAATCCCCGTGCGTTTGTTACTAATAAATGGGGCAAAGTAGACGAGCGCCCGTATGGCGGGGGACCCGGCATGGTGATGACCGCGCTGCCCGTGGTAAAGGCAGTGAAGAAAGCACTCGTCGGACGGAAAAATTCAAAGAAAATCGCGCTTGTGTGGTTTGTACCCGGTGCAAACCCTTTTACGAATACTGAAGCCGATAAGCTCGCAAAGTTTGAGGATGTGGTACTCGTGTGTGGACGGTATGAAGGTATCGATGCTCGAGCAGAAAAGATTTTAAAAACATTTGGAAAGGCATCTGCATATCCCTTGCGGGTAAAGGTTCTGACCTACTCGGTCGGTGAAGCAACTCTCACGGGGGGAGAAGTGCCTGCTCTGGCTATCATCGACGCAGTGACACGCCGTCTGCCTGGTGTGCTCGGAAAGGATGAATCTATCGAAGAACGTCGCGTCGCTTCCCACGATGTGTACACGCGACCTGAAAGTATTGTGTGGGAAGGGAAGACCTATCGTGTGCCGAAAGTTCTTCAATCAGGCCATCGCGCTAACATTGAAACGTGGAAAACCAAAAATTGACATACTAAGCAATAACAGGCAAAGTACTGACATGACTCGTATTTCTTTCCTCGCTCGCATAAAAGCCCTTTTTTCAAGGGCTTTTATCTGGTTCGCAGTCCAGTGGAGGTGCTTTTGGGGGCTTCGACTCCGCTACAAGATAGGTATCATTGTCGTGCTCGCTCTGATTTTTTTCGGGGGTGTTACGTGGGCACGTTCGGGCAAATCCGCCCAGGATCCAGCCACCGATGTGCCTTCGGTCACCGTTATGCAAGTATCTGGCATTTCTGGCGGTACTGATTCAGTCAATATTCTCGGTACCGTGCAATCAATAAGCGAGGCAAATATTCTCGCCCAGACCAACGGCATCGTCCGATCAGTGAATACAAGGATCGGAGCAAGTGTCTCAGCAGGTTCGGTTATTGGCGAACTCGATAACGCAAGCGAGCGTGCAAGCGTGCTTCAGGCGCAGGGAGTGTACGATGCCGCAATTGCCGGACGTTCCATCACTTCGCTTCAGGCAGGGAATGCTACTGGCTCTTTTGCCGAGGCTGCAACCGCCGCGCGCAATACTTATCGTTCAGCATTTACCACCATCGATACGGCGCTTACGAACAATGTAGACACACTCTTCGGCGTCTCGACTCCTATCGGTCCCGAACTATTGATTAATTCTATTTCCCGCGACACCTTCTCACGAAGGCGTGCAGCGCTCAATGATCTCATTGCAACATGGCGCAGTCATCTCGCAACGGCTGACACCAGTGATCCCGAAGCCCTTCTGAACGAGGCGCAGACGAATGCCCAAACGGTCTCGACATTTCTTGCTGATCTTAATCGTGTAGCAAGTGAACATGGTTCTGCTGCGACGCCGGCACAGCTCGCGAGTCTCGCGACTGCACGAGCTAGTATTGATGGCCTCCTTGCATCTCTCTCGGCAACTCGCGATGCATATGAGGCAAAGAAAACTGCGGCACAAGTGGGATCTCAGCAAACCGTATCTTCGAACAACTCGACTGCATCTGCCGATGCTACGGTAAAACAAGCCCTCGGCGCATTGCATTTTGCCCAGGCAACGTTGGAGAAATCTATCATACGTGCTCCTATCGCCGGAACCATTAACTTCCTTTCTATTCATGTCGGCGACTCGGTAAGTGCACTAACGCACGTGGCTACGGTTGCACAGAATGGTGCGCTCGAGATCATTACGTATGTCTCCGAAGAAAACCGTAACCTCCTAACGGTAGGAGAGACGGTTACGGTTGCTGAGACCTACAAAGGAATTATTACGTCTATCGCACCTGCGCTCGACCCCGTAACCAAACAGATCGAAGTGCATATCGCACTTAACGAAAAAAGCACGTTGGTGAATGGACAGTCAATCACCATCGCACTTCCAAACGGCACGGCTTCTACCACAACAAAAGCATCGATTGCAACTTCAACTGGGCCACTTCTTCTTCCTTTGACCGCGGTAAAACTAACACCTTCCGCGCGCATTGTCTTTTCTGTCGGCACGGACGGACGTCTTGTTTCCCATACGGTCGAGATAGGTGACGTTCGAGGTGACCGGATAGAAATACGCACGGCGCTTCCTGGCGATCTATCCATAGTGACCGACGTGCGCGGTCTTTCGGAAGGTGAAAAAGTGAAAGTTGTTGCAGCTCCATAGAACGTCTGAGAACATCGCTGCAGAACACTCACCCCTATTTCCATGACAACCTTTTGGAGCTTCTTCATAAAAAAGCGAAATTTCACGGTATTTCTAATGATCGCGCTTCTTGCGGCGGGTCTCTACTCGGTTGCCTCAATTCCAAAAGAGGCAACGCCTGACATCTCTATACCGCTCGGGGTTATCGTCACCGTGCTGCCCGGTGCATCAGCTGCCGACGTTGAGCGCCTGGTGACCAATAAGATAGAGAATGGAGTGCTCGGTGTTGAACACGTTTCAAAAGTCACCTCGACCTCCGGCGATGGTGTCTCAAGTGTCTCAGTAGAGTTTGATGCAAGCGCCAATATTGATAAGTCCATCCAGCTTCTGAAGGATGCCGTAGATAAGGCACGTCCGGATCTCCCGACTGAAGCACTCGCGCCCACCGTATCGGATGTTAATTTCGCCGATCAACCCATCTTGATTGTATCGGTGTCAGGTAATCTTGCACCGGCTGAACTCACCGCACTTGGTGAATCGGTCAGTGACGAATTGAAGCGGGTACCCAGTGTTTCCAAAGTAGGTGTTTCAGGAGTGCGAGCGCGTCAGGTACAGGTGATCGTTCGGCAAGAACAATTGCGACAATATAACCTCTCGCTTTCTGATGTCACGAATGCGATAAAAGCAGCCGGCGTCGCGACGCCGGCTGGCTCTATCACCATCGATGGCGTAAACTATGCCGTTCGTTTCGAGTCGGGAGTCGCTTCAACGAGCGAAGTGGCAAATGTCGCGATAGCAGGTCCAGGAGGCGTCCCGCTTCATGTACGCGATGTCGCTACTGTAGTGGATGGGCTTGAAGACGCGACCACCCAATCTCGCGTTTCGGTTGCAGGCAAGCCTGCTAACCCTTCGCTCACGCTCACAGTATTCAAGAGTCGCGGTGGAAATATCGTTCAAACAGGGCATGCGGTTGAAGCCAAACTTGCGGAACTCAAAGGAGGGATTCTAGCCGGAACTGAAACGGTAATTTCCTACAATGGTTCAGAAGAAGTGAACAAAAGTTTGACCGAGCTCACTCGAGCAGGTATTGAAACGGTTATACTCGTGATGTTGGTGCTGCTCCTGACGCTTGGCTGGCGAGAATCTATAGTTGCCGCCGCATCTATTCCGCTGTCATTCTTGGTTGCCTTTATCGGTCTTTTAGCTTCTGGCAACACACTTAATAACGTTTCGCTTTTCTCGCTCATTCTCGCCATTGGTATTTTGGTCGACTCTGGTATTGTCGTCGTCGAAGCGTTTCATACGCGGCTTCTTAAAAATGGCAATAAACATGAAGCAGCCGTAGCGGCAATTCGCGAATACGCGTGGCCGCTCATTGCCGGCACGTTTACCACTATCGTTGTTTTCGTTCCGCTTTTCTTCTTATCCGGCATTGTGGGTAAATTCCTTGCGGCCATTCCTTTCACCGTTATTTTCGTGCTTCTTGCCAGTATTTTTGTTGCGCTCGGTTTCGTGCCGCTGCTCGCCATTTTCTTTGTAAAGGCCTCGCATTCAGCAACGGCAACGCGGCAGGAGAAATATAATCTCGTCGCGAAACGGTGGTATCAAAATTTCCTCCATAAGCTACTCGCCAATAAGAAAAACCAGAACTGGTTTTTCTTAGCAATGATCGTGCTGTTTTTCGTTGCGATCGCGCTTCCTGCGAGCGGCATTCTCAAATCAATCTTTTTCCCTGCAGCTGACTCTGACTACATCTATGTTCAGATAGAAAAACCGCAAGGTACTGAACTCTCCGCAACCGATCTCTCTGTCCGTGAGGTGGAGGAAATACTGTATGCGAATACACACGTCGCTTCGTTCGTAAGCGAAGCTGGCTCGGGAAGTTCATTCGCAGGCGGTTTCTCTGGCCCGAGCAGTGGCAGCAACGTTGGAAACATCACCGTCAATCTTCCGAAAGGCCACAAGCAAACCAGTGCGCAGTTGGTTACCGAGCTTCGCACCCAGCTCGCGAGTATCACTTCAGCAACTATTACAGTAGGGGAGCCAAACGGAGGGCCACCTTCCGCTTCACCGATCACGGTCACGTTTAGTGGAGAAGACCTAGGGGCGCTGACGACGACCGCAGATAACGCCGCTCACATTCTTTCTGACATTCCTGGCGTGGTGAATATTAACGAAAGCACGAAATCTTCAAGTGCTGAGTTCGTGGTCACTCTTGATAGCGCGAAAGCGTCCCAGCTCGGTGTCTCTCCCGTTGTCGTTGCCGATACGCTCCGCACCGCTCTTTTTAGTACGAAAGCCACATCGATTCGTACCGGTAAGAACGACATCGAAGTGCGCACTAAGCTCGATCTCAATCCGGCGTATCAGGATCCTTCTGAGACGACGCACGTTTCTATAGATGCTGTGCGTGCTCTTACTGTACCGGGAGCAAGCGGCCCTGTACCGCTTTCTACGATCGCCGCTATCACCTATGAGCCGGCACAGACCTCCATTAATCACGAGGCCGGTAATCGCATCAGCACCGTTACAGCCGATGTAGGACCTAACGCAAATGCTATTGAAGCTACCGCTCAATTCCAAAAACGGTTAACCGCAGACAAGATCGCTCCCGGGGTAACCTTGAAGCAGGGTGGCGCAAGTGAAGACGTCAGCAAATCCTTTACGGAGCTTTTCATAGCGCTCATTGCCGGAGCGGCGCTGATGCTCACCATTCTCATCCTCGAATTTAATTCCTTCCGTCATTCGTTCTATCTTCTCTCCATTATTCCGCTTTCCTTAGTTGGAGTCTTTGCGGGCCTGGTCATTGTAGGTCAGCCTCTCTCCCTCACCTCGATGCTCGGTGTTATCGCACTGGCCGGTGTCATCATTAATCACGCCATCATTCTCATGGACTCGATCGCACGTATACACCGGGAGCACGCAGGACTTTCGCTTGAAGAAGTGGTGGTGGAAGCGGCGTCAACCCGTTTGCGTCCGATTCTTCTCACCACGGTCGTGACAGTGATCGGTATGCTTCCGCTCGCATTAGTTTCAGCATTTTTTGGACCTCTCGCTATTGCCATCATGTTTGGGCTCTCATTCTCACTTCTCCTGACTCTTGTTCTTATTCCCGTCCTCTACTATCGCTGGCCGGGCAGCTCCATTCGTAAGCAATATGCAAAAGAGGGAAGTGCTTCAACGCCAAGTCATAGCTAGGTCTCAGGTTGTCCACACGCATCCGTTCGCGCGCTATTGACAACTTTTGTTACTACTGGTATATTACATTTAGAATCACCGGGAACTTATCCGTTGAGAAATAAGGAGTTCTTGTCATGTATCCACATCATGTGATCAGCATATGGCTGCTGATGCCACTACTGGGGGCGGTGGGCCTCATTCAGGCCTTCTACTCCACTCTGCTGGGATTTCGGTTTCCCACCTTTCTGCTCTATGGACTCGAAATGGGAGCGGCCCTCGGCTTCGTCGCTCTCCTCGGATCCTACGAGCTGGGTCGCGGCATTATCGTGGCACTCATCGTCGGAACGTTCGTGGGCCTGTTTGTCCGTATCTACCTGGCCCTCAGCCCGCCACGAGCCCATCGGCTCGAACGGCCGCGGCGTGAAGAAGTGATCAGGCGCCGCGTGGGTCCACCCACGCAAATCGACCTCCGGCCGCCCACCTCTCGGTGAATCGCCGGCCCCCCAGGCCCGCCCTCGTCTCTACTACAGAGACAATGGCGGGCCTGAACTATTTTCCCCCAGTCTTCATAATAATCACATTTGACACTTTTGAACCTGTCGCGGTATACTTTTAATACAAGATTGAGTTACGAGGGATTACGGGCGGAGTTTTAAAAAACGGGCCAAAAACTAGTTAGTCAGATACATTTATCAGCGCCTCGGGAAACGAGAAGCGCTACTCGTACGCGTGTACGAGCCTTTGGTGTTTAGGTTGCTAAACACCAAGTCCGGTACTCCAGACAATTAAAATGCGCGTTTAAGGGCTTTCTTGTTTCCCATATTTCATACCTATTTCATGCCTAACAAACATCTAAACGGAGACGCAAAAAAAGGAGAGCTCACCCAGAAAACCTTTGCCGCCTATCAAGCTCCCCGCATCGAGTTTCCTGACCTGGTCGCCCACCAACGCCAGTCATTCGAATGGCTCGTCAAGATCGGCCTCTCAGAATTATTTAAAGAATTTTCCCCGATACCGGATTACTCCGGAAAGAAATTCGAACTTCGTCTTGATGGTTTCGAACTCGGCGAACCAAAAATTGACGAAGAATCGGCGCGCGAAAACATGCGCACGTACGAAGCACCCCTCAAGGTAACCGTCACGCTTCTCAATAAAACATTTGGAAGTGAAAAGACGCAGGACCTCTTCCTCGCAGATCTTCCCATCATGACGCCGCACGGCAGCTTTATTGTGTCGGGTGTCGAGCGAGCTATTGTCCCACAGCTTGCGCGCTCTTTCGGCGCATTTTTTGTCGCTGAAGAAACCAAAGGAAAGAATTGGTTTGGCGCGAAGCTCATTCCTTCTCGTGGCGTATGGATTGAGATCGAATCCGAGTCCGACGGTTCTATTTACGTGAAGATCGACCGCAAGCGCAAGTTTCCGATCACGAACCTCCTCACTATCTTTGGGGCCGGCAACAAAGACGAGCTCCTCAAGCATTTTGCAAAAGATCCCATCGCCTTTGAAGCGGTCAAGACCACTCTTGCTCACGACACCGCAAAGTCTCCTGAAGATGCGTACGTCGAAATTCATCGCCGCATGCGTGATGGTGACCTCGCAACTCCTGAAAACGCGAAACAGTACGTGAACTCTCTTTTCACCGCTGATCGCTATGATCTTAATAAAGTCGGCCGGTACCGACTCAACCAGCGTTTTGGTCTTCCTACCACGGCAAAGGCGCTCGAGGAACGCACGCTTTCTCTTCTCGACCTCGTTCGTATCACTGGTGAAATCGCTCGGTTGAATGCCGACCCGAATGCCCGTCCGGATGACATCGACCATCTCGGCTTCCGTCGTGTTCGTTTTGTTGGAGAACTTCTCCAAGCTCGCATGCGTGTTGGTATGTCTCGCATGAAGCGCAATATACAAGATCGCATGTCGACTATTGAGTCTGAGACGTCGCTTCCTATGGCGTTCATCAACCCTCGTCCACTGCAGGCCTCCATTCGTGAATTCTTTACCGCGAACCAGCTTTCACAATTCATGGATCAGCAGAATATTCTTGCCGAACTCGAGAGCATGCGTACGCTTTCGGCACTTGGTCCCGGTGGCCTCACGCGCGAGCGTGCTGGTTTTGAAGTACGCGATGTGCATCCTTCGCACTATGGACGACTCTGCCCAATCCACACGCCAGAAGGTCAGAACATCGGTCTTATTCTTCGTCTTGCGCTCCATGCTCGAACGAACGAATTCGGTGTTATTGAAACCCCTTATGCGGTCGTGAAAAAAGGTCTCATCACCGAAGAGATTGTGTATCTCAATGCGCTCGAAGAAGAGGAACACACGATCGCTCACGGTGCGACGCCAGTCGATGCAAAAGGCCGCATCATTGCTGAGACTATTGAGGTGCGTCGCGGTGGCGAGCCTGCAGTCGTCGCGCGTGACGAGATCGATCTCATTGATTCCTCTACGTATCAAATGTTTTCCGCTGCAACCGCAATGATTCCTTTCGTGGATCATGACGACGCAAACCGTGCACTCATGGGTTCGAACATGCAGAAACAGGCGACACCCGTGCTTATTCCAGAAGCGCCATTGGTAGCGACTGGTATCGAGGGACATGCAGCACGAAACACGGGCCGTCTTGTGATAGCCCAAGAATCAGGAACCGTCACTTTTGTCGACGCACGCCACGTCACAATCGAAAACACTGCTGGAAAGAAGCATGAATACAAGCTTCAAGGTCTCACGCAAACCAACCAAAACTCAGCCTTCTCGCAACGTCCAAGCGTACGCATGGGTGACAAAGTAAAGAAAGGCGAGGTGCTCGCCGACGCTTCTTCGAGCGCAAACGGGCAGATGGCACTTGGACAAAATGCGCGCGTCGCATTCATGAGTTGGAACGGGGCAAACTACGAAGATGCCATTATTGTTTCTGAACGCATGGTTGAGAATTCAAAGTTTACGACCGTGCACATCGAAGATTTTGATTGTGCCGTTCGCGATACCAAGCTTGGCAGCGAAGTCACGACCCATGACATTCCAAACGTTGGAGAACTCCGACTGAAGAATCTCGACGAAGAGGGTGTGGTTCGCATCGGTGCTGAAGTCCGGCCTGGTGACATTCTCGTCGGAAAGGTCACGCCAAAAGGGGAGACGCAGCTTACCCCTGAAGAGCGCCTTCTTCGTTCTATCTTTGGTGACAAAGCGAAAGATGTGAAGGACACCTCGCTTCGTATGGAAGGTGGCAAGCGCGGCCGTGTTATCGGCGTGCGTGTTTTCTCCCGCGAAAAAGGCGACCAGCTCGAAAGTGGCATCATCAAGAAGATCGTTGTGACCGTCGCGCAGGTTCGTAACGTATCGGTGGGCGATAAGCTCGCTGGTCGTCACGGTAACAAGGGCGTTATTTCTCGCGTGCTTCCTGTCGAGGACATGCCGTTCGATAAAGACGGCAATCCTATCGACGTCATCCTCACCCCGCTTGGTGTGCCAAGTCGTATGAACCTTGGTCAGATTCTTGAGCTGCACCTCGGTCTTGCCGCAAACGAGCTCGGCTACCAAGCCGTCGTACCGCCATTTGCCGGCGCAACCGCTGATGAGATTCGTGACGAGCTCGAGGCTGCTGGTTTCGATCGTTCCGGCAAAATGAAACTCTTTGACGGGCTCACCGGCGAACCATTCGCTCAGCCGATCTCTGTCGGGTACATGTACATCTTGAAACTTCATCACATGGTGGAAGACAAGATTCACATGCGTTCAATTGGTCCGTACTCGCTCATCACGCAGCAGCCGCTCGGTGGAAAGGCACAAAATGGCGGCCAGCGCTTCGGGGAAATGGAAGTCTGGGCACTTCTTGGCTACGGAGCTGCATACACGCTCCGCGAAATGCTCACCATTAAGTCCGACGATATTCAAGGACGTTCAGCAACCTTCGATGCCATTGTTAAGGATGAGCCAGTCAGTCATTCAGGTACGCCTGCATCCTTCGCCGTTCTTACCAATCAAATCCGTGGACTGGCGCTCGACATCGAGCCGATGGACTATGTGGACGATTCCAATTACTAATTTTCACTACACTACCTATGCCTACTCCTTTTCCTTCACATAAAAAATCAATGGCAGGTCGTCCCGGCGATTGGAATGCACTTCGATTATCGCTCGCGAGTCCTGAACGTATTCTCGAATGGTCACAAGGCGAAGTGACGAAACCAGAAACCATCAACTATCGCACTCAACGTTCTGAAAAGCACGGACTCTTCGATGAGAAGATTTTCGGTCCAGAACGTGACTACGAATGTTATTGCGGTAAGTACAAAGGTATCCGCTACAAAGGTATCGTTTGTGATAAGTGCGGTGTGGAAATCACACGCTCTATCGTACGTCGCGAACGTATGGGCCACATCGAACTCGTTACGCCGGTCGCACACATTTGGTTTCTTCGTTCGATGCCCTCACGCATGGCACTTCTTTTGGGTGTTCCGACAACCGACCTCGAAAAGGTTATCTATTTTGCTGGATACATCGTCACGAAAGTCGCTGAAGACGTGAAAAAGCGATTGCTCGCTGAACTCGAAAGCGAGTATAAAACGAAGCACAAAGCATCGGAGACTGACGCTGCTCGCGATGCGCTCAAAGAGCGCATGACCGTGGCACGTTCGGAAATCGATAGCGTAGTAGTGGGCAAGGTATTCGACGAAGTCTCCTATCACCGTTTCTCCGTAAAATACGGCACGCTTTTTGAAGCGAAGATTGGCGCCGAAGCCATTTATGAACTATTCCGAAATCTCAAACTCGACGATCTAAAGAGGAAACTCGAGGAACGGTATCTTGTTTGCGGTGCTGCTGAACGTGAGAAACTCGCGAAGCGCATCTCCCTTATCTCTTCGATGATCGCCGCGAAGATCCGTCCCGAATGGATGTTCCTCACGAAGATTCCCGTTATTCCGCCAGCCCTTCGTCCGATGGTTGCTCTTGAAGGTGGCCGTCACGCGACGTCCGACGTAAATGACCTTTATCGTCGCGTTATCAACCGCAACAACCGTCTCAAAAAACTCCTCGATATTCATGCGCCGGAAGTTATCCTCCGCAACGAAAAGCGTATTCTTCAGGAGGCAGTGGACGCCTTGCTTGATAATTCCATCCGTAAATCTGGCGCAAATGCTGGCGCACTTACTCCTGCGCAGCGTCGCCCGCTCAAGTCTCTTGCAGACTATCTAAAAGGGAAGCAGGGATACTTCCGTCAGAATCTTCTTGGAAAGCGCGTCGACTACTCGGGTCGCTCGGTGATCGTCGTCGGTCCAAACCTCGAGCTCGACGAATGCGGTCTTCCAAAGCATATGGCACTTGAGCTTTTCCGGCCGTTTGTCATCGCCGGACTGCTTGGTCGCGAGCTCGCCTTTAACATCCGTGGCGCTGGCCGTCTTATAGAAGATGGCGTACCGGAAGTGTGGGAAATTCTTGAAGAAGCGATTCAGGGCAAACACGTTCTTTTGAATCGCGCACCGACGCTTCATCGTCAGGGTATTCAGGCCTTTCGTCCGAAGCTCATCGAAGGAGACGCTATCCAGCTCCATCCACTCGTATGCCCTGCTTTCAATGCGGACTTCGACGGGGATCAGATGGCCATCCATGTGCCGCTTTCAGAAGAAGCGCAGTGGGAAGCGGCGAACATCATGAGTGCGAATAAGAATATTCTCAAACCCGGTTCTGGCGACATGATCGTGCTCACCCAAAAGCCGCTCGATATCGTGCTCGGTACCTACTGGCTCACGAAAGAGATTGCAGGAGCGAAAGGGGAAGGTGACTATTTTGCATCTCCAAACGCGGCGATTCTTGCACACGAATATGACGCCGTCGATCTGCGTGCAAAGATTCATGTGCTGCCAGTTTCCGGAAAAGAAAAATATGCGGAATACGGTGACAAGACCTTTGAAACGACCATTGGACGTCTGCTCTTCAACACGGTGCTTCCTACCGACTACCCATTCGTGAATGATGCGATCACCACGAAGGTACTGAGTAGTATCATGAGTGATTCTATTGTACGGTACGGCATCGATTCGATTCCGGGCATCGTGAACAAGATTAAAAAGTTCGGCTTCGAATATGCGACGAAATCCGGTGTGTCGTGGAGCCTTGACGATACAATCGTTCCGGAAGGAAAGGCAGCTGTTATTGATGAGGCACGAACGAAAGTAAATCGCATTCAAAGCGATTTCCATGATGGACTTCTTTCCGAAGAAGAGAAACGTCGTATGGTTATTGAGATTTGGCACGGCGCAAAGACGAAGGTTGAGAAGCTCGTCGAAGCCTCACTCAGTCCCATGGGTTCCGTGCATGACATGGTGCGTTCAGGTGCTCGCGGAACGACCGGAAATCTCACGCAGATGGCGGGTATGAAAGGTCTTATTCAGAACACCGCAGGAGAAACCATCGAGGTGCCTATCGTGTCTTCGATGATCGAAGGGTTGAATCCCGTCGAGTATTTCATGAGTACACACGGCGCACGTAAAGGTCTTACTGATACGGCGCTTGGTACCGCACGTGCAGGATATCTCACCCGTCGTCTTTTCGACACGGCGCAGGACTCAATCATCACGGAAAAAGATTGTGGCACCAAGCGGGGTATTGCGATCAATCGTATCTCCGCATCAGGTATTCGTATTGATTTCGCAAAGGCAGTGCGCGGACGTTCGCTTGCCACGGAAATTTCTGATGGCCAGAAGACGATTTTTAAGAAAGGACATTACATTACTGCTGATGATTCTCAGGTAATAAATGATGCGGCAACGGTCATGTCTATTCAGGTCCGTTCTCCGATGTCGTGCGAAACTCGGTATGGTATTTGTGGCACATGCTATGGCATGGACCTTACCACGCAGCTTCCTATCGATCTCGGCGAGGCAGTCGGTACAATTGCGGCTCAGGCGATCGGCGAGCCGGGAACCCAGCTTACTATGCGTACCTTCCACGCAGGTGGAACCGCAAGTATTGGTGGTGACATCACGCAGGGTCTCCCTCGTGTGGAAGAAGTTTTCGAAAAGCGCTCACCAAAGAATCCTGCCATCGTTTCCAAGATTGACGGTTTGGTAACCGATATTAAGGAAGCAGGGCGTGAAAAAATTATCGTCGTACAGCCAGAAGCAGGACAAGGCAAGAAGGATGGTTCGGCGACCGAATATCTCGCGGTGTATCCCCGCCAAGTGCTTGTAAAGATTGGCGATAAGGTTGCCAAAGGCAAGCTTATCACAGATGGCTCCGTAGACCTTGATGACCTCTTTGAGTATGCCGGCCGCGCCGCGGTCCAGGAATATATCATCACGGAGACCAGCAAGATTTACGAGCTGCAGGGAGGTTCGGTTTCTCGCAAACACCTCGAAGTGATCGTGCGACAGATGTTCTCCCGCGCGAAGATTACCGAAACGGGGGACTCTGAATTTTCCGTCGGTGATGTTGTCGAGCATTGGGAATTCGAAGAGATTTTGAAAGAGATGGAGGAGGATGGGAAGATTCCTCCGAAGGCTCGCGAAATGGTTCTCGGTATCAAAGAATCCGCACTTTCACGACGGTCGTTCCTTTCAGCTGCGTCATTCGAACAGACAACCAAAATTCTCATCAACGCCTCTCTGAAGGGAAGCGTAGATACGCTTCGTGGACTCAAGGAAAACGTTATCCTCGGACGCCTCATTCCAGCAGGTACAGGATTTGCGGGAAGCAAGAAACGCGAATCCATCGACAAGCTTCAAGCGACGCGTCGCACGACGATCGCAAACCAAGCAGCAATGATTGCGGAAAGGGAACTTGCCGAAGCAAAAGCGTCCGCCGCGTAAACTAATTTTTTACAGATTGGAAAAACACCAGCGAAAGCCGGTGTTTTTCTTTTGTTTTTCTGAAAATGCCTGCATCCAGATTCTGGAGTAGAATGAGGTGACTATGGCCGACAGCAATGTACAGAGTATTAAGGAAAAGCTTTCGATCATCGATGTCGTAGCACCTTATGTAAAGCTTACCAAAGCCGGAAAATATATGCGTGGATTATCGCCGTTTGCGAAAGAAAAAACTCCCTCATTTTTCGTAAATGTCGATCGCGGTAGCTACTACTGTTTCTCTACGAGCCAGGGCGGCGATATTTTTACGTTTGTTGAAAAAATGGAGGGCGTGGATTTTCGTGGAGCGATGAAGCTCTTAGCAGAAAAAGCAGGCATCGAACTCACAAATGAGCGCGGTGTCGACCACGGTCGTACCGAGCGTCTACGTGACGCGATGTCGCAAGCGGTCCAGTTCTTTGAGAGAGGTCTCTCGAAAGACTCAGCCGCATATACCTACGCTCTGTCTCGCGGACTCACATCCGAGACGATCACCTCATGGGCACTCGGCTACGCTCCCGACTCATGGCGCGGACTCCTGGAAGAACTCAACGGAAAAGGATTCTCAAATGCTGAACTCATATCAGCAGGGCTGATCAAAGAAGCCGATGGGCGGAAGGGAACGTGGTATGACCGATTCCGTAATCGTTTAATGTTTCCGATACGAGATGCCGCCGGAAGAACCGTCGCCTTCACGGGACGCGCACTCGATCCGAACGATCAAGCGAAATATCTCAACAGTCCTGAGACTGAACTTTTCAAGAAACATGAAGTGCTCTTTGGTATGGATCGCGCAAAAGATTCGATTCGAACGCGAGGATTCGCGATACTCGTGGAAGGTCAGTTTGATCTGCTCCTTTTGCACCAGGTTGGCTTCCAGAATACAATCGCCCTTTCGGGCACGGCACTTTCGTCCCAACATCTTTCGCTGATAAAGCGGTATGCTGACAATCTAATGCTCTGTCTCGACGCGGATACCGCGGGGCTCGCGGCAAGCGCAAAGAATGCAGAAACCGCGCTGCGCGCGGGCATGCGGGTAAAAGCCGTTCGTCTTCCTTCCGGGAAGGATCCTGCAGATCTAGCACATGAAGATCCGAAAGACTTTGCCAAGCGGGTGGGTGAGGCGCAATCTATTGTCGAATTTTTCCTTTCCGTACTTACTAGTAGCGAGAAAGATTCACATCGTCTTGTGCTCGCTGCGGAAAGGACGGTTGTTCCGCTCCTTTCCGCTATTCAAAGTCCCCTCGAGCGGGAGCATTTTGTCGGTGTTATGGCACGCACTCTCGGACTTTCGGCGGACTCAGTTCGAGCCTCACTCGCTAAAACAACGTCCCCCTCATTTGTAAGCAAGAAAACTCCTTTGGCACCCGTAGTATCTAGTGAAAAGATAGGTTCAACTGTAGCGCGACGAGGAGAGTTCCTCTTGGCCGTAGCCGCTAATTATCCCGATACGGAGCTTGCCGAAATGCTAAAAAACGAGTATTCTCGTATAATCGGCGCCTCGGTTCCAGAAGAACCGATTCCAGAACGCGTCCTTTTTGAGGCTGGTTTATCCTTCGGGGAACCGCCCACTGAATCTGCCATTTCTGATCTTGTATCTATGCTCGAACGTGCCGTCCTCGCCGAACGTTTGAAAGACGCGACCGACGACCTTCGTCGAGCTGAGTTAGCGGGTGATGCTACCGCTATCGCTACGCTCATCACTACCTGCAAAGACCTTTCCTCGCGCCTCGCCGTTTTTTCCTAAGCGCACGTTTTTCCTCGTCATACTCATACGAAATTCACCCCTTTTATCTTTTCCTACTAACTCATACCTATACTTATGGCTACAAAAAAGAAATCCACAAAAAAGCCAGTACGAAAAGCTGCTAAAAAAAGCGGTGTAAATAAATCTGCAAAAAAATTAAAGAAGCCTTTGAAGAAAACGCCTGCAAAAGGAATGAAAAAGAAACCGGTAAAGGTAGTAACAAAGAAGCTTTCCAAGAAAACCAAAACAATGGCGGTTGTTCGCAGTGCTGCGCAGGGAGTAAAAGCAAAAGCACTTTCGGTTCGAGATGCGCAAGCGGAGCACCTCGTAAAAAAAGGCCGCGAACGAGGCTATATTACCTATAGCGAAATTCTCAAGGAATTTCCCCATATCGAGAATGATATTTCATTCCTTGATGAGCTCTATGAGCGTTTCAGTGGAAACGGCATCGATATTTTGGAAGGTGGCATGCTAGAAGACAATGCTGATGAATACCTCGCAAGTCGTAACATAAAAGGACGCGAATCATCGAGCTATGATTCTATTCAAATATATCTCCGTGAGATCGGTCAGTATCCACTTTTAACCGCAGCAGAAGAGCGCAATCTTGCCCAGCGTATCGAAGCAGGGGAGGAAGAAGCGCGAGCGCTCCTCATGCGCGCAAACCTGCGTCTCGTGGTCTCCATCGCAAAGAAATACGTTGGTCGCTCGCCGGACCTTACGCTACTTGACCTTATCCAGGAGGGAAATCTCGGACTGCATAAAGCCGTCGATAAATTTGACTGGGAGAAAGGCTTTAAATTCTCAACCTATGCAACCTGGTGGATTCGTCAGGCTATTACTCGTGCGCTTGCCGACCAGTCCCGTACTATTCGTATTCCCGTGCACATGGTGGAAACTATCGCGAAATACAAGCAAATTTCCCGCCGCCTCGCGCAAGCGCTCGGCCGCGATCCGCAGCCAGAAGAAATAGCGGTAGAAATGGGCGTGGAAGTGGAAAAGATCTACCAGATCGAAAAGATCAATCAGGACACGCTTTCGCTCGAGAATCCAATCGGGTCTGATGACGACGAGAAATCCACACTCGGCGACTTCATCGCTGACGACAAAATTCCTTCACCAGTGCAGGAGTCTTCAGAGCGCATCCTCACCGAACAGGTCCGGGATATTCTGGATGACCTTAGTCCGAAAGAACGCAAGATCCTAGAGATGCGTCATGGACTGCTCGACGGTGTGTATCACACGCTCGAAGAAGTGGGGAAGGAGTTTGGTGTGACCCGTGAACGTATCCGTCAGATCGAAGCGAAAGCACTCGAGAAAATTCGCACGCACGAAAAGAGTCGCCGATTGAAAAGTTATTAAAATATAGCTGATTAAGATATGGCACACGGGATTTTTATCACCGCATTAAACTGCATGGATGGCCGCTGTCAGGAAAAGGCGCTGGCATATACCAAGAATCTTTTTGAGAATGAAGCGAATGTCGACATGATCACTGAGCCTGGCATCGATGGACTCCTTGCGGGAACGCATTCGGTTGTAGGTCCCGAGGAAATACCAGCTCGTATTGAGTGGATTCGTGCGAAAGCCGAGATTTCTGCAAAAGGTCACGGGTCTACACAAGTCATGATTTTCGGCCATTGCGGTTGCGCCGGGAACAAAGTCGAGCTTGATGGACACAAAGAACACCTGCGTCTCGCAAAAAAAACAGTAGAAGGCTGGGGCCTGTTTAAAGAGGTGCAGATTGCTGTTTTTAACGAAGCATTTGAAGTTGAGCCGGTTTCGTAATAGTTAAAAAAGAAAGGCCCTGTTCGCGCTTGCGCGAACAGCGCCTTTTGAATTGTGTCGTGGTTAGAGACTGCTTCCCAGCCGTTCATTACCTTGATCGATGGCGAGGAAATTGCCCCATCTATGACGGTTAAACCAATAGAGCTCTTTGTAGGGATTGGCCGCCCCGCCGTGGTCGACGTGCAAGCCGATCAAGATCTCTATTTCGCGAGATTTCTCTCGAAAGAGACTGAGAAGAGCCTCTTTGGCACGAGAGTACAGTCCTAGCTGTTCGTCCATGGTGAGCTCGGCGTTGTTAGCGACGCCGCATGGCCAGTGACCATAGATGCTGATCGCGTGAAGATTCTTGAGCTCGATGGCGAGAAGAATGTCATCGAGCCACATCTGACTCTCGAACGGTTTTGCCACCGATGACTCGGGAGCGATTCTCAGACCGAGTCCGTTGTTGGCAATCACGTGGTGACAGTGACGCCCACTGCACTGAAGCCAGTGGCGCATCATGATGTTTTGCATCTGATCCCCATCGCTGCAGGATATGGTCAGCGTCCCTTCATTTCCTGGGAACAGTCGGGGACTCATCGGAACCAAAACCTCAGCGACAACAAGTTGACCGATATAGGCAGCTTCTTGCTGAAGCCGCTCACTCGAAAAATCAAATCCCATGTTTTTCTCCAAAGAAAAAGTGAAACGTCCACTTTATATCATACACATTTTATTGATTTTTGTAAAGGTCATCGACTCCATTGTTCGAGGGCGATTTATGTGGCAAGGTAAAGCCAGAACATAGCCATGGTGGCAAGGAAGGAATAGAAAATGGATATATGGAATTCGCTGACGGCACTCAGTCCTCTCGACGGCCGTTATCGCTCAAAGGTTCAGGAACTGTATCCGTATTTCAGTGAGTACGGACTCATACGGTATCGTCTCATGGTCGAGATCGAGTATCTGATCGCACTATCCGACCATCCGCACATTCCGCTCCGGCCTTTTACGGAAAACGAACGACTGGATCTGCGCGCGTTGTGGAACATTTCACCCAATACCGCGCAGCTCATCAAGGACATCGAAACGAGAGGGTACGGGCCCTATACAACGGGTACGAACCACGACGTGAAAGCCATCGAGCTCTATCTTCGGATGAAGCTGGCTGACACTTCGCTCAGTGATGTTCTTGAGTGGATTCACATCTGTCTGACTTCAGAAGACGTGAACAACTTCGCCTATGCGCTTATGCTGCATGGCGCGATTGCCGGTCCGATGGGTGAATCTCTCAATCTCATGGTGGAGCGGATCGATCAGCTCGCGAAACAGTATGCGAATGTCGCAATGTTGGCGCGTACGCACGGACAAGCGGCAACACCCACCACGCTCGGGAAAGAGTTGAATGTGTTCGATAAGCGTCAGATCGAACAGCTGCTGCAGTACCATCTTAGCGTGAAGCTGAACGGTGCAAGTGGCAACTACAATGCTTTCGAAGTCGCTTTTCCGCGTGTCGGCTGGATTCAATTTTCAGAGAAGTTTGCGCGACGCTTCGACAAGTTCGACGACGGTCTTCCGTTCGAGGTGAATTACGTTACGACGCAGATCGAGTCCCACGACACCTACGCTGAGCTCTTTGATATTCTCAGGCGGATCAATAGCATTGGTCTCGATTTCTGTCAGGACATCTGGCGGTACGTGAGCGACAATTGGTTGGTCCAAAAGCCGAAAGAAGGGGAGGTCGGCTCCTCGACCATGCCGCACAAGGTCAATCCGATTGACTTCGAGAATGCCGAAGGCAACTTCGGCATAGCGAATGCACTGCTTGAGTTCTTCAGCAGAAAATTGCTGATCTCGCGCCTTCAGCGTGATCTCTCGGATTCGACGGTTGAACGCAACTTCGGCGTCGCGTTCGCATATTCTTTGCTCGGTTATAAATCTCTTCAAGCCGGTCTCAGAAAAGTGAGTGCAAACCAGGTCGCGATAGATGAGTACCTTGAAACTCACCCAGAAGTGATTACCGAGGCATACCAGACGATCCTCCGGCGTGAAAACTATCCCAATGCGTACGATGCTCTCAAGAGCCTTGCGCGCGGGAAGAAGATCGCACGGGAAGACCTGGAGAATTTCGTCCACGCTCTCCCGGTCTCTAACGAGGTGAAAGAAGAGATGCTCGCGATCACGCCCGCCAATTACATCGGTTTGTCAGCACGCTGGCGAGAATGTGACGTCCCGAAAAATATTGTAAAGGGACAAAAGCAGCAAGCCGCTCCGGCAACGGAGCGGCTTTTTCTTTGTTCATCGTATTAATAAAATGTCTTAAATTCTGCAGGAGAGACAGAAGTCACCGAAAGTCGACTGCCCGGTTGCAGAATCTTCATCGAGCGGAGTTCTGAGCTCTCGCGGATTTGCACAATGGTAACGGGTTCTTTGAATTTCTGTACGAATGCGATATCTACAGCAAGCCACACCGGTTTCTCTTTCGTTGCGCGTGGTTCGTAGTGGTAATCCTTTTTATCAAACTGGGTCGGGTCAGGGTAGGGAGCTGAGACGACCTTGGCGATGCCATACACTCCCGTGACTTTGCAGCTCGAGTGGTAAAAAAGCACTTGGTCACCAATCTTCATCTCACGGATATAGTTACGTGCTTGGAAGTTACGAATGCCGGTCCATGCCGTTTTCTTGTCGACCTTAAGATGATCGATGCTATAGCTTTCCGGCTCGGATTTGATAAGCCAGTAGTTCGGTGCTGATTTCATGTTTATAAGTATATAGGAAACAGTCAGCGACCCGTATAAAACGAGTCGCTATAGTGTAGGCGAACATCAACCGTTGGGATTTTGCGTGCCTCAAATTCTTTGCCAAAAACAGATTTTCCATCCCCATGAATAGAAGCGTACTTTGGCGCCGATAAAGCGGCTACGTCCTGCCGAGGCGCTATGGTGGATAGTGCGCTAGGACCGGCCAGTTGATTTCGCTTTCCCAGATACGACACATTATCTTTGCTATTTTTAGAGCCGTTTTGGGAGTTATCCTCAAAAATAGTAGCATCCGTGAGGCCATTCTAAAAAATCATAATTATTTTATCTTGCCACTGTATAGTGCGGCTCGCGAATAAAAGAAAAATCGAAAATAATTATGCTTTCATTGATGGTCAGAACTTGAACGTAAGTATTCGTGCTCTTGGCTGGCGTCTGGATTTTAAACGTTTCAGAATCTATCTTTATGAAAAATACGCTATCACCAAGGCCTTTATATTTATTGGATATATACCAGGCAACGAAACCCTCTACACATTCCTTCAAAGTGTTGGCTATATTTGCATTTTTAAACCCACTCTAAAAGTTAGAGGCAAGAGAGTAAAGGGAAATGTTGATACGGAGCTAGTCCTGCATGCCATGATTGAGTATCAGAATTATGATCAAGCAATAATTGTATCTGGTGACGGAGACTTCTTTTGCCTGGCAGAATATCTGTTGAAAGAAGGCAAGTTACTAAGAATACTCATTCCAAACGAACATCGTTACTCAAGTTTACTTAAGCGCCTTAATTCAACCAATAAAGATGCCCTCGACTTCATAAGTCGTTTAAAGATTCAACTTGAATACAAAAAGAGATATTCAAAATGAAAAGGGCCGCCAGCAGGACGGAACCTGAAGGAGACCCAATTCGTCTGATTACTTGGGTATTTTATTCTTCCTTCATTGAGAAGTCAATGCGATGCAGGAGAATTTTATGAAATCCAGTACAATGGGAGTAATGGCAGCTCCAGGTACCACCGAAGAATACGAAGTTGCATACGCGCGAATGAATGCGGAGCAGAAAGAGGCCGTTGAGACTATTGATGGACCGGTCTTCGTGATTGCGGGTCCGGGGACGGGGAAGACACAGATACTCACGCTGCGTATTGCAAATATTCTTCGACGGACTGATACCCCTCCTGAGACCATCCTCGCGCTCACCTTTACCGAGGCAGGAGCGAATGAGATGCGCAGTCGCCTGGCAAAGATGATCGGTACGCGCGGACACAAAGTGCGCATTCATACTTTTCATGGATTCGCGGAGTCGCTTATCTCCAGATACCCGGACGCATTTAGCCGAATTGTGGGGGGAGAGATTGCCACAGACGTTGAGCGGGCAGAGATGCTCGATGAAGCAATTTTGAATACGACGGTGCAATATCTTCGACCTTTTGGTGACCCACTCTACTATCACTACGAAGCTTCTCGCACGATCTCGACGATGAAGCGTGAGAATGTTACGCCGGAAGTCTTGGCCCAAAAGATCGCGATTGCCGAGCAGGAATACGAAGCCATCCCTGAGAAAGTGCACACAAAAGGGAAATACGAAGGAAAGCTGAAAGGTGAATATGAATCATTGCAAAAGAAAATTGCAAAGACGCGGGACTTGCTCGCGGTGTATGAAGCATACGAAGCGCAGCTCACCGAGCATCATCGCTATGACTACGAAGACGTGATTTTGGAGGCGGTGCGCGCGCTTACTACCGACGAAGGTTTTCGCAGGGAAGTGCAGGAGTCAATTTTCTATGTGCACGCGGATGAACATCAGGATGCGAACCGAGCGCAAAACGCGCTACTTGAATTGCTGGTCGAACATGACGAACGTCCAAACCTTTTTGTATTGGGAGATGAAAAGCAGGCGATCTATCGTTTCCAAGGGGCGGACCTCGACAATGTGCACTACTTTCGTGAACGATTTCCGGATACTAAGATAATCGCGCTCATTGCAAACTATCGCTCTCATCAGACGATTTTGGACAGCGCACTCTCTTTGATTGCAGCGTCGCCTGACACACGACTTTCACGAGTGGCGTTGGTGGCGAGTAGCGAGGAAAGTGCCAAAAAGAATATAAAAGAGAAAAATGGTAAGGGTGATGTGATTGCTCCGATACGGCGTGTCGCTTGCGACACGCCGGCAGATGAAATGGACTTTCTCGCCGGAGAGATTCAGGGTCTCTTGAATGACGGCGTATCGACCGAAGAAATAGCCGTTTTAGTACGCCGAAATCAAGACGTTTCGTACGTCGCCGGCAGCCTTTCTGGCATGGGTATTCCGGTGGGTATGGGTACAGACAATGCGCTGCAGAATCGCTTCGTACGGGTCTTATGGAGGCTTCTGGAGGCCGTTGTGGAGCCAAAAGAGGAGAATTTAGGTGCCCTTTTCACCCTTCCTGGATTTGCTCTTTCTGGGGCTGATGTTTGGCGGATGATGGACTATGCCCGGAGGGAGAAGATGCCGGCGTTGAGCATTCTGGGCAATACCCGCATGCTTGAGGCCGCGAAGGTGCAGAATGTCGAGGGAGCTATGAAATTGAAGAGTACGCTCGATGAACTGAGTCGTTTAGCAGCAGTGGAGCGACCGGCCGTGGTAGCGCAAGCGGCGCTTGCCGCCACCGGCATGATGGACTCGATTCTGCTCGCAAGTGATCGAAGCGAAACGCTCGTAGCGATTCGCGAGCTCCTGGACTCATTCGAGGAACTCTCGCAACGCGAACACGATGCGCTTCTGCCTCGTGGTCTCGCACTTTTAAAACTCCATGAAAAGCGAAATTTGCCACTCACGCGAAAGGCACAAGAGACGCCAGGACTCGTGCGAGTGATGACCGTGCATCGCGCGAAAGGGCGAGAGTTTGAATATGTATATGTGCCGGTGCTCACCGATCGTGCATGGTCCACTCGTAACCGGCCAGAGCATTTCTATCTGCCTGATATTCTCTCGGGAAGTGTCGAGCTCGAAGACGAACGCCGGCTTTTGTATGTGGCGATGACGCGCGCGAAGCGCGCGGTCACGCTTTCCTATGCCACAACCCGTGAAGACGGCAGGGAAGAGATCGCGTGTGCACTGCTGGAAGAGATTGATCCAACACTTATAGCAGCGAGTGAGTGGCATTCGAGCGAAGTAAAAGATGATGCGGCACTTCTCGTGCAGCAAACAAAGCGTGCACAGAAAATGCTCAAACCACTTCACGAGCTTGAGCCCTCCACAGATGATCTCGATACGCTGCGTCGTGCATTCCTCGCATACGGCCTCTCACCAACTGGTTTTAATAATTACCTCCAGTGCTCCTGGAAATACTTTTATGTAAATCTTTTACGCATTCCAGAAGCAGAAAATAAATACATGCTGTATGGCACTGCGATTCATAAAGCTCTGAAAGCCTATGCCGACCGACGCACTCGGGGAGAAGATGTGCCGGTAACGTACGCGATCGAAAATTTCAACATCGCACTCCGACGTGCACCACTTACCACGCGAGACATTGAAGAATTAAAAGTGAAAGGCACAAAAGCACTCACTGCATGGTGGACAGAACATCAGTCCTCATGGCCGGTAAAAACCGAATCAGAATTTGCGGTAGAGACGAGCATTATCCTAAACGACGGTATGTCACTCGCTCTACGTGGCAACATCGATCGCATGGACCCGCTTCCGGGAAGTGTCTTTTCTGTCGTCGACTATAAGACGGGGAAAGTGAGAAGCAAGAATGAGCTCATGGGGAAAACGAAAGACGCCGACGGGAATTATTATCGACAGCTTATTTTCTATAAACTTCTTCTTGCAGGAGCTGATCCGTCGCGAGAAATGAGTGAAGGAATAATCGAATTCGTCGAGCCCGATGAAGGTGGCAAAATCCGCTCGGAGAAGTTCGACATCTCAAAAGACGAAGTCACTCAGCTTGAATCGGACATTCGCAAAGCTGCCGACGAAATCCTTACTCTCTCATTCTGGAACACTCCCTGCCCCGACGCAGAATGTGGTTGGTGCCCCTTCCGTTTTACAACTTAAATAATCACAATAGGTGATAAGAAAAACCTCTCAGACCATCTGATCTGAGGGTTACCATTTGGCATATATATAGGTGAAGCTTCGTATTACCCTTGTATGGGTACCCGCCCGAATTTTCGCAGAGTGAGCAAGACCATAACGACAGTCAGCACAGTGCACGAAGCAGGATAGAACCGCTCCGAAATACTCCAGTCCTTGCCGGCGATAGTCGATAGTCCGTTCACGATCGAGTAAGCGACCCAGAGCCACAGAGTGCTCTCTCGAGGCTTACGCCATATGTCCCAGACTTGGAGCAAGCCAGCGGTAATCACCGCGGCCGTTGAAATGATTGTGTCCATTACGGGACCTGATCGCCACCAAACAAAAATGGAAATCAGAACCAAGGACGAAGTGACCGTCTCGAGCCGAGTCCATTTGAATGTTCGAGACTTTAGAATCGCGACGCCGACCAGCGAGCACCCGAAGACGTACGCTGCTGGCAGAAGCCAGTTGCCTCCCTTCACGAAGATAGAAGCAGCCACGATGAAGTCGAGAAGCCCCCAGAGTAAAAAACTGGCGGCATTGAGTTGCATCTTTCCACGCCAAACTTGTATGGTAGTGGGAATATAGACCACTACGGCCAGAGTGGCTGCAGCGAAAGCCAAAAGGTTCATCTAAACCTTCCTTCTTTCAGGGCTAGAGTTTTCTCAGAATAAATTACATTCTAAAATACTCTTTGTCAAGTTTACTGTAGAATTTTTTCCGATAATAACCAACTTTGTTTATTGATTCAAGACTTTAGCAATGGACTGATCGATGACTTGCTTCATGGCGTTGTACGGGAGGCCGCCGGAGATGATGATGGGAGTCTGACCTTTTACGAGGAGCACACTATAAGGAGCTCCGGTCGCGCCAATGTCGAGGGCGTTTTGGTAATCAAGACCGACTCGTTTCTGGTAGGTGCGAGCATTGAGACAGGTGTCGAAGTCCGTCGTGGAGAGCCCGAGCGAAGATACGACTGCGTCATAATTTGCTGGATCGAACTGATTCGTTCCGGAAGCAGCAGATTGAAGGGTATCGATAAATTTAAAAAATACACTCGTGCCGCCCTGTGAGGCGACGCACTCAGCAGCTTCAGCATGTTCCTCAGCATTGGCATCTTCGCCGATGAGAGGGAAGTGGCGATACACCCACGCTATGTTTCCTTGCGGGCCATAGATCTGCATGAGCTGCTCCATGACTTTCTGAAACACTTTTGAATACTCGGAATCAATATCGGCGTATTCGATGACCACGACGGGTGCTGCAGGATTGCCTAACACATGGTCAGTGGCATCAACGGGACGCACGCTCGTCGGATTACCGCTCTGCAGGAGTGTCGCACGGTGATGAATCGTATACACCGCAAAGGCGATGATAAGTCCGCCAATCAGAATAGCTCCAGGAATGAACCACTCACCACGCACTCTTTCTGACTTCCTTTTCGATTGAGGAGGCATACGTCAGAATTATTAAAAAGGCAACGTGTGAGTCATCGAAGGAGCGGGGAGCGCCGTATTCCAAGTACTCGTATCAAGTTTGATATCGCGAATGTCGCGGAGATCTTTATATTTAAGAACGCCATTATGCATCGCGTAGTCGAAAAGTTCACGAGTAATACGCACGTCTTCGATGCAGTATGCGCGCACTTTTTCTACCAGACCTTGTGCCCACCATTCGATGGCTTTTAAGCCATCGCCACTTTTTCCTCGGCCAAGTGTAGCCTCGGCAAGTGTCTGAAGACGCAACCGTCTTCCTAATACTTTCTGAACTTCCACCATGAGATCGAGCGAGCGGATTTTCGAAAGATCGCCGGAGTAGTAACGGTTCAAAATAGGAATATCAAAAAAGTCGGAGTTGTAACCAATCAACATGTCGGTGTTTTCGATAAGCGGCCAGAGCTTGGGTAATTCTTCTTTTGTATAGGAAGTGTACTCACCTGATTCCGAGTCATGCACGCCGACGATGGTGAGCTCCATAGATGAAAGATCATTCCGTGAGAGCGGTACGCTGCTCGAGGTTTCGATATCAAACGTAATTGCTTTCATGAATTCCTTATTTTAATGCTGCTGGCACATCAGCTTTTGGCAATTCCTTTTCAGTACTCGCTGCAAGATTTTTCAATCGCACGGTACCTGAAGCAGCTTCTTCCTCGCCGAAGGCAAGGAAAGAGGGAATACCTCGACGAGATGCTTCCCGAATTTGATCGCTCAGCGTTTTGCTGGTGGCATTCACTAATACCCGCAATCCTTCCGTACGAAGCTCCTCTGCATACTTTTGTGCGTGACCGATGTCACTTTCTGCGGGTGTGCCTATAAAAAGATCGGCAGCAGAGCGTATTTCAGGCAGGTATTCGTGCGTACTAAGAAAATCGAGAAGGGTAACATCCCCTACGGCAAAACCGACACAAGGAATCGGCTCACCGCCAAACATCGCTATGAGCTGATCATACCGTCCGCCGCCAAAGAGGGAACGAGCATTTTCGGTGTTTGTGTCGAATATTTCAAATACGGTGCCAGTGTAGTAATCGAAGCCGCGTACGATCTCGGGATCAAAAACAATATTCGTCATACCGCGGGCTTTAAAACCATCGATAAGTCCGACAAGTTGAGATTTTTCTTTTGCAACAGCAGGATCACTCTCGTTCGCTATAATTTTGAGTGGGTCTTCGCGATTATTGTCGAGCGCTGAGGAAAACTCCTCCGGCGTCATCTTGCTTTTGCGATCGAGCAGGTGGCTATAGCTACGAATAGCTTCGTCGGTCGTGTAGCCCGCTGCCCTACAGGCAGCGGTAAGAAGGGAGCGGGAGTTCACCCGAACAACAAAGTCAGTATTTTTCGCACCGAGTGCGCGAAGGAGCGTAGAGGCAATAACAATCATTTCTCCATCAGCTTTCATGTCAGAAATTCCTGCAAGGTCCACATTCAGCTGGTAGTGTTCGCGAAGACGGCCGCGTTGCGGGCGTTCATATCGGAAAACATTTGGAATAGAAAACCAACGGAGTGGAAAAACGAGTTCGCGCCGTTTGCCCGCAACCATACGAGCAAAGGTTGGGGTCATTTCCGGACGGAGCGTTACCTTTCGATCGCCGCGGTCAAAAAAGCTATAGGTCTGCTCGTTGACGATTTCTTCGCTCGTTTTGTTTTCAAAAAGTTCGGAACGCTCGAGTGGCGATGCATTATATTCTTCGTACCCGTAGCTTTGGAGAGTAGTACGAAACGTATCAAAGACGCTCTGAAGTCGTGTCCAGTCTTCAGGGTAGAAATCACGCACTCCTTTATAGGGTTCTGTTGAAAGGGTCTCGCGTTCACTCATTATTTGAGTTTACCAGATGAACGCTGATTGAGTAGCTATAAAATGATGTTGCAGCACTATACTCCTGCGTGCGGCATTTGGCCGTCGGCGTGAAGTGCTGCCACTTCACGCATGATAAGATCTCGAAGCTCCGTAGGATTCTCAATGCCGGTCATGGTAAATTTTTCATCTCGCCCAGCAGTTTCAACATTCAATGTACCGAAACCGAATATTGTAGGGAAAAGTCCCTCGACGTTCGTCGTTACGTCTTGTACTCGATTCAAAAGAAAACTTGAGACCTGGCGACTGAAAAATCCGTATTGATGAATATCAACGATACGTGTCGTCGTGATGACCCACACCGTAAGAAAATAACGAGTGAAAATGCTAAATACGCTAATCCAGAGAAATAACCACCAGAACGCAAGCAGCATAACGAGCCACGGTCCTGCCTGCGATAGGTTTGCTGCAAGCGCTTGGCCGATACTGGGATTTGCACTGCCAATGAATACGATCGCAACGGGAATAAAAAGAGGAAGAATAGCAAACACGAGATACGGCACGAGTGTTCCCACCAGTACGATCCAATGTCTTCTGACTGATCGAGTTATTTGTTCTCCGGGCTCTAATTCGAATTCTTCCATAAATATTTATTGAAATACGAACCCACTGATCGCCAGCAGGAATAAAAGAGCCGAGACGACAAGGTGAATACTGAGCGCCGGAACCGCGACCCAGGAACGATGGCCATATTTCAGCCAGTGATAGGTGACAACCAACGTATAGATAAGCCAGACGATAAATATGAGGGCGAAAGTGATTGCGAGCACTTGTCCTTCGTTGATTGTCGTGAAGATCGTACTGAATGGCGTTTGAATAGGGTCAAGCGGACTCGTAGGAATAGCGTTAGCGGCAGCGTAGGACGAGGCGCCCGTGAGAGGGACCGATGAGGTCATTAAGTAAAGTGTGCCACGAGAAGACGTGGACGACCATAGAGGTCTTCGTGGATAGTCGCGTCAGCTCTGCTTGCAAGGAGAAGTGCTTGTGCCTCATGTATGTTTGAAATATCGCATTCCATCCAGAGCTCGCCTGAAGATAGGAGATGGTGCGAAACATCTAAAATGATTCGCTGAATAAGATCGAGACCTTTCGGCCCGCTGAATAATGCTTCGGGGGGCTCGAACGCGTGAACTGCCTGCGGCAGTTCACGCGCATCGGGGATGTATGGTGGATTCGTGGCAATGATATCAAATCGTTCGTTCGTGAAAGGTGAAAAGAGATCGCCAGCGCAAATAACGGCACGAGATACGTCCAGATTATTTTCAGCAATATTCATTCGAATCAAATCTGTATGCTCGTGAGAAAGTTCGCCAAATGACACGTACGCGTTAGGGAAGTACGAAAGTATCGACAGACCAATAGCGCCGGAGCCTGCACAAAGATCAAGTAATCTAAATGCCTTGTCGGTTTCTCCACTACCAAAACGTTCTTCGAGATAGTTGATAAGTTTTTCACTCCACCACTCGGTTTCGGGGCGGGGGATTAAGGGGTGAGAATCAAGACGTATTTTGAGATTTAAAAAAGGAACCCATCCTATGACGTAGCTGAGCGGCTCGCCGCAGGCGAGCCGCGCCTCATCCTTCGAAAGGTCAGCCCGTGCTGAATTGCCATATTTGTCGCGGCGAATAAGTGCCATATCCTGGGCAGCGACCGGGGGTATTGACATAATAATATATATGTGTATAATGTTTATATGACTACTGAAAGCATCCCAACAAATACCTCCCAAAAGATAAGCCTTCCTCACCATCATATCAGCGCGCGTCTTACCCGTGATGTTACCTCAATTCTTTCAACATGCATCCATCATTTCCAAGAAGAAGAGCGTGAGATACAAGAAAGCAGCTTCGATGTTGATGCAGTTGTTTCGGGACGTTCTGTTCCCACACGTAGCACTTTTTATAAATCAGTAACTCCTCCTGCATCTCGTCGTGTTGTTCCCATTCATCCTTCTGCATACAGTTTACGAGTGCCGGAGCGTGGAAATTTCATTCCTGCTTCTCACTTCAATTTTCGTACTGCGTAAGTAATACGAATAATAAAACAGTCAAAAGGAAAATCCCGCGCACTTTGTGCGCGGGATTTTCCTTTTACGTATGCTTAGTAAGCAAAGCTTGCTAGTAGCTGTTGCCGTAGCCACCACGGTCATTGCCGTAGTTGCCACCGCCTCCACCACCGCGATTGTTATCGCGACGTTCTCCAGGAGGGCGATCGCCTTGGGGACGAGCCATGGAAACCGAGAGCATGCGCCCATCGAATTCCTTGCCATCCCAACGGTCGATAGCTGCTTGGCCTTGTGTCTCATCAGCCATTTCGACAAAACCGAAACCGCGGGAGCGGCCGGTCATGCGGTCGCTAATAATGCTTACTGACGTTACCTCACCTGCTTCCGAGAAAGCAGTGCGAAGATCATCTTCAGTCGTGCGGTACGGAATACCGCCGACATATAACTTGCTTGTTGCCATGTGGGCGTAGAATTGAACTTGATAACTCTCGCTGCTTCCGAACCTTTGTGACTTTCGTCAATGAAGCTTGGAGACGGGCGAGCTATTTTTAAATATGCTATGGCTTCGCCGAAAACACAAGGTTCGCGAGTGCGTCGGGGATAGTAGGAACCCACAAAAAACGCTATAATTGAAATATGAATATAGAAACACTTGTCACAAAAGGACCGAGTAACGAACATGTTCCGTTGCCCGAAGACTTACGGCTTAAAAATGGAGACCCTCTTTATTATTTGCTTCTTCCACCGAAAGACGTGGCGGCTGGAATAATCGATCCAAGCGATTCGCAACAAGCACATGACCGATTACGGTCTCTTTTCGCACTTGATATGCAAAAAGTCCTTTCCTGTGCCGGCAAATCGGCCGAAGAAGCGAAAGAAATACTTAATTCTATAGAAAGCCACTAAGGTATTTTCATTCCCGCAGGGATGGGAATCACTCGAATAAGCCCTGCCACAATTTCTCCTTGCATATTCGGCTCTCCCAGCACGACGGCATATTCTCCAGCAGCAAGCGATGAAGTGCCCATCGTATTTTTCTGGCTACGAATGATCGTCGTGGTTCCGAGAAGTATCTTCTGTTCGGCTTGTTGATCATTTATGATAACGATCGCCGATGGCGAGACGCTGAGTATTTTTCCAAAAGTGCCGTGGGGATTTGGCCCATGACCATCCGGCATACCTAACACTCTTGAAATACCCGTATTTCCCCCAAAGTTTTGCTCATAGTTTTCACCCCACTGCGAAGAGAATTGCGCTTCGTGGTATCCGACAAGAATACCGGCTTCAAAAACGAAAATAACGATAACCACGATACTGACACCGACAATAATGCCGGCAAAAAGCCTGGAGTGTATGAATATTTTAACTGAATCAGTATTCATAGATAGGGCGAGTCAGAATGAGCTAAGAGTTAGGCTTACTGATGTGTCTGCACACGATGCCTTTTGAAAAAATGAACACTGCCTATATTCCATACGAAGCTTTTGAGCGACGCAAGAAATACGGCAAGTAAAAAAAGAGTAAAGGTCACTTCTACACCAGGGAGCGCCTCCGCAAGCGGAAGCGCAAAAGAGCTAAGATGACTTGAAAGAAGATCGCCATCTGACACGAGAAGTGACGCAAAACTGCTGAAGCCGCGAAGGGACGCGGCATGCATAAGCACTGGTATCGCGAGCACAAGTCCCACGAAAGAACTTGCGCCCGAAAAGGAAGAAATAACGAACCGTACCTGCCGTTGGCGGGTGCGCTCCTGCTCAACCACGCGAAGTATCCGCTCGCAAAGATACGTCGGTGGGGTTTCAGGCGGGAGAACTTTAAAAAGCCGTTCGTAATTAGCTTCCATGTTCTCTATACGCTTCACGAGGGACTTTTGGTGCATGTATTAGGGTCGTTCAAATTTCTTCCGAAGAGCGATCAGCGCCCGTCGATGAAGACTGCGGATCGTGTTGGCTGGCATGGAAAGTATACGACTTATATCCTCGAATGAAAGTTCTTCGTCGTATCGAAGAGAGAGTATCGTACGGTCGCGAGGGGGCAGCTCAGCAAGAACTTTTCGCACCTTCTTTGCAAGCGTTTTTCGTGCGAACAATTCTTCAGGAAGCGGCTCAGGATCGGCGAGTGTAGCGACCAGTACGTTTTCCGCATCATCAGTATCGAATCGCGAAAAAGGAACCGAACGCCGTTTACGCATGATATCGATGGCGGAGTTCTTTGCGATAGCAAAAAGCCAGGTCTTAAAGGATTTATTTTCATGAAAACGTCTGATATTGCGCCATGCCTTCACAAATGTTTCTTGTGTGGCATCTTCGGCATCAGCGGTATTGCCGATGAAATTGTGACAGAAACGATAGACCTCAGGAAGATACCGCTCCACCAGCGTCTGAAATGC
Organism: Patescibacteria group bacterium; assembly: GCA_013815345.1. Taxonomy (GTDB): domain Bacteria; phylum Patescibacteriota; class Minisyncoccia; order Phycocordibacterales; family Phycocordibacteraceae; genus C7867-001. The sequence goes on from JACDGK010000004.1 coordinate 34,310, forward strand.
CGCACGATCGTCGTTTTTGGCGAGTGGTATGAGCTCGTGGTCGGGAGGGAGAAAATCAGTCATGTGGTGAGCGACCTGTATAGGTACGACGCAACCTGTCCGTATTGGTTACTTTTTCCTCTTTGAAATGGTAGTAAAGTGTAAGGATAGCGCATTTACCTTTATTTCCTATGAACAAATCCTCATATATTTCTGAAGCGGTATGGCTCACTATTGCCATTTTCGTACCTATCGCGGTAGGACTTTCGCTGCTCTCCGGTGTTTCCTATATAAATGAGCAGCAGATATTGCGCCTCGGGGCGAATGAACCGCAGGAATGGCTCGCGCAAGATGTCGTTGCGCGTATTCAGGCGGGTGGGGTGATTGTAAAAATTGCGACCGGAACCCCCATCGCGATTGAAACTGATCCCGCACCATTTCTTTTGGTAACTGACGGACAAGGGAAGCCAGTTGCCGGAACAGGGTATCTTCACGGAAATCTTGCGACGATTCCCAGCGGCGTGTTCGATGCATCTCGTACCGATGGAAAAAATTTTGTTACGTGGCAACCTGAAGTGGGCGTACGTGAAGCGATCGTCGTCATATCCGTTACAAGCCCTGCTCAAACCGGTCAAACTGCCGTGAATAACTTTGTCGTCTCCGGCCGCTCACTTGCCTACGTCGAATGGGAAGAACAGCAGCTTATGCAACGTGTATTCCTCGGATGGCTCGCCACTATGGTCGGCACTCTTATCTTCAGCATTATTTCGATGTTCATTATCATCAAACCGCGCAGTGATGTCGAGGCGATTGGCTAAGAAAAAATCTAGACGACTACGAACTCTTCATCATGTCGCGTTCGATGTCGACGAAGGTACCATGGACTTTTTTGCCGGGGTTGAAGATGTTTAACGGATCGAATATATTCTTGGTTTCTTCAAAGAACGCAATTACCTTGTCGCCAAAAAGCATCGGAAGATAAGGCGTGCGAATGATACCGTCATTATGCTCACCAGTCGTGGTACCGCCGTATTTGATCACCAGCGCATACACTTTCGGAGCAAGGTCGAGAATCACTTTTCGTGCTTCAGGCTTGTTTAGATCTATGAGGGGAATGATGTGGAAGTTGCCGTTCCCGATGTGACCCGCGATCGTATAGATAAAATTTTCCTTGTACTCGTCCAAAAGTGTATTCAGTTCGGGAAGGAATTGCGGATAACTGTCGGGCGGCACAACAAAGTCATCAATAAAAGGAGCTGCAAAAAGGCCGTGAACGTTTTTGCGCAAAAGCGAGAAACTTTCTCGACGCACAATCCAGTATTTCTCTGATTCTTTTTCGTTCTTTTCGATCTTCATACGCACATCCATGTCTTTAAGCGCTTCACGAGCTGCGGTTGCTTTTCGATCTGCCTCTTCAATCGAGTCCTCCGCGAACTCCGCCATGAGGATGAGTTTGGGTACGCCTCCCGTCGCGACCATCTCCACTTCCGGAAGGAATGAAATACCGAGTCGTGCCGCTTTCACGAATCCCATCTGCTCGAGCATTTGGGGCAGAAATTTTACGGCGAGCTTAAAAGTATTGTCGTCGTACGACTCGAATGATTCAGGATTAAGAGGAAGCACGCGTCGGACGATTTCCGGAAGAATAGTAATATCGGAAAGGAATACAACAAGCATGGCTCGATGCTCTTTCGGATGGACGAGGCGCAGTTTTGCCTTTGACATGAGCGCGAGCGTGCCCTGTGAGCCGCAGATGAGTCGCGCCAGATTGAACGAGTCGTCTTTTTTACTAATGACATTCCAGAGTGCGTATCCTGCAGAATTCTTAGAAACCTTCGGTTTTGCATTTTCGATTGTTTCGCGATTATTTTCTAGTAATTTTGCCATTTTTCGATATATCTCTCCTTCTAGTGTTTCGAGCTTTTGTTTTTCAGCAAGCTCATCAGGAGTCAACGATTTGAAGGTTGTTATGGAACCATCAGAGAGCACGACTTCCACTTCCTCGATGTAGTCTTCCGTCTTTCCATATTCGAGCGTCCGTTCACCACCAGAATCATTATTGACAATGCCACCCATGGCGCAGATCTCACGCGAAGCGGGATAGGAGGGAAGTATCAGGTTGTCTTTCGCCAGCGTTTCTTTTTCAAAATCCCGATAAAAAACACCAGGCTCAGTGACGGCGTAGCCACCTTCTCCCCCTGACGTAATTTCAAGTACGCGATTCATGTATTTTGTACATACGGCAACAATGGAAGTCGTGAGTGGGCCACCGGACATATCCGTACCCGCAGAACGAGCAGTTACGGAAATATTTTCTCCACTTTTTTTCCTTTCGCTCACTATCTTTACTAGTGCAGAAATATCTTGGACGTCTTTGGGATACACCACCAAAGAAGGCGTGCGTACGAAAAGGCTGGTATCACGACTGTATTTTGCGAGTTCCTCGGGAGTATCGGTGACCTCCCCTTGTATCATTTTTTGGATTTCAGTCTCGAGCTCTTTATTCATACCTTTTAATTTAAATTTACAGTATACCGTAATCACTATCGCACCTTTGCGAGCAATCCTTTTATAAACATCTCAGTATCATCGGGGTTTTTTACTTCGTGTGTGGTGATGCCTGTTGCCTTTACTACTTCGTCGTTGCCACCTGGGTACAGAGCGTCGCCGATATAGAGCATCGAGCGTATGGGTACCTGCAAGTATTCACTGAGTTTGCGAACACCATACGCTTTATTTATTCCCTTTTTCGTCACGTCGATAGTCGTCGCACCCCCCGTTTTTACGTCGTATTCCGGTAGCAGTTCTTGTGCGGCAGTCTGCAACGTTTTCTTTTTTGAATTATCAGAATCCCATGCCTCTTTTTCATCAATAGGAGCTTGCTGTCCTAGGACCGACATCGCGACGGAAGCACCTCGGAACTCTATTCTTTCACCATGTGAGGGACTTGAAAGATCAACCAATTTTGTTTCAGTGCAGACCTGTTCAAGTACCTCTTTTATATGAGTTGCTTCTGCGGCGGTGAGTGATTCTTCATACACTGCAGTCCAGAGGCCATTTTCAAACGTGAAGAGCGCCGCACCACTGGTCGGTTGAAGATAAACATTTCTCGTTTCAGCGTCCGCGCTGAGCTGATTCACAACCTGTTGTTCTAACTGTTCTCGCTTTCCTCCTGAAATTACCGTGAATAGAGTATGCAAAGAAAGTTGGGAGAGAAGTGCTGCCATCGAGGGAGTGATCGCTTGTTTGCTCGACGCAAGCGTCTTATCAAGATCAAACATAATCACGTCGAGCAAAGACGCGTCGGATAAAGAGTCAGGTGATAAAGGTTCGTCGATCATGAAAGGTTAGGCAGCAAGCGCTTGACGAGTTCTTTTTTTGAAAGTGTCGCGACTCCGATTGCGCTGTCTGCTCCGCCGTAATACACGAAAAGAGTATCGTCACGAAGCACGATGCCGCAGGAAAAGACCACATTATTTATCTGGCCTTCTTTTTCCCACGGCAATACCGGTTCGAGAATAGGCATAGCAGTACGCGCGAGTACCGTCGCCGCGGTTTCGCCGTCGAGGAGCGTAGCGCCGAGACGGTAGGTGTTGTCGCCCCCGACGGCATGATAGATAAAGAGCCATCCTTCAGGGATACGAATGGGCGGCGCAGCCGTACCGATCTTTTTGGTATCCCACATTCCCGGACGCGGTGTCATGATTTCGGTACAGCGATCGATCATGCGGGTCGGAGGAAGCGAGTCGAAATAATCAACACAGATATTCGGATCGATGCGATGAATCGCCATTATCTTGCCTTGTATCAGTCCAGGAACCAGGCAGAGGTCTTTGTCGTTTACGCCTTCGGGTGTGAGGGGTTGCGGTTCCGTCCAGTTAAAATTGTGCGCAAGAAAATCATGTATAGAAATAGAGGAAAGCGTACCGCGTGCGAGGGTGCCATCAAAAGCGGTATAGGTGATATATAACGTATCATCGATCTGAGAAAGTCGGGGATCCTCGGTGCCATGGTTTTCAAATGCCTGCCGGGGGACATACACCGGCTCTGAGAGGCGTTCATCAACATGAATCCCGTCGGCAAGACGTGCATATCCCATTGTCGAGATATTTTCAGCGCGCCCTTCGCACGCATCTCCCATCGCGCGATAGACAAGATGCACCGAACCATCAAGATCAACGGCCGCAGCATTAAAAACGGCCCGCGATTCCCACGGATGGGAAGGATCAGCACGAAGAATAGGTTCGTCGCTCGCTCGAGTCATGAAGGAATTTCTACTTTCATCGGTCATCGTGGAAAGCAAATCGGAGAAGGAAAGCTTTGCAGATGCACATACCGTGTCAGCAGCGCCGTAATACACGTGGAGCGTGTCGCCGGTAATGACCGCGCCAGTAGGAAAGACGATGTTTGATACGAGGCCATATCGTTCATATGATTCTTCTGGCACGAGAAACGGAAAAGCAGTCCGCGCAATGATTTTTTGTGGATCGTCGCGGTCGAGAAGAAGCGCCTCGACGCCAAAGAGGCGATTATGCGGGTCGTAATAATTTTGTATGTGGGAATACACTAAAAGCCAACCATGCTTAGTGTGAATAGGAGTCGCGGCAACTTCCATATGTTCGCTGTCAGCTCGGCGCACGTCGGGAAGGGCATGATCGGCGAGATGTTCGTGCCAGTTGTTCCAGAAAATCGGATTCCAGAAATCTTCAATATTTTTTGTGCGTGCGAGAGCAATCGTTGGACGAGGATGTTCGTCAGTATAGTCAGTGTGCGCCGTGATCAACATTACGGCGTCATCATTGATGCGTTCAGGAAAAAGAGTGGCCGCTTTCGCATTGAAAGGAGTGACCAGGTGTTTCTCGTTTAACTGATCAGGAGAATCTCCAATAGCTACTGCCACGCGAATGTTGTCAGGCCCGAAGGGGTACCCGCCGAGCGCGGTGTAAAAGACATACCAGCGACCTTCGAAGAAGGTCGCGCGCGGGTCTTCGCAGCCGTACGCTTCCCACGATTCTTCCGCTTTAACGACTTGCGTACGATCGTCGAAGGAACCGCCGCCTTTGGCGGCGGCATATCCCACGGTCGAGAAACCACGCCCCGGCGTGCGCAAGTCATCTGGTTCTGCCATGGCTCGATAAAAAAGATGCGTTGTATCACCCAGTGTCACGACCGAGGGATTGAACGTGCCGATTGCTTCAAACGAACGCGTGCGCGTCGGTGAAAGAAATGGATTTTGAAGAGAGCGAAAGACAGAGAGCATGCGTCAGTTCATTATAAACTAAGTGGGGTCGAGAATGGTGAGAAAGGATTCGGATCGTGACCGAGAAGTTTTTTTAAAAATCCTGAAAGAGACGTTCGTGCCGCACACACGTAATTATCAGCGGCGCCGTAGTAGACCGTTAAATTATCATCCTGTATCGTCGCCCCACAAGAATACACAACTCCTGGTTTTAGACCGCTTGTCTCATATACGGCAGCAGGAGAAAGGATGGGAGCTGGTGAACGAGCGAGGACTTTCGTTGGATCATCGACGTCGAGAAGCATCGCCCCGAGCTGATATTCATGGCTATATTTCTCTCTATCAGTTGCGTGGTATAAGACAAGCCATCCTTTTTCGGTTTTCATAGGAGCAGGACCTACACCGCGTATCCAGTTATCCCAGTGGCCACTTCGCCCGCGTGTACGAGGACCTTGCGGACTCTCGATGTACGATTCCGTTGAACCGATGGCATTTAAATCGTCGCGATAGGCAATCTCAACGGTTGGAGAAACGCTGTGCAGTAACGCAAATTTTCCATTAATCTTTTCAGGAAAGAGTACCCAATTCTTATTCACTTGATTTTGAGGAGAAAGAAAGGCAAGCGGTGACCAGTTCCAGCGTTTCTGTTTGAGATCAGCAACCGCAAGGGACGTAACCCCAATGCGCACCGAATTCCAGTTTTCAAATGCGGAAAACGAAAGATACAGGTGATCATCCATAATCATCGCGCGAGGATCTTCAGTACCTCCCCAGCTCCCACCGGAAGCCACGAGCCCCGGATAATTTTTCTCAGCGTGCGCGCGTCGCAGGGCGTCAAGATGTGGATCCGAACCTTCAAGTGCGAAGACAGGATAGGGAAGTCGTTCCTCGAGCTGTATGCCATCTTTAGAAGATGCATAGCCTATGCGCGAGACGCCGTCACTTCCGATCGCCCGATAGAAAAGATGCGTGCGTTCGCCATCATGCGCGGCAGCAGCATTCATCACCGCCTGCTGTTCGAATTCATATTTGCCCGGATGCATAAGCGGGTTACCCGCATGACGTGTAAGAGTAAAAGGATTTTTCTTGAAATTTTCGAGAACTCGCGTACGGTTCTGGGCGCGTCCAAGCTGCCACGCCCCCCAGATAAAAAGGCCGCTTATGAAAAATGCGAGTATGATGAGAAGGTAAAGGACGACATAACTCATGGAAAAAATTATTCGAGTTTATTTTCGACCGAAATCGTCTTCGGTGCGGATAATGTCATTTTCATCAAAATTACCGAAAGCTATTTCGAGTACGGCGATGCCGTTGTTGCCGCCCGTTAAACGATGCAGGGTGCCGACAGGGCTTTCAATCACGTCGCCGTAGGCGACGTGACGCTCTCTATCATTAGTCTGCACGATTCCATCACCCTCTATGACTTTCCACCACTCTGAGCGCTGCTCATGTTTCTGAAGCGAGAAACGTTTCCCCGCATCCACCCGCAATATTTTTACGGTAGTCGGTTCGTTTAGCGTGAATTGCTCAAAAGAACCCCACGGACGATGTTCTTCGTGATGATTAGAAAGAAGGCTCATACTCTCTATAGAATACCGCGAGTTTCGGGATACTTCGTGTGGGTAGGGTGTATAAAGCCATGTGGGTTTCAAGACGCTTTGACAGCGGCGTCTAAACTCATATAGTGCCTCTATGGAACGAGTGGTGATCAATGTACTGAACGAGGTACGAAATACTCATGGTATGACCCAAGAAGCGTTGGCTGAAAAGGTCGGCGTGTCTCGCCAGACCATCATTGCCATCGAGAAAGGGAAGTACACACCCTCCGTCTCGCTCGCCCTTCGACTCGCGCACGCCTTTAGTATGCGCGTCGAGGATCTCTTTTCGCTCAGTAAATCCTAATCACTTTATGAAAACGCTCGAACGTCTCGTCGCCATCGTGCTCATCATTCTTCTGATTCTCATCGGAAATCCTTTCACGTTTTGGATGCCGAGCATGCTGATCGCTACCGTACTGGTCGTGATTACGGCACTAACGTTCGTGTGGGCCGGTTTTATCATCACCGAAAAAGCCCACGACGAACGGGAAGAATTGCATCGCACGAATGCCGGTCGTGCCGCATATCTTGGAGCAGCGGGCATGCTTACTATCGCATTGGTGTATCAAGGCCTCACCCACACAATCGATATTTGGATTCCTGCAACGCTCGCGCTCATGATCATCGCGAAACTCGCGTCTCGCTTTTTTGCCGATACCTACGAATAGTCAGAATTCCTCCCCATTTGAGCGAATGTGTGTAAAGCATGCTTTACATTTGTGCGGGAGGTGAGTATGCTAGATATATACCAGTAGCCTTTATTCTATGGCACTTTTTCTCATCGCACTTTTAGCAGGCGTTTTGACGGTTATTTCACCATGCGTACTTCCGCTGTTGCCGATTATCGTCGGCGGTTCGCTTGCCGGAGGAAGAAGCATACGACGTATTTTAACTGTAACCCTTTCTCTCGGTGCATCGGTATTTCTCTTTACGCTCCTTCTTAAGGTTTCGACTGCTTTCATAAACGTGCCGGCTGCGTTCTGGAGCATCTTCTCTGGAGGACTCATCATCATCATCGGTCTCATTCTGCTTTTCCCGCGTCTCTGGGACAAAGTACCGTTCGTCGCAAAGATGAATCTTCGTTCCAACAAAGCGATGTCTGCTGGATTCAAGAAGCAGACATTTCTCGGTGATGTTATCGTCGGCGCCTCTCTCGGTCCGGTATTTGCCTCATGCAGTCCTACGTTCTTTATCTTGCTTGCCACGGTGCTTCCGGTAAGTATTTCTGCGGGCATTGCCGACATTCTTGCCTACATTGCCGGTCTCTGTTTTTCTCTCATCGTTGTATCGTTTGTCGGACAAACGATTATGGCAAAGCTTGGTATTGCCTCCGATCCTAATGGATGGTTTAAGCGCGGTATCGGCATTCTCTTTATTGTCGTAGGTATCGCTATCATCACTGGCTTCGATAAAATACTCGAGCAACCCCTCTACTCTGTATTCGATGAAACAAAAATCGAGACGAAGCTTTTGCAGAAACAAGTAGCACCGGGCACGTCTATTACAAATCCGCTGGTACCCGATACCAACGGGCAATCTACCACTACTTCTACTGCCATGCACGAAGGAACTTCTACTGCAGCCACCGGCGCAGTCACTCCTGCCACCGCACAAACGCTTGCTCGAAAAGCATCGATGTATCACAAAGCTCCGGAACTCGTTCAGCCAGATGCATATCTCAACACTGGAGGTCAGCCGATCAGCCTCGCACAATATCGTGGAAAAGACGTCGTGCTCGTGGACTTCTGGACGTATAGTTGTATCAATTGTCTTCGAACGCTTCCATATCTCACCTCGTGGTATGCGAAATATAAAGACCAAGGCTTCGTGATCATCGGTGTGCACACCCCAGAATTCGCGTTTGAACATGTACAAAGCAATGTTGCAGCGGCGCTGGTAAAGCTTGGCGTTACATATCCTGTGGTGCTTGATAACGAATATAAGACCTGGAACGCCTACGGAAATCAATTCTGGCCGCATGAATATGTGATTGATATCGATGGATACATCACACACGATCATATCGGTGAAGGGGAATACGATGTAACGGAAAAAGCGATACAGGCAGCGCTCGCCGAGCGAGCCTCGCGTCTCGGTACCAGCGCCTCCGCTATACCGACATCCCTTACGACTGTTGCGGACCCGAATCTTTCCGCGGTGCAGAGTCCTGAAACTTATTTCGGTTACAATCGAAACCAAAATCTTGCAAACGGCACGCCGTCGAAAGCAGGAACCAGTACGTTCACACTCCCATCAGGCGCTATTGCTCCCAACAAACTGTATCTTGGTGGCTCATGGAATATTGAGGCAGAATCTGCAGTTACGAATGCGAGCGGCACTAGCATTGAATATTCTTACACCGCACATGATGTCGATTTCGTCGCGAGCGCGAGTACGCCCGTTACTGTTGAAGTATTTCGTGATGGCGTACCAGTAGGGAATTTCGCTGGTGCGGATGTTGATCCAAAAACCTCGACTGCAACGATCAATGCAAACCGTCTCTACACGCTTGTTCACGATACGTCGCCAGGGCAGCACACGATATTGATCAAGATTATGGGTGCCGGCCTGCATGCGTACACGTTTACGTTCGGCTAGAAAGAATTATCCTCACAGTTCCAAAGCTTCGGTCTTTAGGGTACAGTAGTGAGTATTATGAGTGACGGCACAAAGCCTGCGGCGATCAAGATCGTCGATCTTAAAAAGGTATATGGTACTGGCGTGGAAGCCCTAAAAGGTGTTTCCCTGACTATTGCCGAGGGAGAATTCTTTGCGCTTCTCGGCCCCAATGGTGCAGGTAAATCGACACTTATCAGTGTTTTGGCAGGCTTGGCTATCAAGACAAGCGGTACGGTCGAGGTGTGTGGGGTTTCCATTGATGAAAATATCGATAAAGCGAAAAGCTTCATCGGTATCGTGCCGCAAGAGTTCAATTTCAACTGGTTTGAAACGGTTATTGACATCATCATTAACCAAGCTGGATACTATGGTATTCCGCGGCATGTAGCTATGCCACGGGCAAACGAACTCATCGAAAACCTCGGCCTTGCCGATAAACGCGATACGCAAGCCATGAAGCTTTCCGGTGGTATGAAGCGGCGGCTTATGATCGCTCGTTCGCTCATACATGAGCCGCGCGTGCTGCTGCTCGATGAACCCACAGCGGGGGTCGATGTGGAGCTTCGCCGTGGCATGCATGATTTCTTACGCGAGCTCAATGCTGCCGGTACGACCATCATACTCACAACTCACTATCTGGAAGAAGCAGAGCAGCTCAGTCGGGAGGTTGCCATCATTAACAACGGCAGCATCATCAAGCAAGGAAGCGTGAAGTCACTCCTTGCCAATATGAATTCAGTGACCCTGCTTCTGGATACCGTTGCACCGATCAGCACTGCCGAGCTACAGCTTGCCCGTGCGCTTCCTATTACCCGCATCGACGATACAACCCTTCAGCTCAAGCTTGCTCCAGGCGAAACTGTCAATGATTACATCAGAAAACTTTCGACGATTGGAGTGCAGATTTCAAATATACGGAACAATGGCAGTCGTTTGGAAGAAGTCTTTATCGATTTAATACAGAAGGATTAACCACATTTTACTTATGGCACTCCAAACGACCAAAACTATGAGCGAAGAACGCGCGCCAATACTTGTCGGTTTTCTCACCATGCTGCGCAAGGAAGTGACCCGTGTCTTCCGCATATGGTCACAGACGCTTCTGCCGCCCGTGGTGACAACGTCGCTTTATTTCGCTATCTTCGGCGCTTTTATCGGTTCGCAGATCGCAAAGATAGACGGCTTCTCCTACATCCAATTTATCGTGCCCGGCCTCGTGATGATGGCTGTTATTACGAGTGCGTATTCGAATACCGTCTCGACCTTTTTCGGTGCAAAGATGCAGCGAAATCTCGAAGAGCTGCTTGTGTCGCCGATGCCGGATTGGGTAGTTATCGCCGGCTTTGTGAGTGGGGGAGTTGTGCGTGCACTCTTGGTAGCAATCCTCGTACTCATCGTTTCGCTTTTCTTCACGCATCTCATTATATTTAACCTTTTCATCATTTTTGCTGCTGCGTTCCTGACCTCGCTCCTTTTTTCGCTTGCCGGTCTCGTAAACGGCATTTTTGCAAAATCGTTTGACGGCATTAGTATTGTGCCTACCTTCGTACTTGTGCCGCTTACGTACTTGGGCGGGGTATTCTACTCGATTAATCGTTTACCGCCTTTCTTTCGGTTCCTTTCGCTTGGAAATCCTATTCTCTACATGGTGAATGCGTTTCGGTATGGTTTTCTCGGCATTAGCGATGTTTCGGTCACTGTAAGTTTTGAAGTCATGATTTTCGTAACGCTTGCACTGCTTATTATTACGCTGTGGCTTTTCAAACGCGGAAGCGGCCTCAAAAATTAATACCAAATAAAAATTTTCCTGTAGGATGATAGGAGTACTTATGCAGCACTTCACCGCAATCAAGCTGTTTCTTCTTATTTCGCAGTATGGCTATATCCTGCTTTTTCCGATCGGCGTCATTGAAGGACCGGTTGCGGCGATTGTCTCGGGAGCACTGGTCGCGTCCGAAGTATTAAATGCCTATACGGTCTTTGTCATACTTGTCGCTGCGGATATTACCGGCGATGTATTATATTACTCGCTCGGGCGATGGGGACATGTGCGATTCTTGGAAAGACTGAGCAGTCGCCTTGGCCTTACCGAATCTCGTATGAAGCCTCTTCAGTCAGAATTTCACAAGAACGATTGGAAACTGATTTTGGTTGGAAAAACCCAGGGACTGGGGGCGATTATATTGTATTTCGCGGGTGTAACGCACATGCGGATCGAACGATTTCTTTTTTGGAACTTTATCGGCACGCTTCCAAAAGTCGGTATTTTCATGGCGGTCGGCTATCTTTTTGGGGAAACGCTCATTCGATCCCAAAAATATTTGGATTACTTCACCTTCTTTATCTTCGGCATGGGGCTCCTGCTTCTTTTGGGCTATTGGCTTTTCAAGCGGTATATGGAAAGTAAAGTAGGAGACGATACCTCAGAAGAATCAGAATAATAAATAACTATTCGACGCTAACAACCGAAGGCGAGCGCGCAAATGACTTTGACGGCACTTTTCGCCGAAGAAGCGTCAGATTCTGAGACACTACACCCCATACCGATAACACCTCGCAGGCATCTCGAATCATTTTCCATTCCTCTGCGAAACCTTTCGGCAAGCCGACTTTTTCAAATTTTCGAATGTTATATACATTCTGCCAGCGCACCACGGCGATACTCATCTTTTGTTCCACAATATGCTGATTCATGAACACTTCGCCACCCCAGCGCGGAAGCTGTTGCATAGTCTCTACTGCTTCGAAAAGAAGTGCACGCGGGAGCACGCGTTCTCCCGATACAAAATCAAGCCCGATGAGTCGGTATATCCACAAACTATTTCTTCGCAAACTTATGCTTACGTCAGCAATACCTTCACGGACGGGAAGAATAAGCGAAGAAATGTTTGCCGTAGTTAAGCCGGAAAGATCGGCATCTATGAGCATAATAAGGTCTCCGCTCGCGGCTGCAATGCCTTGACTCAATGCAAATGTTTTTCCTTTATTCGTGGGATAGGAAATCACGGTAATGCCTTTCTGCGCGCGCAACACTTTCTCTGTGTCATCGGTTGATCCGTCATTTACCACGATTATCTCCATGAGATCAGGATTGTGAACGACGGCATCAAGTATGTTTTGAATGCGGGGAGCTTCGTTGTATGCGCATATAACGCAGGAAATTCGTATCATGAAGAAGGAGGCTCTGTACGGTCAGAGTAGCAGTATCACTGTCACCTGCCTAGTCGCTTGGCGACCTCTTTTTGGGAAAGACTATCTTCTGTGGTATTTTTTGAGAATGTTCACGTACGTTCAGGCGATACTGCTCGGTCTTCTTCAGGGAGTAACTGAGCTTTTTCCTGTTTCGAGCTTAGGTCACAGTGTACTTCTCCCGGCGCTGCTGCACTGGCCGCTCGACGAACATGCTCCATTCTTTCTCATCTTCCTTATAGCTACTCATTTTGCCACTGCACTGGTACTTCTCGGGTTCTTTTTCAAAGATTGGTTGCGCATCATACAGGGTTTTTTTTGTTCGCTCATACAGCGGCGCATCGCAGAAGATGATGTGTACGCACGACTTGCGTGGCTTATTATCATCGCTACAATTCCGGCCGGAATCATCGGCATTCTCTTTCAGGAGAGCATACAGAATTTGTTCGCAACGCCTCTTTTTGTTGCGTACATACTGATTTTGAACGGCGTGCTTCTGTATAGCATTGAGATTTTGAAAAAACATCGACAGCGATTACATAACACTCTTGCGGCAGGCGATCTTGCGATCTCACGAATGCCCTGGCTCGCGGCATTCGGAACCGGTATTGCACAGGCACTTGCTCTTCTTCCTGGATTTTCTCGCACGGGTGCTGCACTCGGCGGCGGTCTGCTCGCCGGTCTTGATCACGAAAGCGCTGCGCGCTTCTCATTTCTTTTAGCCACACCGATCATACTTGCGGCTGCGGTATTGAAATTACCCGAACTCTTCACTACGAAGGGCTATCCCGTCGGAGAAATCGCTGTAGGTGCATTGGCTGCCGGCATTGCGGCATTCATCTCGATCTCTTTTCTCACGCGTTATTTTAAGACGAATACCCTTCGGCCATTTGCGTTGTACTGTGTTCTCGCAGGAATTCTTTCTATCGTGCTTCTTACACGGTGAGAGAACAGTAGAAGATAGTAGCTACGAGAAATCAACCGAAACTTCGTGCATGCCTTCATTATCCTCGGGTTCCGAAGAAAGGGTCTCAGGATTTTCTGACTCAGGAGCAGGAGGGAAGGAGATCGCGACGGTCGTACCTTGTCCAACTGCGCTTTTAATACTGAGGCTGCCCTGATGCACGCGAACTAATTCATTTACGATCGCAAGGCCAAGACCGCTCGTACCGGTTCCAATACCGCGCGCGCGCGAAGTATCTCCACGATAAAAAGGCTCGAACACGTGATAGAGATCTTTCTGCGCAATACCAATACCCGTATCTATGATCACGAGCACTACTCGATGACGATAGTCGCTTTCAATATTTATTTGTATTTTTTCTCCTTTATCCTGCGGGGTATAGTTAATGGCATTCTTCAGAAGATTGGTCATAATTTGTTCGAGAGCGGTTGGATTGCCCAAGATTTTTCGTTTGTTGCCCATCGACATGGAGAGAATAATGCCACGAGACGCCGCAAGCGTTTGATGCCGTGCTACTACGGTCTCTACTATTTTTCCTAAGTCTAGTGGTTCCTTTTTGGCGCGGCCCGGTTGCATCAGTGTATCGAAGGAAAGGAGATTATTGATCGTTTCTGAAATACGATCGAGTTCAACGATAGTATCTTCGAGAGATTCTCTCATAGGTACGCTTAGTGCTGGATCCATGAGGGACACTTCGGTGGTCGTCTTGATGATGGCGAGCGGAGTGCGTATCTCATGCGCGACATTGCCGATAAAACGTTTTTGCAGTAATAAAGACTCTTTGGTCGGTGAAAGAGAGAATCGTATCAAAAGATACCCGAACATTATAATGAGGCCGATGAGACCTAGGAATACATAGAGTAAGGTGCGCGCGCGAACCGTTTCGATGGCTTGCGGCAACGTTTTTATCGGCGTCGTCGAACCAACGCTTTGCGCTTGCTGAATATGATAGCGAATAGATCCAACAGTATTGTTTTGTGTATATTGAATAGCCCAGCCTGATATCGCGATCAGAAGTACGGCAAGAATAAAAAGGATGACGATAATATTAACCGTCGTCTGAACAAAAGGGTTGAAACGATATCTATCCGTTAAGGCGGTAACCCACGCCCCGAATTGTTTCAAAGAGTGGTTCGACGTCATCATAGTCATCAAGTTTTTTACGAAGATTTTTCATGTGAACATCAAGCACATTGCTGAAACCAGGGAAGTCGAAACTCCACACGTGATCCAGTATAGCTTCCCGTGGCATCGCTTCATTTGGATGACGCATAAAGAGTTCAACGAGCGAGAACTCTTTGAGGGTCAAAGGAATCGATTTTCCCGCTTTCTCCACTGTATGCTTGCCAGAGTCAAGCTCGATATCTCGGATCGCGAGGATACCAGGCAATGTTTCGGCAGGGCGTCGCAAGACTGCCTGGATACGGGCGATAAGTTCATCGAAAGAGAACGGTTTTGTCACGTAGTCATCCGCCCCGCTATTCAAAAGATCGATCTTATACTCCATCTCATCCCGAGCCGTGAGCATGATAATTGGAGTCATGACGCCGGCTTCTCGCACATCGCGGCATATCGTATCGCCACCCACATCGGGAAGCATGAGGTCCAGGAGTATGAGGTCATACTCGTCTTTGTACAGCATGATGCGGGTGCGGGCTTTGTCGCCATCCGCAAGCCAGTCCACGGTGAAGCCTTTCAGCTCGAGCCCGCGTTTCAAAGCCTCTGCGAGCTTCGTTTCATCTTCAACAACAAGGATACGCATAGGAGAGAAAGCAGAATAATTAATAACGTAAGGTTTTTCTTATTACGAGAAGCTTATCCTTACTTATTTCATAATAAAACAATTACATGAATACTTCATGAAGTATATTCCAACAATACCAAAGCTACCGTTCCCGGCATCTTTGGTATTTCCCTATCTCTTTTTAAGATATGAATGTTGCTTTTTTTCTAACTAACGAGTGAGACAGAAAGAGGTACTACTTGCGATCGAAGGTTCTGCTGCAGAAGGGGCACAAACAGTAATACGTCCGGTGGTTGCATCTTGCGCAACGGTATATCCGAGATCATAATTTTCGCCCGTGCCACTACATCCTGCCGTGGTGCATTTGTTGAAGCCATTCAAAGGGTCTCTTGGCAATTCTGACATATAGGTTGGAACCAGACAGGGTCGCAGATCCGGACCGATTTTAGCAATGTCGGTTGACGTAGCGGGAAGGGAGGTCACACACGAATCATTTCGAGTAAGCGCGGGCTGTAGAAATGATCCTCCATTATCGGCGAGACGCTCACCGAGAGCATTAAGAATCGTTCCAACATCATTCTGACGCTGAGAATTACGAGCTTCCGCAAATTGCCGTAGAGGATTTACTGCGATCAAGACTACGGTGCTTAGAATGGCAAGCATGCCGATAACCACAAGAATTTCAATAAGGGTAAAACCACGAACACGAGGTGATCGCTGAGTGATGATGCGGGACGAAAGAGTGAGTATCTTCATAAAGATGGAAATTAATAAATAAACTAATAAAGCACGAGCAATTCTTCCTATGGAGGAATGCTCATGCGCTCGTTCCAAGAAGTTATAGAAAGTTTTGTGGTGGAAGAGTTATTTTGTACTGCCACTACCACAAGAGCGGTGTAGGCGTTACGGACTGCTGCATGTGTTTCCAAAACGACTGACCCATCACGTATAGTGAGAGAATCAATGGAGCATATTTCAGGATCATCGGAAATACCGCTGCTTACCGTAATATTTTTGGCTTGAGTGAATAAAGTAGAATTTTCTTCATAGAGATACAGTCCTTCATAAACACATGAAGAGGCGAGTAGCTCACTTCTTAATTTACTGATGGAGTCAAGCTCATTAAAACGGGCAAAGAATATAACAGTACTACTTCGCAGGACAAAGGCAGAAAGTACGATAGATATAATGATTGCCGATAAAAGAGCAACATAGCCACCGGGAG
The DNA here is from genome assembly GCA_013815345.1 of Patescibacteria group bacterium. Classification (GTDB taxonomy): domain Bacteria; phylum Patescibacteriota; class Minisyncoccia; order Phycocordibacterales; family Phycocordibacteraceae; genus C7867-001. Next base: position 50,867 of record JACDGK010000004.1, read on the forward strand.
CAGACACTTGAGAGAAAATAACCTCCTTTTTCATGGTAAAAAAGAAATTACTCTAAAATGTTCCGATACGGTCTCGCCGCGTACTGTTTTTTCTGAAAGGTCAAATTCAGCGTGAAGGGATGAAGAACTGGAGCTCACGTTATTTTCCAGATACGTAAAATAACCATTCGTTACTTTTACAAACGTACTTGAGAAGGGAATAGGAGAGTTAGTGCCACGAGCAATAGAGAGTGAATTATCAAAGAAACCGATCGCAATAAGAGTATTGGTATCAGAAACAAGATCGATTTCCGTGCCACTTTCATTTAATTTTGGAAAATCTATCTGGTGAGCACGTCCTATCTCATACTGTATTTTTTGTGCAAGAAACTCCTCCTCGTTTTCTAGATCGGCTTTTGTTTCAGCGCGACCTACAGATTCAGAAAAAGCGATAATCCCTCCAAGAGTACTTTCCATAATGAATGAGAAAAGCGCGATGTAGAGAATGCATTCAAGAAGTGTAAATCCTTGGATGCGAGGGTGAACCTGGGAACAAGAACGGACGCAAAAGAAAAAGTGCCAATCCATATTTAAAGGGCGGTAACCACACTTACATAGCCTGTATGATCGAGACCGACTGAGCCAATGTAGAGAGTATTGTTCCGACAAATAAGTGCTGTGCCGGTAGCGCCTGAAGGAAGTTGCAGAGGTGCGACATACCGTGCGGGATGTTTGGGATCGCTTATGTCAAGCACGAGTAACGACGATGGGGTAAGAATGAACGCAAGAAAATCTCGAACAATAACGCCCTCAATGGTGACAGGATTTGGGAGGTCGGGCACCACCGCAGAATAAAGTTGTGTCGGTGCACTCGTACTCGCCACCGTGAGAATAGAAAGCGCGGGTCCCGTGGGAGTGTACGTACGTCCCAGAAGAAGCGTGGTGCTCGAAAGAGCGATATCGCGCGCGTACCCAAAACCCGCAGTTCCGAGGGCGTCATACGATCCAATTTGAGTTATGCGCAATGGATCGTGTATATCCAGAATCATAAGATCACGAAAAGGGTCATCGGTAGCAAGATAGGCAAGCGCGCCACTAATAAGAATTCTATTAATCGTTCGCCCTACCGGAAAACTTCCTAGTACAACCGGCGCGTAGGGGTCATGCACGTCGATAATATTGAATTCATTGCCGAGAGCACTTCCTGTTTTGGTTAACCCTAGATAGATAAGGCCGTCGCTATAGGCGATACTTTTAGCATTAGATTGTCCCCCCGAGCCCGTGGCGAAAGGAAATGTTGAAGTGGCGAGCTGGAAACTTTCAATAAGGGAGGGTGAATGAGTGTCTTGTATATCAAATATTTGTAATTGATTACATGCAGGACCAGCTACACACGTTGAAAAATCAGGCGTACCCGCATTTGCTGTATACATATATTTACCGGCGACCACAATCGCGTTTACGCCTTGTTTTGTAGTTGATGCAGTATCGATACTGCTTTGGTAGGAAGGGTGAGTGGATGAAGAGAGATCAAAAATAAAAAGAGTTGGATCAGTTTTATTCTGGGCACTGTTGATGCCAGCAATCAGTGTGGTGCTTGAAACCGCGAGTGTGGAAATAGGATAAGAACTCGAGCCATTTCCGGGAGGCAATAGGTCTCCTGATTGAAGGGAAAAGGTCTTCATCACCGGATGACTCCAATCTCCCATCAATACGCTGTCACAGAGTGTAGGAGTGATTGTATTTTTAAAATCAGTTAGTACAGAATAGAGAGTCGAAGATCGAAATCTTCCTTTAGCATCAACCCAAGACACATGGGCGCGGAGACGTTTAGTTATTCCGTCAGGAAGAAGGGTAGCGGAAAGAGATAATACATATTCATCGGTCGTGCTCGTGGCAAGTGAGAGGATACTATTGAACGAATTTCTCCCCAGCAATTCCTGAGCAGTAAGGAGTTGGGAGGCAGCATTCATTGCCGTTCGTTCTTTGTGACCATCAGCTACTGAGGCAGGAAGAGCAATAGTGATAAGAAGAACCGCAGCAATCGTTGCGGTCATTAATCCGAGAGCGAGTAGGAGTTCAAGGGTAGAAAATCCGCGCATACAGCTATTGGGGGAGAGCAGAAGACACAGAAATTCCACCTTCGGTAGTAACTGTTACGTTCTGAGTTGAAGAGCTGCTGTTTTCCTGCGACCAGCGGAGTGTAGTCGTGCTGGCGACTGTTCCTGAAAGGGAAGCAAATACTACTTCTTTTCCACTAGGTACAGGTATGATCTTCGAGAGAGGCAGATTTTCGTCAAAAAGTTCGGATCGGCTCCCATAACTGCTTCCTTGGAAAACTGTTGCGGTCGATGACGTTAAATACACTCCATGATCAACACCTGCCGTACATCCGGAACCTTTACAGATTCCGTTGATTGCTTCAGCTCGAGCTCGAGTGAGGGCTAAACGTATAGTGATTTGATTTGAATAAGCGAGTTCGTGAGTATAACTTCCAATACTTCCCAGGAATCCTACGCTTGCCAAAAGCGTTAATACTGTAAGTGAAATAAGCGCTTCAATAAGCGTAAAACCAGAAAGATGTTGCGAGGAAATGTGTGGAAGGGACATACTTATGGATGGGCGTTAAGATTTTGTGTCACGCTGTATATCGGGGTAATAATTGCAAGTGCAACAAAGCCGACAATGAGACCCATTAGAATCATCAAAATTGGCTCGATAAATACCGTGAGATTTTTAATGAGTTCTTCCAAATCATTTTCATAAAGCGTGGCAAGCGAATCCAGATTTTCACACAAGGTTCCGGTCGTTTCTCCAGCAGCAATCATTTGAATCACCACAGGTGGAAATAATTGAGGGTGCTGAGTGAGAGCGAAAGAAAAACGGTGACCTTCACTAATTTGTTTTTCGGTAGAGAAAAGTGCTTCAGGATAGGAAAGTCCCGGGAGTGCCGCTCGCACGAGTACAAGCGCGGGGATAATACGAATACCACCAGCAAGAAGTAATGCGAGTACTCGTAAAAATAGCGATACACTGTAATTTCGATACAGAGAACCGAAAAGCGGTATCCGCACAAAGAAATGCTCGATAGCACGACGTACGAAACTGTTTCGAAAAAGAATGAATATACCTATACTGCACAGTGCGAGACCAACGATGAACCACAACCAATCGCGCGCCAAAAAAGTATTCGCACCTATGAGGAGTCGAGTAGGAAGGGGAAGGACTGTTTGAAAGCTCTCCAAGACCGGAAGAATTTTTGGAAAAATATAAAAAGTGAGAAAACCGGTAATACAAATTGTGCCGACCAAAATGATCGCAGGATATACCAGTGCTCCCAGTACTTTTTGACTAAGCATACGACGTTTCTCAAGTAGGGTGGCGATATGCTCAAGCGTCAGGGTAAGCGATCCACTCGCTTCTCCTGCCTCTATAAAGCCAATCGTAAAGCGATCAAATTGATGCGGGAACTTTGCGAAACCACGAGAGAGCGGTTCACCGCGCGCGACTGTCGCCGCGAGAGTACGGAGAATAAAGAATGCAGAATGAGACTTTACGTTTTCAGCAATATATCCAAGAGAACGAGGAAGGGAAATGCCTGAGCCTGAATAAAGAGCGAGTCGCTTCATAAGAAGGATTTGCTGAGAGCGGTTATAGCGCAGAAAACGCGGCCTATTTCTTTCCTTTACTCTATTCATGGATAAGTGTGAGGACCTCATCTATCGGAACCAGGCCTTCAGCTGCCTTTTGCATGCCATCCTCGAACAACGTTTGCATTCCATCTTGTTGCGCAAGAAGAGAGAGTTCTCGAGCCGATGCTTTTCGCGCTATCGCATCCCGCAACTCATTATTCACAAAAAGTATTTCAAATATTCCTATACGTCCATTACTGCCAGTATTTTCACATCTCAAACACCCGATTGATGAAAAATAGGAGCAAGAGGAGATCTCCAAATTCCCTGATCGGTTTGTCAGCACAAGCCGTTGCTCTTCCGTAAGTGCTTTGGAAACTCGGCAGAACGTGCACAGGCGTCGCACTAGACGTTCCGCAACGACAAGCTGTATGGTTGAAGCGATAAGGTATGGCTCAATTCCCAGATCAATAAGTCGGGGAAGTGCGCTTGGGGCGCTGGTCGTATGGAGCGTTGATAAAACTAAATGGCCGGTAAGTGCCGCATGAACAGCCAGTGATGCAGTCTCATGATCGCGAATTTCACCAATGCCTATAATGTTTGGATCTTGTCGGAGAATGCTTCGAAGACCCTCAGCAAAGGTAAGTCCACTTCGTTGACTTGCCTGAATTTGATTAATTCCTTCCATTGAATACTCGATCGGATCTTCAATAGTAATAATCGATAGTAATCGAGTATTGAGATACTGCATAAACGCATAGAGGGTGCTGGTTTTTCCACTTCCCGTGGGACCAGTTAGAAGAAGGAGTCCGTGAGGATTGGAAAGCGCACGGCGAATGATTGTCTGATGAATACTTGATAATCCCAATGATTCAAAAGTATTCAACTGGTCACGAGAAGAAAGAAGTCGCAATACTGCATTTTCGCCATAGTACGTTGGAGCGATTGAAAGACGTATATCGAGAAATGCTGCTAAAGAAGATGATCCCACAGAATCTGGATGGACTCTCTCTGTTAAAAAGAAACGAAACCTCCCGTCCTGTGGTATACCATGCTCATCTATGCGCAACCCAGCAAGTATCTTGAGACGTGCAAGAATTTCACGATGAATCCACATTGGAATATCGTGAGCATCACGCAATTTTCCATCCACACGAAATCGGGAGGCAAGTATGGTTTCTCCAGGATCAAGGTGTATATCAGAAGATTGCAGTGCATGAGCATGTTGTATTACATGTTCTATAAGTCGCACCGCTGACACCGATTCTCGCGCAAGTTCTTCCCGAATTACTTTTTGTGATTCTCTATCGAGAATTTGGCTTGCAGTAATTGCTGTTTCGTCAGGTGGCATTTAAGCACTTTATTCAATCGTCCCCTCTTTATTTTTAAAGACGAATTAAAATCTTTATGAAATTTAAGTGGGGAGTCTGAATGAATAAGTTTGTTACAACCTTTCCTCATATAACCTGATATAGTTGATATTAAGCAAGGAGTACTTGCGCTGGGAGGGGAATATCACATGGATGCGAATGTAATATTAGTTGAGCAGGGTTCTGCACAAGATGACATTTGGGGTTTTAATATTTATCCTGATCTTAAAGATGATAGCTGGATAGCATTTGTCTCTCTTATTAATATTCGACCTGCATTGGGGAATTTCGGCATGGAAATTAAAGACAAAAACATTCGAACTTGTATGCGGCAGTGTATTGAAAGGCTAATCATATGAACACCGACCGAACTCCTACCTTTCTTATGGCTAATTTGGGGAGTGAATTCATCAGGCTGTATGTCGCCTTGGAAGGCACTGATCTCGTGCGGATTGAAGAGAGTCGTGCTCGTGCTATGCGCATCATTGATACGCTGCCCCTACATCCAGAATTAAAAGGACGTACTGATGAAATAGAGATACTGCGCAATGTGCTCGAAGATAGTATCTTATCAAAGCCGCGATATCGAATAAACAAGAATGATCTTGAAGCATATTTCGCGCCTTTCGCTCTCCGCGTCTTAGGTTAAGGCTTCGTTAATAAACCTTACTTTGCGGCCTATTTTAGAGGGCCATAAAATGGCCTACTTTCTGGAGGTGAAATCAAAATAACCAGTATATAGGCCATATAATCGTTGCTTCTTTATGAAAAAATCATTAAAATTGATTGACAAAAGGGGTCTTGAAATGATAGGATGCTGGTAAGAGTTGCTAAGGGTCACGTACTTAATTTCTATAGGTTATCTATAGATTTTTTGTTTCTGAACTTTGGTAACTCACTTATGCACAAATCTATAGGCTTAATTGCCTTATTTCTTTTGTCCAATAGTGTCTTAGCGCCCACGCAGGCCAATGCAGCAACGGCTCCTCTCTCGGTATCAACGAGTACGGAAGCAGTCGCTGGCATGACGACCACCAATGAAGTTCAGGAACTTCCGACCGCGCCATTAGCTTCCTCTACAGCTTATACGGTCACTCTTACCTCGTACAACGCGGTACCTGAACAGACGAGCCCAACCCCGTGGATGACGGCCAGCGGAGCACCTTCAAATGCGGAGGTGATAGCGGCGCGTTCTCATGATCTCGCCCAAAAACTTCCGTACGGCACGATCATTGCTGTACTAGGTCCGACTTCTTCGTACTCAGGTCCTTTTTGTGGGTACAAGAGCGTGCAGCATCTTATCGGGTATCGCGTTATCGCTGACTCCATGAACGCCCGCATGCATAACAAAGTGGATGTGCAACTCGACCAGCACGATACCGTTCCCTTTAAAGGCCTTCAGTTGAATCCTGCGATAGTGCTGGGTGCGTGTACGGGAGTAAAGATACAAGTAGTGGGGTATGTGAATCCTCAACACATTCCGAAAACTCAAACTGCACTAGCAGCTCTCGTGGATGGAAGCAACAATCTCGCCTACTCAAAATTTTAAATACGCAGCCAAAGACCCGCCTGGCTTTAGCCAGGCGGGTCTTTGAATTCTGGTACACTATACTACCCACTGCTTCTTTTTATCGTGACTTCTGATACCTTGCGACATTTTATATCGAATCAGCGTCTCACTCTAGGGATATTCTTTCTTATCGCTATTGTTCTTGCAGGATCGTCCTATCTTTTGCTGTATCGTCTTGGTGCTGAACCATTACACGATTATGACGAGGCGACGTATGCAGAAATTTCTCTTGAAAGTGGGCTTAGTCATCAGTACGTCGTGCCTACTTTTCTAGGAAATGAGTTTTTTAGAAAACCGCCACTTCTTTTCTGGCTCATTGATGTAGACAATAAAATCATTTCTAGTTCAGAATTGGCGGCGCGTTTGCCCTCGGCTCTTTCAGCCTTAGGCCTCATCATTTTGGTGATGCGTTTGGTATATGAAGCCACAAAAAGTGGCTTTGCCGCGGTGTTTGGTGGGGCAGTACTCATGACTACCAGTGCGTTTATTGAGCCGGCACGGCAGGTACGTCTTGATCTCCTCGTGTCTTTTTTCAGCCTTGCCGCGGTCTATGCTTTTCTTCGAGCGCTTGATGATCGACATAGACATTGTTTTCTTGGGTTTGGGATCTTTCTGGGTTTTGCTGTACTTGCGAAAGGGCCTCTGGCTATTTTTACGATTGTTGCAGTACTTACTCTAGCGGCTATCTATAAACGGTTTGAGTGGATCCGAGATCGCTACTTCTGGGGTGGAGTGCTGCTTTTTCTCCTTATCGCGTTGCCCTGGCACTTTTATGAAACGATTCGTTTCGGATTTACGTTTTGGAACGTGTATCTTGGCGATCAGGTATTCTCTCGCATGGGACAAACACTTTTTAGCGGGCCCACCAATGGGGATTATATTTCCTATCTTTTTGCTTTCGCAATTCCGTGGATTGTGGTCTTCGGGGCGAGTGTCGTGGCTGGAGGTTTTTTATGGAAACGTATGAGAAAGAAAACTCAAGCGCTTTTTGTGGCTAGCGTGATCACCGTGATTAGTATAGTGCTGATATTTTTTAGCGCCAAGACGAAAGCCGGCTCGTACCTCATCTCTTTGTATCCCTTCATGGCAGTAGCGGTAGCGGTAAGTGTGTTTGAAATATATCGACTATTGCATACACGTGCACGAATATTCTTGATTTTATCCTGCGTAATTTTAAGTAGTGTAGGTTTTGAGCTCTCAATTTTCAATGGATTCCACACCAATCCGTACTACGCAACAATTGATGCTCTCGCAATGCAGGAGAAGGGTATAGGGCAAACGTTGCGTGCTCAGCACGCGTCGCAATTCTATGTGTACAACGCGACCACCCTTGGCTCAATTATGTTCTATAGTCGTATTTTGCATCCGATCAGTCTCGGGCCGGGAGGTATGCCTCCGATCGGATCATTTATTCTCTACCAGACTACTGAAGCGGCACAGTTGCATGCCGTCTATCCTACTCTTTCATTCATTTCTGATTACGAAGGAAGCTTATTGACGCTTGCTTCTGTTGCTTCGGAAGACTGAGCGGCGAAATTATTCTGCAGCATGAGGTTACGAAAATAAATAAAAAGAGAGAGTACTTGGGCAGTCGCAAAAACGATGTCCCGGATGTGAATCGAATATACGAGAATCAAGAGTGAACCGCCGATGCTCAAATACCAGAAACTGAGAGGCACAATGACCGCCTGCTTTTTTTCAGAAGTGAGCCATTGTATGATGAAGCGAAGAAAAAAGATGAACTGTCCAAAAAAGCCGAAAATCACCCAGGGATTGAGCAGTTCGGCAGAAAGTGCAGTAAATGTCATAACCAGTCCATAATACGTCAATATGCTTTATTCCCGAATATCTGTAGTGGTGCCGATCTTTAACGAAGAGGGCAATCTGACTATCCTCGATCGCGAGCTCAAAAATGTGCTGCCTTCAATAGCTCTTAACTATGAAATTATTTATGTAAATGACGCGAGCACTGACGCGACGCTGAATGAACTTTCTCTTCTTGAAAATGTGACGGTTATTACTCTCCGAAGACGGTATGGGCAGGCAACAGCGCTTGCCGCAGGATTTGCGCGTGCCTCGGGAGAAATTATTATTTCCATAGATGGTGACGGTCAAAATGATCCGGCTGATATACCGCTCTTGCTTTCAACGCTCCAAAATCGAAATGTTGATGTCGTAACCGGATGGCGCCAGCATCGCCGTGAGAGAAATGGTATTCGTGTTCTTACGAATCTCGGCCGGTATCTCCGAAAAATCATCATTCATGATCCCGTGCATGATACAGGGTGTACGCTCCGCGCGTACCGCGCGGAGGCGGTTAAAAGTCTGAGTCTCCATGGGGAAATGCACCGCTATATCTTGGCGCTACTTCGTTGGAAAGGATTTACAATCGAAGAAGTAGTGGTAAAAGATCGAACACGGAGGCACGGAGTAAGCAAGTACGGCTACAGTAAAGCCATACGGGGATTTATCGATCTCATATACATCTGGTTTATTTATAAATATTCCGATCGGCCGCTTCATCTTTTCGGCTATTTGAGCCTTAGCGCTTTCGGTCTCGGCCTTATTTCTGCACTACTGACCCTCTATGATCGCCTTGTGCTAGATGTGCACCTTAACAGTGATGGATGGTTTTTCCTCACCTTCTTTCTCCTTATCGTCGCCGTGATGTTCTTTTCTTTCGGCATCATCATTGAGCTTATAATGCGAATGTATCTCAGCACCTCGTCTTCTGAAAAACCGTATTACATAAAAAGTATTATCACGCTATGATAAGGATTCATTACGATTTTTAATTCACCAGCATGCAAAAGAAGGTACAGGGAAAATTCAGTCCTGGAGATTTTAGATTAAAAGTAAAACGATCGAGTGCAGGACTCGGTTTGTATGCGGAAGAAGCAATTCCAAAAGGGAAGTGCATTATTGAATACACCGGACGGGTCATTTCTAAAGAAGAAGAGTATAAAAGCCGAAGTAAATATCTTTTCGAGATTAACAAAGATAAGACCATAGATGGCACAACGCGACGCAATACTGCTCGGTATATTAACCACTCATGCCGCCCAAATGCCGAAGTAGAGATTCGCAAAGGGAGAGTCTTCATACTGGCACGACGCGCCATCAAAGAAGGAGAAGAACTTTCATATGACTATGGAAAAGAATATATTGATGAGCATATCAAACCCTACGGATGCCGGTGTATAAAGTGTAAGCCTTCTCTTCACGTTCTTCTTAAGAAATCTGCTTGAGAATTTCTTCAATATCCACGAGTCCTGCCGGTTTGGTCAGGTGGTAGTCGCAACCTGCGCCGTCTGCCTTTTGCTTATCCTCCTCTTGACCGTATCCCGTAAGTGCGATGATTGTCCCGGAAAAAAGATGCACTTCTCGCAACTGACGCGCCACTTCATAGCCATCCATTTCGGGAAGTCCTATGTCGAGCAGGATGACTCTCGGCTTAAATTCGTTCTCACTAACTAGCGCCTCGTTAGCGCCGAATGCAGTTTCAACCGTATGTCCTCGAAGTGTTAGAAGTTTTTGCAGTGCTTTAGCAGCTGCTTGGTTATCATCTACGACGAGTATCTTAAAATGGGGTCCCATAATGGAAGAAAAGAATGAAGATACAGGGTTTTTAGCAATGATAGCGGTCTGGATCAGGTTTTCTTGAGGATCGCTATACCGCAAACGTACGATAAATTCACTGCCTTGTCCAGGTCCTGCACTTTGCGCCTCAATTGTCCCCCCATGCAGCTCAACAAGGGTGCGGGCGAGAGAAAGGCCGATACCGAGTCCCGCTGTCCTTTTCCGGTTACCCCTTTCAATCTGCATAAAAGGATCAAATATGTGTTTAAGGAGCGAAGATTCAATGCCAATTCCCGAATCACAGATTCGCATCGTTATCGTCCCGGGAATTATCTTAACTTCAAGCTTTATCGTACCGCCCGGTTCGGTATATTTTGCAGCATTATTGAGAAGATTCAGTAAAATTTGTTCAAAACGAACAGGATCAACATTGAGATTTATTGTTTCGGGCGGAAGATTGAGCGTAAAAGTATGATCGCGTTCCTGCATAAGGGGCTCAACCATACGAACGCTTCGCATGATAATTTCTGAGAGGTCGACCACTTCCTTCTCTATTTTGAATTTTTGACGCGAAATACGTGAAATGTCGAGCAGATCATCGAGCAAATGTCGTATCATTGCGATGCTCCGTCCCATGACCTCTACCAACTCTTCTTGATCAATAGCAGAAAGGCTTCCCATTCGCAAGATGTCCAACGAACTCACGAGTGGAGCAAGAGGATTTCGAAGCTCGTGGGCAAGCGTAGCGATAAACTCACTTTTTGCAGTATCTTCAATGCTGATTCGTGCGACCGCTTTTTCAAGCTGCTCCACGTGGTCGCGGAGCGCATCGGCGGCATTTTTTCGTTCCTCAGCAATCGAGGCGAGGATGAGGAATATAAGCGAAATAATGATAAGAAATATCTCTGACTGGAGTAATCGTGTTCCAAGAGCGGCGACCGCATGGGTTGCAGGGAAACCGACTGCCGTTCCCACAAGTACTAAAAAAGCGTTTAAAAACAAAGCAAGTGTGGTAGCACGTACTCCCATGCGGAGTGCTATCCAGAAAAGTGGCACGAGCATGATGTAAATAAGAGATATTTGAACGAACGTTGTATAGGGAGTCCAGAATAAAAAAATATCGATTGCGCCAAGAAATCCAAAAGCGAGAATAGTTTCTCCGAGTTCTTTTCTTTTCCAGGTAAATCGAGGAGCAGATATCCATCGAAGAATGAGGGGAGTCATGATGAGAATACTGAGTATTTCTCCGCTCCACCAATGACCCCAGCTCGATGAGAGGTTTGTAATAGGAAGTAGGCCGCTTACGAATTCGATCCAGATACCTATTGTGGGAACAACCATGGTCACCAGCACGGTGATCAACACCAATACGAACGTATCGTAGAGCCTTTCAATCTTAGGATGAAATTTTAATTGTTTGAGAAGATAGGCACCTAAAAGCGCTTGGCCTGCATTTGCAAGCGCGATGACTATGGCTATCAGTAGCGGATTACCGTTTAAGAGAAGTTGTAAAAAAGAAGCCAGCGCAATGGCTGGCCACAGAGCAGAGCCCCACAGTATAAGACCTCCCAGCGCGATGCCAGCAGCAGGCCATATAAAGGAGGGCGCAGTACCTGCGGCATGAATATAGGAACCGAGCTCAGAAGCGAGAAAACAGAGAATAAACAAAAATCCTAGTCGGACGAATTCTTGCGAGGTGTAGCTTCTCTTCAACATAGGGAGATAAGCGAATAGGAGTTGTTTCTAGGCAGTGGGGAACCATCCACTCGCTTTCTTTGTTTGTATTTTTTTGGGAGTTTCAGGCTCACCTTTTCCATTCTCGCACAGTTTTTTCAGACTGAGCAACGAACGTTCCCACTGAGTGGCAGAAGCACCTTGGCTTGTCGCAGCATTTTTCCAATTGCTATGTTCAAACAAAACTACGGTATCTCGATTTTGACCTTCAGTAAGCTGGAACGTTATCTTTGTCCCAAGCCACTCTTTCCCGAGTAAAAAAGTAGCACTGGTGACGGCCCAGACAAGGCATTTATTCTTGCGCGCTTCAGTCACCTCTAGCGTGATAGTTAACCCTTCACCAAAGCCAAGACGCAGCTCACCACCCTTTTCAGGACTACCCTGAATAGCGGTGGTCCACCAGCTCCGCAGGCCGCCGAGCGTAGATATGACTTCATACACCTCCGAAATAGAGGCGCTGATTTCGACACGATGAGTAATAGTGGCCATACAAAAATAGAAACAGAAAATGCCAGAAACAAAAGCGCCCGCTTTGCGGGCGCTTTTGTCTTTAGACTTTGCTTACGTTGACCGCGTTTGGACCCTTGGGACCTTCGCCGACTTCAAACGTAACCTTGTCCCCTTCGCGAAGATCATCGAACTTTACGTTCTTGAGCTCGTTAGAGTGGAAAAAGAGATCTTTGTCCATTCCTTCGCGACGGATGAAACCGAAGCCCTTGATGTTGAGCCCGGCAATTATTCCTTCCTCCATAGTGATTTCTTGACTTGATATGCACGCGAATAACTATCAAGACAGGAGGCTGAAGGTCGAAACTCGATCCTCGCTTCTCGTAGTCAGCGCTGCTTTGATAAGACCAGTTTACAATATACAAAAATGTATGTCAATCGCGAGGAAGTATGAAATAAGGCAACTTCATTCGTTCTTAATCTGCGGTATACTTATATACAGGTGGTTGCCTGTACCTTTCCTAGGAGACGCACAGATATAGAATTACTCGCTAATATTTCTGTTATATGGGAATTATTCTTTGGATTGTATTCGGGGCTATTGTGGGCTGGGTTGCTTCGCTTATCATGAAGACACGTGGAGGTATCGTCATGGACATCATCGTAGGTATCGTAGGGGCCGTCATCGGAGGATGGGCTATGAGTTTCTTCGGTGGTGCACCAGTAGGTGGCTTTAATCTCTACAGTTTTGTGGTGGCTCTTATCGGAGCGGTCATACTTCTCGCTATCGTGAAAGCGGTAAGCGGCAAGAGATCAGCACTCGTATAAGACAAAGAATTTCAGAGACAGAGTACAATGCGAAAAAGGCTCCAGTATGGAGCCTTTTTCGCATTGTAAGAACAAAAGACCTGCTACGTCTCTTACAGTATATGAAATCCAACACTTTTTTCGTGAGGAAATTCGCTATTTTTGCCTTATTTATAACTCTGGGAGTAGGTCTTGTGCCTGCTGCGAGGGCCTATGCAGATGTGTCAGTGGCTCCGGAACCAGGTATTCCTACCTGCTATCCCCTGAATCAAATTACCCAAAACCTTTATTTCGGTTCGAGAGATGCCTACACAAATGGGGAAGTGAGCAAACTGCAAACCTTCTTAAATCAAAAGGGATACTTTTCTTATCCCTCTATCGGTATTTTTGGGCCTCTTACGCTTGCTTCGGTGCAGCGATTCCAAGCAGCTAACGGCGTATCCTCGACTGGCTATGTAGGGCCAATAACTCGAGGCGTGATTCAGCGCATGCTCTGTGGCAATCCTGTTCCTCCCGAGAGCAGCGTCAACATTAATTCTATTTCTCCAACATCAGGAGCGGTAGGAACAACCGTAAGCATTACGGGATATGGATTTACTTCGGACAACACCGTTCTCTTTGCAGGTGGCGCTATCAGAAATGTGCCGGTATCTTCAAGTATTGCTATTGCGTGTACCACCGATCCTAATTGTCGGGGAGGTATTCGCCAAACGTTACTCTTTACGGTGCCGTCATCTATCGGACCTAATTGTCCTCCGGGCTCCCTCTGTCCTCTCTATGCGCGTCTCGTAACTCCGGGCGACTATCAAATCTCAGTCCAAAATACCAACGGCACGAGCAATGCCGTGACGTTTACGGTCACTTCTGGAAATCCGTTTCCGGGGCAACAGCCTCTCACGATAAGCGGCCTTGATGCACCGGCTCATTTGTCGGTAGGGGACACGGGCAGCTTTACCATCCACGTGAGCGACATCGGGGCTTCTTCAAATCTCCACTACTCAATAGTGTGGGGAGATGAATTGCAGACTCTCTCACCAGCTTCTGCGAGCTTTGCTCGAACTATTCAACCTTCTGCAAGCGTTACTCACACGTATACGCGTTCAGGCACTTTCACTCCGGTGTTTACCGTAACGAATGATGCAGGACAGTCGGCGAATATAAGTTCAACCGTGGTAGTGAATTAGTATAAAGAAAGAATCCGGCCGAGGAATTCCTCGGCCGGATTTTTCATAATAAAAAGACTCCAAGTACCCCTGGAGTCTAAACTCTAACTTTGAGCAGAATCACTATATCGTAAGAGCAATATCAGACCGGAACCATTTGCCTTTGAAATCAATCCATTCGGCAATCTGCAGCGCTCTCCTGCGGGCAATAGGGAAGGTAGCTCCCATACCCACAACGCTCATCACCCGCCCACCCGCGGTGATGAGCTCACTCTCATTCTCCAGGGTGCCTGCATGGAAAATATGCACGGGTGCAGTAATCGCGTCTTCTTCTCCCCGAATACAATTGCCGATCTCATATTTTCCGGGATATCCTTTGCTCGCTAATACGAAACACACCGCCACGTCCGATGCAATTTCGAAAGGAGGGAGTGTTGAGAGCCCACCAAACGTAAGCGTGGCGAGCAGATAAGGGACAAGATCGGATTTCAGACGAGGCAAAATAACTTGCGTCTCTGGATCACCCCAACGGATATTCCATTCGAGAAGTTTAGGACCATCTATAGTCAGCATGAGTCCCGCAAAGAGAACTCCGTGGTAGGGAGTACCACGATCAGCGAGCGCGCGTAAGGTCGGAATAAAAAATTCCGTCCGAATACGTTCGAGCATGGCAGCATTCACGCGCGGTTCGGGAGAGTATGCACCCATGCCGCCAGTATTTGGGCCTTTGTCACCAACATACGCGCGCTTATAATCATGCGCGGCTTGGAAGATCATCGCGTTTTCGCCATCGCACAGTCCCATTACCGAAACGTCAAATCCTTCGAGTTTTTGCTCGATGACGATGCGGGATCCCGCCTCGTCATGGATTTTCTCCACCATCATTTCGTAGGCCGCGCCGATAGCGTCTTTTTTAGTGTCAGCGACCCTGACTCCTTTTCCAGCACAAGGCCCATCGGCTTTGATCACCAGTGGCGCTCCCCACGCAAGAATAATTTGTCGTGCGCATTCGAAGCTATGCGGCACACGATATTCCGCAGTGGGAATATTATTTTCCGTACAGAACTTTTTGGTGAAGATTTTGCTTCCCTCAAGCCTCGCGCCTGTGGCGTCGGGGCCAACACAAGGAATGCCATTGGCTCCCAAAAGCTCAGACAAGCCGCCGATGAGTGGCACCTCTGGGCCGATGATCACCGCGCTCACTTCTTCTTTTTTGCAAAGAGCAAGGATGCCGAGGAAATCCGATTCCTTTACGTTTCGTCGATCATTCTCGGCGATGCCTCCATTACCTGGCGTACAAAGTACCCGAGCAGTATAGGGACTTTTCTTGAGCGTGTCGGAAATGACATGTTCACGTGCTCCGCTCCCGACCACCAGCCAGGTCAGCGCTTTACCATTCATCAAAATCTCTCCGTTATAAGAGTTGGGAATTCTCGGTATCTCTGCTTTTAAGGTACGAGCGAGAACTGAGAAAGTCAATTATTGAAAAACCCTCAGATCATTTGATCTGAGGGTGCCCGTGTAAGGTTGTTCGGTAAACCATGCAGCATACTTTAATGACTCGTGTGAGCGTGTTGCTCTTCCGTATGCCGACGCAGTTTTCTAATATCTGACCGAATGAGGTCGACGATCGCGGCGACCACCACATATGAAGCTAGGAGGGTGAGCAACTGGTCGCCGCTATGGGGCGTGTTGAGATCTTCTCCTTTATTCACTTCCCAGTGGCACACCGAGCCACTGGGAGAATGAGGGGGAACTCCGCATGCAGCGATCCGCCCGCGAGCTGAGGAGCCCATTTTTCCGACGGCCCTCATGACCTTGCTGCCATGGTGAACCCAGAAGTCGCACGGGCAGGTGTCGAAATCCATTTTCGTGTCCCTCGACTCTACGTCATATATATCGCCAATTTGCGACAGGACGCTCGCGGCGACCCGATGAATGTACTGTTGTGAGCGCTGTTCCATGTCATGCTCCTTTCCAGAGCTCCTGCCGCATAATGCTTCGATTTTCCATGGGAGAAAAACCATGCAGGGTCGTAGGCCGACCCTCAACGTATATCACGACACGTGCAAATAGCAACTGTTTTATAGGGGTTAATTGACCCATTACCAAAAAAGAAGTACAGTTCACCCTCGAGATCTTTGGGAGTGACCGATGAGTAAAAGAACACGCGAAGAGGCATTCGTGGAGCTTAAGTCTCGATTTTCAACACTCGGCTTCTTCTCCACTGGCCATGACTTGAGTCGGGAGAGATTAGTCGAAGTACTATGCGATGTGGAAACACGGCAACCGGGAAGGGCTCGGCAGCTCACGTGTTTCAAGCTCCGGTGGGGTTTTGGCTCTGAAGAGCCTATGACGTACGGGCAGATCGGCTCGCATTTTGGCGTGAGTGCGGAACGGGCACAAGAAATGACCAACAGGGCTATTGGAACGCTCGGCCATTCGTCTTTCCGTTAAACCCTGCATCCTGAGTGATTAACGATTCTTTCCACATAGCTGTCCTTACCGGATGGCTATTTTTTATTTTTCACTTCATTCTGTCACTTTCAGGGATAGTAATTCTGAAAGCATAGCTTTAAATTCAAGAGCCCCTACTGGCTTAGTGAGGTGAGCGGTAAAACCAGCAGAAAGAGCTTTTTCAATATCCTCTTGAAGACCGTATCCCGAAAGTGCTACTACCGGCAGGATATAGCCTCGAGTCCTGATTTCGTTGACCACCTCATACCCGTCCATCTCGGGCATTCCAATATCGACGAAAGCTATGTCAGCGTGTTGATCATAAAGATAGGTAAGGAGATCGGAACCCGAATAGAAGGCTTGGGCGTTCCATCCAAGTGCGCTAATGAGTCGGACGAGGCAGTTGGCGGCAAGACGATTGTCATCGACAATAAGAACTTTTAGGGTACTTTGTTCCTTTTCATTCTCCATACACGATCATTATTTGCAGATACTCACGCAAGAGAAGGGATGGAATGTATAAGTGAGATGGACGTACCGTTCGACGAGCTTTCTCGAGTGAGTTTTGCTTCGAGTTGATCAGCGAGTGAGTCTACGATACTCGTTCCAAGTCCTGACGGTTTTTCCTCAGTCATGGAATACCCCACACCATCGTCGGCTATGAGAAGCGTCCACGCATCCTTTTCGGATGTATAGGTAACGGTAATCTTTCCTTCACCACCCGGGAAGGCATGCTTCAGGGCGTTAATGACGAGTTCTGTGGTGAGAAGACCAAGGCTCGTCGCTTCATCTGAGGTAACGCTACCCGACTCTGCATATACCATCAATGTTATCGGCTTGCGCCCGCCTATCATTGATTTTGTAAGATTTGCACAAAGATCTTTTAAATAAGGCGCAACGTTTACCGTACCGTCTGTTCCTGTCGGGTCAAGTTGGCGTTGCACACTCGCGATAGAGATGATTCTCTCGTGCGTGTCCTCAAGATGTTTTCGCGCTTCATCTGACGACGAGCTGCCGGCTTTCAGCAGAATGATACTTGCGATCAATTGCAAGCTATTTGCAATGCGATGCCGCATCTCGTTCAGGAGGTTATTTTTCTGTTCCAGCAAAATATTTTTCTCATGCAGGAGATTTTTTAATTCATCCTCAACCAGACGTTCTTTAGTAATATCAAAAATAGAAAGAAGCATTTTCTTTCCCACATTCTCAAATTCTATTGATCGTGCATTCACCAGCATTGTTCGCTTGCCTAGCATTTTAAAATCATGAGAGACTTCATAATCTCTAACCGTTGATTGCTTTGGAATCACTTCTTCAAGAAGGTTACGCAAGGCAGGTATATTCCATTCACCACTACCTAGCTCGTAAAATAAATGGTGCTGAGTATTCTCCGCATTTACATTGAATTTAGTATAAAAGGACTGGCTTGCGGCAATAACACATAACTTCTCATCAAGCACAATGAGTGGCTCGTGAATAGTTTCTATTATGGCCCGCGTTAGAATATGACCATTCTTGGGGTCGCCAAGAGGATCCTGCATCTGTAAATCTTCATTCATGTCTCCCACAGTATACCCTCAAGGTGAGGGTTACATGAAGTTTGTATGAAATCTTTCAAAATCTATATATTCTCTTTTAGCCCCCTAAACAGGACACGATCGGTAGCGTAGTCGATAAGACCAAGCACGGAAGGCGGAATATATTGTGAAAATCCGCTCGAAGGGCGCGGTATACGTAACCGAAGATGAAACGTCGTACTGGTCGCTGTGTTGTCCTCGAGCACCAGCGCCCACGTAAAATGGTATTTAGTAGTCGAGGTGGCTGTGGACGGTTGAGAAGCATATAAAACATATTTGTTAGGAACTATTTCTAGAACCTTAAGCGTGCCGCCACCCCAGTCGGGCACCACATCGCCAACCGCAAGGTTTTGAAACTGTGGCAGCGTGCTGGAAGCACTATGTTCGTGAATAAGGTTTTCAAACCAGAGCGGGGCATACCACCCTCCACGATCTTTTCCGAGCTGCACTATCCAGGGCCACACAACTTCTGCCGAAGCAGGAAGAACTTCTGCACGATCTATGGATATCCAGGGTTCAGGAATTATTTCATCACCTGGGAGCGCCTCGCGTACTTGTGCGTCGGTAACTCCTGAACGTGTGCCAAGCCTATTCAGAGCCACGAGAACAACAATAAAGAGAATTATTACGAAGGCAAAAATGAAGTATCGCTTCACTTTGTTGTGCCCGTTTATCTCCATTTAAAAATAGTAGCATGTGAGCTCTTTCACTCTGATTAACAATGTCGAAAGCCTCAATATCAATAGCGTTAAAAAGAAAAGCCGCTGGATCAATCAGATCAACGGCTTTTAACTAAAGATCAGTACCAGAAGCCATCCTTCTATCTCTTTTCCCAGACCCACGTACCTATGGGGCTGGTGATAGACGTGAATGATATTTGCTCTCGGAAATAGTCTCCGAGAGACTAATCTCTCTAATATTCGAAGCACTTGAGCGGGGTTGCCGAAATCAGCAAGGTGACTTATTACGCAATCTTCTTGCTGGAGGGATCGTTCCTCTGAAATGACCGCGACGGCTGTTAGCTCATTCCGATCAAGGTGTTCCTCCGCAATACTAAAGGCTTTTCTCCACGTGGGGCAGTAACGTTTCTTCCCCAAAAGAATCATTTCTCTAGCTCCTTATAACTTATGTGTGCATTTTATTCCTCTTCTTGCGGCTCGAGATCCTCAAGAGAAGGAAGGTGGGAGGGCCTCGGCGTTTTCTCATGTTGGAACCCAAGAAGTCCCTTTCGATACAGTTCGGTATATTCCTCTCGACACTCGAGACGAATGAGAGCGAGTCGCGTAAGTCTCTCGTCCCAGTACTCGATCGCTAGTCCAGGCTCAGGCCACAATGACCAGTCACGAGGAGGCGTTTCTGGGCTCGCTACCTCACACATGACTTCAGGTAGTATCTCCACTGTTACCTCTAGCGACCCTTCTTCTTCCGGAAGAACGGGGTCCTCGGAAAGATCAGAGTCTTTCGAAGGTTCTTCTTCCACTTCTACCGGCGTCGACGAGGGAGTGTTTTCGTGCGGGTACTCGGTTTCTCTTTTGTTCTCGGATGGTTGCAACACGGCCTTAGTGTTTGACCCAAACCTATCGGACTCTCCGAGAGAGAAGATACATTCCTCTTGACTCTCTTCTATTATTCCCATAAAGAGATGACCACCCAGTATCTCCTTATAGCCGAAATATCTACCCTCTGAAAACCTCCGTTTTTGCCACGGAAAAGTATTGGTGCTCGTATCGTTTTTGAGGCTCCAGAATAATAAGCTTTTTCCAAAGTCATATCGTCTTCCGGGGACATAATCACCGCAATCCCGAGCCTTGGTCATGGATTCACTCCTATTGCTGACCACACAACGGGTCTGAGATTATAAAAACACAGAATAGAGCAAATGGCAAACACGCTGCATTCTCTCAGCGCGTCTCTCCGAAGAATAAAAACGTATTAGTACGAATGGCTCTGAGCCACTCTTTTTTCCCTCAGAAGTGTCGCACTTAAAATCGCAGCCAGGAGAGCAAACAAAGCACCCACAAAGAAAGCTACATGATAGCCACTTGCGAGCGATGCCGTAGGAGAGGCGCCCGATGCGAGTACGCTTGCAGTGCGGGCAGCCGCTATACTCGCGAGAATAGCAAGACCAAGCGCACCTCCCATCATAAATGCGGTATTAACAATTCCCGAAGCGATGCCTGATTCATGCGGTTCAACGTCATTCATCGCCGCAAGGAGCATGGGATTAAAGGCAATGCCTGCGCCTATGCCAAGGAGTACCATGCTGGGAAGAATATCAATCAGAAAATTACCTTGGAGCGGAATGCGTGCCAGCAGAAACAATCCGAGCGCAGCAAATGAAAGCCCAATCGAAAGAGGTCGTTTAAGGCCAAATCGGTTTACGAGTTTTGCTGAAAGACTAAATGAGAAAAAGCCCATGATGAGGTTCGCGGGAAGAAATGCCAATCCCACCGCAAGCGGGCTATAGCCGAGTACCACCTGGAGATACAGCGCCGAAAGAAAGAACAATGCAAACATTGCCGCAGCCCAAAATATGCCAATAACATTCGCTGTCGCTAAGTTATGAAGTTTGAAAAGACTGAGCGGGATGAGTGGCGAACGTACGCGGGACTCTATGACGAGAAATGTTGCCAGCAGTATAACGGCCACTACCAAAAGTCCCAGGGTCTGTAGGGAAGTCCAGCCAACTTCATTCCCATTCACAATCGCATATACGGCCAGCATGAGTGCAAGCGTGATAGTGATTGCGCCTGCAACATCGAGATGAATTTTCTCCGGACGTTGATGAATTTTTGGCAGAAGGTACAGCGACATTATAAAGACAATAATGCCGATAGGTATATTTACGAGAAATATTGCATGCCAATTAAGCGTTCCAGTTAGCAATCCGCCGAGGAGTACGCCGACACTTCCACCGCCCGCAGCAACGAATCCAAAATAGCCCATTGCCTTGGCGCGTTCAGCAGGCTCCGTAAAGAGCGTCATCATGAGCGAAAGCGAGACGGCAGAAACGATAGCGCCACCGATGCCCTGTACCGCCCGAGCACTAATGAGCGCCCACTGCGTGGTCGAGAGTCCGCACGCGAGGGAAGCGAGCGTGAAAACTCCCAAACCAATGAGAAATATACGTCGATGACCAAAGAGGTCACCGAGTCTTCCTCCCAGCATGAGAAATCCACCAAAGGTGAGGATATATGCATTCACCACCCACGCAAGTGATGCTTCAGAAAATCCAAGATTGGTTTTAATGGAAGGCAACGCGACATTTACAATCGTGGTATCGAGAACGATCATGAGGGTGCCGAGACACAGCACCGCAAGAGCTGCCCACTTGTTGCTTACTACAGAAAACATAGGTCCCACTATGACAAACTTGAATCATTTAGTAAACACTGATAGGAGATTTACTATTGAAAACCATTTGATACTCTTTATTAAAGAAAGGAGAGTCCGATGCTTGCAGGTATTGTTATGTGCTGCGTCGGAATATTGCTATTTTTCGGCGCGGTATGGAAGTACTACTATCAAGCGTATTGCGAAGCCGTATACAGGGATGCAACCGTCTCTTTGGAAGCCGTTTTGGTTTGTTATTCTGAGTTGAAAATAGCTGCTTCTTACCAGGGAGCGCTTTTGATCCAAAACGCCATTACTGCTCAGCGAAAATGTCTACGATTGAGATTCTTCAGTATGAATCCACATCCACTTCTTGCGCTCGATCTTCTTGAGATCATCCGCCGCGACGTTGAAGATGATGATCCCTCTCCGGGTGGAGGAGAAATTCTTAGTCAATTAGGTTCCCGTGAGGGAACCTTTATTTTATAAAAAAACCGCACTCATTGGGTGAGGCGGCTTCGGTTTGTACGTGCGCGCAATATCGCTAGCGTGAATCTCGGCGAAATATTTTTTGTAACCAACTCACCAGAGTTTGCTTGGGGTGTTTGCGATCCGGCATCTCCGCCATCGCTTTTTTGAAAACTTCTACGCTTGGTTCGGTCGTAGCAGGAAAGTGAAAGGGCGGACGATACGGTTTACCCCACAGGGTGACGACGTTCGAGAAATCCTTGCTCACCCGGTTCTCCTTTGCGGCGACTCTTCCCATCGGTAGGCCTCGTACTGTCTTTCGACGGCGTCGCACCCGAGCGCCAGATTCCGAGCTACGACAGCAGCTGAGCCATCGTCTTCGATGGCCTGGAGGCGATTGATGCAATCTCGGACGCTCCGAAGCACTTGCTGACAGTGCTGAGCTGGGATTACCGTAGTCGAGAGAAGGCGTCGATACGCCTGTGACTCACCAACTTCCGAGACTTGTTCAAACCCGGTCTCAAGATTTTGTGTAAGTCTTTCGATAGCTTCCACGATGGATTTCTGATAGGAAACAACGGTATCGTTCATCTAAAAACTCTCCTTTTAAACCTAACGACATGCCCGGTCTTCTTTGAAAGTACCACACTATTCGTTTAAAGCCAGCCCCATGAGTTAAGAGGTCTTGTTCCGTAAAAGAGGAATGCTTCTATGCCAAGAAATAGTCGCTGCTGTTGAACATCCATGAGTAGTATGTAATTACTGCGCATTGTTTTGCTCTTTATGAAAGCGAGGGAATCGAGGCATTACAAAAGAAAAATGTTTTCTTTTGCTCACCAAGCGCTTTTCTTCACTCGTGATGTCATGAATCATTCGGCGGTAGCGTTTCAAGCCTAGGTACAAAACGACCGGGCCACCTATAGTGAAAAGCCACGCGAGGGTATGCAGCACTAAATCTTCTCCGGGAATAAAATGCAACGCGGTGATACCCGTAATGAAAAGGGTGAGCGCCGTTCGCGCAAAAGCGAGCAGCGTTCGATCATTCGAGAGTTTAGTACGATCAATAGCTAATTGATCCCGAAGAATTAGTTCCTCGTTTATAAATTTCTGATAGCGATCTGAGTCAGGCATAGGTACGTTGAATTTCGATCAGTCTGTTTTTTGACGCGAGGCAGATCGGAACATATGTTTTATTATAGCGTAGTTTTTTGAGCACTAATATTTTGGCCGGCCGCTAAGAATATTGGAATCTGTTTGGTATGAAAAACCGCCACACCCTTGGAGGTACGACGGCTGATGGCAAAGCGCGGCGCTCTCTAAATAAGCGTTTTTAGAAGCGCAGGATAAAGCTGTCGTTCAACCTCTTTGATTCGTTCGTGAAGGCTCTCTACCGTATCGCTTGGTAGTACCTTCACCGATTCCTGCGCAATGATGGGTCCGGCATCCAACTCTTCGGTTGTCCAGTGAATAGTGCATCCTGAAGTCTTGACGCCGTATACGATAGCATCCTTAACCGCATGATCACCTTTGAACGAAGGTAATAAGGACGGATGAGTATTTAAGATTTTTAGTCTGTACGCGTCTTCCGCGAACATTCGCGGGGTGAAAACGGTCATGAACCCTGCCATAGCGACTAAGCCGATATGATGTTCGCGAAACAATGCTAGCATTTCTCTCGTATAGGCATCTCGGTCGAAGCCTTTACCGAATCGGCGGGGAAGGAGCACGTGCGGTAGTCCTGCTTCGTCTGCGATTTCGAGCGCACGACACGGTCGGTCAGTAACCATCAGCCGAATGGGAAGTTTTTGTTCGAGCATAGCCGCGAAGAGCGAACCAGTGCCAGAAGCGAGTACCGCGAGGTTTACCATACTATCGTTCCTCTTTTTACATTAACCTCGCAGGATTATAGCATAAAACATCTCGACCCTCATCTTTTCTACAGACTTGTTTGATATACTAAATTAATAAATCTATGAAAAAAGAATGCACCCATAAAGATCAAATTAAAGAAGTAACTCCACATTCACTGGGGTGCGAAGAGTGTATAAAAATAGGGGATACGTGGGTAAAAATTCGCCTGTGTCTTACGTGCGGTCACGTAGGGTGCTGTGACTCGTCGAAAAACAAACATGCTCACAAGCATTTTCAAGAAACAAGTCACCCGATCATTGATAGCTTTGATCCTCGAGGTGAGTGGCAGTGGTGCTATGTAGATGAAACATACCTTTAGATTCTAAGTTTCGGGTTTACATATCATTTACCGGAATATCGAAGTGATATACGTCTTGTCGACTCCATTTTTTCTTCGACAGAACCTCCATGCAGTTATACTGTCAAAAAACTACTTCCTTAGCGAAGCTCTTCCATTTTCTTAAGGATGCGTAGAACGGTTTTCCAGGTGCGTGTAGTTATCTCCTTGCCATGATCTTTTTCGATATCGTGCATGAATTGTGAAGGCTCGGTAGTAGCTAAATCGATTACGGTACATAGCTCTTTAGTTCTTTTTTTAAAAAATGTAATGACAAGGTAGTTTGGCTTTTCATCGACAACGCCCTTAAAAGGGTTCTTTTTTACCAAACGCTCAAGCTCCTCTCGACTACGAATGATAGTCGCACTGGTAAAGCCGAGTTGTGTAAAAAGAGCTTTCTCTATTGTAGATTCCAGAGCGGGTATGTTTTTTGAAGTGGATTCAAATACGACGTTTCCGCTCGCGATAACAGTCGCAACCTTTTTAAGACCGAGCGATTCAAAAACTTCCCGCAATTTCTCACCCCGCATGTTTGGATTCATGGGCATAATACCCCGTAAGAGCGCTACATATGTCGTCATAGAATTAGTATACTCTTTAGGCCGCGGGTTGGAGTATGTTAGAACCTTCCTACTAGATGATAGATTCAGATTTGATAAAATGATCTCATGATAAAAAAGAAAATAGCTGGCGGTACGGTACATCGAATGCCAGCGGATTTTCATAAAGCGATCGCGGCTGATCCTAAGGTGATGGATATGTGGACGGATATCACACCACTAGCCCGCAATGAATGGATATGCTGGGTTATCTCTGCTAAGAAAGATGAAACCAGAGCACGGCGTATAACGGTTGGCCTTGATAAAATGCGTAAAGGCATGCGTCGACCGTGTTGCTGGGCAGGTTGCCCTCATCGCTGAAATAATCGATAACGAAAAGTATTTTCGTGGCTCTCCGCCCCGGAAAATGTTCGAATTTGTTTGGTATGAGGTTCGATACTAGCTGTGCCAGCAAGTGTAAGCGCAATTAAGAAGCACGTTTTATGTTTTGGTTCGTGTGTAATTCAAATCAAGATCTTTCTCCCAGGTTACTCCATCTTTAGAGAGCTCTCCTTTGCCGACCATAGATTGTTGGTCTTCAGAAATGGTCAGACTATAACGCTGGGAGAAACCAGGCGCATCTCGCCACCATCTTAAAACGTTACCATCCATCCTTACCTGATGGATACGCGAAACTCCTCGCTCATCAAAATAGACCATGGAATGTATTCCCAGAGCGTCATCTGAAGCAAATATCGCTACCCCATCGGGAAACCGAGAGTCCTCAATGCTCGTGTGCTGAATGATAAAGGCGCCTGACTCATGCCATTCAAAAGATGCTCGGCCATGTAGCGGGCTATCAACCATTGGATGGGTACCGACAGTATCCCAAACTCCAATTACCGGCTCGAATACTTTTAAGGCGTTGTTAGGAGGGAAGACTTCCGATGTAGGGTCCATTGTCATCTG
Source organism: Patescibacteria group bacterium (assembly GCA_013815345.1). GTDB lineage: Bacteria > Patescibacteriota > Minisyncoccia > Phycocordibacterales > Phycocordibacteraceae > C7867-001. The sequence goes on from JACDGK010000004.1 coordinate 76,739, forward strand.
TATATTGTACAACACCATGCGGTTCCACCATCGTCTCAGACACGTAGCAATATTCACAACGTTCACTCGGCTCCCCGGGTTGGAGGATGTTCGAAAAGAAATAGTGGAATTGCTCCCAAAAGAGAGTCAAAATAGAGTATTCTTAAAATAACACTATGATCACTCCTGATCTCCTCACACATATACGTGAACAGGTTTCCCGAGGCACCTCTCGTACCCTCATTATTCAGGAGCTTCTGCGGCAGGGATGGCCGATAGGGGACATTAATGAAGGCTTAAATGCTGTTGGAGGTACTCAGATGGCGCCGGTGGGACAAGTGACGCACACTGGGGGCACTGCGGCCTTTGTTATAACCACGGCAGTCATGGTGTTAATTATTGGCGTAGGATACTGGGGAGTGACACATCTCTCTTCCTTCTACTCACTTCCGTTTCTTAAGGATCAGACCTTCATTATCGCCACCAGTACCGCCGGGAATGCGTTTGCGCTGGTGCCGGATGAAGAGGGCTCGAGCTACACTCTTAATGGAGTTACCTATAAAGGCAGCTCTAATCGTTCCTATACAACGTTCACTTCTCAATCTTCCTCGAATGTTCCCGGCGAAACTTCTGCATCAATTGCTTCTACCTATATTCCACCTCTGATACCAGATCTTCAAACCTCGATCTCGACCGACCCAACGCCGCCTTTAACACAGACATGCCCAACGGGAGACACGGGTATCTATCCGAATTGTGTTTCTCCACCTCCGAACGGCCAACCCCCACCCCCCGGCCACCTCACCGTCCGTGGAAGCCAGATAATCGCCCCGGGCGGTCAACCCATCGTACTGCGAGGCTTTAACTGGGGTCCCATCTCTGATAATGCACAGCCACAGGATGGGACAGATAACGCAGCCCAAGGTGCAAACTTCGTACGCATCCCACTCTCCTGGTATTCAAGCAATCGACTCGACACCACCGACTGTTCAGGAGGCGCCCTTGACTACGACCCCAACGCGCCCGGAACCATACCTCCCGCAAACCTCGCCATTATTGATAAGGAGGTCATGTGGGCGTCTTCCGCGCATTTGTGGATAGACCTGGTGGTGCGTGGTGGAGACTGCGACTTCTGGACTAATCCGAACGTGCAGACACAATACGTAACGATGTGGAAGTTCCTCGCCGCTCGGTACAAGGACACCCCGTATATGGGAAGCTATGAACTGCTCTCAGAGCCTAATCCACCCAAGCTCGCTACAGGAGCTCCGGATAATGCAACTATAAAAGCCATATATGAAAAGATAATCGCTGGCGTGCGCTCGGTGGACACGGTGACGCCCGTGGTGATTGGTCAGTATGACATTCGCTTTCTTGACCAGATATATTTATCAGATCAAACCAATGTCATCTACACGTTTAACTTCTATGAACCTGCTCAGTATGTTAAAAGTGCCAATGATACACGAGCGGTCGCAGTGAAAGCCAAGCATCCAACGTCGAGCACCGGATACCCGGGTACCTATTTTGATCAAGCAAATACCTCCAGTACGTGTAACTATCCCGGAAAGGGCCAAGAAGTCCTGGTGGACAAGACATGGCTTGCAGGACTTCTTAGCTGTGCAACAGCCTTCCGCAACACGCATAACGTACCAATATTCGTAAATCAAATTGGTCTCACCACGAATGTTCCCGGTGCTCAGCAATATGTGGCAGACATTCTGAGTCTCTTCAACGCAAATACCATATCCTTCACCTATTGGGAATACCGCTCAGGTACTAATAAAGGCTCTGGCTCAGCGGGAGTGCTTTATCTAGACACAAATGGAGTCTGGCAGACCAAGCAAGACTGGCTTACGTTAGTGACGGGTTATTTTAGGGGATA